>CANQOC010000005.1 GCA_947625375.1 uncultured Clostridia bacterium | reverse complement strand
GCATAGTTTTTTGTTTTTTCAACACGAAATACTGCCATAATTTCCTCCTGTCATCTTGAAACAAAAAATCCCCGCTCAGGTTCTGCAAAATGCAGGGGAGCGGGGATTTATGAATTATTAAAATTGTTTTACTGACCGTCGTTTTCCGAATCATCGTTCACTGCGTCGCCAAAAGATGAATAACGCTTATGCTGTTCCGGGTGAGCTTTCATCGCATAAAACTCGTTCATCGCGGCAATGGTTTCTTCGTTATACTGCTGCGGCATCTCCACCGCAAACGGCAAGCCTCCGCGCAAAATGCACTGGTGTAAAAACAGATTCACTGCCGAGGACATATCCAGCCCCAATTTGGCAAAAAGCGCCGTCGCCTGTTTCTTGACGTCGGAATCAATCCGAACCTTTGTGGGTGTTGTGGGCATAGTAGCATCTCCTTTGCATATATTATATGATTTTTGGTTTACAATGTCAGGCGTTATAAGCATAAAATCTTGTAAGTGACTGAGCAGAATAAATTACACTTGAAATTCCGCTGACAGTATTTTAATTTCAGCAAAAGATCACAATAAACAGTGAAATTGACTATAGCAAGTTTGATGGCGTACCCATAAATGAACATTTATAAAGGAAAGGGAAACGGCATGATCAAAATCATGCCGTTTCTAAAAAATAAGTTTTAACTTCCTCATATAACCGCTGCCTTTATTTTTAAAACTGTTGCAGAAATCAAGAAGACCATTGCAACTTAGAAATACAAACTTAGTACGATTTAATCTATCACAAAACTCTATCCTAGCATTACAACCAGAATAGCTAAAAGTTTTGTCTTTGATATTTCTACTAATCTGATTATATGGTTTGTCATTAACTTAGTGCATGACAAAAGCCGCCATAGATAATATTGGTAAATACTTTGCTAATATTATAATTCTTCTTCAGTGCCGCAAAGAGAGAAGCGCAAGAACGACTGTAATTACCCAACCAAGAACGCCTATAATCTTTCCCACAACATGCTTCGTGGCAACTCTTATAACCCCCTCATAATGTTTATTTATATAATCCTTTACGTCGCAATACGCATTAAACGCTTCTTGATATTTTTCATAAACGTCGTCTATACCGTCATTGCGCTCTTTATTTTTACCAGGACTATCACTGCTTTTAGCATCTATAAAGGCTTTATCAGCTAAATCTGAGAGTTTCTTAATGTTTACACAAAAGTTGCCATCATCAACATCGCTAATATTATAATATTTAAATTTTCTGTTAAATGCCTTAATGTAGTCTTGCTGATATATGCACATCAGTTTGTAACAATCTAATAATACTCGTCTAAGATGTGTATGTGCAGCGTCGACGTTCTTAAGCCTAAATTCAACAGAATCATTATAATTTATGGCAGCAACTGAAATATGCCCAACAAAATTCCTGACCTCATTTAATAAGCCGTCAGGAACTGCTCCATAATATACCTCAACAATATTAACGACGGGTTTGATGTTATTGCAATAAAAGCTATACTCTTCCTCAATTCTCGTCTGAACTTCATCACATGGCGACAAATCGCCTGCTCCGCCTGACTTGCCCTTGTTTTGCAATAGTTTTTCCGTCATTAGACTCTTTTTCCTTTATTATTAATTTTTCTCTGCAACATTACATAAGGATTCCCAGATGAAAACACCTTTGCCTTTACATGAACTTTTATCTTTGAATTCTTCTTAGCCGCATTAATATACTGCTTTATCTTATTTTCATCTGCGTTGACAACCTCTTCATAAGAGGTGGCACCAACTTCCTTTGCAATATTGAACTTTGTGGTTTCTGATATAGGTTTGTTCATTGTATCTCCTCTTAATCAAATATAATGCTAATTTTAGTACACACTGTCGAGAGCAAGCTACTATCATCCACATGCATTAGCCTGACAAATTTATTATATCACATTTGCGCTTTAAATGCAAGCGTTTTTTACAATTCTTGTCAAAATAAAAGATATAAAAGATATCACAAATGAGTGATAATGTACTCTCATGAACAACATTGGACTCTGTTGTAATTTCACATATCTTGGGCAGCAGCTCAAGATGCGGAGAGGTTTGACAGGTTATACACACTTTATTGGAAAAGCCAGAATAAAGCTAACTTCATCGACAGACTGATGCCACGCAATAGGGAGGTATATTTAGCTACAACTCATTTGACCGTGACTTGGCTGTGACTGTATTTTGCGCTTCACGTAGCACCTTAACCGCATCACCAAAGGACACATCTTGTCGATACACAAATGCAATAGCGTTAGAAAAAGCAGAAGATAGCACATCAAAATCGGCAGTATATGTCAATTCTCTTGCGCGGTCTCGTATGGTTACGATATCACACCATATTTTATATCTACATGAATTTACATCAGATGATGTATTTATTTTTTCTATATATGTGGCTAACACTTCC
Source organism: uncultured Clostridia bacterium (assembly GCA_947625375.1). Lineage (GTDB taxonomy): Bacteria > Bacillota > Clostridia > Oscillospirales > Ruminococcaceae > Faeciplasma. Next base: position 110,122 of record CANQOC010000005.1, on the reverse strand, counting down.
GTCTGGTCTAATATCCACATATATGCGGAACAGCTTTTACCGTATTTGCTTGAGATGTTATAAATAATTGAAGCTATTATGCTTGCTATAATTCCGACCAAAAAGGAAACTGTGTTACTGTTAACGGATGGCCAACACTGCAAAAGCAATACGAACACCAAGCCGATTGCAACAGCGATAATTATTCCAAGCCAAGAGCTTTTGATTGCGCCCCAAGCATGACAGGCTCTAACACGAAAACTCATCGTTTTAGTTAGCTCCTCCTCAAAAGGTTTTCAGGGATAGCAACAATCTTTCCGCGCTCATCCTGAACAATGATTTTATTATTTGTTCCCAAGTAATTACTCACAACAATAACGTAAGCGCCTTCAGTAATACATGCATAATGACGTGTTGCCACCGCTGTATCGCCATCACAAAACTTATTAGAAATCCTACGAGGATTTATAAAATCTAAATATTTTGATTTGATTGTCAAAACTTTTCCGTGCAATGCCTCAACTTCAGGTCCGCAAAATGTCTCAACTTCAATTTTTTCATCGTTATCCTTCGTAGCTTTTTTGACAACCACTTTCATATTTTCAAGCAATCCACATGTGGAGTGTGTTAAGACTACAATGTCCCCGATTTTAAATCTACTTGTTCTGTCATTTGCCATATTGAAAAGCCTCCAAATGAAATATATAAACATCCGTGCGCGATACAATCGTAAGCGGGGTTATTATATCACATTTTTCTGAACTTGTCAAGGCTATTTGTGGCACGTGTCTTGATTTTTTGTTAGATTACAGTATCATCATTGACAAAATCCTGTCCGATTTCAGCAGTTTTCTTTCGCCAAAAACTCCCTTATCATTTCAAGATGCCGCTTTGACTTTCTCACTATCTCGCTCGCGTATTCCGAAATCAAAAACTCAACGAGCCATTCTTTCGGTACATTATATGCCCCTGAGATTCTGAAGGAGCGGAGTCTCCCGCTTTCGCACCATCTGCAAATTGAAGAGCAGCTGTATCCGGTGACCTTGCTGATTATTTTGATGTTCAGCAGGTCGCCGACTTCGTCTGTCTGAGTTTCGATATGCTCTTTGAGCTTCTTGACCTGTTTCTTGCTGATCCTGCGAAGCTCTTGACGGTATGATATAAAGTCTTTCCGAACTTTAGAGTTTGCGGAATACCAACCGTCAATCGCCAAATATTTGTCCGGGTGTGCCTCGCGGTCTTGCAGATAAAAAATCACATCTTCGACTTGTATTAGATAGCAGCGCGTTTTCTTGCCGGTGTCCTTGCACGGAACCTTGCCGCTTTGAAGAAGATAACGGGCGGTAGCCTTGCTGATATGCGCGATTTTGTAAAATTGCTCCTTAGACAGTCCGTTGGGATATTCAGAACGGAGCTGATTGAAAAGCCTTTTATTTTCTCTCATAAGTGATAACTCCTATCGTTAAAATCAGCATGGCAAGGTTATCACTTTTCTCTCCTGTTTTCTCTCCTTTTTCTCTCCAACGTGCATTTTTCTCCCCCAAAATGCTGTTTTCGAGCCGACCTTGCAAACGCCCGATTTTAAAGGCTTTTCGGATAATCAGACCTTGCAAAGCGCTTATACAAGCGGTTTTACGGGTTGCTTATCTTAAACTGATTTCGGTCAACTTACTTTAACTTCCGAATAACCGAAAAGTCTTGAAAACCGTTTGCCCAAAAGGCACAAGGGTTCGAATCCCTTCCTCTCCGCCAAGCCGTCGCGGACTTCGTATCGTTCGCGACGGCATTTTCATGCTTACGCACTCAATGCCGCCTCTCACTCGCTCCGTCGCTCCGGCTTTTTCCCCACAAAGCTTCGCTTTGCGGGGACCCCTGTCGCAAGCTTTGTATCGCTTGTGACGCTTTTTATGCCTTTTTCGGGCATCACCGCTCACGCCGCGCGTAGGAGGAAATAATGCTTATGTATACGCTTTCGCCGTCATAAAAAACGAACCGATGCAGTGATACATCGGTTCGGAAAACATATCTGTTTTATCGGGGCGCTCCTCTCGGAGCGCTTTCCGTCATACCCCTTTGGGGTTGGCGCCGTATTTGTTGTCGCCGGGCTGGCTGTCCTGGACGAAGAAGACGATGAGAATAATCTCGCCGATGAGCGGAATCAGTCCGATAAGAATCCAGATGCCGCTGCGGCCGGTGTCGTGAAGCCTTCTGAAACAGAGGGCGAGGCCGGGAATGAAGAGCGCAAGGCCGATTATCACGATGAGAATGTTCACAATCAGGCCGACAACGGGTACGCCCGACGTCAGCTTCTGAATGACGGTGAGGACGAGCTCGACGATGATGGTAAACAGGGTGTAGTACCAGTATTCGCTGCGCCTTGCCCTTCCGTTAAAGTTGGCGTAGTTGGTCTTCAGTACGCTTGTGACCGCGGTTTTGAAATCCATAAAATCACCTTTTCTCAAAAATAGTGTCACCCGCCGCTTTAATCGGCTGATATGACCTATGTATATTTTACCACACTTTTTCCGTTTTGTAAACAGTTTTTTGGATATTTTGCGGGATAAGTAAGGGACTAAATTTTATCGGACTTGCTGCCGTTGCACTTTATACATTTACCGGTGATTATTTATCAATGTAAACTAATGCGTCAACTGCCGGATTGGTGTATAATTGGGGTATCGCCATAAATACATCCTTAATGACCGAAAAATATCCACAACGCGAACGATTGATTTGACAAACGGACACTTTTATGCTATAATAAATTTAACGTATTTTACGTCTCAATGTAGCTTCTTTTCCAGCACTGATGTCATTATAATAAAATAATTGAAACTGCCAACAAATAATCGTAAACTATATTGAAGACAATGGGACACGGAGGAATAAAACAAAATGAAGATGAGTTATAACAAGCTGTGGAAGTTACTGATTGATAAGCAGATGAAAAAGTCTGATCTGCGAAAAAAAGCAGGTATCAGCTCTTCTTCACTCGCTAAGCTCACCAAAGATGAGAATGTAACCACAGAGGTTCTTTCAAAAATCTGTCAGGAACTAAAATGCGATGTTGCTGACATTATGGAATTCGTCCCAGATTCGGCGCCAATGAAATCGGACAAGAACAGTGTGGAAGAACAAGAGCCTTCCGATTAAAACGAAGAGTGACGAGGAAACTATATGCCAAAGATAGATGCGCAATATAGCTACAATTTCATTGACCTTTTTGCAGGAGCAGGTGGTCTTTCAGAAGGGTTTCTTCAGGCTGGGTTCAAACCTGTAGCTCATGTTGAAATGAATAAGTTTGCAGCAAAAACGCTTGAAACGAGAAGTGCCTATTATTATTTGAAAGGCACTGACAATCTCGGCTTATATAAAAAATACGTGTTGGGGAAAATCTCCCGCGACGATTTTATGAAGCAGATACCTGCTTCCATAACAAAAACCATCATCAATGAAACGATGTCAGACGAGACGCTCCCGGCAATTTTCAAGACCATTGATGGGATAATGAAAATTCGAGGCATCACTAAGATTGATGTTATTGTTGGAGGCCCTCCTTGCCAAGCTTACTCCTTAGTGGGCAGAGCGCAAAGCAGCCACATGGAAGTGCCAATGGCAGAAGACCCTCGTAACTACTTATACAAACTGTACGCACGTTTCCTAAAACGCTATCAGCCTCGTATGTTCGTTTTCGAGAATGTCACGGGTATTGAATCGGCCAACGGCGGAGCTACTTGGAAGAACATTCAGAAATACTTAAAACGAGTGGGTTACGAAATTGAATGTCGGGAGCAGAACGCACACACGTTCGGCGTTCTCCAAAACAGGCGCCGAATGATTATCGTGGGGTGGCTAAAGAAAAGCGGTCTAAAGTATCCCGATTTTCTTGAAATCAAAACGGGCGCTATAGTCAATGATCTCTTTGTTGATCTGCCTAAACTGCATCCAGGCGAGAGCTCCGATAAATATGCTAAATCAAAAGCAAGCAGTTATGTCACGGAATATGGAATACGGACGAAAGATGATGTTCTGACTCACCATAATTGCCGACCGAATATAGATCGGGATATCAAGATTTACAGGAGAGCGGTTGAACTGTGGAATGATGGTCATAAACGCCTCAACTACAACAATCTCCCGGATGAATTGAAGACGCATAAAAACAGACATTCGTTCACGGATAGGTTCAAAGTTGTCGAAGGTGATGAATCGTGTTGCCATACCATTCTGGCACACCTTTCAAAGGATGGTCATTATTTCATTCATCCTGATATTGAACAGAATAGATCAATTACCGTCCGCGAGGCAGCAAGAATACAGTCCTTCCCGGACAGCTATTTCTTTGAGGGACCACGCACATCTCAATTTGTTCAGATTGGAAATGCTGTGCCTCCGATGATGGCCAAAGGGATAGCAATGGGTATTTTTGAGCAACTGTATAAAGGAGATACAGATGGAAGGTAACCTGCTCCTTGAGCAATTCAGCAGATATAAAAAGCTGGAACTTGAGGCATCTCCGTTCCACTTCCTTTTGGACGCGAACATTGAATTGAATCCTCATCAGATAAATGCCTTCTGCGCTGCTATCCAAGCGTTGAAAACAGGTGGTATCGTACTTGCCGATGAGGTAGGACTCGGAAAGACCATCGAAGCCGGACTTGTACTGAAATATGTTCTTGAGTCCGGCGCAAAGCGTGTCTTGATTGCACTCCCGGCATCATTGAGAAAACAGTGGGAACTGGAACTTGAGGATAAGTTCAATTTGGAGTCAGTGATACTTGACAGGATTACAGTAGAAAAAGATAGTTCAGACTGGCGTAAGAGACTTACTGACAATAATTCTGTCAGAATTGTCATTACCACCTACGACTACTCATCAAAGTTGATGAAACGGTTCCCGGAGGTGAAGTGGGATTTCATCATTATCGATGAGGCGCACAACCTAAGAAACGTATTTCACGGAACGAAACGTGCAAAGAATCTGTATGAACTATCCAAGGGCATACCGAAGATTTTGCTGACTGCTACACCTCTTCAGAATTCGCTGACAGATCTTCACGGACTGGTATCATTTATTGACCAGCGTATTTTCGGAAGCGAAAAGGTATTTATCAAACGCTACATCGAAGGTCAGGACTACCAGACCTGCAACACCACAGCGGAGTTTAAGAAAGCCTTTGACAAGCTGGATCGCAAACTGAACGCAAATCGGGACAAGAAAGCAAGAGAACTCCGCTCCATTCTGCTCACCGAAAGCAGCGGTGCAAAGGAACAGGCACTCGAAGCGACTAAGGCTGACATTGCAAGGTACCTGCACGACGTGGAATACTGGAGTGCATTTGATGAGCTGGAAGTTGACGGCGGACTTCACTACTGGAAAGTTGATAATTGGGGAGAAAAAGTTCTCGGATCGCACGGAATCCTGTTTATAGGAGCCTTCTGCGATTCCTCAAAACTTCTCTTCCCGGTACTGTTACTTTGTGATGAAAAAGGAGACTATTGCAATGAGAATGATCTCGGCTATGTGAAACCGATTGTTCTTATTGCCTGCAAAGATACAGACCATGCAAAGAAAATACGTGTGCTTATCGACAGCGATGACTTCCAAAACGGCAAGTATAAGGGCAAGGTTATAGAAATCCATTCAAAACAGACTGGTGAAGAATCAGAAGAGAATATCCGTCTTTTGCTCTCTATAGAGAGTTCTTCCAACCCGATTGAGATTGTTTTGCACGTTTATAAGCTGAAGGAAGGCTGGGATGTCAATAACCTCTTTACGATTATCCCGCTTAATGCGGCAAAAAGCGAAATTCTTGCTATGCAGACTATTGGCCGCGGCTTGAGGCTCCCATTTGGAGAACAGACGGGCAATGAGGACTTGGACTCTCTTGACATTGTTGCACATGACCATTACAGAGAAATTGTAGATGAAATCAAGAGCAGTGATATCTTCCGTTATCGTGATCTCGATAAGGCTGCTGTTGAGCCTTCGGAGTCCGTAGGTGTATCGGCTACTGTGGACGATGGTCAGCTTTCTCTGCTTGATTTTGCAATTACGGCGTCCGGCGTGAAGTCGTTTGCCGAAGTCAGCAATCCGAAAACGCAGCTTGAGATTTATCAGGAATATGTTAAGAACTTCATGGCTACACAGAAGAAGGAAAAGAATGAAGACTCAGGTCAGATGACTCTCTTTGACCTTAATCCTGAAATGCTTTCCGAAAATTCGACTGAAACTGCTGCGCCTGCGCAGGGGCAGTCACAGGCGCCCGTAAGCGGTAAATCCGGCAAGCAGCCTCTTACCAAAGATGAGTTTGTTAAGGCGGTATCGGAGTACTTTCAAAATTAAGTCTCTCCTCTTATATAGAAGGTGGGACTGAATCTGCCTTCTTAATTCATCGGCAGGACGGTCAGCTTCCCGTCGATGCTGACGAGCATTTCGGAAACGGAGAATAGGTCGGAGAAGTGAGTAACCAGCTCCGGCGACAGCGAAGCAAAGTCTTCCTCGCCGAGACCGGTGATCAGGAAAGTGCCGGAGATATAATCGTAGATTTTGCCGTCCTCATCTCTCATTGCTCGGTTGAAAGGCTTATTCTTTAGCTTTGATTCTTCGTCGCAAATCAGAGCTGCTGGCTCCTTCCAAGGATAGACGGCTTGAATGTAACCTTCGACTTCATGTTGAAGTGATTTAAGGGTGTTTTCGATTTCTTTGACATAGGGCTTTTTGCTGGGCTCGACGACCAAAATAGTGATTTTAGACATAATAAATCCTCTTGAAATATAATTGAAACGATGTTTCAGAAGGATATTATACAGTTTAAATATTTAAAAATATCGTCTTTAGGTTATTATTACTCTTGATCTGCTTTTTCGCTTGTAGCTGACTTCGACCCTACAAACACGACAGGGTCTTTGTATAGTTTAAGCCTTCGGTATCCGTTGAGACTGCCCTTTCTATCCGATTCAATAGCAGGAGCGTACAAGTACATCAGCCTTTGCGAGAACCCCGGCATTGAGTTCAACGCCTGCATGCTGTTTTCTCTGCAAAATGCGAGATACTCGGTATACAAATCGTTTGCGCTGACAAAATCATTATCGATATCGGTAGTTTCACAGTGCGTAGTGAAGAACAACTTTATATTTAAAAATATAAAAATATACTGGTCACAGACAAAAATCCGTCCCCGTCTCTTACGAAACGGGGGCACTTTATCATTTACTATAGCTCAACGCCTCATGATGTATACACCGGTGTATTCAATGCGCTTAAATATTCGCGAAGGCGCATAAACAGCGGCCTTTACTTGTCGATTGACTTCATCGTCGGGAACAGCAGGACATCTCTTATCGCCGGAGAGTTGGTGAGGAGCATAATCATGCGGTCGATGCCGAAGCCGATGCCGCCGGTGGGGGGCATTCCGATTTCGAGGGCGCGCATGAAGTCCTCGTCAATCGAGTTGGCTTCCTCGTCGCCGAGCTTCAAAAGCTCCTCCTGCCGCATGAAGCGCTCGCGCTGGTCGACGGGGTCGTTCAGCTCGCTGTAGGCGTTGCACATCTCGCCGCAGTTGATATACATCTCGAACCGCTCGACATAGTCGGGGTCGTCCGGCTTGCGCTTTGTCAGCGGACTGATTTCGACCGGGTGGTCCATGATGAACGTCGGCTGAACAAGGTGCTCCTCGACATATTCCTCAAAGAGCAGATTAAGGATATCTCCCTTTTTGTGACGCTTTCTGTCATACTCAATATGCTTTTCGTCGGCAATCGCGAAGGCCTCTTCGTCGGTCTTCACGGTCTTCCAGTCGATTCCGGCGTATTTTTTCACCGCGTCGACCATCGTGATTCGCTCAAAAGGCTTTCCGAGGTCGATTATAACGTCGCCCCAAGGGACCTGTGTCGTTCCGAGAACTTCGTTCGCGACGTGGCGGTAGAGATTCTCGGTCAAATCCATCATTCCGTGATAGTCGGTGTATGCCTGATAAAGCTCCATCAGCGTGAACTCGGGGTTGTGCTGGGTATCGACGCCCTCGTTGCGGAAGACCCGCCCGATTTCGTACACCCTGTCGATGCCGCCGACAATAAGCCTCTTTAAGTAAAGCTCGAGCGAGATTCTGAGTTTCACGTCCTCGTTCAGCGCGTTGTAATGCGTGTTAAAAGGACGCGCCGCGGCGCCGCCGGCGTTGTGCACAAGCATCGGCGTCTCGACCTCGATAAATCCCTGTGAATCAAGATAGCGGCGGATTGAGCTTATTATCTTCGAGCGGTTGATGAACGTCTTTCTGACGTCCGGGTTGACGATAAGGTCGACATACCTCTGGCGGTAACGCTGGTCGCGGTCCTTAAGTCCGTGCCACTTCTCGGGGAGCGGTAGGAGCGATTTTGTGAGCAGGACGATGCTCGTCGCGTGGAGCGAGATTTCGCCCCTTCTCGTCCTGAAAACAAAGCCTTCGACGCCGACGATGTCGCCGATGTCCCACTTTTTGAAGTCGGAAAATACACCGTCGCCGATGTCGTTCGAGCGGACATAGACCTGAAGCCGCTCGGTCGAATCCTGTACGTCAATAAAATTTGCCTTGCCCATGTCGCGGCGGGAGAGTATTCTTCCGGCGACGCGCCACTTCTTCTCCTTGATTTTTTCAAGCTCGGCGGCAAGCTTTTCCTCGTCGCCGCCCGCGGCTTCCTTGGCCTTGTTTTCTTCCTTGAGATAATATTCCTTAAGCTCGGTGCAGCGGATATTCCAGTCGAATTTTGTGATGACGAACGGATTTCGGCCCTCTGCCTTAAGGGCGTCGAGCTTGTCCATTCTTATTCTCTTCAGCTCGTTGATTTCCTCGCCGGAAAGCTCGCGCTCCTCGGCGTTGATGATTTCTTCTGTCATGCTTTTCTCCAATCCTATCTGCTGATGTCGAGGATTTCAAACTTTAGCGTACCCGACGGAACGTCGACCTCGAATACGTCGCCGACGCGCTTTTTAAGGCATGCCTTGCCGATAGGGGACTCGTCCGAGATTTTTCCTGCGTCGGGGTCGGATTCGGTCGAGCCGACAATCTGATACTCAATAATCTCGTCAAGGTCGAAGTCCTTGAGCTTTACAAGGGAACCGATTCCGACCTCGTCGAGGCTCAGGCTGTCGTCGTCGACGATAATCGCGTTCGCGATAATCATTTCGAGGTCCGCAATCTGTGCCTCAAGCATACCCTGCTCGTTCTTCGCCTCGTCATATTCGGCGTTTTCGGAAAGGTCGCCGTATGACCGCGCCTCTTTAAGCTTTTCCGCGACTTCCTTTCTTCTTATTGTGACAAGGTTTTCGAGCTCTTCCTGGAGCCTTGTGAATCCCTCGCGCGACATAGTTGTCTGTTTCATAGCCATAATAACATACCTCCGTTTATTTCGGTCTATTCGGATACAATTATACCCGCATTTTCCCCGGGTGTCAAGCCGTTTAGAGTACAGATTGTCAGAAAATCGGGGGCGGGGGAGTGAGTTCCTGCATCAACCCTCCTGACTTCGCTCTCCGACGGGCGCAGCCCGCGGCCGCCGAAAGGCGGCCGGAGGGTATAAAAAGAAAAACTCCGGCAGGAGTTTTCCTTTTATACCCTCGCGCGCTCCGCGCGCCGGCTGCGCCCGGGGTGCGATGTCTCATCAAACCCGCATGACGCACTTCTCTAACTTCTATCCTCTAACCGTCTATCCTCTATCAGTCTATTCCGGCAGCCTTCCTCCGAATACCCGCAGTCCGCACGGTTGAGGCACTCGAGACAAATAACCCCGCCGCGAATCCTTTGCTCGATAATCACGTTGTGCCCGAGATGAGGACAGTATCTCACGCTTGTGTACTTTGAATCTGCCATCTTCATCGCTCCCTTTCTTCGTATATAATGATTATATGCGAAAACGGAGTTTTTAAGCGTTGTCCGCCGCAAGGGTCATAAAAAAGGACTTACCGAAATTCGGAAAGCCTTTTCTTTAATCAGAAGCCGCCGTATGCGTGATAGACCTCGATAATCTGCACCTCCGAGAAGCGCCTGTAGTCGAGGACGCCGACCGCGCTTTCACGCTCGTCGTCTGAAATCTCGCCGTTTTTAATGATTTCTTCTTTCATGGCTTTCTCAGTTATGTTCACTCGGCATCACGCGGGTTTGTGCAAATCCAAACGCCGTCGACGTAATTGCACCAATCGCAGGAGCCGCAGACTCCGACCGCCCCGAAGTTGACGGATACGCCGAGCGAAAATGCAACAGAGTCTAATATGCTGCGGTTGCAGCTGCATGACCTGTGAACATTATACCAGTCTTCAAAGCTAAGTCCGGCTCCCGGCATTTCTTTACAGGTCTTGCATTTCCACTCAGTGAACGCATAGAAGCCGTTGATTGCCACCGACTGCCCCAAGCCGCATACATTTCCGCGCGAGACAACCCTATACCCGCCCTTCCGACAGCCTCCCGCCGCGTTTTCAAGCTCCTCGTCGGATATCTCACCGCTTTGGTGCATAAGGCTGTAATACGCCCTTGCGTTCTCCTCGGTAAAGTAGGACATGCCGTTTTCGTGAGCCAGCTTCAAAAGCTCCTCCGGCGACCCCGCCGCCTTTGCCTTTGCTAAAATTTCGTCGTTCATGATAAAGCTCCTTTAATATCTGTGCGGCGGTCTTATGACCCAAGTGCCCTTTTCGTCAACCGATACGGGATAGAGCATATTCAGCGCGCGGACATAAGCATAGCGGACGTTGCATTTCGGGCATACGCCGGTCGGATATCCCCACTGGTGGAGAACCTCGTCGCTGACGATAACCTTGACGTCGCGGAAGTCCTTCATCGCGATATTTGTCCCGCATTCGGGGCATTGCTTATATATCGACGGCGAATAGCCTCCGCCGCAGCCGCCGGCGGTGTTCTCAAGCTCCTCGTCCGAGATTTCGCCGCTGCCGTGAAGCGAGTTAAAATACTTCTCCGCCGTCTCCTTGCTGATTGCGACGCCGTTTTCCTTTCCGAACTCAATAAGCTCCTCGGGCGAGCCGAGTCCGCGGATTTTTTTAATCATTTCTTCGTTAAACATGTTAAATTCTCCCTTCGGGATTACAGTTCGTTTGCTTCGGGGTTGTTGCAGTACCATATGCCGCTTTCATATGAACACCACGCGCAGGTGCTGCATGTATCGGCGCACCACGCGAAGATTGACGCGTGGAACTTGCGCGAAAGCTCCGGCGGCTGTAGCCAGCACTTGCAGACGTTGTTCGGCGCAAGGCAGTCCTTGCACTTCCAGCCTCCGTAGTTTACGGGGCAGATGTATCCGAGCGTAACGACACGCCTCTTGTTGCTCTTGCAGCCTCCCGCCGCTTTTTCAAGCTCTTCGTCCGTAATCTCGCCGCTCTGGTGCAGGACGTTGAAATAAGCGTTCGCGTTCTCCTCGGTAAAGTAGGACATGCCGTTTTCGTGAGCAAGCTTTAAAAGCTCCTCCGGCGAACCTGCCGCCTTTGCCTTTGCTAAAATTTCCTCGTTCATGATAATACCTCCTCAGAACCCTGCCCTTAATCAAAGGCTGTCGTCATAGTAGTTGCATTTTCCGTTCTCGTTGAAAAAGCAGTTGTTACAGCCGAGGACCTTATGCTGCTTGAGGTGGGTGCAGTTGGTGTATGCGGTCAAAGGACCGTCGCAGTAGATGTGTCCCCCGCAGATGGCGCACTTCCAATACGTCTTCGCCGCAAAGGTGTGTCCCCCGACGAAGTCGCCCTTTCGGCAATCGATTCTCGAGAAGCCGAGGCTCTTCTCCCAGGATATTTCCGAACCGCCGCACCCGCCGACCGCGCTCGAAAGCTCCTCGTCGGATATCTCGCCGCCTTGGCTGAGGCTTTTGAAGAACATCTCGGCCTGTTCTTTGGTGAGGTCCTTGCCGTTGGCTTTCGCAAGCTCGATGAGCTCTCCGGCCGACTTTGCCGCTCTTGCTTTTTTAATGATTTCGTTCATGATAATAGCTCCTTTCGGTGGATAAAAAATTACTTTACATTATGATTATATCACATCTTTTCCCTCTGTGCCTTGTCGTTTGCGGGAAAAAGGTGTCATCTGCGTCAAATTCGGCGTGAAAATATATAAAAAAAGCGGTGCACCGAAGTACACCGCTTTATTTTTCAACAGAGCCGTATCAGCTTAAAAGTCCTTCAATCTCGGCGTTGATGTCGTCGAGATAATACTGGAGCATATCGCTGTTGGCTTCCTTAATCTGTGCCCAAGTGCTGGTGTTGAGCTGCATGCCGTTCTTTTCGATGGTGTCGATGGTCGAGTAGAGGTTTCCGCCGAATCCCGCCGCGTCATAGGCGAGGATAACCGAGTCGGAGTTGTTTGCCATCTCGACGCAGTAGTCATACATCTCGAGCATCTCGTCGGTCCAGAGGTATTTTTCAATCTTCTGGAGCTTGTCGATGCTGATGACGGTCGGGTCGATGACCTTGAAGCGGTCGCACATCGCAAGGAGCGCAACGCCCTCGGGGTTGGGAGCGTCCTGAATGATGCTGTAGCCTGCCGGGTCGGATTCGACATAGTTTATGCCGTCGCCCTGCGGGTCTCTCGGAATCGGGACGAACATAAGCTCGCCCGCGGTTACGTCGGCATATTCCATCGAGATTTCGTCGACGGGTCCGGTGAAGAAGTAAGGACCGCCGGTGCTGAAGAGAAGCTGTCCTTCCTTAAGGCCGTCGCCGTAGTCGGCGGCAGAGGAAGCGCCCTGATTCCTGACCTGATACCCGTTGTTGAACCACGGGAAGATACAGCCGTTCTTGTTGAGGTTATAGAGAAAGTCGTTTGCGCGCTCGAGTCTCGGGTCGTCCATATTCGAGACGAACTTTTCGGTCTCAAGGTCATATGTAACTATCGGGGCGCCGCTTGCGCGCTGGAATGCGCCGGCATAGAACCAGCCGTCGAGAGCGTATTGGTCAAGCTCCTCGTCCGAGAAGTCCATCGCCATTTCCTCGAATGCGTCCCAAGTCCACTCGCCGTCATAGAAGAGCTCGGCGGGGTCGTCGAAGCCGTAGTCCTCGATGACTCTTCGGTTATAAGCCATAACGCTTCCGAAGAACAGGTCGGTGCAAAGGAGATATACGTCGTCGCCGAGCGAGAAATATTTACGCATATAGTCCGAAATGCCGTCCCAGAGCGGGTCGTCAAGGTCGATATAGTCGTTAATCGGCTGGAATACGTTGTGAATAGCGTAATAAGGGAAGTTTTCGGTTTCGCCGTTATAGAAGTCCGGGGGGGTGCCTCCGAGGACGAGCGCCGCAACTCTTGTGAACCTTTCGTCCCAAGTGCACTCAACCCAGTCGATTTCGCAGCCGTAGAAGTTTTTGAAGGTAAAGTAACCGGTGTTGACAACCTCGCCCTCGCTGTAAGCGTGGAAGTCGTCGTACCAGCTGTACCAGACGATTGTCGAATTCGCGCCCGGAGCGGTCGCGGGGTCGGGAAGCCGAATTCCCGCCGCGGCGAGAATCGCCTCTGCGTCTTCGGTCGAAAGTGTAAGCTCAATAATCTGTCTCTTATTGGCGCCGCAGCCCATCAGCGCGATAATCACCAAAAGGGCAAGACCGAGAGCCAGAACCCTTTTTATCATTTTCAGTCCTCCTAAATATAATGTTTTTACGGTAAAAGCCGTCTCTTAATTTTATCATACCCCGCGGCATATTGGCAATAGGCATTAAACACAAAAACTGCTTATATTTATTATCATGTTATACAATACCTTGCTTTAAGGAATTTCGCGGAGAGATATAACAAAGAGGGGCGAAATGCCCCTCTTGAGGTTGATATTTATCAGCTGTTGCCCGCAGAAGGCTCTGCGACACCGCCGCTTGCTTCAAACTCGTCGAGTCTCTTGTTGAGCTCGTCGATGTTGTATTCAAGCGTATCCTGATACGAAGCCTTTGCCTGTGCCCAAGTCGCGGCACCGCCGGCAGAGGTCGGGTGACCGATGTCGTCGTTGAAGTTGCGGAGCATTCCGCCGATGTCGGAGCCGTATCCCGCGTCGGCGTCAACGCCGTAGGTGAGGAGGATATTTCCGACGCCCGAGTTGGCCATCTCGTAGCAGGTGTGATACATGTCGAGCATCTCGTCGGTCCACTTATAGGTGTTCTTAAGCTGATACTCGTCGATGTTCACGACGGTCGGGTCGACAATCTTGAAGCGGTCGCACATCGCAAGAAGCGCAACGCCCTCGGGGTTCTCGGCCTGATTGATGAGGACGTATCCGTTCGGCTCACAGTCGAGGTAATAGTTGCCGTCGCCGTTCGGGTCTCTCGGGGAAGGAACGAACATAAGCTCGTTCTGGGTTACGTCGCCCCAGTTGGCGGCAATCGTCTCAACAGGACCGGTGAATCCCCAAGAGCCGACAGGCCAGAACAGGCAGAGGCCGTCCTTTACGCCGCCGCCCTCGACGCCGCCGTTTCTTGTGACCCAACCGTTCCACCAAGGATAGCAGGTCTCGTTCTTCTGAAGCTCATAGAGGGCGTCCGCGGCTCTTTCGAGTCTCGGATCGTCGAGGTTCGAGAAGAAGCGTCCGGTATCGGCGTTATATCCGACAACGGATACGCCGGTGGACTGCATAATCGCTCTCGAGAAGTACCAGCCGTCGAGCGCGTATCTGTCGGCGTCGGGGTCGGTAAAGTCGAGGCACATTTCGGAGAATTCGTCCCAGGTCCACTGGTCGTTATAGAAGAGGTCGGCGGGGTCGTCATAGCCGAAGTCGTTGATGACTCTTCTGTTATACGGGAAGACACAGCCGAATCCCATATCGGTGAGCATGTAATACTGGTGTCCGTTGAGGGTGAAATAGGTGTCGACATAGGGCTTCATCTCGGCAAAGAGCGGAGAATCGTAGTCTATGTAGTCCTCAACAGGCTGAATGATGCCCTTCATAACCTTCATCGGGAAGAGCGAGGTCTCGGCCGAGGTGAAATCCGGGGGGGTTCCGCCGAGAATCTGATTCGCAAGGTCGTCGAATCTCTGTCCCCAAACGGTCTGTACCCATTCGAGCTCACAGCCGTACATTTCGGTGAAGGTGAAGAATCCGGTGTTTACGACTTCGCCTTCGTCATAGTTGTGGAACCAGTCGTCGTGGCTGAACCACTTGACGGTGGTGCCGGCTCCGGCGGCCTCTTCGGGCGCGGGGAGTCTGATGCCCGCGGCGGCAAGGATTGCGGCGGAGTCTTCGGTGGAAAGGGTGAGCTTAATAATCTCTCTCCCGGATTTTCCACAGCCGACAAGCGCGACAATCATAAGTACCGCAAGGAGCAGCGATATGATTTTTTTCAACATAGTTTACCTCCATTCATCCGCCTGACGGGCGGAATGTAACATATATATTATATCACCGAAACAACCTCATTTCAACTAACAGTTATTACAATAATCTTCGGCTTGTTTTGTATATTATATCAAAAAATTCGGGGGTCTTTGATGATAAAAAATCAACCGTTAATGTCGATAACGACTATCTCGGGGCGGTTGTTGATTCTGAACGGGATAAGGCTGTTCCCGATTCCGCGGCTGATGACGGTTGCGCCGGCTCCGTAGCGGTGGACGCCCTCGGAAAGCTTCGGAAAGAGCATCTGGTCCGGCGCGATAAGTCCGCCGATAAAGGGGATTCGCACCTGTCCGCCGTGAGCGTGCCCACAGAGGGCGAGGTCGAACCCCGCCGACGAAAAGTCGGGCGCGAATTGCGGGCGGTGATTTATAATGATGTTATAAGCGCCGGGGCGGACGAGCGCCGCCGCGGACTTCGCGTCGAAGGACGGCGAGTCGTGAATTCCCGAGATAAAGACGTTTTTCGCGATGAGCGCCGATTCGCCGTCGAGGACATGGACCCCGGCCGCCGAAAGGCTGTCCAAAAGCCGGAGGTACATCTCCACCGGAAGGCGCTCCTCGTGATTCCCGGTGACATAATATACCGGCGCTATCGAGCAAAGCGTTTCGGCGAGCGCGATTGCGGCGTCGGTGTCGGTGTCGCGCGAGTCGACGAGGTCGCCGGATATCGCGATGACGTCCGGCTTCTGTGCGGCGGTAAGGCGGATAAGCCGTCCGTGATTCCCGCCGTGCTCCTTGACGTGAATGTCCGAAAGAAGACATATCCGAAGACCGCTCTCGGGCGCCTTTTCCGAGTCGAAGCGGTATCTCGTCACGCCGATGGCAGTATTTTCAAAGGTGAGATACGCGACCGCCGCCGTCACCGCCGCGCACGCGCAAATAATCCGTTTTTTCTTCATTCCGCGACCCTCTCTCTGTTTTTTCATCATTTTATCATATCATCCCGCAACCGTCAAGATTACCATCTTCTATCTTCTAATCATCTAATCATCTAAAAAATTTTTACTCCAAACGCTTGACAAGCGGGAGGAGGCGTGATAAAATAGCTTTACCTCTTTGCGGGGTCTTTTTTAGTGCGCCCGCAGACCGGCGGTGACTTTTCCGCCGAGTCAGGGAGGGAGGCAATAACAAAGTCCGCATCACCCGTGCGGGCAAATACTTTAGGAGGTGCCGAAAATGAGGGTAAAGATTACACTGGCGTGCACAGAGTGCAAGCAAAGAAACTATTGTTCAAAAAAGAACAAGAAAAACGATCCGGACAGGCTTGAAATGAACAAATACTGCAAGTTCTGCCGCAAGCACACTCTCCACAGAGAGACAAAGTAAAAGGGGGAGCAGGAATGGCAAGCGAAAAGAAGGGCCCCAACATCTTTGTTCGGATTTGGAAAGCAATCGTAAAGTTCTTCCGCGACTCGGTCGCCGAAGTAAAAAAGGTTGTATGGCCCAGTAAGAAACAGGTGCTGAACAACACAGCCGTTGTTCTTGTCGTCTGCATTATCAGCGGCGCGGCGCTCTTTGCCGTCGACTCGGTATTCGCGCTTCTGATGAGACTTGTGATAGGAGCCTGATTCGGTTTAAGTCCGGCCCGATAGCGAAAGGAATTGATTATGATGGATACAGAGCTTACCGCAAAGTGGTACGTCGTCCACACATATTCGGGCTATGAAAACAAGGTCGCCCAGAATATCGAAAAGGTCGTTGAAAACCGAAAGCTTCAGGACACCATTCAACAGGTCAGGGTGCCGGTCGAGATTGTTGAACAGACCGACGCAAACGGCAACAAGAAAGAGGCGGAATCAAAGCTCTTCCCGAGCTATGTTCTCGTAAAGATGGTCATGACCGACGAGTCGTGGTATATCGTCCGCAACACCCGCGGAGTCACCGGATTTGTCGGACCCGGCTCAAAGCCCGTGCCGCTCACCGATAAAGAGGTCGCGGCGCTCGGAGTCGACGTCAGAAAGGTACAGACCAGCGTCAACTACAAGGTCGGCGACGAGGTCACCGTTCTCGGCGGACCGTTCGACGGCTGGGTCGGAACCGTTCGGTCAATCAATCTTGAGGAACAGACCGTCGACATCGTTGTATCAATGTTCGGCCGCGAAACCCCGGCAACCCTGCCGGTATCACAGGTCGCGAGAGCCGAAGAATAAGCGGCTTGCGGGTATTTTCCGCAAGCCTGAGTGGGAGAGCCGAAATTTTTAACGGCCCGCCTTTACCACAAATTTTGGAGGAAGATTATTATGGCACAGAAAGTAACAGGCATCATTAAGTTACAGATTCCCGCGGGCAAAGCCACCCCCGCGCCGCCGGTCGGACCCGCGCTCGGTCAGCACGGCGTAAACATCGTGGCGTTCACCAAGGACTTCAACGAAAGAACCAAAAACGACATCGGTTTGATAATCCCCGTTGTCATCACCGTATACGCGGACCGTTCGTTCACCTTTATCACCAAAACTCCGCCGGCTGCCGTCCTCATCAAGAAGGCATGCGGCATCGAGTCGGGTTCGGGCGTCCCGAACAAACAGAAGGTTGCGACCATCACCAAGGACCAGCTTAGGGCGATTGCTGAGCAAAAGCTTCCCGACCTCAACGCCGGTTCCGTCGAAGCCGCAATGTCGATGATTGCGGGCACTGCCCGTTCGATGGGCGTCACCGTCGCCGAATAAGCGGCTTTGGCCCTGTCTGTATCAGTGGGAGGATTTTCCTTATCCGCTTACCACAACGATTATAAAGGAGATTATCTATAATGAAACACGGTAAGAAATATACTGACAGCTTAAAGACTGTCGACAAAACAAAATTCTACGATTCCCTCGAAGCCTGCGAGCTCGCCGCTTCCAACGCGAAGGCAAAGTTTGACGAGACGATTGAGGTTCATATCCGCCTCGGCGTCGACTCGCGTCACGCAGACCAGCAGGTCCGCGGCGCCGTCGTCCTTCCGAACGGCACCGGCAAGACCGTCCGCACCCTTGTATTCTGCAAGGAAGATAAGTATGACGCCGCAAAGGAAGCCGGCGCGGACTATGTCGGCGGAATGGAATATGTCGACAAAATTATGAAGGAAAACTGGATGGACTTCGACGTTGTAATCGCCTCGCCCGATATGATGGGCGTTGTCGGACGTCTCGGTAAGGTCCTCGGTCCCCGCGGACTGATGCCGAACCCGAAGGCGGGCACCGTCGCCGCCGACGTCGCCAAGGCGGTCACCGAGGCCAAGGCCGGTAAGATTGAATACAGGCTCGACAAGACCAACATCATTCACTGCCCCATCGGAAAGGCTTCGTTCGGCAAGGAAAAGCTCGCCGAGAACTATGAGACGCTTGTCGAGGCGGTCGTAAAGGCAAAGCCTGCCGCCGCAAAGGGCCAGTATCTCAAGTCCATCGTCATCTCTTCGACCATGGGCGTCGGAATCAAGTGCAACACCGCCAAGTACGGCGTATGACAGCAGAATAAATAAAGAGCCGAGGGGCATTTGCTCCTCGGTTTTTTGTGTGGGGACGATGGTGCCGTCATGCTGTCGCATGACGGGGAAGGCTTGCACATCGCCGGACTTTTCACTTGCCTCACTCATCGTTCGGCAAGCAGGGGACCCCCGGCGAGGGGTCCCAAGGCGTCGCACGAGTGACTACGAGGTGCCGCCGCGCTGTCGCACGGCGGAATCATAAGGGGAGGCCCTCTCTTGCAGTGGCCTCAAGGCGTCGCCCAAATGACTACAGTGTCGTACTTTCGTCAGCGACGCCTAAGCAAAGGCTTCGCCTTTGCCCTCATTTTGTCGTAATCGACTATCCACAGGATAGTTTTTTGCAATTCACCCCTTGCGGAGCGCACTTCGTAGGGGATTTCGCGCTCTGCGGAGCGCGACCAGAGGCTACTCGCCTCTGGACCGGTGCACGCCGGTTTTGTCTGCAAGACAACCGAAACGGTTCGGTATCGCGAGGGCGGTCGAGCAGGAACAAAACCGGCTTGCACAGCAAGCCTTTTGAAAAAGGCTTGAGCGAAAACTTTTAGTTTTTATTCTCTCCACGCTTCGGCGGTCTCGTTCGGCTTGACGCTCATCGGCTCGCCGTTGCGCTCGAGCCAGATTTCGAGCGACGTCGGATTAAAGACGTACCCGCCGTCGGCGGAGTATTCGAGCGCACGCGCCGCAAGCTCATACTCGCAAATCTCGATGTTCGTCGCGTACCAGACGTCTTTCCGCCCCGCGACGCGGTCGAGCAGCCTCTCCATCAGCTCCCAGTTGCTGTCCCGCCGGAACTCGGGCGTATGCCCCCAGACATAGAGCATTCTCCTCTCCGGCTCATCCTCGCCCAAAAGCCTTTCGGTCATCTCGCCGAGCTTCGGGTCGCTGTGGTGACAGCTCGGGCGCAGCCGAAGCCAGTCCGCCGGCATTTTTAACGAATCGTCGGACCAGACTGTCCGGCAGTATTTTATCCCGCAGCGCCTCAGCGCCTCGACCGAGCGGTCGTCAAAGCTGCCATAGGGGTACGCCGCGCCGCGTATGACCCTCGAAAACCGGCGCTCAATCGCGCTCTTGTCCGCCATAATCTCATAGATAAGCTCGGACTCCGAAATTTTCGTAAAATCGCGGTGGCGGACGCCGTGAACCGCGACCTCGATTCCCTCGCGGTCATAGTTTTCAAGCTCCGACGGCGTCATTCTCTCCCAAGCGCCGATAAATTCCTGCCCCTCGGGACGGGTTATTCCCGAGCTAATGTTGAACGTCCCGCGAATCCCGCGGCTTGACATCATGCCCAAAAGTCTGATATCATCATAACAGCCGTCGTCATAGCTAAGCGTGAACGCCTTTTTCAGTCCGTTCGGGAAAAGCGTTTTTAACATATTTACAGCTCCTCTTAGTAAAATCTTCGGTGTCTTTATTATATCATACATTTTTTTCAAGTCAATATTTTCCGAAAGGCGGTTTTATTATGTCACTTATTTTCGACACTCATTCCCACTACGACGACCCGCGTTTTCCCGACCCCGACGCCCTTGTTTCGTCGCTATTTTCGGGCGATGTCTGCGGGATTATTCACGCTTCGACCGACCCGAAGTCGGCGGAATTCGGCTTAATGATGTCGGAAAAATACCCGCGGTATTATACCTCTGTCGGAATTCACCCCGAATATGCCTCGGAGTATTCCTCGGACAGCCTCTCGCGGCTCAGGGATATTGCTCTCGGCTCGAAAAAGGTCGTCGCCGTCGGCGAAATCGGCCTCGACTATCACTATGAGGGATACGACCGCGCGGCGCAGATTGAGCTTTTCCGCGCACAGATTGAGATGGCGAATTCACTCGGACTCCCGATAATCGTCCACTCGCGCGACGCCACCGGGGACTGTGTCGAAATCCTCCGCGAGCTTAGACCACGCGGGGTGATGCACTGCTTCTCCGGCTCATGGGAGACTGCGAAGGAGATTCTCTCGCTCGGAATGTATCTCGGCTTCACCGGCGCACTCACCTTCAAAAACTCGAAGAAGGCACAGGAGGTCGTCCAAAAAATGCCGGGGGACAGGCTTCTCCTCGAGACCGACTGCCCCTATATGGCGCCCGAACCCTTCCGCGGGAAGACCAGCGACAGCTCGATGATAAAATATACCGCCGCAAAGGCCGCCGAGCTTCGCGGCACCGACCCCGATTCAATCCTATTTTCGGCGCGGGAAAATGCCGAAAGGCTGTTCGCGGTTTCGGTTGACGCGCAAAAGTGACGTAAACGACACGAAATGTGACGTAAACGACACGCCAAAATCAAAAAATAGTGGTATAATGGAAGTACAAGAAAACAACGCGAGCTAAATCGCTGAAAGGAGAAATTACAATGAAAGAAATTAACGACAAGGAACTCGAGACGGCCGCCGGAGGAAGAAGTGTCAACCCGATAGGTTATTGGGTTGGTCCCGAAAGCCGTATGTGTAAGCATTATTTATTTAAGGATGGCATGGTCAAACAGCCGGGAGACCCTGATTCCTGCATCTACTGCCGCTTCTTCTGCGGATATAATCAAAAGGGAGAAAACCTGTGCACATTAGCTTGGTGGGAACCGTAATTTAAGGAGGAATTACAATGAAAGAGCTTAATGATTTCGAGATTGAGGAAGTCACCGGCGGAAGAACCGTCAACGTCTACGGCTATTGGACCTGTCCCGAAAGCAAGATATGCAAGTATTATCACGAGAAAGAGGGCAGCGGAAGACTTCCGGGAGACCCGGATTCCTGTTACAACTGCCGTCACCATTGCGGAAAAAACAACGACGGAAAAGACCTGTGCAACCATGCACGATAACATTATTTTAAGGAGGATTTACAATGAAAGAGCTTAATGATTTCGAGATTGAGGAAGCAACCGGCGGAAAGAGCGTCGGAGTCGACGGGGGTCACGACTGCCCGCCCGCGCATACCTGCGGAGGATTTTGCGCGAAGGATAAGTGGAAGAAGGATACGTCCTGTGACAACTGTCAGGCGTATTCCGGCAACAACAGGTGCAGACTTTGATTGACTGAAGAAAGGGGACTTTACAATGAAAGAATCTAAAGACATTGAAACCGAGAAGGTTACCGGCGGAAAGAGCGTCGGGGTCGACGGGGGTCACGACTGCCCGCCCGAGCATTACTGCGACCTTTTTAATGGGAAGTATGGCAGTAAAGATAAGTCCTGTGACAACTGCAGACAATATTGCGGCAACGGCATGTGCAGGCTTTGATGACCCGCGAAGGAGGAGCTGCAATGAAAAGGCTTAACAGCGAGCTCTCGGACGGCGCTCTCGAAAAGGCGTCGGGAGGGGGAGCAATCGATGATTGGATTAAGGCGGATTTGCATTATCCTTGGGAGAAGCCGAAGGAACCCGACCTCTGCCCCTTTTGCCATAAGCCTGTGGACAATGTTTTTGTTTTCGGCACCGCGGCCGATGACGGCACGGTTATGATTAAATGCTTGCTGTGCGGATATGAGGGGCCCTTGTCCTCGGTCTGATGACCGCATATCCGACTGACGAAATTTATTTAAAGGAGATAATATTATGTCTGAAAAGGAAATCAAAAAAGAAGAAAAAATCGAGGCCGCCGAGCCGCACGAAATCTCGGACGACAATCTCGACAATGTCGCCGGCGGGGGAGTAGTTGACTGGGTCAAGGAATCTATCGGCGGTTTGTTTTACGGTGGAAAGGACTCTAAGCCGAAAAAGCAGAAAGAGCCGAAAGCTCCCACTCCCGCGGCGCCGCCTTGGACTCCCGAAAAATGCCCGATTTGCGGTCAGACGTCGTCGGCATGGATTTTTATTCACGACGCTCCCGACGGCACAAAGATGATTTACTGTGACGACTGCGGATATGAAGGACCGTTATATCTAAACTAATAACCCGGGTTAATTTAATCGTTAAGAAAGAAGGCGATATTATGGCAGATGAAGAGATTATTAAGCACAGCGAAATTAACGACGTTAAGCTCAGCGCCGCGGCGGGCGGGGGCGAAGGCTCTCTCGACTATCCCGTCATTAAGCTTGACACCAAGTGTATTATCGGACAGTATCAGCCGGGCGACAGCACTCCGAGCGAAATGAATATTTCCCTTTACGCGCGCCAAAAGGGCATTACCAACGGCGAAGCCAAGGTTATTCTTCAGGGGTGCTGCGGAACCTGCAGACATCTGGGTCATGAACCCGATATGCTGCTCTGCCAGCTGTTGGATCCGCGTAATAAGAAGGTTATCATTAAGAACTGAGAATCTTCGGACAGTAAAGCCGATACTTATTTACAGGAGGATATTATTATGGCTAACGAAGAAATTATTAAAACATTAAAGGCGGCAAAGTCCGCCGGCGAGCTTATCGAGCTTGCAAAGGAAAACGGCAATAACCTCGCGTTGGAAGACGCCGAGAAGCTTTTCTCCAAGATAAACGCGAGGAGCGGAGAGATTTCTGACGAGGAAATCGAAGGCGCCGCCGGAGGAATTGAAATCCTTGACGATTTTTTGGAAGCGTGCGGAGACTTTTGGCTGTCCATGTTCCGCCCAAAGCATGAGGAAAAAGAACCCCCGAAGCCCGACTCTATCGGAAAAGACGAATTCGGCTTTGTCACGATGAGATAAAAATACCGAAAGGAGATAATATTATGACACAAGAAGAATTCATTAAAAGGGCAAGGGCGGCAAAGTCCGCCGGCGAGCTTATCGAGCTTGCAAAGGAAAACGGCAAGGACCTCGCGCCGGAAGACGCCGAGAAGTTTTTCTCTAAGATAAACGCGAGGAGCGGAGAGATTTCTGACGAGGAAATCGAAGGCGCCGCCGGAGGAATTGAAATCCTTGACGATTTTTTGGAAGCGTGCGGAGACTTTTGGCTGTCCATGTTCCGCCCAAAGCATGAGGAAAAAGAACCCCCGAAGCCTGACTCTATCGGAAAAGACGAATTCGGCTTTGTCACGATGAGATGATAACCCAAGGCCGACCGGCCGAGGACGAAAGGAGGCTGACGGAATGTCCAACAGAAAAGAGGATTGCGAGCTTAAAGACGGCGAGCTCTCGGGAGCTGTCGGGGGCGGAATTGTCGGCGACGTGATTAAGAGCGTCGGCGCGATGCTGAAAAAATCCGACGGCGCGGAGCAGAAGACGCGCCCGGCGCCCTGCTGCCCGATGTGCAAGAAGTCCGGCGGGTCGTATATCTATCTGTACGACGGCGGAAACAGCCTTGTCTGCGACTGGTGCGGATATAACGGCCCGGTCGGCTCGGGAGACTGATTTAACCGACAACGGCATAACAGCTTTTTCCTTAAAATCGCCCGCATCTAACCGTGCGGGCATTTTTCTGACTTCTAATTTCTAATCTCTAATTTCTAACCTCTAATCCGGTTGACAACAGCGGCGGGTTGGATTATAATAAGTCCGGAGTTTTTTGATTTAAAGGAGGATTTGATATGAAAAGATTTCTTACTCTGATGCTTGCGGCGCTGATTGCGCTGTCGCTCGTCTCCTGCGGGAACGGCGATTCTGTCGGCAACACCCACGGCGACGCGGCCGTAAATGCCGAGGAATATTCGATGGACGAGCTTTTGTCCGAGATGGGCGTGGGGTGGAACCTCGGAAATACCCTTGACGCGCCCGAGGGCGAAACCGCTTGGTACCAGCCGGTCACGACCCACGAGATGATAGATAAAATCCACGAGCTCGGGTTCAACACGATAAGGATTCCGACCTCTTGGGGACTTCATACCTCCGGCGCCCCGGACTACGTCATCGACGAAGACTGGATGGACCGCGTCGAAGAGGTTGTGAACTATGCTCTCGACAACGACATGTTCGTAATCCTCAATTCTCATCACGACAACGATTTCTATTATCCCTCGAAGTCCCACGAGGACGAGACCTATAACTATATCGAAAAAATCTGGGCACAGATTGCGGAGAGGTTCAAGGACTATGACCAGCACCTTATCTTCCAGTCGATGAACGAGCCGCGCCTTACGAATACGCAGTATGAGTGGTGGGTCGACTATAACAACACCGACTGCCTCGACGCCTTAAAAATCATCAGCAACTGCAACCAGAGGTTTGTCGACATCGTCCGCGCCGCCGGCGGAAGGAATCCCGAGAGATATCTTCTCCTCGGGGTATACTGCGGCTCGGGGTACTATGCGCTCCAAGACCCCTATAAGCTCCCGACCGACTCGGCCGAGGGAAAGCTTTTGATTTCGGTCCACGCCTATACCCCCTATGACCTCGCGATGAACGGCGACAGAATGGATATAAAGACCTTTGACGCCGCGGCGCGCGGCTCGATTGACGACGTCATCGATAAAAACTACGAGAAATTCGGCAAAAACGGCGTCGGCGTCATCATCGACGAAATGGGAATCACGAACAAGAGCAACCCCTATGACCGTCAGGATTGGGCGACCTATTTTGTCGCGAAGGCGAAGAGCCGCGGACAGGTTTGTGTTTGGTGGGACAACGGAAACGTCGCCCCCGGAAGCGAGGCGTTCGGTCTCTTCGACCGCGTAAACCTCGAGGTATACGGAGAGAGCAAGTCGGCATATGACGGGCTTATGGCAGGACTTGTCACCCCGCTCGACGAAATCAAGTCATCGAGACCCGAGTAATCCCGAAAGGACTGTCAGATGGAGAAACGTCTCGCCGAAAGGCTTATGACCGACATGGGAATCGGATGGAACCTCGGCAACACCTTCGACGCCGCCCCGGACGAAACCTCATGGGGCAACCCGCGAACCGAGCGCGCGATGCTCGAAAAAATCGCGTCATACGGCTTTAAAACGCTGCGTCTGCCGGTGTCGTGGAGCCGCCATGTCGACGCGGAGTATAACATCGACCCCGCGTTTCTGGAGCGCGTCGCCGAGGCCGCGGGGTATTCCCTCGACGCCGGACTTTACACAATCGTCAACATTCATCACGACAACCACCTCTTCCAACCGACCGCCGAGGGCTTCGAGAGCGGAAAGGTATATATCCGCCGAATCTGGGAACAGCTTTCCGAGCGCTTCGGCGGCTTCGGTCAGAAGCTGATTTTCGAGTCGATGAACGAGCCGAGAATGCTGCGGCACAAATACGAATGGAACCTCGACCTCTCCGACCGCCTCTGTCTCGACGCGATTGAATACATCAACCGCTATAACGAGGTCTTTGTCGAGACGGTGAGGGCGTCGGGCGGGAACAATTCCGAGCGGTTTTTAATGACCCCGTCATACGCCGCCGCCCCGCATCACACCTTTGTCCCCGCGTTCCGCGTCCCCTCCGACCCGTCGGACAGGATTATCGTCTCGGTACATTCATACCAGCCGGTGCCGCTCTGTCTTTTGGAGGACCCCGCCGTCAACCGCTTCGGCGAGGCGGGCGAACGCGAGCTCGACTTTACCTTTAAGAAGCTTAACGAGTGCTTTGTCTCAAAGGGGATACCGGTCGTAATCGGCGAAATGGGAATCATAAACAAAAACAACCCCGACGACCGCCGCCGCTGGGGCGAGTGCTTCGTCGGAGGTGCAATAAGATACGGAATGGTGCCGGTCTGGTGGGACAACGGGGGCCGCGACTTCCGCCTCTTCGACCGCAGGCGCCTCTGTATCTATGACGACGCGAAGCCGGTCTTCGAGGGACTTCTTAAAGGCGCGGGACTTTAAAGCTTTATCATCTCGAGATAGCCGAGCTCCCGCAGGCCGCACTTTTCATAGAGCGCTATTGCCGCCGAGTTTTCGCGCTCGGCCTCGAGCCTGACGGCCTGCCCCGGAAAGCTCTTTTCGAGCCACGCGAAGAATTCGCTCCCGATGCCGCGCCGGCGGTATTCCGGGAGGATATAGAGGTCCTCGACCCAGACGCAGCGCCGCCCGAACTCGGTCGAAAAGCTGTGCGCAATCATCGCGTACCCCGCGATTTCGCCGTCCTCCTCGAAAATTATTCCGTCGAGAAACGGACTTTCGCCGACACATTCGGCGGCGTCGTTCATAAAAATCTGCCGCGAACCGTTTGTCATCACCGCAGGGGAGGCATAAAACGTCTCCATCATGCCGATGACGGCCTCGGTGTCGCGGCTTTCCATTTTTCTTATCTTTAACATATCCTCACCTGTCATTTGTGATACTTCGACCCTGCCGATATGCCGAACGCGCGGTAAAGCTGTTCCAGAATCACGACCCGCGCCAGCTGATGCGGCAGGGTAAATTTTGACATTCCGAGCCTTAAATCACAGGCGGATTTGACCCCTTGGTCGAGTCCGAACGAGCTTCCGATAAAGATATTGACCGACCCGAAACCCGAGACGGACATCGCATCTATGCGCTTTGAAAGCTCCTCGCTGGTCATCTGTTCCGCCTCGACACAGAGCGCGATGTTAAAAGCGCCCTTCTGCGATAAATAAGCGTCCATCAGCTTCCCTTCGGCTGAGAGCGCCGCGTTTATTTCGGCGTCGGACGGCTTTTGCGGCAGTCTCGACTCGCTCAGCTCAATCACCGACAGGCGGCAGTACGCCCCGAGACGTTTGATGTATTCTGCACAGGCGTCGCGCCAATACTGCTCCTTAAGCTTTCCGACACAGACGACATTTACCCCGAGCATCAGAACACCGCCTCCATTCCCGGCGTCTCGACCGGCGCTATCATAAGCATATAGTCGCGGTTGCGGACGAAATCCGCGCCGAGCGTCCTCAAAAGCGTATTCTCGGCGATTCGCGGGGTGTTGTTCTCGCGGCTGAGGTGCCCGAGGATAATCCGCCGCGTTCCGTTTTCAATCAGAATCCTGACCTCTTTTGAGCTGTCCGCGTTCGATAAATGCCCGTTTTCCGAGGATATCCTCTTTTTGAGATAGAACGGGTACCCGCCGTTGCGGAGCATCGATTCGTCATAGTTCGACTCCAGGAGGACGAGGTCCGAGCCTAAAAGCTCGCCGTGAACCTCTTTGGTGACGGTCCCGAGGTCGGTGCAGACACAGCAGGTCTTGCCGTCCGGGGTATGTATCTTATATCCGACGCTGTCGACGGCGTCGTGCGGCGTTTTGAACGATGTGACGAAGAACCCGCCGACCTCGGCGCCGCTACCGATGTCGTGCGCAAAAGCGCCATCGGGGAGATATCCGCCGCTCTCCAAAAACCCAACCGTCCCCGCCGAGGCGAACACCGGGACGTTAAAGCACTTGAGAAAAACCTTTAACCCGTTTATATGGTCCGAGTGGTCGTGGGTGATGAACACCGCGTGCACCGCCTCGGGCATGATTCCGTTCTGCCTGAGCGCCGCCACCGTCTTTTTGCAGCTTGCGCCCGCGTCAATCAGTATTCCGCCCGACGGCGAGCCGATAAAGTGACAGTTGCCCGAGCTTGACGAAAAAAGAGGGTAAAATCTTGCCAAATCCGTCTTCCTTTCAAAAAGAAAGCTGTCAGAGAGACAGCTTATGCTCCGTTATATAGTTGAGAATGATTCCGACGTTCTCCGCGGCCGGTCTTTCGCCGTCAAGCTCGAAAAGCGCCCTTGCCGTTCATTCCGCAGACCGCGATTCCGCTCATCCGGCTCTTCTTGTGCTGTCGTAATCGGTCTCGCGGACGATGTCGGCGCCGAGCGCGCGGAGCTTTTCGTCGATGTTCTCATAGCCGCGCTCGATGTGGTATATGTCCTCGACGACGGTCGTCCCGTTCGCCATAAGTCCCGCGATTATAAGCGCCGCGCCGGCACGGAGGTCGGTCGCCTTGACGGTTGCGCCCGAAAGCTCGGGAACGCCCTGTATCACCGCGGTAGTGCCCTCGACGGTGATGTCGGCGCCGAAGCGGCGAAGCTCGTTGGCGTAGCGGAAGCGGTTGTCGAAAATGTTGTCGGTGACAACGCTTGTCCCCTCGGCGGTCGAGAGCATCGTCGAAAACTGCGGCTGCATGTCGGTCGGGAAGCCGGGGTGCGGAAGAGTCTTGAAGCTTGTCTTCATAAGGGGACCGTCCGCCCTGACGTGAATACTCTCGTCGAATTCCTCGACAAAAGCGCCCGCCTTGCGGAGCTTGTCGGTGATGGACTCAAGGTGCTTCGGAATGATGTTTGTGATGACGACGTCGCCTTTGGTGGCGGCCGCCGCGACCATATATGTTCCCGCTTCAATCGGGTCGGGGATAACGCCGTAGGTCACGCCCTTTAAGCGCTTGACTCCGCGGATTTTGATGACGTCGGTACCCGCGCCCATGATGTCCGCGCCCATCGAGTTCAGAAAGTTCGCGAGGTCGACAATCTGAGGCTCCTTGGCGGCATTCTCGATGACGGTCAGACCCTCGGCCTTTACCGCTGCAAAGATTGCGTTAATCGTTCCGCCGACGGTGACTATATCAAAATAAATCTGACTCCCAATCAGCTTATCCGCGCGCAGGCTCACGACGCCGCCGTCGATGGCGTGACGCGCACCGAGGGTGTTGAACGCCTTAAGGTGCTGGTCGATGGGGCGGTCGCCGAGGTCGCATCCCCCGGGCATAGGAACATCCGCCTTGTTAAATCTTCCCAGAAGCGTACCGAGGAAATAGCTCGATGCGCGGCAGGCTCTTGCGAGCTCATAGGGAACCACGGGGTCGGAAATCCCGCGGGTGTCAACGCGGATGGTGTTTTTATCTATTATCTTAATGCTTGCGCCCATCTCATAGAGAATCTTGACGCATACGTTTATGTCCTGAATCTCGGGGACGTTCTCCAAAAGGCAGGGCTCGTCCGAGAGGATTGTCGCGGCGATAATTGCGACGGCGGCGTTCTTTGCGCCGCTGATGGCGACCTCGCCCTTAAGCGGCTTTCCGCCGTGAATTACGAATCTATCCATATATATCTATCTCCATACGGGGTTAATCCCTTGTAATAATTTGCTTTATTATTGTATCACGTTTTCCCGAAAATAGCAATTACATTTCGGTTACAAAAACGGCATCTCTTCGGGTGTAAAGTCATACACTTTTACCATTCTACCACAAAGATTTGCCGTTTGCAACCCCTTTTTGAGATTTTCTTTAGGGATTTTATTATTTTTATGACCCCGCCTCGCCGCTGCCGAACTCCATATTCGCGAAAATCCGCTCCATTCGGCTGTCGGGGAAGCGCTCGTCGATGAACTCCCAGAAGCCGCTGTCCGGCGCGGCCTTGTCCGACATTCTCTGCGACCACCTTGCGAGCGCAACTCCCGTGACCGCCGCGTCAAGGACGAGAAATACCGTGACCGATACCGTGATTACGCGCCCGGCGGTGTTCGGAATCTTCAGGATAAGCTTTGCCGCGCGGGGATAGAGGTCTTTTATCCAAAGCACGCCGAGGACTCCCCAGAAGACGGAGTATACAAAGCATATCCTCCCGTTTATATTCAGCGGCATATCGCTGTAGTCCCAGGAGCGCGAGCCGAGCACAAGCTCCTGTCCCCATGAACAGACGTATTCGAGGACGCTTCCGACGATGAATCCTCCCGCGAAGGACCAGAAGTATCCGCGGTTGCGGAACCGATAGAGCGCAAGAGTCAGGAGCACCGCGCCGGCGCCGTAGAGGAGGTTGAACGGGCCGTAGACGAGTCCGCGGCGGCTTTCGAGATATCCCCGCGAGAGATAGCACCATATCATCTCGATGATGACCCCGGCGAAGCTTCCGACAATAAGGAGCAGGAGCAGCTTATAGAGGTTGAGTCCGCGCGCAAAGTGGTCCTTCCGGACTTCCTCGAGGTCAATCGCGCCGTTCGGCGGGGGATTGAACGCGCCGAGCTTCCGCCGCTTAATGCTCCGCTTTGTGTCGCGGGTCCGCGAACGAAGCTCGTCCTCCATCGCCGAGACCGACTGATGCGCGGCAAAGAGCCCGCGCGCGGTCCTTTTGAGCGATTCAAGCTCTTCCTCCGCCGCCTTAAGACATTCGGCGTCGCGCCCCTCTTTCTTTCCGGCATTCTCGGCCAGCGGGACGTAATAAAGCTCTTCAAGCTCGGTCTGAAGCTCCTTAACCGATTCGGCGAGCTTCTCGGTCTGTTTTTCGATGCCGCAGGACAGCGCCCCGCTGTTGTTTTCGGTCATGTCTTCCTCCGGTCTTAGTGTATTTCTCCGACGTCATAGGGCGTCGTCTGATAAACGAAGTAGTTGAGCCAGTTTGAGAACAGAAGATTTGCGTGCGCCCTCCAGCGGACCTCGGGCGGATTGTTCGGGTCGTCGTTCGGAAAATAGTTTTTCGGCGGCGCAATGTCAATCCCCTTGCCGCGGTCGCGGAAATATTCCTTCGCGAGAGTGTCGGGGTCGTATTCCGAGTGACCGGTGATGAAAATCTGTCTCCCGCCCTCGGTCATACAGGCATATATCCCCGCCTCGTCGCTTTCGGCGAGGATTTTAAGCTCGGGAACTGCGCGGAGGGCAGCCTCGTCGACGGCGGAATTTCGGGAATGAGGGGCATAAAAGACGTCGTCGAAGCCGCGGAACAGAATGGGGTTCTTATAGCTCACGCGGTGCTCAAAGACGCCGAAGAGCTTTTTTTCGAGCGGAATCTTCTTCACGCCGAAGTGATAATAGAGCCCCGCCTGTGCGCCCCAGCAGATGTGGAACGTCGAGTGGACATGGCTCTTCGACCACTCGAATATCCGGCAGAGCTCGTCCCAGTATTCGACCTCGGCAAATTCAAGGTGCTCGACCGGCGCGCCGGTTATAATCATTCCGTCGAAGCGCTCGTTCTTTATGTCGTCAAAGGTCTTGTAGAACGAAATAAGGTGCTCCGCCGAGGTGTTCTTCGACTCGTGGCTCGCCGTGCGGATAAGCTCCATCTCGACCTGCAGCGGGGTGTTTCCCAGAAGCCGCGCAAGCTGTGTCTCGGTCGCGATTTTTGTCGGCATGAGGTTGAGTATAAGTATTCTCAGCGGGCGGATGTCCTGCGTCGTGGCGCGGGATTCGTCCATCACAAAGATGTTTTCCGCCGCGAGGGTTTTCGCGGCGGGCAGTGAATTCGGTATCTTTATTGGCATAAATACTCCTTAAAATACGCGATTTTGTCAACTTTCGGTATATTCTGCCGGTGATATTACAGATTGTCAAGCGCCTGCTTTATGTCTCCGATTAAATCGTCGGCGTTTTCGATGCCGCAGGAGAGGCGGATAAGGTCGGGAGATACCCCGGCAGCCTCGAGCTCGGCGTCGTTCATCTGACGGTGGGTGGTGCTTGCCGGGTGGAGGCAGCAGGTGCGCGCGTCGGCGACATGTGTCTCGATTGCGCAGAGCTTCAGGTTCGACATGAACCTCTCGGCGGCCTCGCGCCCGCCCTTTACCCCGAAGCTGATGACCCCGCAGGAGCCGTTCGGGAGGTATTTTTCGCAGAGCTTATGGTCGACGTTGTCCTTTAAATCGGGATAGAAGACCCAGCTGATTCTGTCGTCGGTAAGAAGATATTCGGCGACCGCCCGAGCGTTTTCACAGTGCCGCGCGACCCTGACGTGGAGGCTTTCGAGGCCGAGGCTGAGAAGATAGGCGCTGAACGGCGACGGGGTCGAGCCGAAGTCGCGCATAAGCTGTGCGGTGGCCTTGGTGATAAAAGCGCCCTCTTTCCCGAAGCGCTCGGCATAGGTGATGCCGTGATAGCTGTCGTCGGGGGTGGTGAGACCGGGGAACTTGTCGGCGTGTGCGAACCAGTCGAATCGGCCCGCGTCGACGATTGCGCCGCCGACCGCCGAGCCGTGCCCGTCCATGTATTTGGTGGTCGAGTGGGTGACGATGTCGGCGCCGAAGTCGAACGGACGGCAGTTTATCGGTGTCGCGAAGGTGTTGTCGACGATAAGGGGGACGCCATGGCGGTGCGCGGCATTCGCGAAGCGCTCGATATCGAGGACGCGGAGCGCGGGATTGGCGATGGTCTCGCCGAAGACGGCCTTTGTGTTCGGGCGGAACGCGGCCTCGAGCTCGCTTTCGGAGCAGTCGGGCGCGACAAAGGTGAAGTCGATGCCCATCTTCTTCATCGTGACGGCGAAGAGGTTGAAGGTCCCGCCATAGATTGACGACTCGGCGACGACGTGGTCCCCGCAGGAGGCGATATTGAAGACGGCGAAGAAGTTTGCCGCCTGTCCCGACGAGGTCAGCATCGCGGCGGTCCCGCCCTCCAATTCGCAGATTTTACGGGCGACGGTGTCGCAGGTCGGGTTCTGAAGTCTCGAATAGAAATATCCCTCGGCCTCGAGGTCGAAAAGCTTCGCCATCTCGGCACCGGTGGCGTATTTAAAGGTTGTGGACTGAATAATCGGCACCTGCCGCGGCTCTCCGTTCCCGGGGACATATCCCCCCTGTACACAAACGGTCTCTATTCTTTTTTCGGACATATCTTGCGCATCCTTTCATATCAGGCTTTTCTGACAATTTTACCACAAAGGGGAGGGAATGTCAATAATGGAGGGGTAGAGGGTTGGGGGATAGAAGTTAGAAATCAAAAAAGCGGAACCCCGCCCTCATGCGTTGTCCCGCTTCACCTTTTCTCAGTCCCCGAGTATCACCGCGGCGCCGGCGTCATAGGCCGTAACCTTGGTGCCGAACATCTCCTCGGGGCGGCCCGCAAGCTTTCCGACGAGGATATCCGCCGCGGCGGAGCGAAGCGCGGGGATAAGCTCCTTGCCGACCGGACAGCTCCCGTGTGAGGGGTAGATTGCGTCGAAGTCGCCGGTCATTGTCATCAGCCGGTCGAGGCTCGAAATATATGCGCGGAGGTCCCGCCAGACGCCGAACATGAATATCCGCCCGTCCTGTATCGGGTCGCCGCTGAAGAGCCGCCGCGAGTTGACGTCGAGAACGGCGATGCTCCCCGGAGTGTGCCCCGGCATCGCGATTATCCTCAGCGGGCGCGAGCCGAGGTCGATGACGTCGCCTTCCCAGACCGGGACCGCTTCCCCCAATCCGCCCGACCGATAGTAATTGCCGAATTCCGCCGGATTCATGTAGAACCGCGCAAATTCGCCGTTGCTCGCGGTGTGGTCGCAGTCGGCGTGGGTGTTCAGAAGCTCAATCGGCAGCGCCGTAAGCTCTTCGGCAAGCTCCTTCGCGTTCCTCGTCTGCATGCCGCTGTCAATCAGAAGCGCGCGCTCGGTCCCCGTCAGAAGAAAGAACCGCACCCCGCCTTCGTCGAAAATATATGTGTCCTCCGAAACCTTTATCCTGTTCATGATAAATCTCCTTAATTATATTCCGTAAATCCCCGCAAATCGCGCCGGAACCCGCACCTTTCCGGCGGCAAAAAAGCTCTCGCCGCCGAAGCTGTAGACCTTGTACTTCGGCTTTTTACCGAAGTCGAACTCGACCTCGTGGGCCGACGGGTTCAGGATTACAAGGAGGTCCTTGTCGCCGTCGCTGCGGATATACGCAAGCGGGCACTCGTTCTTTTTTACGCACACAAACTCGATTCCGCCGCTGCTGCCGAGCGCCTTATGAGCCTGTCTCACCGCGGTTAGCCGGCGGATTTCGTTCAAAAGCGACCCGGGGTCGGAATTCTGTCTTTCAACCGTCGGGCGGTCGGGCGATTCGTCAATCGGGATATAGAGCGCGCTCTTCGGCGCAGAGCTGAAACCGGCGTTCGGCGAGCTGTCCCACTGCATCGGCGAGCGCGAGCCGGTCCGCCCGAACCCTCCCTCGACCGAAACGAGTCCTTCGACATACCTCATTCCGATTTCGTCGCCGTAATAGATGAACGGCGCGCCCGGCATCGTCAAAAGAAACGCAAAGGCAATCTTAAGGTTGTCGCCGTGAATCGTCCGCGCAAGCCTGTCCATGTCGTGATTTCCGGACGGAATACAGATAAGTCCCTTTCCGCCCGCTTTATTATAGCTGTCGAGATATTTTTTCACAAACTCCGAGGCGTCGCCCTTTCCGCTGTCCGAGAAGAACGGATTTTCACAGCGGAAGAGGTCGTTATAGTGTGACGGGCCGAAGTGAAGAAGGAAGTCCATGTGGAAGCCGCCGAGGAGGGATTTATCCGGCTCGCCCCACTCCGAGACCATCGCCGCGTTGGGGAATTCTTTGTCCAAAAACTCGCGGACATTCCGCCAGAGGGCAATCGTCCCCTTCCCGTCCTCGTCGTTCTTGACGAGCGACCCAGCCATGTCGACGCGGAAGCCGTCGGCGCCGAGTCCGAGCCAGAATCTCATCACGTCCTTCATCGCCTCGAGGGTCGCGCGGGGACCCTCGGCGTCGGTCGCCTGCTGCCAGCTCTTTTTCGGGTCGGGTTTATAGAAGCCGTAGTTGAGCGCCGGCTGGTGCGAGAAGAAGTTTACGGCGCAGGAGCCGTCGCGGTCGGATATCCCGCGGAGGCTCGCCATTCCGTCCGGCTCGGTCCAGACCGAATCGGTCCAGACGTATCTGTCGGTGAACTCGTTCTTTTCCGGCTTCATCGACTCCCGGAACCAAGGGTGCTCCACCGAGGTGTGCCCCGGGACGAGGTCCAGAAGTATGTGCATCCCCCGCTGATGGACGGCGTCGAAGAGGCGCTTTAAGTCCTCGTTTGTGCCGTATCTCGGCGCGGTCTTATAGTAGTCGGACACGTCATACCCCGCGTCGCCGAACGGCGACTCGAAACAGGGATTCATCCAGATTGCGTTGCAGCCGATGCTGCGGATATAGTCAAGCTTTTCGGCAATTCCGTTGAAGTCGCCGATGCCGTCGGCGTTGCTGTCGCGGAACGACTGGGGATATATCTCGTAAAAAATCGCGTTTTCAAGCCATGCTGCCATAATATCTCCTCCTAAATCCTTTCATCGGCACAAGTATATCATACCGGCGGAAAAAATGCAATCGGGATATGACCCCGCGAATTATGAAAATTGGGTGAAACCGCAAAATAGATGTTGACAATTCAACATCTTTCGGCTATAATGATTGAGGTACGGGAGGAGAATGACCTATGTTAGAAAGATTTGAAAAATTCACCAACACCGTTTACGAAATCCAGCGCTGCTGGAACAGGATTGCCGCCGAGGAGATGGAGTTTTACGGCCTAAAGGGCGCATACGCGGTCTATCTTATAGCGATGTACCGCCGCCCCGAGGGGGTCACGGCGACCCAGCTCGGACAGCTTTGCTCGCGCGATAAAGCCGACGTCTCGCGGGCGGTCGCGGTCCTTGAGGCACAGGGAATACTTAAAAAAGAGAGCGGCTCGGGGAACCTCTACCGCGCAAGGCTCGTCCTCACCGAATACGGTCTCGCAATCACCGAAAGCGTCGTGAGAAAGGCCGAGGCCGCCGAGAGAATCGCCGGAGAGGGGATTTCGGCGGAACAGCGCGAGGTGCTCTATTCGGCGCTTAAAACGGTCAGCGAAAACCTTCGCGAGCTCTGCCGTACCGGTATCCCGAACCCTGCGCCCGAAGAGGCGCCCGTAAAAGAACAGCTTTCCGAGGCTTAACGGAGGTATATAATGTCTGTAAGAATCATACTCGACTCTTCGGCGGACGTCGCCGAGGGGATAAAGAAGAACTTTAAATTCGTGCCGCTGCCGGTGTTTTTCGGCGAAAAGAGATACGAGGACGGCGTAAACCTTTCCCACGCGGAATTTTACAAAATGCTCGCCGAATCGAGCGTCCTGCCGACGACGAGTCAGGCGACGCCGTTCGACTACTCAAAGGTATATAAAGAGACGGTCGAAGCGGGGGACGAGGCGGTCGTTATAACGCTGTCGAAAAAGCTCTCGGGGACTTATCAGAGCGCTTCGGTCGCGGCGCGGGACTATCCCGGGAAAATCTTCGTCGTCGACTCCGAAACCGTCACAATCGGGACCGGCGTCCTTTCGGCATATGCCCTAAAGCTCATCGGCGAGGGACTTTCGGCGAAGGAGACTGCCGAAGAAATCGAGGCGAAAAAAGGACGGGTGAGGATTGTCGCGCGGGTAGAAACGCTTGAATACCTGAAGCGCGGCGGACGCATTTCAAGGACCGTCGCTTTCGCGGGCGAGCTTTTGTCCTTCAAGCCGGTCATAGCGGTCGAGGGCGGCGAGGTCGTCCTTCTCGGAAAGGCGCGCGGCGCGAAGCAGAGCAACAACCTTCTTGAGCAGGAAATCGCCAAGTCCGGCGGCGTCGACTTCTCGATGCCGGTGCTGCTCGGATATACCGGCACCGACGACTCGGTGCTGAAAAGCTATATCTCGGACTTCTCGCACCTTTGGACCGGCCATGCCGACAGCCTCGACATCGCCGAGATTGGCTGCCTTGTCGGGACACACGTCGGGCCAGGCGCAATCGGCGCGGCATACTTTGCGGCCGACAGATAACCCTTGACAGTGACCTCCTTTAATAAAATAAAGATTGGCGGGAAAATCTCATTCCCGCCAATGCTTTTTAAATGTACAGTTTATCTTTCTTCCGGCTTCAGATATGTCCTCGGCCTGCTGACCGCCTTATATGCCGGGCGGATTATTCTTCCGCCGGTGAGCTTTTCCTCGATTCTGTGGGCGGCCCAGCCGGCAATTCGCGCAATCGCGAACATCGGCGTGCAGAGCTCGTCGGGTATTCCGAGCATACGGTAGCACATTCCGGAGTACATGTCGACATTGGCGCAAAGGGTCTTTTCCTTGCCGGTGACCTCGGTGAAGACCTCCTGTGCGTTCCGCTCGATAGCCTCCAAAAGACCGATTTCGGCCTCGTATTCCGTCCCCTCGGCGAGCTTTTTCGCCTCGCGCTTAAGGATAACCGCCCTCGGGTCGGAGAGGGTATAAACCGCGTGCCCCATTCCGTAGAGCTTTCCGGAGCGGTCTCCCGCCTCTTTTAAGAGGATTTTTTTAATCATGTCGCGGATTTCGCCCTCGTCCTGCCAGTTGCGGATATTGCCCTTTAAATAGTCGAGCTGTTCGAGAATCTTAAGGTTCGCGCCGCCGTGAAGAGGTCCTTTTAATGCGCCGATGGCCGCGGAATATGCCGAATAGGGGTCGGTCCCGGACGACGTCAGAACGCGGCAGGCAAATGCGGAGTTATTTCCGCCGCCATGCTCGGCGTGAAGCATAAGCATGACGTCGAGGAGCTTTGCCTCCTCAAAGGTGAATTTGCGGTCGAACCTTAAAAGCGAGAGAATCGTCTCGGCGGTGCTCTCCTCCGGTCTGACCTGATGCATATACATCGTCTGTGAATCATAGAAGCGCCTTTTTGCCTGATACGCCGAAGCGACGATAACCGGAAGCTTTGAGATAATCGAAATCGCGGTCATAAGCTCGTCCTCGGGATCCTTCGTCTCGGGCGAATCGTCATAGGAATACAGCGCGAGAATCGAGCGGGCGATTTTGTTCATAATGTCCCGCGACGGCGCTTTTAGAATCATGTCTTCAAAAAATCCTTCGGGAAGCTCGCGGTTAAGGGAAATCGCCTTGTTGAACCTCCCGAGCTCGTCGGCCGAGGGAAGCTTTCCCATCAGAAGGAGGTAGACGACCTCTTCGTAGCCGAATCTGTCCGACTCCTCGACCGAGGCGACGATGTCGTTGATGCTGTATCCGCGGTAAAAAAGCTCGCCCTCGATGTTCTGCTTTTCGCCCTCGTTCATAATGTATCCGTGGACGTTGCAGATATTGGTGATGCCCGCCATAACGCCGGTTCCGTCGGCGTTGCGGAGGCCGCGCTTAACGTCGTACTTGGCGTAGTATTTCGGGTCGATGATGTTGTTGCGGGTAATCGCGCTGCCCAAAGCCTTGCGGTAGCGCTCGTCAATCCTGAGTTTCATTTTCTTTCCTTTCTCCGGAAGTTTTTAAGAGTGATAATGATATTTTATCATATAAAAGTCCCGTTGTCAACCGAAAATGAATAACATAATCTCCAAATATTCATAATTACCGCGCTTTTAAGGTGTACACCCTGCATAACCCCGTCCAATTTGCAGGATTATTTTGTGATTGGTCATTTTTTGGGGACTTCTATCCTCCAACGCTCTATCTTCTACCCTCTAATCATCTATCCTCCAACCCTCTAACTTGACAAACTCCCGTGCAGAGTATACAATTAAATAAAAAGCCGAAAGGAAGGATTTGTATGTCAAAAACACTGGTTGTATACTATTCGATGTCGGGGAAGGACACCGAGAGCGCGGCGCTGAAAATCGCCGGGGAGCTCGGGGCGGACGTCGAGAGGCTCGAGACCGCCGTGCCCTATCCCGCGGACTATGACGCCGCCGTCGAACAGGGGAAGCGCGAGGCCGAAAGCGGGTTCTGTCCCGAACTCAAGCCGCTTGTGCACAATCCCGCCGACTATGACTGCATCGTCGTCGGCACCCCGACATGGTGGTACACGATGGCGCCGGCGGTGCTGAGCTTCATGAGGTCGACCGACTTCGCCGGAAAGACCGTGATTCCGTTCCAGACCCACGCCGGACAGCCGGGGCACGCCATTTCGGACATGAGAAAAGAGACAAAGGGCGCGATGCTCTTCTCGGGAATGAGGCTTGAATTCGGAAAGCTCGGACTCATCACCCCCGAAAAGGAGATTGACGCTTGGATTGCCGACATCAAAAAAGAGGTGCTCGCATGAATGTTCTGATGATAAACGGAAGTCCGCGACGCGGCGGGAACACCTCGATTGCGCTTAAAAACATGGCCGAGGTCTTCGCCAAAAACGGGATTGACACCGAAATCCTCGAAATCGGCGGGGAGGATATCAGAGGCTGCATCGCCTGCGGGAAGTGCGGTCAGACCGGAAAATGCGTCTTCGACGACTCCGTCAACAGAGCCGCGGAGATTTTTGAACGCGCGGACGGACTTGTCGCCGCGAGTCCGGTCTATTACGCCTCGCCGAACGGCAATATCATCAGCTTTTTGGACAGACTTTTTTACAGCACCTCCTTCGACAAGACGATGAAGGTCGGCGCCGCCGTTGCCGTCGCGAGGCGGGGCGGCTGTACCGCGACGTTCGACGTCCTCAACAAGTATTTCACCATCAGCGGAATGCCGGTCGCCTCGAGCCGCTATTGGAACATGGTCCACGGAATGTCGAAGGGCGAGGCCGAGCAGGACGCCGAGGGCATCGAAACCGTCAGGATGCTCGCCGAGAACATGAGCTTTTTAATCCGCTCAATCGCTCTCGGCAAGGAGAAATTCGGTCTGCCCGAAAAGGGGAAGATGACGTTTACTAATTTTGTGAGATAGAGGTTAGAGGATAGAAGATAGAAATTGGACTTCCGACATCTGAGCGGGTAGGGGAGAGGGAAGAACGGGGGAATCTTTGTACCCATGAGGTGCCGTCATGCTGACGCATGACGGTATCATAAGGGGACGCCCTTGCAGTGCCGCCTTGCGGCGGGGGATATTTGAGCATAACTGTGCTTTTTGCTTGCTTCGCTCATCGCTCAGCAAGTAGGGAACCCCCGGCGAGGGTTCCCTACGTCAAAACAATTCACCGAATTGTTTTGACTACCCTCCTGCGCTTCGCTTCGCAAGTGTTCCGCGACTGCGGTCGCGGCCAGAGGCTTCTCGCCTCTGGACTCTCGCCACCCTTTTGAAAAAGGGTGGACCGAAAACTTTTATTTTTGCAACAGGTCAATCAAACTTTATTTTTATGTGAGGAGAGTATCATGTCCTCAAGGCTTGACGAAAGCATCACCGGCGTAAAGGGCGTCGGCGAGAAAAAAGCCGCGCTTTTTCTTAAGCTCGGCATAAAAACCGTCCGCGACCTCATCTACCACCTCCCGCGGAGCTATATCGACTGCACCTCGCCTGTGCCGGTTATGATGACCGAGCTCGGCGGGGTAAATGTCGTTGAGGTCGAAATCGTCAGGAAACAGGCGCCGGCGCGAATTCGCAAGGGAATGACCGTCTTCCGCCTCCTCGCGACCGACGGCACCGACGACCTCACCGTCACTATATACAACCTCCAGTATCTCTTTGACTCCCTTAAAATCGGGGAAAAATACCTCCTCTGCGGAAAAGTCACCGGAAACCTCACCCGCCGCGAGATGTCCTCGCCGACCGTTATTAAGAGCACCTCCGCCGACAAAATCATTCCGGTCTATCCGCTCACCGCCGGACTCAACCGCAACGCCGTCACCGTCGCCGTCAAAAACGCGCTGTCGCTCGTCCGCCCCGACGAGCTCGAATTCCTCCCCGCCGACATCATTAAAAAAGCGGGGCTGATGCCGGAATACGACGCCCTCCGCGCAATCCACTTCCCGAGGACCCGCGGCGAGGCCGAACCCGCCCGAAAGCGCCTTGCCTTCGACGAGCTTCTCACCCTCCGCCTCGGAATGACCGAGATGAGAGAGCGCGTCCGCCGCTCGACGACCTTCGCGATGAAGCCTGTCGACATTTCGGGGTATACCTCCGCCCTCCCGTTCCGCCTCACCGGCGCACAGCTCCGCGCGATTTCCGAGTGTATGCGCGACATGGCCTGTCCGACCCCGATGAACCGCCTCCTCTTGGGTGATGTCGGCTCGGGCAAGACCGCCGTCGCGGCGGCGTGCTGCTATTTTGCCGCGAAAAACGGCGCGCAGTCGGTCATGATGGCGCCGACCGAAATTCTTGCGTCACAGCATTACGATTCGCTCAGGGGATTTCTCGAACCCTCCGGCGTCCGCGTCGGTCTCCTTACCGGGTCGCTGACGAAAAAGCAGAAGACGGCGGTCGTCGACGCGGCAAAAAACGGCGAGCTCGACGTCATCGTCGGGACGCACGCTCTCTTCCAGACCGGGGTTGAATACTCCCGCCTCGGGCTTGTCATCACCGACGAACAGCACCGCTTCGGCGTCGCACAGAGGTCCGCGCTTGCGCAAAAAGGGGAGAACCCGCACCGCCTCGTAATGTCGGCGACGCCGATTCCGCGGACCCTCGCGCTTATGATTTACGGCGAGCTCGACATCTCGGTGCTCGACGAGCTTCCGGCGGGTCGAAAGGAAATCAAGACCTACGCCGTCACCGGAAAAAGCCTCAGAAGCCGCGCGATGGCCTTTGTCAGAAAGGAGCTCGACGCCGGGGGTCAGGCATATATCGTCTGTCCGGCGGTCGAAGCGGGCGACGGCGCGATGAAGAACGTCGTCGACTATGCGAAGGAGCTTTCCGAGGGTGAATTTTCGGGATACCGCGTCGGCGTCCTCCACGGACAGCTTCCCGCGGCAAAGAAGGACGAGGTCATGCGCGACTTCAAGGACGGGAAATACGACCTTTTGGTCTGCACGACCGTAGTCGAGGTCGGGGTCGATGTCCCGAACGCGTCGGTCATGACCGTCGAAAACGCCGACCGCTTCGGGTTGTCTCAGCTCCACCAGCTCAGGGGGCGCGTCGGCAGGGGCGAGCGCGCTTCGTCCTGTATACTCATCACCGACAACCCATCGGAGGACGTCAGAAAGCGGCTGAAAATCCTGTGTTCCACAAACAACGGCTTCGAGATTTCCGAGGCCGACCTCGAGATACGCGGCCCCGGCGACTTCTTCGGCTCGGCGCAGCACGGTCTCCCGCCGCTGAAGATTGCCGACCTCGCCTCGGACAGCGAGCTTGTCGCGCTGGCGCAGTCCACCGCCGACAGCCTTACCGACACCGGCAGGATATCCCTCCCCGGCTGCGAACCGCTCAGGGAGAGGGTGAAGAGGCTGTTTGAGAGGGTGGAGGAGTGAAGGCAGATATGTTATATAAATTAAATGAAAAAGTGTCGGCAAAGGATTTGGCGGATTTGCGCGAATCCGTCGGCTGGAACCGAATGGAAGACGAATATAAGAACCCGCTGATGACGTCGTATTGCCACATCGCGGCTTATGACGGCGAAAGGCTTGTCGGATATATCGACTGTGTATCAAACGGCGTGACCGACGCATATATTCAGGACTTGACGGTTTCGCCGGACTGTCAGGGCAGGGGCATCGGCACCGAGCTGATGAACAGAATGATTGAATATCTCAGGTCGAGGCATATCTACATG
Organism: uncultured Clostridia bacterium; assembly: GCA_947625375.1. GTDB lineage: Bacteria > Bacillota > Clostridia > Oscillospirales > Ruminococcaceae > Faeciplasma. The sequence continues at coordinate 67,516 of CANQOC010000005.1, read as the reverse complement.
ATTTCGGTGATATACGAAGAGAGTCTCAGACCGTTTTACGAGCGCTTCGGATTCCGCGGAATGTTCAGCGGGCAGATGGAGACGTATTGAGCCGCTGACAGAGAACAGAAGTGAGAAAGTCAGATGTCAGAAGTTAGAGATTAGATGATGGAAGATAGAGGATAGAATCTGATTTCTAACTTCTGATATCTGTATTCTGACTGCTCTCCCCTCGAGGGGAGTGGTACCGGCGGGGAGGACACTTGCGCAGGTAAAATAAAACATGAGCGCGGTGTCATACCTTGCTATAAGGAATTCGCTGCGCTCATGCTATTTATAAACTCCTATCCCCCTGTCCCCCTTCCCACATGGGAAGGGGGAACGCATAGCTTAGGCTTCAGCTCCCATGAGGGCGCAGTCCGCGGCAGCCGAAGGCTGCCGAAACGAAAGGAGCAGGAAAACTCCGGAGGGAGTTTTCCTGCTCCTTTCGTTTGCGCGCGAAGCGCGCCGGACTGCGCCCGGTCGGAGAGCAGAATTGAAATTGTCAGATATCAGAGCCAACAGACCCGCCTTGAGCAAGTCTTGTTGCCGCTCAATTTTTCCCCGCCGTCAGGTGGCAATCAAAAGCTTAGCGACGCATAACCCCCTCCCCGGCGGGGAGGGGGTAGGGGGTGGGGGAACAGGCGAAACGCGTCACGGCCGAGTGACGCGAGGAGCGTCCGCCGTTAGGTGGACTCCTTTTTAGCAGCGTACGGTACTGTCACAAATTTCTCCCGCAGTCGGGCGGCTCACTAAGCTTTGACAAAGCAATCCCCTCCCACATGGGAGGGGGCTCTGCATAGCTAAAGGCGAGAGTGCCGCCTGTCGGCGGGATAAGTTTGTGCAGACGCCGCATTGACGCAAGGTGCCGCCATGCTGTCGCATGACGGAAATATAAAGGGGACGCCCTCTCTTACAGGTCGTCCCCTCTTGAAAAAACAGTCCACCGGACTGCTTTTTCAATTCACCCCTTGCGGAGCGCACTTCGTATAGGATTTCGCGACTGCGGTCGCGACCAGAGGCTGCTCGCCTCTGGACTCTCGTGAACCTTTTGAAAAAGGTTCAATCGAAAACTTTTATTTTTGCTCTACTTAAAGAACAGCGGCAGCTTTTCGAGGTAAATCAGGTCGTCGCGGTTCGCGGCGTCGCCCTCGGCGAGAACAGCGGCCTGTGCGGCGACTGCGCCGCCGGTGTGCGAGATGAGCTTCAAAAGCGCTTCAAGGCTCTCTCCGGTCGAGACGACGTCGTCGACGATGAGTATCCTCTTCCCGCTCATATAGTCCGCCTCGTTCCTGTCGAGCCAAAGCTTTTGGTCGGCGGCGGTGGTGATTGAGCGGACGTCGACCGAAATCGGGTCGCGCATATAGAGCTTCGGCATCTTCCTCGCGACAATGTATTTCATGCCGTTTCCCGCCTGCCTCGCCATCTCATAAGCGAGCGGAATTCCCTTCGACTCGGCGGTGACGATTACGTCGAACTCCGGGACCTTTTTTAAAAGCTCCCTCGCGCACGCGACCGTAAGCTCAACGTCGGAAAACATGATGAACCCCGCGATATCAAGGTGCTCGTTCACCGGACAGATTGCAAGCTGACGCTCAAGTCCCGCGACGTGTAAGGTGTAATAATCTGCCATAAAATGACTCCTTTCGGTATAATTCAAGATTTATATTTCAATTTGTATAATACTTCTTCGGCGATTTCCTCAGGTGTCCTCCCGTCGGCGGATATTTTTATGCCGTCTAAAAGACCCGAGCCGTTCCGCGACATCTCGATGTTTTCGATGCACCAACAGTCCTCGTCCTCGCCGCGCATCAGAATCCTGTCGCGGACGGTTTTGTGCGACGCCTCTAAAATCACGAGCCGCGTGTCAAGGCCGTCCTTTTTTAAGGTGTCGATAATCCTCTGCGACTTTTTACGGACAAGCGTCATCGGCACAAGAATGTCTTTGTCATACTTTTCGGCGATATCTTTTAAAAGGCGGATACAGAACTCGCCCCAGAGGGGATAGTCCTCGAAGACGACGCCGAACGGCTCGCCGGGATAGTTTTCCCGCACAGCGTTTCCAACCTCTTCGGCGTCAAATATGATTGCGCCGTTCATCTTCGGGGAGAGCGCCTCGGCAAGTGTCGACTTCCCGACGCCGTATGCCCCGCTTATCCAGACTATCACTTTTTTTCCTCGCTCACCATCACTCCGAGCGGACGTCCGCCGATGAGGTGGAAGTGGAGGTGAAACACGGTCTGTCCCGCGTCGGGGCCGTTGTTCGAGACGACCCGCCAGCCGTCCTTAAGACCCTTTTCCGCCGCGACCTTGGCGATTGCCTCATAAATCTTTCCGACGACCGCCGAATTCTCGGGGGTGATTTCACACGCACCGCCGATGTGCTCCTTCGGGACAAAGAGGATATGGACCGGAGCGACCGGCGCGATGTCCTCGAAGGCATAGCAGTATTCGTCCTCATAGACCTTTTTCGACGGAATCTCCCCGCCGATTATTTTACAGAATAAACAGTCTTTCATTTTTAAATCCTCCCGTATCATGATATAAACTCTGCGACGATTTCCTCGGCGGCGGCGAGCGCCTCGTCTATCTTAAAGATGTCTCCGACGCCCGCCATCGCGGTGTCGGGGCGTCCGCCCCCGCGTCCACCGGTGACCGCGGCGATTTTTCCGACCGCCTTTCCGGCGTGGACACCCTTCGCGACGGCTTCCTTTCCGGCGGTCACGACGATGTTCGCGGCCTTGCCGTTTACCCCCGCGATTACGCAGACGATTTCGGGAACCTTGTCTCTTATCTTCTCGGCCATAAGCTTGATTTCGTCCGGCTTCATCGGGTTGAACATCGCGGTGATAAGCTTGATTCCCTTGACGTCGACGGTGTGGTCCATCAAAGACTTCGAGCGCATTTCGGCAATCGACGCCGCAAGCTCGGACTTGTCCTTTTCGAGCGCACGGATTTCCTCCATAAGCCCCTTGACCCGTCCGACAAGCTCGTTCTGGTTGGTGAGCTTAAGGATTCCCGAGGCTTCGTTGAGCATTTCAATCTGGTGACCCATCACCTCGAGGACGCCCTTTCCGGTGACCGCCTCGATTCTTCTGACGCCGGCGGCGACCGAGCTTTCGGAGATTATCTTAAACAGACCTATTTTAGAGGTGTTGTCCATATGAGTGCCGCCGCAGAACTCCATCGAGGCGTTTCCCATCGAGACGACCCTAACTGTCTCGCCGTATTTTTCGCCGAAGAGCGCCATCGCGCCGAGCTTTCTCGCCTCTTCAATCGGCAGGACCTGTGTGGTGATGTCGAGCGCGCGGAGAATAAAGCTGTTGACGAGCATTTCGACGCGCTGTATCTCGTCGAGAGTCATCGCGCTGAAGTGGTTGAAGTCGAAGCGGAGCCTTTCGCTGTCGACGAGCTGTCCGGCCTGGTGGACGTGGTCCCCGAGGACCGAGCGGAGCGCCGCTTGGAGAAGGTGAGCGCAGGAGTGGTTCCTCATGACCGCAAGCCTGTATTCGCGGTCGACCCTGAACTCGGCGGTCTGTCCGACCTCGATTGCGCCCTCGACAACCCTGACCTTGTGAGCGGTCTTTCCGCCGACCGCCTTTTTGGTGTCGACGACCTCGCATTTACCGGTCTTTGTGGTGATTTCGCCGCGGTCGCCGACCTGTCCGCCGCTCTCGGCATAGAACGGGGTCAACTTTGAGACGATATATACCTCGTCGCCAGCGCCGGCGGCTTCAATCAGCTCGTCCTCGGTCGCGATAAAGTCGATGACCGACTCGGCCTCGAGCCGCTCATATCCGACGAATTCGGTCGAATACTCCCTGTCGATTCGGTGGAAGACGGTTTCGTCGGCGCCCATGTATTTCGAGTCGCCGCGCGCCGCCCTCGCGGTGTCCTTCTGGACCTGCAATGCCTCCTTGAAGCCTTCCTCGTCACATTCAAGGCCCTTTTCCTCGAGAATTTCGCGGGTAAGGTCAATCGGGAAGCCGTATGTGTCGGAGAGGAAGAAGCACTTCTTTCCGTCGAGGACCTTTTTGCCCGACGCCGTAAGCTCGTCGATATATCCCCCGAGCATCACCATTCCGCGGTCGATTGTGTCGTTGAAGTTCTTCTCCTCGTTTGTGAGGAGCTTTACGATGTAGTCGTATTTTTCGTCGAGCTCGCTGTATTCCGACATCGAGCAGTCTGCGACCGTCCGTACAAGGTCTTTGAGGAAGAGACCGTTTATTCCGAGGAGCTTTCCGTGCCGCACGGCTCTTCTCAGAAGCCGTCTCATGACATATCCTCTTCCCTCGTTCGACGGAAGGACGCCGTCGGAGGCGAGGAAGGTGACCGCCCTGATGTGGTCGGTGATGACGCGGATTGAGACGTCCTTTTTGTGGTCGACGCCGTATTCACAGCCGGCAATCCGGCAGACGTGGTCCCTTATTGCCTTGACGGTGTCGACGTCGAAGATTGAGTCGACCCCCTGCATCACCGTCGCAAGGCGTTCGAGTCCCATTCCGGTGTCGATGTTCTTCTGTTCAAGCTCGGTATAGGTCCCGTCCTCGTGCCTCTCAAACTGTGTGAAAACGAGGTTCCAGACCTCCATATACCTGTCGCAGTCGCACCCGACGGCGCAGTCCGGCTTGCCGCAGCCGTATTCGGGTCCACGGTCGTAATAGATTTCGGAGCAGGGTCCGCAGGGGCCGTCGATTCCGGCCTCCCAGAAGTTGTCCACCCGCCCGAAGCGGAAGATTTTTTCCTCGGGAAGACCGACGTCCTCGTGCCAGATTTTCGCGGCCTCGTCGTCGTCCTCATAGACGGTCACATAGAGCTTTTCCTCTGGGATTTCGAGCACCTTTGTGAAATACTCCCACGCCCACGGGATGGCCTCTTTTTTAAAGTAATCGCCGAAGGAGAAGTTTCCGAGCATCTCGAAGAAAGTTCCGTGACGCGCGGTCTTGCCGACGTTTTCGATGTCGTTCGTGCGTATGCACTTCTGACAGGTCGTCATGCGGGTCCTCGGCGGAACCTCCTGTTTGGTGAAATACGGCTTCAGCGGAGCCATTCCGGCGATTGTGAGAAGGGCACTCTTGTCGTTTTGCGGCACAAGGGGATAGCTCTTATGCCTCAGGCAGCCCTTTGACTCCATAAAGGTCAGAAAGCTTTCGCGAAGGTCGTTAAGTCCGGTCCATTTCATATATATTCCTCCAAAAAATTATTTCCGAGCGGCGGCAGTCCGAAAAAATACAGACCCCGCCCCTTAAATTGGGGCGAAGTCGCTCGCTGTACCACCCAAATTCGCGGACAGAGTCCGCCTTTAGCGACCGCTAACGCCGGTCGGACGCCGCGGTTTTCCGCGGAGCTCGGGGGTAGCACCCGGGGGTCGTGCCGCGCGCTTTCACCGTCCGCGCGCTCTCTTCGGGCAGTCACCCGGTCATTCCCGTCAACGCTTTTCCGATAAAATTATAGCGGACTTTTTCGAGGTTGTCAAGATAGATGATTGGAAAGTTGGAGGATAGAGGGTGGAGATGGGGGCGTGAGCGATTGGAGAGGGGGAGTACGGACTTGTAAAAGGAATTCGCTGAGCGCAAGCGCGCCGGATTGCGCACTTTCAGAGAACAGAAGTGAGAGGTCAGATGTCAGAAGCAGGGGAACCGCCTTGAGCATGTCAAGTTGTCGTACAAATTTTCCCCGCCGATAGGCGGCAAGCCAAACTTTGGTGTTGTATCCCCCTCCCCGTCGGGGAGGGGGATAGGGGGTGGGGGAACCAGCGAAACGCGTCACGACCGAGTGACGCGAGGAGCGTCCGCCGCAGGCGGACTCCTTATAGCAAGGCAGTTCGTCAGCACGCAACTTTTCTAAAACCTGCCAAAGTATCCTCCATGCCAAGTACCACTCCCCTCGAGGGGAGTGGTCGCGCCGTTCACGAACGTGAACGGCCGGGTGTGGGGTGGAACCCCCTCTCTCTCACTGAGGGAGAGGGGGCAGGGGGTGTGGAAGAAAATGGACGGAGAAGTTGTCAAAGGTGATACATTTACGTCCGCCACAAAGTGAACGCATTTAGTGAAGTATGACATCACGCAAATTTTCCCCGCCGTTAGGCGGCGCTGTAAAGTATGAGCAATACAACCCCCTCCCATGTGGGAGGGGAAGGGGGAGGGAGTCTATAATAGCATGAGCGCAGCGAATACCTTTTAGAAAGGTGAGACGTACACTTTGCTATATTATATTAGTGTAAGTTTCCTCCACACCCCCTCCCCTCGAGGGGAGGGTCGGGGAGGGGTGACTGAAAATAGCATGAGCGAAGCGAATACCTTTTCCCTCTAAAAGTTGACAACTTTCGATAAATATGCTACACTTATATCGGAATATGCTTTTTAAGGAAAGGAGCGGTCGGAAATGGGCAGAGCGGGCGGCGGAGGCGGAAGCTTCCACAGCAGCGGCGGAGGTTTTCACAGCAGCAGCGGCGGAGGACACCGCTCGTCGAGTCACAGCGGCGGCGGGCACCGCGCGTCGTTCGGCGGCTCGTCGCGCGCGGGTTCATCAAACAGCAGAAGCGCGTCCCGGCCGTCGTCGTCACCGTCGGCACAGAGGACGTCGGGAACGTCCGGCTCGTTCGGCGGCTTGGGTGGCATCGGAGGTTTCGGTATGCCGAATACATATAACACATCGCGGCGGCAGAGCGGCCCCGTCATCATAAACAACAACGGCGGCGGAGGCTTGTTCGGGCGAAGCTCCCTCTTCGGCTGCTCCGGGTGCATAACCGGCTTGGTCGTCATCGTCATCATTGCGGTGATATTTATGCTGATAATGTCGATGGTCGGCGGCACTGGCGGCGGCTCCTCCTCGGAGGCGGTCCCCGCAAGCTCGTATAACCGTGAAAAGCTCGAAAATACGTCGTGGACCAACGACTGCGTCGTCGACGAAATCGGCTGGATAAGCGAGGATGGCTCGGTCTCCGGCCTTGAGCGTCAGCTTCGGGAGTTCTACGACATGACCGGCGTACAGCCTTATGTCTACCTCGTCGCCTACCGCCCCGAGCTCAGAACCGACGCAGAAAAGGCGGAATTCGCGAGCGAATACTATGAAACCGAAATCGGCAACGGCTATACCTTCGCGTTCTTCTATTTTGAAGAGGAATACAGCGACGACGTCGGATATATGCACTACGAGGGCGGGTCAGACGCTCTCGGGGTGATGGACTCCGAGGCGGTCGACATCTTCTGGACGATTTGCGACCAGGAGTGGTACGGCTACGGAACGACCGAGGACGCCATCGCAAACACCTTTAACCGCACCGCCGAGCGCATTATGACCAAGACGACGACGGGGAACGACATCGCGAAGATTGTGCTTATAATCGTGCTCGTGATAGTTGTCGCGGTAATCATTATCATAATCATGAACAAACGGCGTAAACAAGAGAAAGAGCGCAACGAAGAGACGCGCAGGATTCTCGAAACGCCTTTGGAATAAAAGCCGAAAGGAAGATTAAAATGGGTATTATTTCGAGATTCGCTGATATTATGAAATCTAATATCAACGCCCTTCTTGACAAGGCCGAGGACCCCGCAAAGATGGTAGACCAGTATCTGCTCGACATGCGCGAGAATCTCGCCGAGGTCAAAAAGGAGACCGCCGGAGTCATCGCCGCCGAAAACAAGGCGAAGCGCGACCTCGACGACGCTCAGGAGAAGGTCGACAAGGCCGTCAAGAGCGCACAGAACGCCCTTAAGGCGGGAGACGAAGACGCCGCAAGAAAGCTTATCGCGGAGAAACAGCGCTACGAGAGCGTTGTCGCCGACCGTGAAAAGGCTTATGCTCTTGCGCACGACAACGCCGAAAAGATGCGTCAGATGTACGACAAGCTTGTAGACGACATCCGCGAGCTTGAGGACAGAAAGGCGAACATCAAGGCGAAGAGCGCCGCCGCCAAGGCACAGGACAAAATCAACGACATGACCGCCGGCATGGATTCGACCGCCTCCCTCGAGGCTTTTGACAGAATGGAAGCAAAGGCAAACGAGGCATTCGACAAGGCGATGGCCGAAGCCGAGCTCAACGTCAAGAAGGACACCGTCGAAGACCTTGTCGACAAGTACAGCAAGACCGACGCCTCGGTCGACGACGAGCTTGCGAAGATGAAAGCCGAGCTCGGCCTCTGATTCACACATATTCGTAAAGAAAGCCTTCCGAAAGGAAGGCTTTTAGATTGGCAGAATTGAGAGGACAGATGATTAGAGAGTTAGAGGATAGAAGATAGAGCGCGAAAATGTTTATAGTTTATAAAAGTGGAGGATAGGATTTCTATCCTCTAACTATCTATCTTCTAATCATCTAACCTCTAAATCGCTTGACAGTACGTATAATACGTGCTATAATATAATCGCTGAAAGGTGGGGATTATAAAATGCCGATGACGCCTCGGGAGATAGTAAAGCTGCTTGAAGAAAACGGGTTTGAGTTCATAAGCTCGAACGGCTCTCACCGAAAATATTACAATCCCGAAACGGGCAAGACCGCAATCGTCCCCTTTCACGCCAAGGAGCTTAAAAAAGGCACCGAGCAGAGTATTCTTAAACAGGCGGGGATAAAATAATCCGCGCCGTTAAACATACCGAATTAAGGAGTGATTTATAATGAAAAAGCTATATTATCCCGCAGTTTTTCACCCCGAAGCCGAGGGTTATTCGGTGAGCGTGCCCGACCTTGACGGCTGTTTTTCACAGGGCGAAACCGTCGCCGAGGCGGTGGAGATGATTCGCGACGCCGTCGGACTCTATCTTGACGGACTTAAGTCTGTTCCCGCTCCGTCCCGTCCAGAGGAGATTAAGGTCGAAGCGCCGGATTTCATGATGATAATCGACTATGACGACCTTTCCTATAAGCGTGCGCACGACACCCGCTCGGTAAAGAAAACGCTCACCGTTCCGTCATGGCTCAACGAAGCGGCCGAATCCGCACACATAAACTTCTCCGGAGTATTGCAGGAGGGACTGAAAAAGAGACTGCATTTGGAGGATAGATAGTTAGATGATTAGAGGATAGATGCCGGATTTTGTAAACAGCAGCTTTGTCACCGCTCATGCTTGCGGTTTTAAAAGAATAACTAACTACTGACTACTATTCTCTAACTACTACTTGCAACTTTTATAAATTTGTGCTAAAATGAGATAAGGCGGAATTTGCCTGTCTCATTTTTGCGTTAAAGAGGGGTGCCGGTGAGAAAGCTTTTGATGATACTTGCCTGTCTGCTTCTTTGCGGATGTCAGGCGATTACGTTCTCGGTGGACGGTCTTCTCAGCGCACCCAGCATTGCCGACGAGCAGTCCGCAATTTATCAGGCTCTGATTGAAAGCACGGGGCGGGGCATCACCCTTGAATATCCCCGAAACGGCGACTACCGCTCGGCCTTCATTTTAAACGACGTCGACGGAGACGGCTCGGACGAGGCGCTCGCGTTCTATTCGCTGAGCTCGGTTGCCGAGTCCAATGTTAAGATAGCGGTTCTCGACCGCGACGGCGACGGCGACTGGCATTCGATGTGCGAGCTTGCCGGCGCGGGAAGCTCGGTCGACAAGGTTATTTTCAGCGGAAGCGACACCGTCGTCGGCTTCGCGTCGCAGGAATATGACGAAAACTCGGTCAGAATGTACCGCTACGGCTCGGGTCTCCTCGAATCGGTATATGAAGACACCTATTCCCTCCTCGAGACCGCCGACTTAGACGGCTGCGGCACCGAGGAAATCGCGCTTGTAAAGCGAAGCGCGCTCGGCGTCTCCGTCAGCGTATTAAAGGCGGGCGGAGAAGCGGGATATGAGAGCTATGTCTGCGAGCTCGACACCGGCGCGTCGTCGGTCGCGGGGTTTGCCTTTGGGAAGATTGACGGCGGGACCGCGCTTTATCTCGACATCGCCGGGGAAAACGGCGGTCTTTCGAGCGATATATTCACATTCGGACGCGCGGGTCTGACGAGCCTTGTCTTCGGGCGGGGAATGTATTCCGCGACACAGCGCCCGGCGGGATATCTCTCCCGCGACTACGACGGCGACGGAACGGTCGAAATCCCGACGGTGGGTCTCTTCACGGGGTACGGCTCGGCGTCTTGGGGCGAGGCGGAATATCTCGCGACTTTCCTTAAATTCAACTTTACTACCGGACTTTTTGAATACGGTTCAAGTGCATACTGCAACCTCCGGGACGGATATATCTTCACAATCCCGAACAGATGGCTCAACGTCGTCACCGTGATAAGAAACCAGAGCACCGGCGAGGTGACCTTCTGCCGCTATGAACCCGAAAAGGGGGACATTTCGCTGATGACCCCGATTATAAGCTTCGCCTCGGCCGAAAGCTCGGGCGGAGACGCGTATACCGCCGCGGGATATGACATACTTCTCGCCGAAGAGACAAAGAATTATTATTTCCTTGTGCGCGCAAAGCCGGACGAGCCCCTTGTGCTGACGTCCGACGAAATCCGCGACAACTTCCACACTATAGACTGACGGAGATGATTTTTAATGAGCAAGCGAATCATTGTCTGCGAGGACGAGGCATCGATAAGGGAGTTTATTGTCCTCAACCTCAGCCGGAGCGGCTATGAAGTCACCGACGTCGGCTGCGGCGAAGACGCCGTTAAGGTCTTTGAAGAAAAAAAGGGAGAATTCGACGTCGCCCTGCTCGACATAATGATGCCGGGAATCGACGGCTTCGAGGTCTGCAAGCGGCTCCGCGAGATGTCCGACAAGGTCGGAATAATAATGCTCTCGGCGAAGTCTCAGGAGATTGATAAGGTCAGCTCGCTTATGATGGGCGCGGACGACTACATCACAAAGCCGTTTTCGGTCACCGAGCTTGTCGCGCGGGTCGACGCGGTTTGCCGAAGGGTCAGCATGACCGCGGACCGCACCTCGGACGACCCCTCGGTCATCTCCTCCGGTCCCTTTATACTCGACACAAAGAGCAGGACGGTGAGAAAGAACGGCGTCCCGATTGATTTGACGCAGATTGAGTATCAGATACTCGAATTTTTCTTCAGGAACCAGAACACCGCCCTCGACCGCACAAGCATACTCCGCTCAATCTGGGGCGACGACTATTACGGCGAGAAAATCGTCGACGTGAACATAAGAAGAATAAGAATGAAGATAGAGGACGAGCCGACCAACCCGAAGTATATCACAACAATCTGGGGCTACGGCTATAAGTGGTGCAGTCAGGACGCTTAGTAAATCATGAGAAAAAAAGGCTTCAAGCATTCGATAACGATACGCTGGGCGTTCAATACGCTCGGCCTTGTTCTCCTTGTGCTCACGGCGGTGTCGGTGCTGACGCTGTTTATGGCGCGGAACTATTATCTCGGCACGGTGAGGCAGTACCTCGTCTCCCGAATGGAGACCGTTAGCGGGTCGCTGTCCCGGTTTTCCGGCTCGGCGTCATACCGCACCGAGGTCAGGAACACGGTGGAGCAGTTTTCGGAGAAAGAGCGCTTCGAGCTTATGGCTATCGACGACGCCGGAAAGGTCACCCTTACGAGCTCGGGATTTCAGCCTGCCGACTGGCTCGGCACAGGCGACTATTTCTCGGCGCTCGTCTCGGACGACGGAACCGCCTCCTCGGAGCGCAGGCTACAGAGCGGGGAGCACGTTATGAGCTATACCGTAATCCTCCCGAGTCCGTTAAAAGAGTACAGCGCGATGAGCATAATGACCTCGCTCGACACCGTTGACCGACAGCTCGGGGGAATCGCCGCGGTGCTTGTCTCGGTGTCGGCGGTGATATTTCTTCTGATGCTCGCGTCGGGACTTTATTTCGTAAAGTCAATCGTCCTCCCGGTGAGACAGATAAGCGAGACCGCGCGGGGATATGCCGACGGCGATTTCAGCGTAAGAATAGAAAAGCGGACCGACGACGAGCTCGGCGACCTCTGTGACTCGATAAACTATATGGCGAGCGCCCTCGAGAACACCGAGAAGATGAAGAACGAGTTTATTTCCTCGGTGTCGCACGAATTAAGGACGCCGCTGACCGCGATAAAAGGCTGGAGCGAGACGCTTTGCGAGGTCGGGAACGACCCCGAAACCTTCCGAAAGGGAATGAGGGTCATCACCGGAGAGACCGAGCGTCTTTCGGGAATGGTCGAGGAGCTTTTGGACTTCTCTCGGATTGAAGACGGGCGGTTCACCCTGACGAAAGAGAAGACCGACATTCTGGCCGAGCTCGGCGACGCGGTCCTGATATATACCGAGAGGGCGAAGGAGCTCGGAATCGGAATTGAATACTTCGAGCCGGAGATGCTCCCGTTCGTCTACGGCGACGCGCAGCGATTAAGACAGGTGTTCATCAATATTATCGACAACGCGGTCAAGTATTCAAACCCGGGAGGGACGGTATCTATCGAGGCGTTCGAGGACCACGGCGACGCGGTCGTACTTGTCTCGGACACCGGCGTCGGAATAAGCGCCGAGGATTTACCGAAGGTCAAGACAAAGTTTTATAAGGCGAATCACACGCGCCGCGGCTCGGGAATCGGGCTTGCGGTCGCTGATGAAATAATCGAAATGCACGGCGGACAGCTCCTCATCAACAGCGAGCTCGGAAAGGGAACAACCGTAAGGATATCCCTCCCCGGAATGAAAGCCGGAGGCGGAAAGGAGAAGTAAAATTGGCTGATAAAAAACCTTTTAAGACGCAGATAGGCGGACAGGCGCTCATCGAGGGCGTTATGATGAGAGGACCGAAGACCGAGGCGATGGCGGTAAGGCTCCCGAACGGAGAAATCGACGTCGAGCAGTGGGAGCTTAAACCCGCGGGGTGGTACAAAAAGGTCCCGTTTATCCGCGGACCGTTCAACTTCGTCAGCTCGATGGTCGACGGCTATAAGTGCCTCTCGAAGTCGGCGGACAAGTCGATGCAGGGTCTTCCCGAGGAGGAACCCTCGAAGGCCGAAAAGTGGATTACCGAAAAGCTCGGCGACAAGCTTATGGCGGTGGTGATGGTGATTGCCTCGGTGCTCGGAATCGCGCTCGCGCTCGGACTCTTTATCCTCGTCCCCGCGACGGTCACAAAGATTATATCAAAATTTGTCGAGCTTCCCGACCTTGCGAAGAACGTCATCGAGGGACTTATAAAGATGGCGGTGTTCATCGTCTATATTGCGCTGACGGCGCTTTTAAAGGACATTCGCAGGACTTATGAATATCACGGCGCCGAGCACAAGACCATCGCCTGTTACGAGGCTGGCGAAGAGCTCACCGTCGAAAACGTCAGAAAGCACCGCCGCTTCCACCCGAGGTGCGGGACGTCGTTCATGTTCCTCGTCCTCTTTATCTCGATAGTCGTGACCTCGCTGTTCCGGATTCAGTGGGGGAACCTCTGGCTGCGCGTCGTCCTTAAGCTCTGCATACTCCCGGTAATCGTCTCGGTCGCCTATGAGCTTATAAAGCTCGCGGGGAGATATGACAACATATTCACAAAAATCATCTCCGCGCCCGGACTCTGGATTCAGCGCCTCACGACCCGCGAACCCGACGACAGCGAAATCGAGTGCGCGATAGCGGCGTTCATGCCCTGTATCCCCGAGGAAAAGGGCTCGGACAGGTGGTAAAACGCCTCCGTGCCGAGCTTTCCCGCCGTCTCGGCGCCGTTTCGGAGGACGCCGCCTTTGAGGCCGAGGTGCTTTTGGAGACGGTCCTCGGGCGGGATTTGAGACTCCGTGAAATTCTGGGCACGGCGGACGTCAGCGACGGCGACGTCGAAAAGCTTAATCGCCTTGCGGACCGGCGGATATCCGGCGAACCGCTTCAATATATCGTCGGAGAGTGGGAATTCTGCGGTCTCGGCTTTTCGGTCGGCGAAGGGGTGCTTATCCCGCGGCAGGACACCGAGACCCTCGTCGAAGTCTCCCTCGGACTGATTAGGGATATTGAAAAACCGCGCGTCGCCGACCTTTGCGCGGGGAGCGGCTGCGTCGCCGCGGCAATTAAAACCGCGCGCCCCGACGCCGAGGTCACGGCGGTCGAGCTTTCGCCCGAGGCATTTGTCTATCTCGAAAAAAATTCCGCGAAATACGGAGTCGCGCCGATTCTTGACGACGTTTTGTCGCCGAAAACCGCCGGACGGTTCTCTTCGCTCGACCTCATCACCGCCAATCCGCCGTATTTAAGCGCACATGACATGACCGAAATAAGCCGCGAGGTCGCGCACGAGCCCCGGATGGCGCTCTTCGGAGACGATGACGGCCTTGATTTTTACAGGATTATCCCGGTGCTTTGGCGCGATTCGCTCTCGGACGGGGGATATATCGCGTTCGAGGTCGGTCTCGGACAGGCGGAGGACGCCGCCGGACTGATTCAGTCGGCGGGATATAAGGACGTCGGCATAAGACCCGACCTCACCGGCAGGGACAGGGTTGTATTCGGAAGGAAATGAGTCCGTAAATTCGGACTGTTGATATTGTATAATAAGCAAAACCGAACAGGAGGATATCTTAACTATGGCAGCAAAAAAGACCCCCGACAAAAAGGCTGTGCCCCTTTCGCAGCAGACAAAGGAAGAAAAGAAAAAGGCGCTCGAAACCGCTATACAGCAGCTTGAGAAGACCTATGGCGCGGGCGCGGTGATGCGCCTCGGACAGACCACAACCCTTAACGTCGAGGCGATTCCGACCGGCTCGATGACGCTCGACATGGCGCTCGGAATCGGAGGGGTGCCGCGCGGAAGAATTGTCGAAATCTACGGTCCCGAAAGCTCGGGAAAGACCACCGTCGCGCTTCACATCATCGCGGAGGCGCAGAAGATGGGCGGCGAGGTCGCGTTTATCGACGTGGAGCACGCACTTGACCCGATTTATGCACAGGCGCTCGGCGTCGACATCGACTCGATGCTCGTGTCGCAGCCGGACTCGGGGGAACAGGCGCTCGAAATCGCCGAGGCACTTGTCCGCTCGGGAGCTATCGACGTCATCGTCCTCGACTCGGTCGCCGCGATGGTCACCAAGGCCGAAATCGACGGCGAAATGGGCGACACACACGTCGGACAGCTTGCGCGCCTTATGTCGCAGGCGATGAGAAAGCTCACCAGCGTTATTTCAAAGTCCAACTGCGTCGCCGTGTTTATAAATCAGGTCCGCGAGAAAATCGGCGTCATCTACGGCAACCCCGAGACGACCCCCGGCGGACGCGCGCTCAAGTTCTATGCCTCGGTCAGAATCGAGGTCAGAAAGGGCGAAATCATCAAGAACGGCTCGGAGCCCATCGGAAACAGGACGAGGTGCAAGGTCGTAAAGAACAAGGTCGCCCCGCCGTTCAAGGAAGCCGAGTTCGACATGCTCTACGGCAAGGGGATATCCCGAATCGGCGAGGTTGTCGACATCGCGACCGACCTCGACATCATCCACAAGGCCGGCGCTTGGTTCAGCTATGAGGGGCAGAAAATCGGTCAGGGACGCGAAAACACCAAGGAATTCCTCCTCCAGCACCCCGAGATGCTCGCCGAGGTCGAGGAGAAGATTTATAAGAACAAGGACGCCGTCGTGATGGCAGCGTCGGGTTCAAAGAAGGAGGCCGAGCTGAGTGCGGCCGCCTCCGCCGCCGCGGCGTCACAGTCGGGTCCGTCTGCGGGAGTCGTCGTCGACGCCGAGGACGACTTTGAAGAGTTCACTCCCGCCGAAAACTGATGGAATATAAGGTCACCGAGGTCTCGGACTTCAAGGGAGAGACAAAGAGAATCGACTTCGAGGGACATGAACCCGTCTTTATAAACCGCTCGGTCGTCTATGACCTCGGGATAAGGGCGGGCATGACCCTTTCGGAAGAGGACATTTCGGAGGCGGTCGGAAAAAACGACTATCGCCGCGCAAGGGAGCGGGCGCTCTATCTCCTCGATGAGCGGGACTACGGCTATGCCGAGATGTTTAAAAAGCTGATAAAAAACTATGACGAGGAAATCTGTTATTCCGTCGTAAACAACCTTGCGGAGCTCGGTCTTATCGATGACCGAAGATACGCGAAAAAGTGCGCCGAGTATTATATCGTCATAAAAAAGCGGGGGAAATACCGCGCGCGCGAGGAGATGCGACAAAGGGGAATTCCACCCGAGCTTATCGACGAGGCGGTTTCGGAATATGACGGCGGGACGCAGGAGAGAATCATCGAGCTCATCGAAAAGAAGTATTCAAGAAAGCTCGCCGAGGACGGCGGGGTACAGAAGGTCAAGGCTGCCCTTGCGCGTCAGGGGTACGGGTTTGACGAAATAAACGCGGCGCTCAGGGAGCTTGACGGCGAATGAGCGCAGGGAAGGCGGTTTTATGGCAATAAGAATCGGAATGGTATCGCTCGGCTGCCCGAAGAATCAGGTTGACGCCGAGCACATGATATATAATCTCCGCGAAGAGGGGTTCGAGATTGTCGCCGACGCGGCGCTAGCCGAGGTCGTCGTAATCAACACCTGCGGGTTCATCGAATCGGCGAAGCAGGAGGCGATTGACACAATACTCGAATTCTGCACCCTTAAAAACGAGGGGAGAATCAAGGCCGTAATCGTCACCGGCTGTCTTGCGGAGAGATACGGAAAGGACATCAGGAGCGAGATTCCCGAGGTCGACGCCGTTCTCGGACTCGGTGCCGACGAGCTTTTGGGCGAGGTCGCGAGGAAGGTTCTTTCGGGCGAAACCGTCGACATGGCGGGGGACAAGTATTCGCTGATTATCGACGCGAAGAGGGTCATTTCGACCGACACGTTCGCATACCTTAAAATCGCCGAGGGGTGCGACAATCACTGTACATACTGCGTGATACCGTCTATCCGCGGAAGACTCAGGAGCCGAAAAATCGAGAGCATTGTCGCCGAGGCGGAGTGGCTCGCAAAAATCGGGTTTAAGGAGATAATTCTTGTCGCACAGGACACGACCGTCTACGGCCTCGACCTCTACGGCGAGCCGAGGATATGCGAGCTGCTCGAGCGGCTCTGTAAAATTGACGGACTCAAGTGGATAAGAACGCTTTACAGCTATCCTGAGAGAATTGACGAAAAGCTTATTGAGCTTATCGCGAGGGAAGACAAGCTTGTTAAATATCTCGACATACCGATTCAGCACTGTTCGGACAGGGTGTTAAAGAGAATGAACCGGAAGAGCACCAAGGCAGAGCTTGTTTCGCTGATAAAAAATCTCCGCGAAAAAATTCCGGGGATTGTCCTTCGGACAACGCTTATCGCGGGATTCCCGGGGGAGACCGAGGAGGAGTTCGGGGAGCTTTGTGAGTTCGTCAACGAGATGAAGTTCGACCGGCTCGGGTGCTTCGCCTATTCACAGGAGGAGGGGACGCCGGCGGCGCTTCTTCCCGACCAGCTCGACGAGGACGAAAAACAGCGCCGCGCCGACATCATCATGCAGACGCAGATGGAAATCAGCGACAGGCTCAACGAAAAGCGCCTCGGCGAAGACATCGAGGTCGTCGTCGAGGGTTGGGACCGCTATGCCGAGTGCTATTACGGCAGGAGCGCGGCGGAGGCCCCCGAAATCGACGGTAAGATTTTCTTTACGTCGGACGGGCCGCGTTCGGTCGGCGAGTTCGTGACCGTACACATCGACGAGACGATGGACTATGACCTTTTGGGGAGTGTTTTAGAATGAATCTTCCGAATAAGCTTACTCTTCTGAGAGTTGTGATGATACCGTTTTTTGTGCTGTTCCTGCTCTGTAAAATCACGGATTACAGCCTTTTTATCGCGCTTGTGATATTTGCGCTTGCGTCGCTGACCGACCTCTTGGACGGAATGATTGCGCGAAAATACAACCTTATCACCAACTTCGGGAAGTTTTTGGACCCGCTTGCGGACAAAGCGCTTGTGATGGCGGCGCTGGTCGGGTTCTGCGGACTCGGGTGGTGCTCGTCGGTGCCGGTGATGATAATAATTTTCCGCGAGTTCACGGTCTCGGCGCTGAGGCTGGTCGTCAAGTCGGACAGCGGGGTCGTCGTGCCCGCCGGCTGGCTCGGGAAGATTAAAACCGCGTTCACGATGGTGTCGCTCGTCGCGATACTCCTTCTGAGGGGCATCGAGGCGCTCGGCGCCGCCGTGCCGTATATCTACGGGATATCCGCCGTTCTGATTTGGATATCCGCCGCGCTGACCGCGGTGTCGGGAGCGGTGTATCTTAAGGCGTATTGGAGCGCGATTGACCCGAGGGAGTGAGGGTAGAGATTAGATGATAGAGGATAGAGGATAGAGGATAGAAATATGATTTCTGCTCTCTGATATGGCGCAGTCCGCGACCGCCGAAAGGCGGTCGGAACGAAAGAGCAGGAAAACTCCTTCCGGAGTTTTCCTGCTCCTTTTGTTCGCGCGCGGAGCGCGCCGGACTGCGTGCATAAGCTTGTTTTATAGCTGTTCACGCTTCGCAATCGTGAACGATTGATTGCTCGCGTTCACAGATAAAACAAGCGTATGCTCCTATGGCATGTGGCTCTGAACAGACGTGGCTTCGGTTTGCCAAACACCCCCTTTCCATGTGGAAAGGGGGACAGGGGGGTAGGAGTCTATAGATAGCATGAGCGAAGCGAATACATTTTAAGAGGTGTAGCGTCGCAACCATATTTTATAAACGCTCGCAAGTTTCCTTCCAACTCCCTCCCCTAGAGGGGAGAGTCGGGGTGGGGTGACTAAGACAGCATTCGCGAAGCGAATTCCTTATAACAAGGTTGGACGCCGGTATAATTTCCCATGGCGCTCGCAAGTTTCCTTCCAACTCCCTCCCCTCGAGGGGAGGGCCGGGGAAGGGTGACTAAAGATAGCATTCGCGAAGCGAATACCTTATAAAAGGTTGGACGCCGGTATATTTTCCTATAGCGCTCGCAAGCTTCCTTCACGCCCCCTCCCCTTGAGGGGAGGGTCGGGGTAGGGTGACTAAAGATAGTATGAGCGCCAGCGAATTCCTTTTAAGTGCGGGTGTGGGTGCTATTCACAACATACCCGTGCAGCTAATACCTTTATAAGTCATCGGCGGTGTCTTTGCCGCAGTGTCTTCATATGCTTCTGACTTCTGTCCTCTGACTTCTATCTTCTATCTTCTACCCCTCCACCCTCTATCCTCTATATGCGCAAAAAAGACGCAGCCTTTCGGCTGCGCCCTTTTTATGAACGAAGAAATTACTTGATTTCGACTGTTGCGCCGGCAGCTTCGAGCTTTTCCTTGAGCTCGTCGGCTTCGGCCTTGGAAGCGCCTTCCTTGACTGCCTTCGGGGCAGCCTCGACGAATTCCTTCGACTCCTTGAGTCCGAGGCCGAGGATATCCTTGACGGCCTTGATGACGGCCATCTTGTTGTCGCCGAACGAGGCGAGGATAACGTCGAATTCGGTCTTCTCGGCAGCTGCGGGAGCGGCGCCCGCGGCGGGAGCGGCGGCAACTGCGGCGGTGACGCCGAATTCCTCCTGGATAGCGTCGACAAGCTCCTTGAGCTCGAGGACGGAAAGAGCCTTGATGTCTTCTACAAACTTGATAATCTTTTCGGAAGCCATGATATTTTTCTCCTTTTTGTAATATTTTTCGATGATTTTACGCCGCGTCTATTCTATGCGGCGGCTTTTGGGGACTCAGGCGGCCTCTTCGTTCTTGTCCGCGAGCGCCTGAAGAGTTGCGGCAAGCTTTTGTACGGGACCTTGGAGGGAGCCGACAAGCTGTGCAAGAAGGGTTTCCTTCGAGGGAATCTTCGAGAGAGCCTTAACGCCCTCGGCGTCATAAAGCTCGGTGCCGATGAATCCGGCTTTGAGGACGAAGTTGTCGTGGTCCTCGGCGTATTTTCCGAGAATTCTTGCGGCGGCGGTCTCGTCGTCTGAGACGGCGATTGCGGTCGCGCCGGAGAGGACCTCGGTCAGTCCTTCAAGACCCGCGTCATTCATCGCGAACCTCAGAAGCGTATTCTTTTCAACGGTATACTTTACGCCGGCCTCGCGGAGCTCCTTGCGGAGCTTTGTGTCGTCCTCGACGGAGATGCCCGAATAGTTTACCAAAACGCCGGCGGTGCTTGTTTTGAGCATCTCGGTGATTTCGGCAACCTTCTGTTTCTTCTGGTTGAGTATGTTCTGGTTAGGCATTTGTTTCACCTCTTTGAAGATGGAATTGCGCCAATCAAAAAGTCCTTTCTCCGAAAGCGAAAAAAGGACAGGGAAATTCATTGCTGTTCCTTTCCTCGGTTGGACTTACCTTTCTGCCAACTGTCTTAAGACCGGTGCAAGCGTGATTATATCATATCCCCGCGCGGTTGTCAATAGGTGAATCAATCTTTTTTTCGCGAAAATTATCCCCCGGGGATAAAAATTTTCAAAAACCTCTTGACAAACCCGCACTCTTCGGGTATAATAATCAAGCTGTCTATGGCTGTATAGCTCAGTTGGCTAGAGCATCCGGTTCATACCCGGAATGTCACCGGTTCAAATCCAGTTACAGCCACCATCGGCCCGTTGGTCAAGCGGCTAAGACACCGCCCTTTCACGGCGGAGACATGAGTTCGATTCTCGTACGGGTCACCACAGCGGAGCAGGAACGATTTCCTCGCTCCGCTTTTTCATTATCACGAATCGCGAGGTGAAAGGATGGCCGAAAAAGTTCCGCCGCGGGTCGAATACCTGCGCAACAAGTTCATCAGATACGGAATCCGGTCTCTTTCGCCGAAGGACTGTATCGAGCTTCTCCTCGAATTCTGCACCGACGTCTCCGGCGCGTATCACATTATGGACGGCCTGTTCAACAAGTTCGCGACCGTCGAGGACATTCTCAGCGCGGACTATAAAGAGCTTGTAAAGGTCGACGGCGTCGACGAGGACACCGCGATAGTCCTTGGGAGTATGCGGTCGTACTGTGAAATCATCGAGCGCGAGGGACTTACGCCCGAAATCATCGGGACGCCGCGCATCGCCTGCCGCTTTTTCGGGAAAATCTTCCCCGGAGGACAGAACGAGAGGGTCCGCGTCCTTCTCCTTGACTCGGGATATGTGACATGCCGCTGCACCGACATCGCCGAGGGCACAAGCTACGGCGTCGGCGTCGACCGCCGAAGGCTCACCGAGCTTCTTGAAAGGCACTGGTGCACGAAGTGCATCATCTCGCACACCCACCCCGGCGGGCAGAAGCTGCCCTCGCTCCCCGACAAAAAGGGCACCCGCGCGCTCTATGAATACCTTAAGAATATCGGCGTCGAGCTCGTCGACCACATCATCGTCGGCGAGGACGGCGAATATTCCTTCGCCGGCGAAAAATACGGCGACTACGATAAGCTTTATAAGGATATGCAATAAAAAAGATAATCCCCCGAAAGAGGGATTATCTTTCTTTAATAAGCGGTTTATTTTGTCCCGTTTCCGCCGGACTGTTCGTTCTGCTTCCTGTATTCTTCAATCCTCTTCTGCTGCTTCTTGTTGCTCGCCTTAACTATTCCGACGATGACCGCCGCGGCGATTCCGACGACAACGATGAATATAAGGATATAGGGCAGACCGCTGACGACGCCGACAAAGAGGTCGGTCGCGCCGGTTTTGATGTCATAGAGGTTCTCGCTGAGGTTCGAGCCGATTCTCTCCCAGACCGTCTTCGGCTCGGGCGGCGTCACCCTTTCGACCTCGCTGACCGAAATCGTGACCGTCGAATAGCTGACCTGGTCCTTAAGGGCATTGAACTGCGACGTATACGACTCAATCTGATAGTTGACGTCGGTCAGATAGCTCTGAATCTGGAGAATTTCGTCGACGGTCTGTGCCTGTTCCATCAGCTCCATAAAGCTGTCCCTCTCGGCCTTATATGCCGCAAGCCTCGCCTCGATGTCGATGTATTTCATCGTGACGTCGTCGATATATTCGTTAGTCCGCGTCACGGTCGCAATCTCGCCGACCTTGTTCATAAACGCCGAATAGTTTTCCGAGGGAACCCTTACCGTATAGCTCGCCGAGCGGGTCGACGAGCCGTAATAGGACTTTCCGCCGTACTGCGACGAGTTTTCTATGTATCCGCCGAGCGCCGCGACCTCGGATTCAAGGTCGGCGACGAATCTGTCGTAGTCGAGGGTTTCGACGTCGAGCGAGCCGTTCTTGATGATTTTCCGCGAGGTCTCCTTCGGCTGACTGATGTCGCCGTTTATGTTCGCCGAGGGGGCGGTGTCGGGATTCGGAGTTTCCGCCGGGGTGGGCACTTCGACGTCGGCGACGGGCGCTTCGACCCATTCGTCGGCGACCTCGGCCTCGTCCCAGCCGTAGTCGTAATAGCCTCCCTCAGCGGGCGCTGCCGAGCTGTTTGCGGTGGCTAAATAGTCTTTTCCGGCGCCTCCGCAGGCCGTCAGGGATATCAGCATCAGCGCCGAGAGCATAATTATCAGTGTTTTTTTCATTTTTATCCTTCCTTTCGGGAATTTTTCCGTTCCGTGATTTTAATTTTACCACCAAAACGGCGAAAATCAAGAACAATCCGGTAACAAATGTTTACGGTTCGGTTACAGGTGTCTTTGACCATAATACGTTTCCGGACTGCGTATTATTGCGGCGGTATAAATGTTTGGTGATTTTGTACAAAAAAACGCCTGTAAAGTAGTTTTGCTTGACAAAAACCACGAAAATCCCGAATTTTCCTTTTTCTGCTTGACATCGGTTTTGTTTTGGGTTATAGTCAATTATGTATCATACAGAATGGAGAATAAGCGCTTTGTCGCCAAAATCGCCATTTTTGTCATATATTGGAATTTTTCACAGAGAAATTTTTCAACTTTATTCGCGCAATGTTGTACAAAATCACCAATCGCCAATCAGCCTCTATATCTCTAAAAGGAGTGACCGCCAATGAATGTCAGGGACGTGCAGCTCGGCAAGAACGTCCGTAAGAGCTTCGCGAAAATCAACGAGGTTCTTGATATGCCGAATCTCATCGAGGTCCAGAAGAAGTCGTACCAATGGTTTTTGGACGAGGGTCTTCGGGAGGTCTTTCACGACGTCGCGTCGATTAAGGACTATAACGAAACCCTTGAGCTGAGCTTTATCGACTATCGGATTGACCCCGAGCCGAAGTATTCGATTGCCGAATGTAAGGAGCGCGACACCACATACGCCGCGCCGCTTCGCGTTACCGCAAGACTCAACAACCTCGAAACCGGCGAAATAAAGGACTCGGAGGTATATATGGGCGACTTCCCGCTCATGACCCCTTCGGGAACCTTTGTCATCAACGGCGCGGAGAGAGTCATCGTATCACAGCTTGTGCGTTCGCCCGGCGTTTATTATGCCGTCGAAAGGGACAAGACCGGCAAGGAGCTGTTTAAGTCGACGGTTATCCCGAACCGCGGCGCATGGCTCGAATACGAAATGGACTCGAACGACGTCGTATACGTCAGAATCGACAAGAACAGAAAGATTCCGATTACGACCTTTATCCGCGCAATCGGCGTCGGCACCAACGACGAAATCGACGCGATGTTCAACAACGACCCGAGGCTTCGGGCGACAGTCACCCAGAAGGACTCGGCGACCACCGCCGAAGAGGGTCTTATAGAGGTATATAAAAAGCTCCGCCCGGGCGAGCCCCCGACGGTCGATTCGGCGATTACCCACCTTAATAACCTCTTCTTCGATGCCGCAAGATACGACCTCTCGCGCTTCGGAAGATACAAATACAACAAAAAGCTCGGACTTGCCTCCCGCCTTGCGGGGCACAAGCTTTCGAGACCGATTGCCGACCCGCTGACCGGCGAAATCATCGCCGAGCCGGAGGAGGTCATCAGCTTTGAGCGCGCCGAGGAAATCGAGTCGGCGGGCGTCACCGAGGCATATGTCACCGTCGAAAAGCGCGAAACGCTCACCAGTCCGACCGGCGAGGTCACCCACAAGGTCGACATCGACGAGGTCAAGATTATCGGCAGCGGAATGGTCGACATCTCCCGCTTCATCAGCTTCGACGCAAAGCCCCTCGGCATCAACGAAAAGGTCTCGTTCCGCGTATTGAGGGAAATCCTCGAGAACGCCTCCGGCGACGACCAAATTGCCGAACAGATTCGCCTCCGCCGCGACGAGCTTATCCCGAAGCACATCGTCATCGACGACATCATCGCGACGATAAGCTATTTCCTCAACCTCTGCGAAGGAGTCGGCGTCGTCGACGACATCGACCACCTCGGAAACCGCCGCATCCGCTCGGTCGGCGAGCTTTTGCAGAATCAGTTCAGAATCGGCTTCTCGAGAATGGAGAGGGTCATCCGCGAGAGAATGAACATTCAGTCTCAGGACCTCGAGGTCGTCACCCCGACCGCCCTCATCAATATCCGCCCCGTGACCGCGGCGCTTAAAGAGTTCTTCGGCTCCTCCCCGCTGTCGCAGTTCATGGACCAGGTCAACCCGCTCTCCGAGCTTCGCCATAAGAGAAGAATTTCGGCGCTCGGACCCGGCGGTCTCTCGCGCGACCGCGCAGGATTCGAGGTCCGCGACGTCCACTATTCGCACTACGGAAGAATGTGCCCGGTCGAGACGCCGGAAGGTCCGAACATCGGTCTTATCTCCTATCTTGCGACGTTCGCGAGAATCAACGAATACGGCTTTATCGAGGCGCCCTACCGCCGCGTCGACAAGACGACCGGAATCGTCACCGACGAGGTCGTATACATGACCGCGGACGTCGAGGACAACTATATGGTGGCGCAGGCGAATGAGCCTCTGACCGAGGACAACAAGTTTGCGCGCGCAAAGGTCAACGGCAGATACCGCGACCAGATTATGGAAATCGACCGCGAGAACATCGACTTTATGGACGTTTCGCCGAAGATGGTCGTCTCGGTCGCGACCGCGATGATTCCGTTCCTCGAAAACGACGACGCGAACCGCGCGCTGATGGGCGCGAACATGCAGTGTCAGGCCGTTCCGCTCCTCGTCACCGAAAACCCGATTGTCGGCACCGGAATGGAATATAAGGCATGTCTCGACTCGGGCGTTGCCGTCGTATCCGAGGCAGCCGGCGTCGTCGAAAAGGTCGACGCGTCGACGATTGTCGTCCGCGAGGACTCGGGCGAGCTGAGGACATATAATCTCACCAAATTCAAGCGCTCGAACTCGGGAACATGCACCAACCAGCGCCCGATTGTCTCGAAGGGAGAGCGAATCGAAGCGCATCAGGTCATCGGCGACGGTCCCGCCACCTCTAACGGCGAGATTTCGCTCGGACGCAACGCCCTCATCGGCTTCATGACTTGGGAGGGCTATAACTACGAGGACGCCGTCCTCCTCAACGAGAGGCTCGTCAGGGACGACATCTATACCTCTATCCACATCGAGGAGTATGAAATCGAGTGCCGCGACACCAAGCTCGGCCCCGAGGAAATCACCAAGGACATTCCGGGCGTCGGCGAGGACGCGCTTAAGGACCTCGACGAAAACGGCATAATCCGCATCGGTGCGGAGGTCAGAAGCGGCGATATCCTCGTCGGAAAGGTCACACCGAAGGGCGAGACCGAGCTTACCGCCGAGGAAAGGCTCCTTCGCGCGATATTCGGCGAAAAGGCCCGCGAGGTCCGCGACAATTCGCTGAGGGTGCCGCACGGCGAGTCCGGCGTCATCATCGACGTCAAGATATTCACCCCCGAAAACTGCGACGAGCTTTCGCCGGGAGTCAATATGCTGGTGCGCTGCTATATCGCGCAGAAGAGAAAGATTTCGGTCGGCGATAAAATGGCGGGCCGTCACGGAAACAAGGGCGTTGTATCCCGCATTCTTTCGCAGGAGGATATGCCATTCCTCGCCGACGGTACTCCGCTCGACATCGTTTTGAACCCGCTCGGCGTTCCTTCGCGTATGAACATCGGACAGGTGCTCGAGGTACACCTCGGAATGGCCGCCAAAAAGCTCGGCTGGAAGATTATGACCCCGGTCTTCGACGGCGCTCACGAGGAGGATATCCGCGAATGCTTCAGACTGGCGGGTATGGACGAGGACGGAAAGACCACCCTTTACGACGGAAGAACCGGCGAGCCGTTCGACAACCGCGTAACCGTCGGTATAATGTATTACCTTAAACTCCACCACCTTGTCGACGACAAGATTCACGCCCGCTCGGTCGGCCCCTATGCGCTCGTCACACAGCAGCCGCTCGGCGGTAAGGCACAGTTCGGAGGACAGAGATTCGGTGAAATGGAAGTCTGGGCGCTCGAGGCATACGGCGCGGCATATACCCTTCAGGAAATCCTGACCGTAAAATCAGACGACACCACCGGACGCGTAAAGACCTATGAGGCGATAGTCAAGGGTCAGAATGTGCCGCAGGCGGGAATCCCCGAGGCCTTCAAGGTCATGGTCAAGGAGCTCCAGTCCCTTGCGCTCGACGTCAGGGTCCTCGACTCCGAACAGAACGAAATCGACCTCACCCAGAGCTTCGACGACGACGCCGACATCATTCCGGCGCCGATAGGGGACTACGGAATGTCGTATGAGACCGAGCCGGTCGACGACGACTATACCGAACCCGCGTCGGAGGACTATGACGACGAAGACGAAGAGCTCGACTTTGACGGCACCGATACCCTCGACGGATATTCGGTCGTCGACGGCGACTCGGACAACTCGGACATTTTGTAAGCAAAAGGCAGCGTCAAGTTTAGAGTAAAGAGGGTATATATTTTGGATTTCAACGTATGTGATTCTATAAAAATCGGGCTTGCTTCCCCCGAACAGATAAGAAGCTGGTCGCACGGCGTTGTCGAAAAGCCTGAGACCATCAACTACCGCACCCAGAAGCCGGAGCGCGACGGCCTTTACTGCGAGCGCATCTTCGGCCCGACGAAGGACTGGGAGTGCCACTGCGGAAAGTACAAGAAAATCCGCTTCAAGGGCAAAATCTGCGAGCGCTGCGGCGTCGAGGTCACCCGCGCAAAGGTAAGGCGCGAAAGAATGGGACACATTGAGCTTGCGGCTCCGGTGTCGCATATCTGGTACTTCAAGGGGACCCCGTCCCGCATCGGACAGATGCTCGACATCTCGCAGAAGAGGCTCGAAGAGGTGCTTTACTTCACCAAGTACATCGTCATCGACCCGGGCGACACCGGTCTCGTCAAGAAACAGATTCTCACCGAGCGCGAATATCAGGACGCCCGCGAGAGATATGAAGACGCCTTTGTCGCCGGAATGGGCGCGGAGTCGATTAAAAAGCTCCTCGAGGAAATCAACGTCGAAGAGCTTGCCGCCAGCCTTAAGGCAGAGCTTAAGGACCTCCCGACCGGGCAGAAGAGAATCAAGCTTTTAAAGCGTCTCGAAATCGTCGAGGCGTTCAGGACGTCGCACAACCGCCCCGAGTGGATGATTCTCGACGTTGTGCCGGTAATCCCGCCGGATTTAAGGCCGATGGTCCCGCTCGACGGCGGAAGATACGCGACCTCCGACCTTAACGACCTCTACCGCCGCGTCATCAACAGAAACAACAGACTCAAGAGAATGCTCGAGCTCGACGCGCCGGACATCATCGTGCGCAACGAGAAGAGAATGCTGCAGGAAGCCGTCGACGCGCTTATCGACAACGGGCGTCACGGCAGACCGGTCACCGGACCGAATAACCGCGCGTTCAAGTCCCTTTCGGATATGCTGAAGGGCAAGCAGGGGCGTTTCCGTCAGAACCTTCTCGGCAAGCGCGTCGACTATTCAGGACGTTCGGTTATCGTCGTCGGCCCCGAGCTTAAGATGTATCAGTGCGGACTGCCGAAGGAGATGGCACTCGAGCTGTTCAAGCCGTTCGTCATGAAGAGACTTGTCGACACAAACCCGAATATCAACATCAAGTCGGCAAGAAAGATGGTCGAGCGCGGAAAGGACGAGGTCTGGGACGCTCTCGAGAACGTGATTCAGGGACACCCGGTCCTTCTGAACCGTGCGCCGACGCTCCACCGCCTCGGTATTCAGGCTTTCGAGCCGGTGCTCGTCGAAGGGCGTGCGTTAAAGCTCCACCCGCTCGCCTGTACCGCATATAACGCCGACTTCGACGGCGACCAGATGTCGGTTCATGTTCCGCTTTCCGTCGAGGCACAGGCAGAGGCGAGATTCCTTATGCTCGCCGCGAATAACCTCTTAAAGCCCGCCGACGGCAAGCCGGTCACCGTCCCGACACAGGACATGGTTTTGGGTTCGTACTACCTTACTCTCGAAAAGGACGGAGAGCCGGGCGAGGGGAAGGTCTTCCGCGACGTCAACGAGGCGATGATGGCGTATCAGGCCGGAGTCGTGACCCTTCAGGCGAAGATTAAGGTCAGGGTCACAAAGAACATCGGCGAAAGACAGGTCTCGAAGATTATCGACACCACCGTCGGAAGACTTATCTTCAACGAGAATATCCCGCAGGACCTCGGCTATGTCGACAGAACCGACTCGTCGAAGCAGTTTGACCTTGAAATCGGCTTCCTCGTAAAGCATAAGCAGCTCGGGGACATCATCGACCGCTGCATCCGCAAGCACGGCACGACCCGCACCTCCGAGGTTCTCGACTCGATTAAGGCTCTCGGCTTCAAGTATTCGACCAAGGCGGCGATTACCGTCGCGGTCTGCGACGCGGTCGTCCCGCCCGAGAAGAAGGACATCCTCGCCGACGCCGACGCACAGGTCGACAAGATTGACAAGCAGTATAAGAGAGGTATGATTTCGAGAGCGGAGCGCTCGAGAAAGTTCATCAGCATCTGGAACAAGGCGACCGACGACGTCACCACCGCCCTTCAGAAGAACCTCGACAGATATAACCCCATCTATATGATGTCGGACTCGGGAGCGAGAGGCTCTATTGCACAGATTCGTCAGCTCGCGGGAATGCGCGGACTTATCGCGAACACCTCGGGCGCGACCATCGAGATGCCTATCAGAGCCAACTACCGCGAAGGACTTAACGTCCTCGAATACTTCATTTCGTCGCGCGGCGCAAGAAAGGGTCTTACCGATACGGCGCTGAAGACCGCCGACTCGGGATACCTCACAAGGCGTCTTGTCGACGTTGCACAGGACGTCATCATCACCGAAGAGGACTGCGGCACCGAAGAGGGCATCGACGTATTCGAAATCAGAAACGGCAACGAGCTTATCGAGCCGTTCTCGGACAGACTTATCGGAAGATATCTCGTCAAGGACCTCAAGAACGCTGCGGGCGAGGTTGTCGTCTCGGCGTCGAGGTTTATGACCGCGGCGGACGCGAAGAAGGTCATCGAGACCCTTGAAGCCGAGGGCAGAGACAGGATTGCAATCCGCTCGGTGCTCGGCTGTAAGGCAAAGAGGGGAGTCTGCGCTAAGTGCTACGGAATGGACCTTGCGCGCTCGACGCCGGTGTCGATTGGCGAAGCGGTCGGAATCATCGCGGCGCAGTCGATAGGCGAGCCGGGTACACAGCTTACCATGAGAAACTTCCACACCGGAGGCGTCGCCTCGGCGGAGGATATCACACAGGGTCTTCCGAGAGTTGAAGAGCTTTTCGAGAGCCGCAAGCCGAAGGGCGCGGCGATACTCGCGAGAATCGGCGGAACCGTCTCGGTCGAGGAAATCAAGAAATCGCGCGTGATTGTCGTCACAAACGAGGAGACGGGCGAGATTGAGCAGTATCCCGTGCCGTGGGACTACAGAATAAGGGTCCGCGACGGCGACACCGTCAAGCCGGGCGACGAGCTCACTGCCGGCGCGAAGAACCCCTCGGACGTCCTTGCGATACAGGGCATCGAGGCCGTCAGGAACTATATCATCACCGAGGTACAGAAGGTTTACCGTCAGCAGGGCGTTGAGCCGAACGACAAGCACATCGAGGTCATCACGCGGCAGATGCTGAGAAGGGTGAAGATTGAGGACCCGGGTTCGAGCTATCTGCTTCCCGGAACGCTTGTCGACAAGAACGAAATTGCCGAGATGAACGCGCAGATACAGGAGGAAATCGACGCGGGCGACGAGGACGCGCGTCTTATCACCACAAGTCCGGTTATCCAAGGTATCACGAAGGCGTCGTCGAGCTCGGAGAGCTTCCTTTCGGCGGCATCGTTCCAGGAGACGACGCGCGCGCTGACCGACGCCGCGATAAAGGGCAAGGTCGACCACCTTGTCGGACTGAAGGAGAACGTCATCATCGGCAAGCTTCTCCCCGCCGGCACCGGCATGGAGGTATACAACAACGTCAGCGTTGTCAGGGCGGACTCGTTCGCCTCTCCGTCGCATGAGAGCCAGACGGACAACTAAAAGGTGCCGCCATGCTGTCGCACGGCGGAATCATAAGGGGACGCCCTCTCTTTCAGGGCGTCACACAATGCCCCATACTTTTCTGCGAAAGGTAACTTTTCGTAGGCATTGTTCCGCAAAGGCTTCGCCTTTGCCCTCATTTCGTCGTAATCGACTGTCCACCGGACTGTTTTTTTCAATTCACCTCTTGCGGAGCGCACTTCGTAGGGGTGTTCCGCGACTGCGGTCGCGGCGAGGGGCACTGCCCCTCGACCCGGTGCACGCCGGTTTTGTCTGCAAGACAACCGAAGCGGTTCGGTATCGCGAGGGCGGTCGAGCAGGAACAAAACCGGCTTGCACAGTGAACACTTTTGAAAAAGGTTCAATCGAAAACTTTTAATTTTCCAAACTTTGTCACACATCATCGTCATCACAAAAAAATTCAAAATCGACCATTATTTAAAACAAAGCCGCCTGAATTTTCAGACGGCTTTTTCAAAAACTATTTCATATGCAGACGCATCATTTCACTCCGAAGCTGTAGACGGTGACATGGTGCCAGCGCTCACCTTTCTTAAGCACCGGCTTTTCAAAATTGTCAAAACGCATCGCGTTCGGATAAAACTGCGTTTCAAGGCAGAGTCCGCTCCTGCGCTCAATCACCTTTCCGCCCTTTCCAAGCGGCGGAAGTCCGTTCAGCGCGTTGCCGCTGTAGAACTGAATCCCCGGGAGGTCGCTGTAAACGTCCATCGTCCGCCCCGACTTCTCGGCGACAAGCGTCGCCATTCTCCGGAATCCCTCGCCGTCGGGACAGAAGTTGTGGTCATATCCGTGACCGAATAAAAGCTGCTCGTGCTTTTCGTCAATCCTCTCGCCGACAACGTGAAAATCGGTGAAGTCGAGAGGCGTCCCCTCAACCTTCGCCACATACCCCGTCGGCAGACACTCGCTGTTCCCGACGGTAAAGTGCGACGCGTAAATCCTCAGCGAGTGACCGAGAATAAGCCCGCTTCCCTCGCCGTCAAGGTTGAAATAACAGTGATTCGTCAGGTTGCAGACGGTGTCGGCGTCGCTTTCGGCGGAATAGTCGATTTTAAGCGAATTTTCGTCGTCAAAGGTGTATTTGACGGTGACGTCGAGCTTCCCCGGGAACCCCTCTTCGCCGTCCGGACTTGTGTATTTCAGGACGAGCGTTTCGCCGTCGATTGCGGCGTCCCAGAGCTTTTTGTCAAACCCCTTGATGCCGCCGTGAAGGCTGTTTCTTCCGTCGTTTTTCGCAAGGGAATATTTTCTGTGACCGAGCCGAAAACGCGCGTCCTCAATCCTGTTTCCGTGACGCCCGATAAGCGCGCCGATATACTTGTCCTGCTTTTCGTACCCCTCGGCGGTGTCATATCCGAGGGCGACGTCGCCGAGAACGCCGTTTTTATCTGGGACGACAATCGAGCGGATTGCGCCGCCGAAGTTTATTATTTCGACGTATGCGCCCGAAGAATTCTTCATCTCGAAAAGATAAACCTCTTCGCCGGTCGAAAGCTTCCCGAATTTACGCTTTGTGATATTTGTCATATTTTACCCAGCCTTTCTGTCACTTTCTACAAAATTTAAAAATTTGCGAATCAGCCGCAATAAAGAAGCGTCTGCATCGGTATTACAAGTGTAACACCTCTTCAATCGGATTTCAAGTGTTTCAGGAGAATTTTAAACCGCAAACCGCACAACAACCGAAATTCTTTTAAGAAATGCTTAAATTTTCTAATTTTTTTGAAAAAACCCTTTACAAATCCGATTTTGGGTGATATAATAAAACCAACATCTTATAAAGGAGTGTTATCATCAATGGCAAAAAGAATATTAGCAGTTGTCACGGCGCTTGTTCTTAGCTTGTCCATGCTGACTGTCTTTGCTTCGGCAGCTGACCAGTCATGGGCCGGACCCACTTTGACACAAGACGAGGATACGCCGTCAACATTGTATCTCTCTTGGCACGAATATGTTGATGCTACCAGTTATAAAGTTGCACTTTATAAAGATGGTACTCTGGTCGGTGCCGAGAAGACAGTCTCATCATCAGCAAGCAACAAGAATGACGACTTCTCTGTAACCTACACCAAGCTTGCAGCCGGTAAATACGAAGCTACCGTTCAGCCGGTTGTTAAGGGACAGGTTACACTGCCCGTCAAGACCAAAACGGCCGTCACTATCTACGGCTATGTAAAGACCACAAATGTAACCGTAGAGGAAGTAGCAGCTGGTCACATTGAGGTTACTTGGAAGGCTCAGACCAACACTAAGAAGGAAGAGATTGCCGAGGACTACAGAGTCGACTACACTTATGTAGACGCTGACAAGAAGACCCTCGACGGCACGCCTGCAAAGTTGACAGCTACAGGAGAAGACGAATACACTGCTCATATTTATCTTCCTAAAGATGTAAACTTTGCGGATGTAAGAACGGTTACCGTTGCTTACCACAACTCTAAGGGCGTTCTTAACAACATCGGTTCCGTCAACGTCTCTACCGGTACCTCTTCTTCCGGCAGCTCGAGCAGCTATGACGACGGCGCTTGGTTCAACGGCACCACCCTTTACTGGACTCCCGTTGATGACGCGATTTACTACTATGTAGTTCTCGGCGGCACCACCAGAGTTACCAACGCAATCTATCCCTACAACTACACCACCCTCTACACCAATCTTGCGAGCGTTATCAATCAGTACAGCAACTACAGCTCGCTCACCTTCGACGTTTACGCCGTTTACAGCAATTACGGCAATGACGCCAAGGCTATTGCAAGAGCGGTCTATTACCGCAACGGCACCAGCAACGGCACCGTTTACGGATATGTTTCCGGCGGCACTCTTAACCTCGAGTGGAGCGGCAACAACTACTACGGATATCAGATTTCGTACAGAAACAACTCCGGCTTCAGCGATGTCTTCAACGTAAACCTGAACTATGCTTCTGTTCCTATCGTAAGCGGCGCGACCTATACCGTCACCGTTTATGCGCTTAACGCCAACGGACGCGCTTCCTCGATTGTCGGAACCGTTTATGTCGACGCCTACGGCCGCGTAACCTACGGCAACACCTCGAGCAGCAGCAATAAGGTCACCGGCACCACCGAGTACGGCAGCAACTGCATGCTCGTTGTCGGCACCAGCCAGACCCAGATTACCTGGTACGGCAGCGCCTACGGCACCTATGAAATCATCTATCAGCTCGAGGATTCGACCTCCGGCAGCAGAGCCTATGCCTATAACGACAACAGCGCGATTATCCCCGTCGGCTCGGGTCGCAGCTTCACCGTCCTCGTTCTCCAGAACGGTCAGGTAGTTGCTTCCGCAAGCCACACCGCCAAGGCATCGAGCTCGACCAATGTTTCCTCCTCGAACCAGAACCTCGTTCTGACCGAGAAGAACTCTTCGACCACCACCGTTACTTGGGAAAAGGTCGATAACGCGAGCGTTTACAGAGTCCAGTACTTCCGTCTTGACTCGAACGTCGACGGCGAAATCTTAAGGACTTCTTCCTACAACAGCGCGGATATCCCGCTCGGCAAGAACATCAGCTATCAGGTAGTTGTTTATGCCGTCCTTTCAAGCGGCAGAGAGACCAGAATCGGTACCGCCACTCACAAGGCCGGCGACGCCTACACCTCGACCTCTGCTCCCGGCAACAACAACACCACTACCACCAAGCCTACCATGTCCGAATACGTCACCGGTCTTAAGGCGACCTCGGGCAACAAGAAGGTAACCCTTAAGTGGAACGAAGCCGCCAACAGCCCGACCTATGAGGTCTATTGGAAGAGAGCCAACGCTTCCGAATGGAAGAAGGCCGGCTCGACCACCAAGCGCACCGTAAACATCAGCGGACTTTCTAACGGCACTTCGTATGACTTCAAGATCAGGGCGAACGGCAAGGATTCCGGAATCGTAACGATTTCGCCTTCCTCCTCCGACAGCGTCACCAGGACCGCTCCCGACCCGGACGGCGCAACCGCAGTAACCTCTAAACCCGAGATTACCTCTATCAGCGGCGGCAGCGGCTCGATTACCGTAAGCTGGAACCCCGTTAAGGACGCCACCACTTACCAGGTATGGATTTCGATTGGCGAAACCGACGGCAAGACCACCTATGCGATTTCGACTCACTCGACCTACTTCGCAAATGCGAAGACCAGCATCAACGGCACTACCGCCACCATCACCGGTCTTCCTGCGGGCACCTACAAGGTAAGAATCAAGGCTTCGTCCGACGGAACCAAGTTCTCGTCGCTCAACGACTGCGCTTACAAGAGTGTCACCGTCAAGTAATTCCAAGGCATAAAAATTCCGGCTGTCCGAAAGGGCGGCCGGTTTTTTTGATTCAGATTGATTCGCCGTCGTGCGGCTTATATCCTTCGCCGAAGACCTCGTTTGCGGTCGAGACGATTGCGAAGGAGCGGTCGTCGACGGATTTTATTATCTTGAGCGCACGCGGCAGGAGCCATTTTTTTACGACGCAGAGGACGACGGTCTTGTCGCTGCCGGAATATGCGCCGCGGCCGTCGAGGAATGTCGCACCGACGTCGAGCTCGCTCAAAATCCTCTCCGAAATCTCGCGGTGTCGGTCGCTTATGATAATGATGAGCTTCGCTTGGTCGCGGCTGTAAAGAAGCATATCCATCAACCCCGACGAGACGATTATGCAGACGGCGGCATAGAGTCCCGCGTCGATGTTCTTAAAGACAATCATCGAGAGCAGAATGACCGCGCCGTCGGCCATAAGGAAGAAATTTCCGGCTGAGATGCTGCGGAATTTTTTGCGAAGAAGCTTCACGACGATGTCGGTGCCGCCGGTCGTCGCGCCTTGAAGAAGGACGATTTCGAGACCGATTGCCATAAGCGCGCCGCCCGCGAGCGCCGCAAGCATAAGGTTGTCGGTCAGGGGTCCGAACGGCATCAAAAGGTCGATTGCGACCGACGAGACCGTCACCGCGAAGACGGTTGTCCCCAAAAAACGGAAGCCGAAGACGAAAATCCCCGCGACAAGGAGCGGTATGTTCAAAAGAAGGGTCATCGTGCCGGTTTTCAGCGGGATAAACTCGCCGAGCACCATCGCGATGCCGGTGAAGCCGCCCGGGACGATTCCGTTCGGGTCGAGAAAGAGGCTTACAGCGGCGGCGTAGATGACCGCGCCGAGCGCGCAGAGCGCCAGCCTTTTCAGTGATTCAAGATACTTTTTTCCCATATTTACCTCCGAAATTTAATATTTTATGAAAAATCAGCGTCGGATATTGAAAAATGCCGCCCTTGGTGATATAATATTGAGAAGTATGCGGGTTTCGACCATTCAGCACTGCGACCGAACGGAGGTTGACCAATGGACAGAATTTTCAGTAAAACATCGATGACAAGGGCGATAGCGGCGGCGCTCGCCGTGATAACGCTCCTTTCGGGATGTGCCGACAGCGGCCGCGAGCCTGTGAAGACGTCTCCCGAAATCACCGAGACCTCGCCGGTCACGACCGGGACCGAGCCGACGACGTCCGAAACGACGACATCGGCGACAACGACAACTCCCGAGACCACGACGACTCCCGAGACCACAACCGAGGCGACGACCACCACCGCCGCAACGACTACTACGCCCGCAATGACGACCACCGTCACAACGACTACCGCCGCGACGACTACAACGGTCACAACTACGACCGCCGCGACAACCACGACCGCAGCGACGACTACAGCCGCAAAGGAAGAGGACTTCGGGGTGCTCGGCTATGACCTCGGAAGCGCCGCCAGCACCGATAAATCCAAGGCGGGCGGAAGCCTTGGCGACGTCGTCATCAACGAGGTCTGCGCTAAAAACAAGAAGTCGCTGAAGGACGCCGACGGCGACTATTCCGACTGGGTCGAGCTTTATAACCCGAGCTCGAAGGCGGTCAACCTCGAGGGCGCAGGACTCTCGGACGACGCCGGAAAGCCGCTTAAATGGACCTTCCCGAGCGTCAATATCCAGCCGAAGGGGTATCTTATCGTGTTCTGCTCCGACAAGGACACGACGAAGAAGGAGCTTCACACCGGCTTCAAGCTTTCGTCCGGAAACGAGCAGATTATTCTCTCGTCGCCCGACGGAAAGAAAGTCGATTCTGTCGTCATTGCCGCCGGCGACGACGACGTCACATTCGGGCGGTATCCCGAGGGAGGGGACAAGTTTATGCTCCTCGACGCGACCCCGGGCATCAGCAACTCCAACTCGAAGTCACAGGCCGAGGCTGAGCTTTCGATGCCGATTTTCGACCATGCGAGCGGATTCTACAGCGGCGCGTTCACCCTTAAGCTCACCGCGCCCGCCGGTACTACTGTCTATTATACCACAGACGGAAGCACTCCGACAACATCTTCACAAAAATATTCTTCGGGAATAAGCGTTGAGACACGCTCGGATAAGGCTGTGCTCACATATATGAAGGGCACCACTGCCGACCAAAAGGCCGAGGTCTTCCCGAACAAGGAGTTTGAAAAGGCGACGGTTATCCGCGCGATTGCGGTCGACTCAAGCGGAAAGAAATCGAAGGTCGCGACGGCGACATATTTCATCGGCGCGGCAATTTTGGAGAAATACAAGAACGTGACCGTCGTTTCGGTGACTATTGACCCCGCCGACCTTTTCGACAGCAAGACGGGAATTTATGTTGCGGGAGACGTCTTCGACAAGTGGCGCGCCGCGAACCCCGGGGCCGCCCTCGACGGCAACGCACAGGGCAACTATAACCAGCGCGGACGGGATTGGGAGCGCGAGGCGCATGTCGACTTCTTCCGCGACGGCGAGCTTAAGTTCAGCGAGAACCTCGGCGTAAGGACGCACGGCGGCTGGTCGCGCGACAGTCAGCAAAAGTCGCTCAAGTTTTATATGAGGAAGGAATACGGCGAGTCGAAGATAAATTACGAGATTTTCGAGAACAACCGCGCCTATGACGACAACAAGGTCATCGGCGAATACAAGCGGTTTATGATTCGCAACGGCGGAAACGACAGCTTTGAGCTGCTCTTCAAGGACGCTTGGACGCAGAAGTGCGTCGAGGGTCTCGACTTCGCGACACAGGCCTCGGACGTCGCAATCTGTTTCCTCGACGGCGAATACTGGGGAATGTACACCCTTAACGAAGTCTACAGCGACCACTATGTCGAGGAAAACTTCGGAATCCCCGCCGAGAACGTCATCATGATGAAGAACAACGAGCTCGAGGAGGGCGCCGACGGCGACGAGAAGTATTGGAAGGAGGCGCACGACTTCGTCTGCAAGAACGACATGTCTAACGCCGACAACTATAAAAAGGCGTGCGGCTATTTCGACATGGACAGCCTTTGCGACTATGTCGCGATGGAGACTTATATCGGCAACGAGGACTGGATTTGGAACAACTGGGCGGCATGGCGCGCAAAGAAGACCTCGGACAGCGAATACGGCGACGGCCGCTGGCGCTTCATGTGCTTCGACACCGAGTATTCAATGAACCTCTATAACGCCGGAAATGACTACAGATACGACATCTTGGGTCAGACGGTAAAGGGCGACGGTCCGCTCGGCGAGCTTATTAAGTCGCTCATTAAAAACAGCGAGTTCAAGAAAAAGTTTGTACTATCCTTCGAGGACGTCATGAACATCTGCATGAATCCGGTGTCGGCGTCGGCGAGAATGGACAGCTTCTATAAGCTCTATAAGCCTTTTTATAACCAGCACTTCCAGCGCTTTATCCTCTGGCAGAGCGAAGAGGGAATCCAGAAGAATGTCGCCGGATTTAAAAAGTGGCTGAAAAACCGTTACGAATATATGCCGTCACAGATACAGTCGGCGCTCGGACTATCGGACTCCGCGACGAACACCCTTTCTCTGAGCCTCAACGACTCGAAGGGCGGATATGTCCGCATCAACGGTATGTATATAACTTTCAGCGGCGGTAAATGGGAAGGTCACTATTTCCCGGGGTATAAGATTACCGTCGAAGCGGTCCCCGCAAAGGGATATGAATTTACGGGGTGGTCGGGAAGCTATTCCGGCGATTCTGCGTCGTTCACCTTTGACCCCACCGGGGCGTATTCGGTGACCGCGAATTTCACTAAGAAGGGTTAAGGATTTATGGCTGAATTTATTTCGGGCAAAAAGCTTTGGATTAGCGTCGCCGTCATCATTCTGACGGCGGTGCTGATTGCTCTGAATGTGCCGTCCTTCGTCAGCGACGGCGTATTTATGACCGAGACGGCGGTAAGGTGCGCGGCGTGTTTTGTCGCGATGTGCGCGGCGCTGCTCGTCGACGTAAGGTTCCCGCATTGGGCGGAAAACCTTATTGCAGCGGTGATATTCTTTGTCGGGCCGCTTCTGACCTTCGAGACGATAAAGCTTATCATCGGCATCGAGAGGTACGCACAGAACATCTATTGGCTGAATGTGCTCTTTTACGCAGTATTGCAGGTGATGATTTTCTTTTTGACGCAGTCGACAAGGGTCTCGGTCTGCGCCTCGATGGCGATAAGCTGTGCCATCAACATCGCGAACGAGATAGTGCTCTTTTTGCGCGGGACGCCTCTTGTGCCGACCGACTTTTTTGCGCTCGGCACGGCTTTAAAGGTCACGAACAGCGGCGAATGGCACTTCAACGCGGACATGCTGACGGGATTCTGCCTCTGCGTGATGTTCATCGCCTTTGCGAGCAAGTATAAGCTTGAATACACAAAGAAGTGGGAGCGGCCATGTGCCGCGATTGCGGCCGCGGTGGCGCTGACGGTCGGGTGCGTCGGGATATATGACATCGACTATGAGAGCTTTTCGACCTCGACCTTCGACACCGAGTCGACAAACAACGTCAACGGAACCGCACTCAGCTTTTATATCAATTTCAGGAAGATGGCCTTCGACCCGCCGGTCGGATATTCCGCCGAAAAGCTGGAGAAGTATCTTGAAAGATATGACGAATACGACTACGGCGACGGGGTCGTGACGGCAAAGGTCTCGGACGCGGGCAGCGATTCCGACGGCTCGGCGGGGGATATCGAGGTTTATGACAGCGAGAGCGGCGCATACAGGAGCGCCGAGGAGGATTATCCCAACATCATCGTAATCATGAACGAGAGCTTTTCGGATTTGAGCTATCTCGGGCGGCTGAGGACGGATACGCCTTATATGGAATATTTCGACAGCCTTACGCGGGACTATATCAACGGGCGGAACCTTGTTTCGGTGCTCGGCGGGGGAACCTGCAACACCGAGTTTGAATTTCTGACCGGAATGTCGATGATGTATATGCCGGCGAACTGTTACGCATATATGCAGCACGTCACCGGAGACGTCGACTCGATGGCGTCGTATCTCGGGAAATTCGGGTACCAGACCGTCGCGATGCACCCGTTCTATGAGGTCTGCTGGAAGAGAAATTCGGTATATAAATTCATGGGGTTTGACGACTTCGTCAGCGGCGAGGACATGGCGAACGGCGAAGCGGGAATGTACGTCAGCGCCGAGAGATGGGAAAAGGGCTTCGGCGACAGCGTTGAATACATCAGAACGCTTATAAGCGACAGCTTTTTCTATGACAAGGTGATTGAACAGTTTGAAAACAAGACGTCGGACAGGATATTCATCTTCGGCGTCACCGTTCAGAATCACTCCTCGTATGAATACGACGGCGACGACTTTGTCACGGACGTGCACATTAAAAAGCCGGAGGGCGATT
Source organism: uncultured Clostridia bacterium (assembly GCA_947625375.1). Classification (GTDB taxonomy): domain Bacteria; phylum Bacillota; class Clostridia; order Oscillospirales; family Ruminococcaceae; genus Faeciplasma. The sequence continues at coordinate 27,617 of CANQOC010000005.1, read as the reverse complement.
TCCCCCGCGCCGAGCAGTATCTTTCGCTTATAAAGGACTCGGACGAGGCGCTCGAGGAGCTTATCTCGTATTTCGAGGGGGTCGACGAGAAGACGCTTATCGTGTTCTTCGGCGACCATCAGCCGAACGTCGAGACCGAGCTTATCGACGCGCTTGCGCCGGACCGCAGCCTCTTTGTGAACAGCTATCTGACGAGATTTGAGACGCCGTTTTTAATCTGGTCGAACTATGACCTCGGCACCGAGGACAAGGACATCGGCGTTACGAGCGCGAACTATCTCGGACTTAAGACGCTCGAATACGCGGGGATACCGCTTTCGCGCGAGTACCAGATGATTCGCGACGCCGAGGAGATTGCGCCCGCGATGGCGACGTGGGGGTATTACGACCGCTTCGGAATGTGGAACGACCGCCTCGACACCTATGACGACGAGGTGCTGAATATGTATAACTTCTATACATATTATCAGCTGCATGGGAGGAAGTAGGGCGCAGCCGCGGTCGACCGAAGGTCGACCTAAACGAAATTAAGCAGGAAAACTCGAGGAAGAGTTTTCCTGCTTAATTTCGTTCGCGCGCTTCGCGCGCCGGCTGCGCCCGGGGCGGGGCAGTCCGGCGGCACTGAATCCGTCGCGCAGTATCAACCGAGCCGGCAAGCGGCTGTCCCGCAGTCCGTATAATCCGGCTTACGGCGCCCAGACTCTGCCGTCTGACGGTGATTCGCCGTGTCGGCGGGACGGCGAGCGCACTTTGTATAACTGATTAAGCCTGTCGGAGAAAGCTGCTCCGCAAAAAGCCGTATATGCAAATGCTGTCCGCACTACATTTTCGCGTAAAGCTCCTCGAAGCGGCCGCGGGAGCAGAACGCGGTGCCGCTCAGCTCGACCGCACCGGCGGCGGCACAGGTCCCGCAGCGGAGAATGTCCCGAACCGAAAGACCCTTTCGGATAGCGTAGCACGCCCCCGCGACCATCGCGTCGCCGGCGCCCTGTGCGCTCTTCGCGACGATTTGCGGCACGCCCTCGCGGACAAAATCGCACTTCGTCACCGCCAGCGCGCCCCTGTCGCCCATCGAGACGAGCACGACGCAGACGCCGTATTCCGCGATTATCCGGCGCGAGAGCGCGGCGATTGACTCCTCGCCGGAGAGGCACAACCCGAAGGTCCGTTCGAGCTCCTCGACGTTCGGCTTGATGAGATAGGGCGACGCCTTAAGTCCCTCCAAAAGCGGCGTCCCCTCGGCGTCGAGGACGGTTTTTACCGCAGGATTTTCCGCCTTTGCCGCCTCGGCGAGCGTCCTATAGATGTCGCTCGGCACGCCCGCCGGAATGCTCCCCGAAAGCACGAGAATTTCGCTCTTTTTCGCGTATTGCCTGACGAGCTCGGTCATTCTGACGAGCGCCTTTTGGGGGACCGTCGGGTTTTGCTCGTTGATTTCGACGGTCTGACGCGTGTCGTGCTCGTAAATCTTAAGGTTTGTCCTGATTCTGCCGGGGCACTTCACCTCGCAGTATTCAATCCCCTCGCGGTCGAGGGCGGATGTGATGATGTCGCCGCCGTCAAAATTGAGGAGAAGCGCCGCTGTCTGCGACTTAAGCGCGGCAAGCGCAAGGCAGACGTTTATTCCCTTTCCGCCCGGGTCGAGGCGGATATTTTCGGCGCGGTTGATTTTGCTGTGTTCAAGCCGCGAAAGCTCGGCTGTTTTGTCGATACAGGGGCTGAGCGTGACAGTTGTAATCATCGTTATTTCCTCCGTCGGTTTATGTGTGAAGTGTACCACATTTTTTGCCGGCTGTCAATTTATATTATGACCAGAGGGGAGGGGGAGTGAGGGGGAACGAAGGGGAAATGCGCTCTGCATATGCTGCACAAGGGTGTCCGTCTGTGACAGACAGCGAAACTTGTTGCATTTGGCGGGTTTATGTTTTTTCTTTCATATCCCGGTTTTCTGCGGTGCAAACAGCGGAGGGCGCAGCCCGACGCGCGAAGCGCGTGAACAAAACGAGCAGAAGAACTCCGGAGGGAGTTTTTCTGCTCGTTTTGTTTCGGCAGCCGAAGGCTGCCGCGGCTGCGCCCTCATAGGAGCTGAAACCGGAGTTATGCGTTCCCCCTTTCCATGTGGAAAGGGGGACAGGGGGATAGGAGTTTATAAATAGCATGAGCGCCAGCGAATTCCTTATAGCAAGGTATGGCACCGGCGCGCAATTTTTCTAAAACCTGCCAAAGTGTCCTTCTTGCCAAGTACCACTCCCCTCGAGGGGAGTGGTCGCGCCGTTCACGAACGTGAACGGCCGGGTGTGGGGTGGAACCCCCTCTCTCTCACTGAGGGAGAGGGGGCAGGGGGTGTGGAAGGAAAAGAACGGAGAAACCGTCAAAGGTGTAGCGTTTAACATCCGCCGCAAAGTGAACGCATTTAGCAACGTATGACGCCTCACAAATTTTCCCCCGCCGTCAGGCGGCGCTCCAAACTTTGATAGCAAAGAACCCCCTCCCATGTGGGGGCAAACGACGCAATACACATTGATATAACTATAACTTTAAGTGAGCGTCGTTGCGTGTTTCGCTTCGCTCACACCGGAATTTCGTCGGGCTTGTGACAGATATGAGTCTTAAAGATAGCATGAGCGAAACGAATTCCTTATAGCAAGTCATCTCTCGCTTTTACCGCCGTCCCACAAAAAAGCGGGGATTTTTCCCCGCTTTTGCCATATTATTCAACGATGTTTGCGAACTGCCACTTGTCGAAGAGGAAGGTGTCGCCGAAGACGAAGTAGAGGTCGTGGGTGCCGCTGATGTTCTTGTCGAGCTTTCCGGTCACGGTCTCAATGCTGCCGTCGGTGTTGAACTGAATGTTTCCGACAGGCTTCGAGTCGATGCTGTCGAGGCGGATTTCGATTATTCCGTCGCCCTTGACGCGCGCGGCGAACGAGTTGACCCCGCCGCCGAAGTCGACGCCCTTGAGGCCTATCCAGTCGCCGTCCGAGATTCCGGTGACGAAGAGCTCCTCGCCGTCCTTGTAATACTTAAGACCCGCGGCGACGTGCGCCGTCTCGGCCTCCTGTGCCTCAACCGCGGAGAGCTTTCCGACTTGGTTCACTCCGCCGTCGCTCATCTTCGAGACGCTTATGACCGCGTTCTTTTCGTCGACGTCGCATTTGTCGATACCGATGCTCCTGAAGCCGTCGGCGGTCTCGGTCTTGCCCATGTTTTCGAGGAGCGAGACGTTCTGGTAGAGAAGGTACCATTTATCGCCGAATTTCTGGAGGTGTGAGTGATTGTTCGAGAAGGGATATCCGTGCTGATTCGGGTTGGTGAGATATTCGCCGCCCCACTTCCAGCTGTCGGGATTAAGCGGGTCGTCCGAGGTCATGTAGCACATCGAACAGGTCTGCACCGTGCCGATTTCGGCGGGGGTCATTGCCCTGTCGGCGTAGTTTGAGCAATAGGTCAGGACGTACTTCCCGCCGATATAGTTCAGCTCGTTCGCCTCAAAGTGGAAATATGTCGGGACCTTGACGATTTCGCTGTCTATTGAAATCATGTCCTTACCGAGCCTCGCGACGCGGCAGTTTCCGGTGCGGACGCCGTTTTCGTCGGGGTGAAGAGGGTCGCCGCCGCCGAACGCAATCCACCCTACGCCGTTTTCGTCGATACAGGCGCCCGGGTCGAAGCACCAGCAGACCGGGTCGTCCTTCAATCCGTCCATCTCGTTATAGATGAGCGGGCCGCCGACGGGGTCGCTCCAAGGGCCGGTCGGAGAGGTCGACGTTAAAACGCCGATGTTCATTCCCGAGTTGGCGAAGTAGAGATAAAAATGGGTCTTTCCGTCGGATTCCTCGCGGGAGACAATCGACGGCGCCCAGCTGCAGCTCGCCCAGGGCGCGATTTCGCCTACCGGGACTGTCCCCTCATATCTGAAGTTTGACATATCCTCGGTCGAGTAGCAGGCAAGTGTGTTGATGCTGCCGTAGCCGTTAGAGCCGAAGCCGTTTTTGGCCTCGAATTCCTGTGAGTCGTTTGTGCCGTAAATATAAAGCCGTCCTTCGTATTCGACCGCGGTGGGGTCGGCAAAAAAGATGTCCGAAGAAATCGGGTTGTTCTCGTCCATGCCTTTATATGCCTCGGTGAGCTTATCGCCGACGGTGAATCCCAGTTCTTCGGACGGGACGCTGTTTCCGAGCGAAAACTCTCCCGCCGTTGCGCCGCAGCCCGCAAGGGACGCCGCTGTTATTATCGATGCTGCCATTGTCACTATCCTTTTCTTATTCATAAAATCGGCCCTCCGTTCGCATTGCCGTCTGATGACCTGTTTACAAAAGCGATTATAACCGAACCGCCACCGTTTTTCAATAGCTGATGATAAATAATCACCAATTCCAGCATGATTTGTCAGTGTTTAATATCCTGCTTTCCCGTTCCGGGGGCGTCCGTTCGGCGTACGCTGCTTCTGTTCTCTGTCTTATATCTTCTACTATTTGCACATTAGTCTCCCGCCAAATCGGTTTATTTTATGCAAACTGACTTTTTTGCAAACAGGACTTGAAAACTTCGCCGCATTTTGTTATTATTTAGACAGATATAGAGTATCGGGAAAGGTCCGCGGGTGCGGTCTGTGAAACGGAGTAACATCATGAGTATTTCAAACATTCTCTCTCTGCTCGGCGGAGTTGCGTTCTTCCTCTTCGGAATGAACACAATGGGCGACGGATTAAAACAGCTCGCCGGAAATAAGATGGAAGCTGTCCTTTGGAAGCTTTCGTCGACACCCTTTAAGGGATTCCTCCTCGGGACGCTTGTCGCCGCGGTCATTCAGTCATCCGGCGCGACCACGGTTATGGTAATAAGCTTTGTGTCAACCGGTATGATGACCTTTGCGCAGTCGGTCGGAATCGTCCTCGGCGCAAACGTCGGCACAACCGCCACCGGCTGGCTACTTTCGATTTCCAACGCCAACAGCGGCTCATTTACTGCCATTCTCATCTCGCTTCTTGCCTTGGCGGGATGCGGTATGGCTATTTTTTCGCATAAAAATTCCTACCGTTCGGTCGGAAACGTCGCCCTCGGACTTGCGACGCTTCTTCTGGCGATGTCGCTTATAAGCGAAGCGGTCAGTCCTTTAAAGGACAGTCCGCAGTTTGCTAACCTTCTGATACTCTTCCGCAACCCGTTCTTCGGAATACTCGCCGGCGCGCTTATCACCGCGGTGACGCAGTCGAGCTCGGCTTCGGTCGGTATTTTACAGGCGCTGTCGGTCTCGGGCGCGATTCCGTATACCGTCTGCCTCCCGATAATCCTCGGAATTAACATCGGCGCGGCGACGCCGGTTTTAATCGCGATGCTCGGCGCCAACCGCAACGGCAAGCGCACCGCGCTTTCGTATCTCGTCATCAACATTATCGCTTTTATCGCGACATATGTGCTCTATATCCCGGCGCAGCTCATCTTCGACATGAACTTTATGGACCTTCCCGCGAACGTCCTCGGAATAGCTATTATGAACACCGTTCTGAGGCTTATTATGGTCGCGTTTATTCTTCCGTCGATAAAGTGGATTGAAAAGCTTTGTTATTTCATCATCAAGCCGGACCCCGCCGAGCGGGAGGATATGTTTGAAATCGACAGCCTGGACGACAGCCTGCTGAACTATGCGCCGACGGCCCTTGAGCTGAGCAAGAACGCGACCCTTCGCATGTGCGACATCGCGACGAAGAACATTTACCGCGCGCTGAGGCTTGTCACCGAATACGACAGGACGAAGTATCAGAAGGTCATCGACAAGGAAGCGCTTTGTGACAAATACGAGGACAAGCTTGGGAACTATATCGTCAAAATCGGTAAGAACGGACTTAACGACAAGCAGCAGGCGATTTCGCGCGAGCTTCTCTCGGTCGTCGGCGACTTTGAGCGCCTGAGCGACCACGCGCAGAACATCGCCGAGACCGCAAACGAAATCAACGAGAAGAAGATTGTCTTTACAGACGAGGTCGAAAACGAGATTACGCTTTTGATTGCCGCGGTGAAAGAGGTCATCGGACTGGCGAAGTCGGCTTTTGTCGAGCGGCGCCGCGACCTTGCGCTTAAGGTCGAGCCGCTTGAAGAGGCGATTGACATGATGACTAAGCAGCTCAGGGCGAATCACGTCGAGCGCGTTTCGAACAGCACCTCGACTATTCTCATCGGGTTTGTCTACAGCGACCTTTTAATCAACATCGAGCGCGTCGCCGACCACTGCTCAAATATCGCGTTCAGCGTCCTCCACAGCTTTGACATCAACGCCGAGGAGCACGCCTATACCGCCCACGCCGCCGACTCGGAGAGCTTCCGCACCGAGCTGCACGAGTATATGCAGAAGTATGTCCTGCCGATAACGCCGAGCGGGGAGGAAGACTAAGAAGATAGAAATCAAAGGATAGAAGATAGAAGTCGGATTTTAATTTAAAGTGTCGCTTTTAGCCCCTCTGAGATAAGAAAACAAGAGCGTCCGGCGGACGCTGCAAAGCACCGCAGAATCGCTCAAAGCTGCCAGATTAAAGGCGGCGGCTCGCACGCACTACTGTATGTAATGCAAGAGCCGCCAACGATGAAGATGGCGGCTTTGAGTTAGATTCTGCGGACTTGTTTTCTTGTCTCAGAGGGCGTTAGGCGGCGCTTTTTTTGCCGGAAATGGTGTATATGCCTGACCCCGGGGAGTGTCCATTCCGCACGCATTATTTGCAGTATTTAAAACCGTCGCCGAAGGCGACACCTCGAAACTCTAATATCTAATTTCTAACTTCTAACTTCTTGATGTGGCCGCTTAGGCCACATCATGCTTGCGAAAGTTCTTGACAAGTCAACAATAAATGTGGTATAATACACTCCGTGTATTACTGTATACACGGAAAGGTTTGATATTCTTTATATGGACGTTTTCATAATAGTCATACTGATTATTCTGTCCGCCCTGTTTTCGGCTTCGGAGACGGCGCTGTCTTCGGTCAATAAGATGCGCCTTCGGAGCTATGCCGAGGAAGGCAACAAGCGGGCTAAGATGGCTATTAAGCTCACCGACAATTTTGACAAAACACTCACTACGATACTTATCGGGAACAATGTAGTAAACCTTGCCGCGACGACCGTCGCGACGGTGATGATAACAACGCACTTCGGGGCAAAGTTTGTGCCTGTTTCGACCGCGGTCATGACGGTTGCGATTATTATCTTCGGGGAAATCATTCCGAAAAACGTCGCAAACGAGTTTTCAGAGACCGTCTCGATGTGGATTGCATATCCGCTTTACGGACTTTTGGTGATACTGACGCCGCTTGTCTGGCTTCTTATCGGGTTGAAAAATACGGTCATAAAGCTTTGCGGCGGCTCGAACGACAGTCCGACCATGACCGAAGAAGAGCTTAAATACATTATCGACGAAATCGAGGACGAGGGGGTCCTCGACGAAAACGAGAGCGACCTTGTCAAATCGGCGCTCGAATTTTCGGACATCACAATCAGCGAAATTCTCATTCCGAGGGTGAACATTTCGGCCGTCGAAATCGACCAGAGTCCGGAGGAAATCAAGGACGCCTTTATTACGTCGCACTATTCGCGCCTTCCGGTCTATGAAAAGACGATTGACTCGATTGTCGGGATAATTCACGAAAAAAACTTTTTCGACATGTATCTGAACGGCAGAAGGGACATCTCGGAGATTATCCAGAAGCCGCTGTATATCTTTGAAATGACGCCGATTTCCGAGCTTATGCAGCAGATGCAGAAGGCGAAGACGCACATGGCGGTCGTCGTCGACCAATACGGCGGGACACAGGGAATCGTCACGATGGAGGACATCATCGAGGAGCTTGTCGGCGAGATTTATGACGAGACCGACGAGGAGGACACCTCTTTTGTCGTCACCGGCGAGAACGAGTACGAGGTCTCGGCCGACCTTTCAATCCGCGATTTTCTCGACAATATCAAGCTCGACGCCGACGCAATCGAGACGGACTGCAACTCTATCGGCGGACTCCTTATGGAGAATCTTGACCACATTCCCGAGGTTGGCGAAGAGGTCGATATCGGACGGTTCCACTTTAAGGTCCTCTCGGTTGACGAGCAGAGGATTCAGAAGGTGCTTGTGACCGTATCTCCCGAGGCGGACGAAGAGGAAGCCGAGGAGAAGAAGGACAGCGAAGACTGATGATAAAATGAGGGCGGCGGAGAGCCGTCCTTTTTGTGCGGGGCATGGTGGCACGCCGGTAGGTAAAAGGAATTCGCTGGCGCTCATGCTATTTATAGACTCCTACCCCATACCCCTCCCACATGGGAGGGGGTGTTTGACACGCCGAAGCCACGTCTGTTCAGAGCCACATACCATAGGAGCATACGCTTGTTTTATCTGTGAACGCGAGCAATCAATCGTTTACGATTGCGAAGCGTGAACAGCTATAAAACAAGCTTATGCGGCGCAGCCGCGGCAGCCGAAGGCTGCCGGAACGAAAGGAGCAGAAAAACTCCGGCGGGAGTTTTCCTGTTCCTTTCGTTCACGCGCGAAGCGCGCCGGCTGCGCCCGAGGTTCGGCGATGTGCTGCGGCCGGAAAGAAGATTTCTATCCTCTATCCTCCATCATCTTATCTCTATCTTCTGCCCTCTGATTTCTCACTTCTGTCCTCTAACCGGCGTGCCCGTTGACTAACGCGGAGAAGTGTGGTATAATCTGTGAGAAGTAAAACTTGTGCTAAGGAGTTATTGAGATGAACAATGAAGATATTTTTTCGGAGACTGAGGACACGAAGCTGAAGCGGTTTTTGTCCGGCGGGAGGATTTATTCACAGCTTGCGGTCGCGATATGCTGCGCAATCGTGCTTGCGGTCACGGTCGCGGGAATGATTGGCGTATACTCGAACGTCGCGCAGGCAAAGAATCTTACCGACCTCACCGGAATCGACGTCAGCGGCGACCTCGACGGGCAATACGTCAAGGGGAGCGCGTATAAATTTCTCGCGAAGCTCGGGTATATCGCCGAAAGCGAACGCGCCGCGACTCATTATTATTATCTTATGTACCTCGACGCGGCGGACGGGCTTCAGCACCTGACCTTGGTCGAGGCGCCGAAGGAGAGCGACGAGACCCTTCAGAGAATGATAAGCGCGTATCTCGAATTTGTACAGAGCTACAGCGAATCGGCCGACAGCGCACAGCTTACCTCGAAGCTCGACGACATGACCGGGCGCTTCAAAAAGATGTCTAAAAACGAAGAAAAGCTGATGGACAGCGGCGTGTCCGAGCTCGGTCTCTCGAGGGAGCCGAGGGTCGGATATACCCTTAAAATCGGCGTGCTTCCGAAGGCGAGCGACACCGTCCCCTATTGGTTTATCGCGATTCCGTTCGGCGTCGCGGCGGTTGTCTCGACCGTGCTCTTTATATACGGAACGAATCTTGAACACAAGCGGGAAGAGGCGAACAAGAGCCCTTATCCCTATCAGAACAGGAAGAAAAAATGACTGTAAAAAAGTATCTGAATGACGTCCCCGAGGAGGCCGCGCGTCTTCGGCAGGAGGTTTTTGTCGACGAACAGGGTTTTGTCGACGAGTTTGACGAGTTCGACGGGCGGTCGGTGCACCTTGTGATGTTTGACGGCGGCGAGCCGGTGGCGACGCTTCGCTTTTACGACGAGGGCGGGCACAGCTATCACGTCGGTCGGGTCGCGGTCAAAAAGACGCGGCGCGGCGAGGGACTCGGCCGGATTCTGATGGACGAGGCGGTAAAGGAGGCCGCGCGCCTCGGCGGCGTCCGCATGACCGTCGGCGCACAGGAGGACAAGGCGGGATTTTATGAGCGCTGCGGGTTTGTGCGCACCGGCGAGAGGTACTTCGAGCAGGACTATCCGCATGTCGGCATGGTGAGGGAGATCTGACGTGTCCTTGCGCACACGCAAGAAGACAGATGTGAGGTTGTCAGATGACAGAAGATAGAGGATAGAGGTTGGAGGATAGAGGATAGAGGAATATCAAAAAAGCAGGCGGTTATCCGTCTGCTTTTGCTGTTTTATGCGGGTCTGCCCTCTGACTATCTCATTTCTGTCCTCTGACCCGCGCCTCGTCAATGACGTCATAGAATGCGTCCTTGAGCTCGAGGCCGCGGTCGATGAGCATCGGGTAGTTGCGGTGGCCGTTGTTGAGCCAGCTTACGCCGTCGTGGAGGCCCCACATTACGACGCTGTCGAGGAGGCCCTCCTCGGAGAGCTCTTTCATAAGGCGGAAGACCGAGGTGTAGGTCTCGGAGAACTGCTTTAGGAACGGGCCGGTGATTTCGACGTCGGCGGGAGCCTCGCCCCACGGGTAACAGTTTACGTCGAGCTCGGTCACTTCGATTACGAAGTCGGGTTTTATGTCGCGGAGGCTCGCGATTATCTCGAAGTTGTCCTTCATCGCGTCATAGTCGATGCCGTTGCCGATGTGCATCTGGAAGCCGACGCCGTCAATCGGGACGCCGTCCTCGAGCATCTTCCGGACAGCCTTGTACATTCTTATCGCCTTGTTCGACGAGGTCTCGAGGCTGTAGTCGTTGATGATGAGGCGGGCGTCGGGGTCGGCCTCGTGCGCGGCGATGAACGCGGTCTCGATATAGTCGTAGTCGTCGCCGTCGCCGTCATAGTCGCCGACGAGCCGGAGCCACTCGGAGAAGCGGAGCGACGAGTCGTCGCCGATGACCTCGTTTACGACGTCCCATGTGTCGACACGGCCTTTATAGCGGGTGACAATGGTCGTGACGTGGTCGCGGATTCTTTGGAGCACAAGCTCGGCCGAGGCGTCGCCGGCGCCGTCGTGGAAGAACCAGTCCGGAACCTGTGAGTGCCAAAGAAGGGTGTGCCCCCTTGCGCGGATACCGTTGTTTTCACAGAAGTCGACGAAGCTGTCGAACTTGTCGAAATAATACCTGTCCTCTTCGGGATGGAGGTTTTCGGGCTTCGATTCGTTCTCCATCGTAAGGACGTTGAACTGTTTAAGTATTGTGCGGCAGTTTTCGCTGTTCGGGTCCTCGATGTCCCAGCTGTTGATTGCGGCGCCGACGCGGAACCAGTCCTTATATGCCTCGCAAAGCGACGGAGCGGCGTCTTCATAGGCGTATTTAGCGCGGCTTCCGCAGGAGGTGAGAAGAAGGACGATTGCCGCGGAAGCGCAGATTATTCTTGAAAGATGTTTAATCATATAAAACCTCCGGATTATTCTTCGCCGCGGCGCTGTTTAAGCTGTGAGAGCTTTCGGAACTGGAGCGGACTCATGCCGGTGATAATCTTGAACTGACGGCAGAAGTGCTCAATGCTCTGATATCCGCATAGCTGGGCAATCTTTTGGGAAGAATAAGCCGAGCTGCAAAGATATTCTTTGGCGAGGTCGACGCGGCGGTTAAGCACGTCCTGCATACAGGAAACGCCGAACTGCTTTTTATAGATGCTTTGCAGGTAGCCGGTGCTGACGTGAACCCTGTCGGCCATTTCGGCGACCGTCCACTGATAGTCGGGGCGGGTCTGAATGTCGTATCTGAGGTTTATTAGAGCGCGCTGCTGCTCGGTGACCGAGCTGTCCTCGACCGACTCGGCGAGCTTCATAACCATAAGGCGCATTATCATACCCATCGACTGCTGGCGATAGGCGAAGTCGGAGAAATATTCTTTTTCGAGGACATGGAAAAGGCTGTCCATGCTTTCGGGGGAGCGAAGGGCAATCGGGACGGAAAACGGGAGATTAAGCTTTTCGATGAAGTCCTCGTCGGTATAAAAGCGGACGTAGTAGTTGGCATAGGGTCCGTCGTATGCCTCGTAGCTTGCGGCGGCGAGCGGGGGATAGAGCATGACGGTGTCCGGGGGGATTATAACGTCGCCCTCGGGGGAATGAAGCTTTGCGTATGACTTGGTCTGTACCAGAAGCCACCAGTCGTGAGTGTCGTCGTAATAAACAAAGTCGGGCTCATGAACCGAATTGAGCCATACAAAGTTTATATCAACCATTTTCAAAAATCCTCCCTGTAAAGATATTGGCGAATAAATCAATTCCGCCTTTATATGATATATATATCATGACCTATTTTAAGCCGTTTGTCAAGACCTTTTTTGATTTTTTGTATTATTTTTAGTTAAATTTTTGTAAACTAACAAAATTACAGTTGATTTTTAATACTGTAAGTGATATAATGTACTTTATCCGCATAATGAGGATAATGCGGGCGGGCGGAAACCGCGCGCTGTCATAAAAACGCCGCTTCACTCGATGGAGCGGGGGAATTATAAAATATTCGGAAGGATAGTAAGTATGAAAAGAATGCTTGCGGCGGTTATTGCCGCGATAACAGTCTGTGTATTATTTGCCGTGAACGCGGCGGCGGTGCCGTTGGGAGCCGAGGGCGGCGCCTGTACCCTTGTACAGACGAGCTATGCCGACAAGGGCGGGAATTTCACCGTCGACGTCGTTCTCGGGAACAACCCGGGCATCAAGAGCCTTAACCTTGTTATAAGAATTGACTATAACGACATCGATTTCGTTAGTGTGAGCGACGCGGGAAAGATGAAGGGATTCTATTATCTCGACCAAGGCGGAACGGTCGAGCTGACATGGACGGGAAGCGGAAACTTCACCGACAACGGAACTCTCGCGACGATAACCTTTAAGGCCCTGACCGACAGCTCGAACGGAAGCGTCGTCTCGACTGCGGTCACCGCGTTCGGCACCGACGGAATAAGAAAGGACGTCGAGGGATATACCGCGATGATTCAGTTCGGTGCAAGCAGGAATCAGCCGGAGGTCACCGAACCCGCGGTGACCGAGCCGGCGGCGACGACCGCTTCGGACGAAATGACCGAGGAAGCGGTAGACGACCAGACCGAGGCGACCGAGGCTACCACCGAAGCAACCGAGCCGACCACCGAACCCACTACCATAGAACCGACCACAGAGCCGACGACGGAATCCACCACAACCAAAAAGACAACCGAAAAGACCACCGAAAAAACCACCGAGAAGACCACACAGAAGACCACCGAAAAGACGACGACTCCCGCGCCGACGACAACGACTCCGCCGCCGACGACCGAGCCTCCGACGACCCCGACCGAGCCTCCGACGCTCCCGTCGGTCCCGGAGACAACGCCGACCGTCCCGACTGCTCCGACCGAAGCGGTCACCGAGCCTTCGGCTTCGGAGGAGATGGCACTTATAAGCTCGGACGAGGCTTTTTCGGACGTCTATAACGACGGCGTCGACAACAAGTCCGCCAACAACGGCACTCTTCTGATTGCGCTTATAATGATTGCGCTGACGGCGGTCGTCGTCGTGGCGATTGAAGTCACCAAGAGGAACAGATAGACATCACCGAGGGGGAGAGGAAATTGAGCAGAATCTTCAATAAAAAAGTCATAGCGGCTGTGCTTATTATAATAGTAGTCGCGGCGGTCGCGATATCCTGCCTGACGATTGTCCCTCCGGGGCACACCGGCGTTGTCGTGACGCTCGGCAAGGTCGAAGAGGGTGTTTTACAGGAAGGACTCCACTTTAAGCTCCCGTTTGTGCAGAGTGTTGTGATGATTGACAACAGAATCACGAAGCTCGAGGTCAACACCGAGGCGTTTTCGAGCGACCTCCAGACCGTGCAGACGACGCTCGCCATCAACTACCGCGTCGACACGGCGAAGTCGTACAGCATCTATAAAAACATCGGCGGGGACTATGAAACCGTCCTCGTTACGCCGGCGGTCAACGAAGTCCTGAAGGCGATTGCGGCGCAGTATACTGCTGAACAGAGCGTTACGAACCGCGCGCTTATCTCGGACGGACTGGTCGACGGACTCAACGAAAAGCTCAACGACATCGGACTTTTCGTCACCGACGTAAACATCATCAACTTTGACTTCTCCGAGGCGTTTATAACCGCCATCGAGGAGAAACAGGTCGCGCAGCAGCAGCTCCTGAAGGCAGAAACCGAGAAGCAGACGGCAATCACCAACGCCGAGGCAGAGGCTGAGGCGCTCAAGGTCAAGGCACAGGCCGAGGCCGACGCGCTCCAGATTAAGGCGGCCGCCGAGGCCGAGGCGAACAGGGCGATTTCGGAGTCGCTGACCGAGGACCTTATCAACTATCACACGGTTGAGAAGTGGAACGGCGAGCTCCCGGTCGTGTCGGGTTCGTCGGGCGGAACCTTCCTCGACATAAACGACATCGCGGGACTTAAGAGCGGCAGCGGAAACACAGACACGCCCGCTCCCGAAGCACAGAACGCGCCGGCGTATCCGGCTGAATAAAATAAACCGTGCCGGTTCCGAATTGGGGCCGGCGCTTTTAGAGGGCAGAATTGAGATTGGCAGAAGACAGAGTTTGGAAGATAGACGGTAGAGATTAGATTATAATTTAAGTTGCAATTTTGGGCGCGATAGTGTATACTCATAGCTGAGCAAGGGGGGACGGATATGCTGAAAAGTGCGGAGGAGATTGTCGAGCTGACCGAGAGGTGGGGATTCCTGCCGTTTTTCAGGAATTCGGTGCGGGGGTTCTCTATTGAGGAGAACACTCCGGCGGACCTTTGGTTCTCGGACAGGGACGGCCCTTGGGAATGGAAGGGACCCTGTATCCGCTCGGGACGCGTCCTTTACGGGAAATTCTTCGGCTCGAAGGCGGGATATGTCAGCCTCGAATGGTTCCCCGACCTCGCGAACTACCGGCGCGACGGCTATGACTTCGACTCGCGCTATGACTCGGGAATGGCGAGCGTCCGCGACCTTAACGTCGTCGACACCGTCTCGCGGTACGGGACCCTTCTCTCGAAAAAGCTGAAGAGCCTCTGCGGGTACGGGCGCGGCGGCGAAAAGGGCTTCGACGGCGTCATCACGAGGCTGCAGATGCAGACTTATGTCTGTATATCCGACTTCGAGTACATGAGGGACAAATACGGAAATCAGTACGGCTGGGGCGTGGCGAGATATTCGACGCCGGAAAACATGTTCGGCTATGACGCAATAACGTCGGCGTATTCGCGCGAGCCGGAGGAGTCGAAGGCGCGGATATTCAATCACATTAAAGTGCTGTTCCCGCATGCGGCGGAGAAGGATATACTTAAGCTTATAAAGTAGGTGTACTAAATGAAAACAAGACTCGGACAGATTTTTGAGCACTGTCTCAACGGGCGGGAAATCGTCGTTTGGGGCGAGCCGTCGCGGCTGCTTCGGCGTGAGCTGTCCCCGTTCGGCTATGTTTTTGCCGAAAATGCCGACCCCGCGCGGCACTATGTCGTCGCGGTGACCGAGGACGACCTTACCGACTTCCTTTCGGACCACTCGGGAATGGGCTTTAAGCCTGTCGAGGACTATATCGTCTACGGCGACGTCGGGAAGGAGCTTCCTTTCGACTGGGAGCTCAGCGGCGTTAAAATCGGGAGGCAGACTTATTTCGGCGACGGCGTCATCGAAGCCTGCAAAAACGGATATATCGAGTCGGTCGGGAGATATACGTCCATCAACTCGACCGCCGTCATTCACTGCGACCATCACTCGAACATGATGTTCGTCACCGACGAGCTCGACGCCTTCTTTACGCCCGAAAACAGCGCTAAGTTCGAGAAGCTCTGTGCGCTCGACCCGAAGCACCCATATGCGAAGGGAAAGCCGAAGGTCACCATCGGGAACGACGTCTGGATTGGCGCGCACACCTTTATCAACTGCTCGAAGGTCGTCTCAATCGGCGACGGAGCGGTCATCGGCGCGGGCGCGGTCGTCACGAAGGACGTCCCGCCATATGCGGTTGTGGTCGGCGTTCCGGCGAACGTCATCAAATACCGCTATCCGCCGGACATGATTCGGGCGCTTCTGAGGACAAGGTGGTGGGACTGGTCGCCCGAGGAGATAAACAAGAACGCCGACGCGCTTATGTGGCCGGACCTTTTCATGGAAAGGTTTGGAAGATGACGGCGGGTTATTGTGCATTAAATTAAAAAAAGTCCGCGGATATCGAAAAAATTCGGACAAAAAAGAGATTGACAAACGAAAAAGCTTCCTATATAATAAGGGATACAAGTTTTAAAGGCGATGACGAAGAAGGCATGAGCCGAGTCGATAAAGAGAGCCGGTGGTTGGTGAAAACCGGTGATGACGACCTCAGATGCCCCTCGCTTCCGAGCCGGAAGCCCCCAAAGCGCGTATGGCGCCGGTAGATGCTTCCCGTAGCTGCTGCGTTAGAGCATAGGAATTGTTGGATTCCGAAGAGGCGGGTTTTTCCCCGCAATTTGAGTGGTACCGCGAGTGCATAGGCACCCGTCTCAAAGTTTTTTGAGGCGGGTTTTTTATATCGCAGACAAATGATAACAACAGGAGAAGATTATTATGATGAATCACAAAAAGTATTCGCCCGGGTATTATCTGCCGCCCGAGATGACCTATGACTGGGTAAAGAAGGAGCGCATCGAAAAGGCGCCTCTTTGGTGCTCGGTCGACCTTCGCGACGGCAATCAGTCGCTCGTTATCCCGATGAGCTTCGACCAAAAGCTTAAGTTTTATCAGCTCCTCCTGAAAATCGGCTTTAAGGAGATTGAGGTCGGATTTCCGGCGGCTTCGGAGACGGAGTATGACTTTCTGCGCGCGCTTATCGAGCGGAATCTTATCCCCGACGACGTCACCGTACAGGTTCTGACGCAGTGCCGCGAGCACATCATCAGAAAGACCTTCGAGGCGGTCAAGGGCGCGCCCTCGGCGATTGTACACTTTTATAACTCGGTCAGCGTTGCCCAGCGGGAGCAGGTGTTCAGGAAATCTAAGGCCGAAATCATGAAGATTGCGACCGACGGCGCCGAGCTTGTGAAAAAGCTTGCCGCGGAATATGACGGCAATTTCAGGTTTGAGTATTCGCCCGAGAGCTTTACCGGCGCCGAGCCGGAGTATTCGCTCGAGGTCTGCAACGCCGTCCTCGACATTCTTGAACCGGGCCCGGACAACAACGTCATCATAAACCTGCCGGTCACGGTCGAGATGAGCATGCCGCACATCTATGCTTCGCAAATCGAATACATGAATAAGCACCTTAAGTACCGCGAGTACGTCACCCTGAGCCTTCACCCGCACAACGACCGCGGGACCGGCGTCGCTGACACCGAGCTTGCGCTTCTGGCGGGTGCGGACAGGGTTGAGGGAACCTTGTTCGGAAACGGCGAGAGGACCGGCAACGTCGACATCATCACCCTGGCGATGAATATGTATTCGCACGGGGTCGACCCGAAGCTCGACTTCTCGGATATGCCGGCGATTGCGGACACCTATGTCAAGTGCACCGGAATGAAGATACACGAGCGCTCGCCCTATGCCGGAGCATTGGTCTTTGCGGCGTTCTCGGGGAGCCATCAGGACGCGATTGCTAAGGGAATGAAGTGGCGCGAGGAAAAGCACCTTGAGCAGTGGACGACGCCTTATATCCCCATCGACCCCACCGACATCAACCGCACATATGACGCCGACGTCATTCGCGTCAATTCACAGAGCGGAAAGGGCGGAATCGGATATCTTTTGGAGCACACCTTCGGGTATAACCTCCCGGCGAAGATGAGGGAGCATTTCAGCTATATCTGCAAGGGAATTTCGGACAGGGAGCACCGCGAGCTCAAGCCCGACGAGATACTCGAAATCTTCAAGAGGACATATTTCAGAATCGTCGAGCCGGTCTGCATCAAAAACATGAAGTTTACGGAGCACGAGAGCGGCGTCGACGCGGACATTCTCTTTGACTGCAACGGAAGCGACGTTGAAATCAAGTCGAAGGGCAACGGCTCAATCGACGCGGTGTCGAACGCGCTGAAGAGCCTTACCGGCGACAGCTATTCGCTCGAGGTCTATACCGAGCACAGCCTTATGAATCAGGCTTCGCAGTCGGAGGCAATCGCCTATATCGGAATAAAGACCCCGAGCGGCGACATGAGCTGGGGCGCGGGATATCACACCGACATTATAAGGGCGTCGGCTTATGCCCTCGTCAGCGCATACAACAATTCAAAAAAGTGAGGAGAGACGGCATATGGGAATGACAATGACACAAAAGATACTGGCGGCGCACGCCGGGCTTAAGAGCGTCGAGGCCGGACAGCTTATATCGGCGAAGCTCGATATCGTCCTCGGAAACGACATTACGACCCCGGTCGCGGTCAACGAGTTCAGGAAGGCCGGGTTCGACGGCGTCTTCGACAGGAACAGGATTGCGATTGTTCTCGACCACTTTGTCCCGAACAAGGACATCAAGGCGGCGGAGCAGTCGAAGCAGTGCCGCGAATTTGCCTGTGAGCACGGGGTGAGTCACTTCTATGACGTCGGAAAGATGGGAATTGAGCACGCGCTTTTGCCCGAGCAGGGAGTCGTCACCGCCGGAGACTGCATCATCGGCGCGGACAGCCACACCTGTACCTACGGCGCGCTCGGCGCGTTTTCGACCGGCGTCGGCTCGACCGACATGGCGGCGGGAATGGCGACGGGACTCGCTTGGTTCAAGGTCCCTTCGGCAATTAAATTCGAGCTTTCGGGAAAGCTCCCGAAAAACTGTTCCGGCAAGGACGTTATACTGACAATCATCGGAATGATAGGGGTCGACGGCGCGCTTTACAAGAGCATGGAGTTCACCGGCGAGGGCGTTGCGTCGCTCTCGATGGACGACAGGCTTTGCATATGCAACATGGCGATTGAAGCAGGCGCGAAGAACGGAATATTCCCGGTCGACGGTGTCACGAGGGCGTATCTTTCGGGGAGGACCGAGCGCGAGCCGGTCGAGTATTCCGCCGACGCCGACGCGGTCTATGAAAAGGTCGTTGAAATCGATCTGTCGAAGATTGTGCCGACGGTGAGCTGTCCGCATCTTCCCGAAAACACCAAACCCGCGAGCGAGCTTTCGGACATTAAGATTGACCAGGTGGTAATAGGGAGCTGCACCAACGGGCGCATGGAGGATATGGAGACGGCTTATAAAATCCTTGGCGGCAAAAAGGTCGCCGACGGGGTCAGGTGCATCATCATTCCTGCGACGATGGCGATTTACCGCGAGTGCATCGAGAGGGGATATATGACTGCCTTCGTCGACGCGGGCGCCGTTGTCTCGACTCCGACCTGCGGACCCTGTCTCGGCGGATATATGGGAATACTCGCCGAGGGCGAGAGGTGCGTTGCGACCACCAACCGAAACTTTGTCGGAAGAATGGGGCACGTTAAGAGCGAGGTCTATCTTTCGAGTCCGGCGACGGCGGCGTCGAGCGCGCTTACCGGATATATTACCGCACCGAAGGAGGATTTATGATGAACACAAAGGGAAAGGTTTTCAAGTATCCCGACAACGTCGACACCGACGTCATTATTCCGGCGAGATATCTTAATACATCGGACGCGCAGGAGCTTTCCAAGCACTGCATGGAGGACATCGACGCGGAGTACGTCAAAAAGGTCTCGAAGGGCGACGTTATGGTCGCGGGGTGGAACTTCGGCTGCGGCTCGAGCAGGGAGCACGCGCCGCTTGTGATTAAGACCTGCGGGACCGGGTGCGTCATTGCGAAGAGCTTTGCGAGGATATTCTACCGTAACGCGATAAACATCGGTCTGCCGATTCTCGAATGTCCCGAGGCGGCGGACGGAATCAACGCGGGGGACGAGGTCACGGTCGACTTCGACACCGGGGTCATCACCGACCTTACGACCTCGAAGACCTATAAGGCACAGCCGTTCCCCGAGTTTATTCAGAACATCATTTCGGCGGGCGGACTCCTTAAATCTCTTAAAAAGTGAGGTCATAAGATGGAAAAGAAGATTGCGGTCATAAGGGGCGACGGAATCGGCCCCGAGATAGTGAACGAAGCGCTTAAGGTGCTCGACGTCATCGCGGAAAAATACGGGCACAGGTTCAGCTATGTCGACGCGGACATGGGCGGCTGTGCGATAGACAAATACGGCGACCCTCTCCCGCAGCACGAGCTCGACAAGTGCCTCGGTGCGGACAGCGTCCTTTTGGGCGCGGTCGGCGGTCCGAAGTGGGACTCGGTGCCGGGGAATATGCGTCCGGAAAAGGGTCTTCTGAGAATAAGAGCGGGAATGGGAGTTTATTCAAACAACCGTCCGGCAAAAATCTGGAAACAGCTTGCGTCGGCGTCGCCGCTTAAGCCGGAAATCGTCGAAAAGGGGATTGATTTCATCATCGTCCGCGAGCTTATCGGCGGGGTTTACTTCGGCGAGCACAAGACCTTTGAGGACGGCGGCGAAAAGGTCTCGGAGGACGTCATGAGATACTCGGAGAGCGAAATCGAGAGAATCGGAAGAATCGGCTTCGAGACCGCGAGAAAGCGCAGAAAGAAGCTTTGTTCGGTCGAAAAGTCGAACGTGCTCGACACATCGAGGCTTTGGAAGAGCGTTATGCACCGGCTCGCGGAGGAATATCCCGACGTCGAGCTTTCGGATATGCTCGTCGACAACTGCGCAATGCAGATTGTGAAGAATCCGGCGCAGTTCGACGTTATCGTCACCGAGAACATGTTCGGAGACATTCTTTCGGACGAGGCTTCGATGATAACCGGCTCAATCGGAATGATTCCGTCGTCGTCGCTCGGAGCGGGGACAAACGGACTTTACGAGCCTATTCACGGCTCTGCCCCCGACATCGCGGGAAAGAATATCGCAAACCCGATAGGGACGGTTCTTTCGGCGGCGATGATGTTAAGATACAGCTTTGATATGCCGAAAGAGGCGGACGACATCGAAGAGGCGGTCGGAAAGGTGCTGAGCGACGGCTGGCGCACCGCGGACATCATGAGCGGCGGCGAGGGACTTAAGTCCGCCGGCTGTTCCGAGATGGGCGACCTTATCTGTGACGCAATCAAGGCTATGAAGTAAGGGGAGAAGGTTTAAGATGAAATTATCCGGCGCTGATATTATCGTCAGAACGCTTATCGAGCAGCAGGTCGAGGTTGTCTTCGGATATCCCGGGGGGCAGATACTCAATGTCTATGACTCGCTTTATAAGTATCAGGACGAAATCAAGCACATTTTAACCGCGCACGAACAGGGTGCGGCACACGCCGCCGACGGATATGCGAGGGCGACGGGGAAGGTCGGAGTCGTTATGGCGACCTCGGGCCCCGGCGCCACAAACCTTGTGACCGGTATCGCGACGGCATATCTCGACTCGGTCCCGATGGTCGCGATTACGGGAAACGTCCCGACGACACAGCTCGGCACCGACAGCTTCCAGGAAATCGACATCACCGGCATCACCCTCCCGATTACGAAGCACAACTATGTGGTCGGGTCGGTCGAGACCCTTGCGGACACAATCCGCGAGGCATTCAGGCTTGCAAAGTCGGGCCGCCCGGGACCGGTCCTGATCGATGTCCCGAAGGACATTCAGGTTGCTGTGACGGAATATACGCCTCAGGAACCGGTCGAACCCGAGCCCCGTCAGGCGGCGAAGCTTATGAGAATCGAGGCGGCGGCCGATGCAATCAATCTTTCGCAGAGACCCTTCGTCTATTTCGGCGGGGGACTTGTGAACTCGGACGCACAGGAGGAGCTTTGCGAGCTCGCCGAAATCCTTGACGCGCCGATAGGCTGCTCGCTGATGGGAATTTCGGGGATACCGACGATGCACCCGAGGTTCTTGGGAATGCAGGGTATGCACGGGCACTATGCGTCGTCGATGGCGATGCACCGCGCGGACTGCATCATCGCGCTCGGCGTCCGCTTTAACGACCGGGTCACCGGAAACCGTGCGAAATTCGCGACAAACGCGAAGATTATTCACATCGACGTCGACGGAGCCGAGCTTGACAAGACCGTCAGCGCGGCGCACTCGATGAGGGGCGACCTTAAGCTTACGCTTCAGAAGCTGATTCCGCTCCTGACGCCGAAAAAGCTGCCGGAGTGGCGGAAGACGATTGAAGGACTCAAGTTTGAGGAGCGGCGCTCGCTCGACAACCGCCCGGGACTTACGCCGAGGGCGGCGATACTGACGCTCAACAAGTTTATCGGCGAGAATACGCCGGTCGCGACCGACGTCGGCCAGCACCAGATGTGGGCGGCGCAGAACCTTTGCTTCAGCAATAAGAGGAGATTTCTCTCTTCGGGTGGACTCGGAACGATGGGATTCGGAATGGGAGCCGCAATCGGTGCGGCAGTCGCGACAAAGGAACGGACGGTTCTTGTGACCGGCGACGGCGGATTCGGAATGTGCCTCAACGAGCTCGCGACCGCGGTGACATACGGGATTCCGCTTGTGATACTTATTATGAACAACGGCGTCCTCGGAATGGTGCGCCAGTGGCAGACGCTCTTCTTCGACAAGCACTATTCAAACACCGTCCTCGGGAGGAAGACCGACTTTGTCGCTCTTGCGAGGGCGTTCGGCGCCGACGGCGCGGGGGCGGCGAACCTCGAGGAGCTTCATATCGCGCTTGAAAAGGCGTTTTCTTCGGAGCTTCCCTTCGTTGTGGACTGCAGGATAGACAAGGACGAATTCGTCCTTCCGATGCTTCCGCCGGGCGGCTCGATGGACGACATCATCACAAGAGTTGAACTCGGAGGTGGCGAAAATGAGTAACTTTACCATCGCGGTGCTTGTGCACAACGAATTCGGCGTTCTGAACCGCGTCACAAGTATGTTCCGCCGCCGCAGGTTCAACATTCAGAGCCTTACGGTCTCGGAGACCGAGTCGGCGGGACTGTCGAGAATTACGGTGACGTCCTCGGGACTTGAAACCGACAAGAAACAGCTCATCAACCAGCTTTATAAGCTCCCGGACGTCTGCTCGATAAAGGAGCTCGACCTTGTCGAATCGGTGACCTGCGAGCTGATGCTCATCAAGATGAAAAACGACCCCGAGACGAGGACGGATATCCGCGACGCGGCACAGGCGTTCGGCGCAAAGACCGTCGACTATACCCGCGACAGCATCACGATGAGGCTTACGGGGACGTCGAGGGAAATCGACGCGTTTGTGGATTTGATGAGGGACTATGTTATCCTTGAAATCTGCCGCACGGGAATCGTGTCGCTCGAAAGGGGAAGCACGACCATCTCGAAGATGGAAATCTGATGGTGCGTCTGCGACGCATCAAGAGAACAGAGGTCAGAAGTCGGAAAACAGAATTCAATCCGGCAGAAAGGACCCCGATTCGTGCGCAAAAAATTCAGTCATTCATTTTTTAAAATAAAGAAAAGAGGTTATTTATCATGGCAAGAATCTTTTATCAGCAGGACTGCGACCTTTCAAAGCTCGCGGGGAAAACGGTGGCAATCATCGGCTACGGCTCACAGGGGCACGCTCATGCCCTTAACCTTAAGGACAGCGGCGTAAACGTCGTCGTCGGACTTTACGAGGGCTCGAAGAGCTGGGCAAAGGCCGAGGCACAGGGACTTAAGGTTATGACCTCTGCCGAAGCAGCGAAGGCCGCCGACATCATTATGATACTCATCAACGACGAGAAGCAGGCAAAGCTCTATAAGGAGTCGATTGAGCCGAATCTCACCGAGGGCAAGACGCTTGCTTTCGCACACGGATTTAACATTCACTTCGGCTGCATCAAGCCTCCGAAGAACGTCAACGTCATTATGATTGCACCGAAGGGCCCGGGTCACACCGTCAGGAGCGAATATCAGGCCGGCAAGGGTGTTCCCTGCCTTATCGCGGTCGAGCAGGACGCGACCGGCGACGCTTGGGACATCGGTCTTGCATATGCGCTCGGAATCGGCGGAGCGAGGGCCGGCGTCCTTGAAACCACATTCCGCACCGAGACCGAGACCGACCTCTTCGGAGAGCAGGCTGTTCTCTGCGGCGGCGTCTGCGCGCTTATGCAGGCGGGATATGAGACTCTCGTCGAGGCGGGATATGACCCGAGAAACGCTTACTTCGAGTGCATCCACGAGATGAAGCTTATCGTCGACCTTATCTATCAGTCGGGATTTGCGGGAATGAGATATTCCATCTCGAACACCGCGGAATACGGCGACTATGTCACCGGCCCGAAGATTATCACCGAAGAGACGAAGAAGACGATGAAGAAGATTCTGAAGGACATTCAGGACGGCACCTTTGCGAAGGACTTCCTCCTCGACATGTCCGAGGCGGGGGGACAGGTTCACTTCAACGCCATGCGCAAGCTTGCCTCGGAGCATCCTTCCGAAATCGTCGGCGAGGAAATCAGGAAGCTTTACAGCTGGAACGGCGAAGACAAGCTTATCAACAACTAAAATATAATCACGGATTTATGAGGTCAGAAAACGGAGATTATTTTCTGACCTCTTCCGTAATTTTACAATAAGACAGGTGGTATTTTATAATGAAAAGCGATAAAATCAAATTAGGGGCGCAGAACGCTCCTCACCGCGCTCTTTATCACGCCCTCGGAATGACCGAGGAGGAAATCAGCCGTCCGATGGTCGGAATCGTCAGCTCTTATAACGAAATCGTCCCGGGGCATATGAACATCGACAAGATTGTCGACGCTGTCAAGCTCGGCGTCGCGATGGCGGGGGGAAATCCGGTCGTGTTCCCGGCAATCGCGGTCTGCGACGGCATCGCGATGGGGCACACGGGAATGAAGTATTCACTTGTGACCCGCGACCTTATCGCCGACTCGACCGAGGCGATGGCGATGGCGCACGGATTCGACGCGCTGGTGATGGTCCCGAACTGCGACAAGAACGTCCCGGGGCTTTTGATGGCGGCGGCAAGGCTTAATATCCCGACGGTTTTCGTTTCGGGAGGACCGATGCTCGCGGGGCACGTCGACGGGCACAAGACGAGCTTTTCGTCGATATCCGAGGCGGTCGGAGAATTCAACGCCGGGAAAATCACGCTCGAAAAGCTGGAGGAATATGAGTGCAAGACCTGTCCGACCTGCGGGTCGTGCTCGGGAATGTATACCGCGAACTCGATGAACTGCCTCACCGAAGCGCTCGGAATGGGACTTCGCGGAAACGGCACGATTCCGGCGGTGTATTCTTCGAGAATCGAGCTTGCGAAGCATGCGGGCATGGCGGTGATGGAGCTTCTTAGGAAGGACATCAGACCGAGGGACATTATGACCGAGGCGGCGTT
The DNA here is from genome assembly GCA_947625375.1 of uncultured Clostridia bacterium. Lineage (GTDB taxonomy): Bacteria > Bacillota > Clostridia > Oscillospirales > Ruminococcaceae > Faeciplasma. Next base: position 2,555 of record CANQOC010000005.1, on the reverse strand, counting down.
CATGAACGCGCTTACCGTCGACATGGCGCTCGGCTGCTCGACCAACTCGATGCTTCACCTTCCGGCGATTGCGCACGAATGCGGGATTGAAATCAACCTTGACATCACGAATTCAATCAGCGCGAAGACCCCGAACCTCTGTCACCTTGCGCCGGCGGGGCGGACTTATGTCGAGGAGCTCGACGAAGCGGGCGGAGTCTGGGCGATTATGAACGAGCTTTCAAAGAAGAATCTTCTCAACCTCGATTGCATGACCGTCACCGGAAAGACGGTCGGCGAGAACATCAAAAACGCGCACAACCTCAATCACGACGTTATCCGCCCGATTGAGGAGCCGTACAGCGAGACGGGCGGAATCGCGGTCTTAAGGGGAAATCTTGCGCCGGACGGCTGCGTCGTGAAGCGGTCGGCGGTTTCGCCGAAGATGCTTAAGCACTCCGGCCCCGCGAGGGTTTTCGAGTGTGAAGAGGAGGCACAGGCGGCCATCAACGCCGGACTCATCAACCCCGGCGACGTCGTCGTAATCCGCTATGAGGGTCCGAAGGGCGGCCCGGGAATGAGGGAAATGCTCAATCCGACGTCGGCGATTATGGGAATGGGACTCGGCGAGAGCGTCGCGCTCATCACAGACGGAAGATTCAGCGGCGCGACCCGCGGCGCCTGTGTCGGGCACATTTCGCCGGAAGCCGCTTCGGGCGGTCCTATCGGAATCATTAAAGAGGGCGACACCGTTTTAATCGACATACCGGAGAATAAGATTGAGCTTTGCATCCCCGAGGAGGAATTTGGGCGCAGAATGGCGGAATTCGTCCCGAAGACGAAGGAGCTCTCGGGATATCTTAAGCGGTACGCGGCGCTTGTTTCGAGCGGAGCGCGCGGCGCGGTGCTGAATTGAGGCGGATATGTTGACGGAGCTTGAAAGCCTCGGAATCAGGCTTGAATCACTTTGCATATTCAGGGATATTCTCTCCGACCCGGTTATTTCGGCTCTTCGGGAATGTATCGAAGGAGACGGCGACGCCGCCGAGTCGGTCGGGAGATACTGTGAATTCGTGTCGCGGCTTTATAAGACGGGGCGGAGCGATTTCTCGAAATATGTCCTTGAGCTTATGAGGTGCTGTGACAACCCGATTGTCAGGAAAATCGGCGAGGGAAAACCGGTCCGCGAGGTTATGACCGCGAGTGCGGAGTATGAGCTCGAGGTGCTCGGCGAGCTTGCGGCGCTTACGCCGAAAAAGCTCAGAAGCGGGATTGGATATGACGGAAAGCTTCCGGAATGGACGGTCTCGAAGGTCGGCATCGCGGAGGAATTCAGGAAGCAGACCGAGAACATCACAAAGCACGGATACGGGATATACGCGAAGTACAGGGCGTTTATGCTCGACGGGAAGACGATTGTGCCGATAAAGGCGCCGGACACGGTGAGGCTTGAGTCGCTGGTCGGGTATCAGCGTGAGAAAAAGCTTATCATCGACAACACGAGGGCGCTTTTGGAGGGCAAACCCGCCGCGAATATCCTCCTGACCGGCGACGCCGGAACGGGCAAGAGCTCGACGGTTAAGGCGGTCGTGAACGAGCTCGCGGAAGAGGGACTGAGGATTCTTGAGCTTAAAAAAGAGCAGCTTCACAGTCTCCCCGAAATTCTCTCGGAGCTGAACCGGAACCCGCTGAGGTTTATCATATTCATCGACGACCTTTCGTTTACAAAGAACGACGACAACTTTTCGGCGCTGAAGGCGATGCTCGAGGGGTCGGTCTCGGCAAAGGCGCAGAATGTCGCGATTTATGCGACGTCGAACCGGAGGCATCTCATCAAAGAAAGCTTTTCGGACCGCGACGGCGACGACATTCACCGCAGCGACACGATGCAGGAGACCGTCTCGCTTTCCGAGAGATTCGGTCTTCACATTACGTTCAGCCGGCCCGACAAGGCGACCTATCTCGAAATTGCGCGGCATCTTCTGGACGAGCGCGGGATTAAGTATGACCCGGCGAAGCTTGAAGCGGCGGCGGAGAGGTTTGCGCTTTCGAGGGCAAGCCGCTCGGCAAGGGCGGCAAAGCAGTTTGCGGACAGCGTTATCTCCGGCGCGGAGGACGTTGAATAGCGATAATAAAGGAAAATCCCCGCGAAAAGGCGGGGATTTTTTCGTATCAGTCCTTTTTCTTGCCGAGATCTCCGAGCTTGCCGAGAAGTCCGCCGAGCTTATCGCCGGCATCGTCGAGGGCGAGCTTTGCCTGAATTCCGCTTACGACCTTTTTAATCTGGTCGTCGGGTAGGTCGACTCCCGCGAGGTCTTCGACGGTCTTGATGGGGTCTTTTTTGAACTGTTCGACAAGGGCGTCGTCGTTTTTGAGCTTTTCAACGACTTCCTCGACCTTGTCCTTGATTTCCTTGATGTCCATAGCGATACCTCCGTTGAGAATTTTATAGGGAAAGTATACTACTTTTCGGGGGAAATGTCAACTTAGAAGACAGAGGGGGTGTGTACAAACCGCCCACAATATGTTATAATATGATTGAGGTGATAAAAATGTCGAGAGCAGCAAAAATTGAC
>CANQOC010000004.1 GCA_947625375.1 uncultured Clostridia bacterium | reverse complement strand
TTTTCATTTTAACTCGCGCAAGCGTTCTTACGATGTCAGCCATTTCCAATCCCGTCCGCCGTAGGCGGACTCCTTATAGCAACGTATGGCGCCGCGCTCATGCTTTAATATACATGCGCAAGTGTCCTCCTCACCTGGTACCACTCCCCTCGAGGGGAGTGGTCGCGCCGTCGCAGTTAGGAGACAGATATGAGAGGTCAGAAATCAGATTTCTATCTTCTATCATCTAACCTCTACCTTCCATCTTCTGACTTCTGACCATCTGACTTCTGTTCTCTAATAGGGCAGGGGTGTGGAAGAAAAAAGCGGAGAAACCGTCAAAGGTGTCACGTTTCGCCGCCCGCTGCAAAGCGATACTTTATGGCAAGGCATGGCACCGCACAAATTTTTCCCCGCCGATAGGCGGCACTCAAAACTTTGTCAACGCATAACCCCCCTCCCATGTGGGAGGGGGCAGGGGGCGGGAGTCTAAAAATAGTATGAGCGAAGCGAATACCTTTGAAAAGTGTGGCATAAGCCAATCTTCTCAAAACATATCAAAGGTTTCCTCTTAACTCCCTCACCTCGAGGGAGGGTCGGGGCAGGGTGACTTTAGATAGCATTCGCGAAGCGAATCCCTTTTATAAATGCGATAGCGTGCGCGCACCATTTTCAATGTCAACCGCCCCATACCGCCCTTCAATCACCGCATTTTCCAAAAATCAAGAGCCCCGACCGCAGTCAGGGCTCTTTTCATACATTCTCGTCTACCCCTCAACCTCGTCCTCGGCGTCTTCTCCGTTCTCAGTCGGGGCCTCGACAATCACCATCTCGTCGGCGCTTTCGTCGGTGCTCTCGACGCCGCTCTGACTGCCGCCGGCACTGCCGAAGCTGCCAAAGCCGCCGAATCCGCCGAGCGTCTGACGGGTATAGCCGCAGGCGAGGCAGGTATTGCCGCCGTTAAAGACGTGCGGCGTCATGTCCGAGAACTGCCCGCAAATCGAGCAGATAAGCCAGTGATAGCCGTCGTTGAAGCCGTATCCCGCAAACGTGTGCCGATGAACCGGCTTCGTCTCCTCGGTCGGCTTGCTCTGCTTGATGACGACGGTCACGGTGACCGAATTCGAGCTGTCGGTGCGCTCGTTCTCCGAGTTATAAGCGGCGCAGAAGTATTCTCCCGCCTTGCCGACGCTGATGCTCACGCCCTCGCCGATAAGGACCTCGCCCTCTTCGACCGTCTCGCGATACCACTTATATGTGATGCCGTCCTGCGGGTTCCTGACGCTGAGGACCGCGCTCTCTCCCTCTTCGATTTCGACCTCACTCTCGCCGTCAATCTCGAATTCGTCGGGGTAGGGGACGTCGGGGTCGGCCGCCTGTACGTTCACGTTATAGACCTTGCTCTTTGCCGACGCGCCCGTCGCTTTGTTTGTCACTTCACAGTAGTACATTCCGCTGATGTCGCTTCCCGAAAGGGTCACGCTCGGGCCTTCGCCGACCTTTTTATCCTCGCCGTCGTCGCCGATTTTGTACCATGTGTAACCGTACTTCTCCTCATCGGCGTTCTTTATCTTGAAGACGACGTCTTCGCCCTCGACGACGTTTCTGTTGTCCTCGCCGTCGATTTCGGGGACCGGCGGTGTAAAGATTATTCCGATTGAATTCTCACTCAGCGTCGTTCCGGCGTCATTTTCGGCGGCACAGCTGTAAACTCCGCCGATTCCGTCCGAGACGGTAAACGTATCGCCTGTGCCGACCTCTTCGCCGTCGGCATACCATGTGTACTTATACCCATCGACCGGCTTATAAACGCTCAGGACGACCTTTTCGCCCTCGGTGACCGAAACCGCGCTGCCGCTCAGAGGGGCAGGGGAGCTCTCAATTCTGAACTTCGCGGGCTTGACGGGTGAATTGCTGACGGTGACGGTTTCACTCCTGCTCGATGCACTCGAAGCACCCGCCGTCGCGGTGACGACGCAATAGTATTCGCCCGAGTTGTCGACAGGAAGACCGTTTTTATCAACTCCGGAGAGCACAAGCCTGCTTCCGCTGCCGACGAACACGTCTCCGTCCTCGCCGACCTTGTACCAGTTGTACGAATAGCTCGGCTCGTTTTCATTGAGCTCAAGGGTGACGCTTCCGTCCGCCGAGGTCTGTACCTCAGAATCGGTGAGAAGCTCGACATATTTTGCCTCCGGAGCCGCCGCCGTCGGGATAACCGCGTCGCCGAGCTCTTCCTCCGCGACCGTTTCGGTTACGAACACCGCCGACACAATCGCCGAGCCGTCCTTAACGTCGTCATAAGAGACCTCGAAGCTGTATCCGCTCTGTTCTCCGGCATATTCCGAAGCCGCGCCGGATACCTCGACGGTGTCGATTATATATCCCGCCTCGGGGGTCACGGTGATTTTTGCCGACTCGTTCGGCTTAAGCGTAATCATGTTCCCGCCGCCGGCGCTGACGCTTCCGCCGACCGACGACATAAGCGCAACCGTCTTTTCGGCGGGTTCATCCTCGGTCTTTTCGACCGCGCATATCGCGAACGGGGAGAAGCTGTTTACGGTCACAAGAAGACCGTAGGGGGTTATTACACAGGGGATTTCCTCGAGACCGAGAATCTCGCCCGTTGTCTTGTCCTTGATGAAGTGATACGCCTTAAAGGTGACTCCGGCGTCCTCGGGACCGTAGCCGACGGGGAAGCCTAACTGAATCCTGACCGACATTCCGTCGCCGAGGTTTGCCCACATCTTCTTGCAGAGCGACAGATTGATGTTGTATGTCGACGCGGAAAGGACGTCCTCGCCGGTCTCTTCAACCATGTTTTCAAGCTCGTTTGCTTCTCTCGGAGAAGAGTCCTCGACGACGAGCATCAGCCTGCTCTTATAGTCGTCGTCCCACTTGGTGCCCTCCCAGACTTCGCCGTTGGTGTCGGTCCAGCCTTTCATGGAAAGGTCCTCGTCGGCGACGAGCACCGGCTTCGCGAATGCGTTATAATCGAATCCCTGACTGCGGTATGCACAGACCGCGCACGGCGCCTGTACCGCCCAGCCGAAGCTGCCCGGGGTCTTTCCGCTGTATGCCCCGACAAGTCCGGAGATATAGAAGACATAGAGGACGTTGTCGTCGAGCCACTGATTGCTTGTGGTGTAGTCGAATTCGATTTTCGTCTCGACGTCGCTGCCGTAGGAGTTGTCGACGTCGATAAAGCTTATCTGTACATTTTTTATCGTCTGATACTGTGCGCTCTTGTCGTCGCGATTTGGAATTACAAAGTTGTCGACAAGATGAGCTTCGAGCGAGAAGTCCTTTTCGGTGGCCGAACGGACTGCCTCTTTATATCCCTCTTCGTCATATCTCTCTGTCTTGCACCATGTCTCATAAACCTCCGGGGTGACAAGATAGTCGTTGAAATAGGCGACAAGGTGGACGGTCTCGCCGAGCGAGATGCTCGTCTTGTTATATGCCGGCTCGCCGTGGAGCGAAGCGGGCGCGGCGCGGTATGTTCCGTCCTCGTTGTGCAAAAGTCCGCTGTCCGCAAGCAGAAGCGTCGTGTCGCCGTGGAAGAACATATCCGGGACCTCGTTGAACCTGACCTCGGGGGCGGGGTCGAGCGTTACTCCGAACTCGACGTATTCGACATGGGGCATCTCGAACTTGGTCTCGTTGCCGACGTCTCCGAAGCTGTCCCCCTGTGCATAAACCTCCGGCATATAGTAGTGCCACTCGGTGTCAATCCAGCCTTTGTCTACGTCATATATCCTGTATCTCATAAGGAGATAATAGCCGTTTTTCTTCATTTCGGTCGCGTTCATGCCCATATAGCTGACATAGTAGACGCCGCCCTGAAGAATCTCTTCGTCATAGGCCTCCGACCTGAAGCGGACCTTAAGCGGGCTCTCCTCGTCGGTTATCGTCTCGAAGTCGGTTTCGATGGGCGGATAGGTGAACTCGAAGCCGCCGGGCGACATCGCGCCGTCCTTGATGTGGTGGACGTTCATAACGTCCTCGCCGACAAGAAGATACTGACGGTTCTCATATCCGTCCTCGCCGGCCTTGTCATACTGCCCCTTCTTGGGGTTGACGGGGTCGTCCATAGTGACGTCGACGGCATACCATCTTCCGTCGATGCAGACCTCGTTCCAGATGTGCGCCTCCAAAATCTTGTCGCTGTGGCGGTATACGCCGCTGACCATGACGCAGGGGATTCCGAGCGCGTCCATCGCGGCCTTGAACGCCCTTGTGTATGACTCACAGACGCCCTCCTGCTTGACGAGAGCGCCATATGCTGTGCGCACAAATCCCATGTTCTCGGGGGCGACGGCGAACTCGTCGCGATAGGTGACGTGGTGGGTGAGATAGTCGTGCACCGCAATAACCTGTTCCCTCGGGTCGGACTTTGCGCTTCCGGCCTCGATGAGCTTCGCAAGCTCGGCGTTATATTCTTTTAATGCCGCCTCGACGTCGGCCTCGCTCGAAAATCCCGTTGTGTAATAGGTGGGATATCTTCCCGCGCCGAGATAGAGGTGATAAACCCCGGCGGATTCGGTCACTCGGACCGTAAGCGCCGAGAAGTCGACATAAAAGATGTCGGGGTGGTCGGCATAAAAAGCGTCTCTTCCCGCGCCGTATTCCGACATCAGGTTGATGTCGCCGTTGGCGTGCATCGCGCAGAATTCGGCCGCCTTTGTGCCGAATTTTTCGGTAAGGTCAAGAGCGCCGGTGCCGGTTTTAAGGATGCCCTCTTTGTTCATGGTGTCAATCGCATCATAGAACATCCTTGCGGCAGAATCCGCGCTCAGCTGTTCACGGAAATAGGTGGAGCCGGTACCGGCGGCTTCTGCCTTCTCGGTGAGAATTCCCGTCGGAATAAGGCCGATGACGAGGAACAGCGCAAGAATAATACTCAGTATTTTCCTTTTCACTTGATAAATCCTCCTGAATAACATTGTATAATCCCGTCTGTATGTACATACGGACTGATATATTATACTATATTTACCGCCGCGTGTCAACCGCCGCGCGGCTTTCCGTCAATATTTCCAACTTTTATCTTGCAATTTTTGAAAAAGTATGGTAATATTAGTTTGTAAGTATATGCCACTCACGAAAGGAGAAGGAATATGAAGCTGATTTTTGCAATAATCAACGACGACGACGTGCGCGGCGTAACCGACGCCTTGGTCTCAAAGGAGATACAGGCAACGCGGTTCTCGTCCACCGGAAGCTTTCTCCGCTCCGGGAACACAACGCTGCTGATCTGTCTTGACGACGACAAGGTCGAGGACGCCATCGCGCTCATTCATTCACACTGCAAACGCCGCAAACAAATACTTCCTTCCTCCGCCATCGGCGGCGCTTTTTCGACGTTCCCCGTCGAAATAAACGTCGGCGGCGCGACCGTCTTTGTGACCGACGTCGAGCGGTTTGAAAAGTTCTGATGACCCTTTATTCAAAAGACGGCGCGGTCTCGCTGATTCGTTCCGCAATCCGGCGGGACCGGCTTTCCCATGCCTATCTTCTCTGCGGCGAGCGCGGAGTCGGAAAAAGGACCGCCGGAAAATTCATGGCGGCACAGATTCTCTGTGAGCGCGGAAGCGGCGACCCGTGCGGCATCTGCAAGTCCTGCCGCATGATATCGAATTCGGCGCACCCCGATTTTATCGCCGTCGAGCCGAGCGGAAAAAGCGGGAACTATCTCGCCGACGACTTAAGGCCGATTGTCTCGGACGCAAGCGTCTCTCCGAACGAGGGCGAGCGGAAGATATATTTTCTCCCGAACATCGACCGGGCGCTCCCTGCGGCGCAGAATGTCCTTCTGAAAATCGTCGAAGAGCCTCCGGCGCACGTTGTGTTCATCATGACCGCCGAATCGCGCGAAAAAATTCTCCCGACAATCCTCTCCCGAACCGTCAGCATCAACATCGGCGAGGCCTCGAAAAGCGAAGCCGTCTCGGCGCTCAAAGAGTCTGGAATTTCGCAAAGCGACGCCGAAAATGCGGTCGGACTCTTCGGCGGGAACATCGGGAAATGCCTTGAATACGCCCAAAATTCCGACGACGCAAGGCGGCTTGCCGACTCGGTCCGCGCCGCTTCGTCGGCGATTGCCGCCGGAGACGAATACGCGCTTTTAAAAGAGCTTTCGTCGCTCGAAAAGGACAGAGAGCTTTTGGCGAACGTCCTCGACGGTCTCCGCGACGTAATCCGCGACGCCGCCGCAATAAAGCTCGGCACGGGACTATCCTCTCTCGCGAAGGACTCCGCCGAGGCAATCTCGAAAAAATACCGTCAGAGCGGGTTGATAAGGATATCCGACGCGATTTTTACCGCCGGGACAAGGATATCACAGAACGCCTCCGCGCCGCTCTGCATAAGCGATTTATGCGGGAGGATTTTCGGGGGATGAAGGTGCCGTCATGCTGTCGCATGACGGGGCAGGCTTGTATTTCACTTGCCTCACTCATCGTTCGGCAAGCAGGGGACCCCTTAATAGGGTCCCCTACGAAAAAACAATCCACCGGATTGTTTTTTCTACCCTCCTGATTTTCGCTTCGCAAGTGTTCCGCGACTGCGGTCGCGGCTCGGGGACTCTGTCCCCGAGACCCCTGCAAGCCTTTTAAAAAAGGCTTGACCGAAAACTTTTATTTTTTGTCACTAAAACAGTCAAGAAAAGATAATTAACCAAGGAAAGGAAAATATATATGCCCGAAATAATCGGCGTGCGCTTTAAGAGCGTCGGAAAGGTTTATTATTTCTCGCCGGGCGACCTTACCGTCGAACCCGGCAGCAGCGTCATCGTCGAGACCGCCCGCGGAATCGAGTGCGGCGAAACGGTCTTCGGAAACAAAAGCGTCCCCGACGAGGAAATCGTCGCGCCGCTCAAAACAGTAATCCGAATCGCCACCCCCGACGACTTCAGGCAAATCGAGAAAAACCGCGTCAAGGAACAGGAGGCCTTCAAGGTCTGCGAGGAAAAAATCGAGCGTCTCGGACTTAAAATGTCCCTGATTGACGTCGAATGTACCTTCGACAACTCAAAGCTTCTCTTCTACTTCACCGCCGAAAACCGCGTCGACTTCCGCGAGCTCGTAAAGGAGCTTGCCGCCGTCTACCGCACAAGAATCGAGCTGCGCCAAATCGGCGTCCGCGACGAGGCGAAAATGCTCGGCGGACTCGGAATCTGCGGGCGGCAGTTCTGCTGTTCAAGCTTCCTCGGCGACTTCCAGCCGGTCTCCATCAAGATGGCGAAGGAACAGTCTCTCTCCCTCAATCCGACAAAGATTTCCGGCGCCTGCGGCCGCCTGATGTGCTGCCTGAAATACGAGCAGGACGGCTATGAAGAGCTTTTAAAAATCACCCCGAAATTCGGCGCAATCGTCGAGACACCCTCCGGGCGCGGCACTGTCACCGACGTAAACCTCATCTCCGGAAAGATGCACGTCAAGCTCGACGCCACCGGCGGCGACACCGTCGTCACCCGCGACCAGGTCAAGGTCATCAAGGACTCGGTCATGCGCCTCAGCCGCGAGGAAATCAACGCCCTTAAAGAGCTCGAAAAAAACTGACTCTCTATCTTCTATCTTCTAACTTCTATCATCTGTCTTCTGATTCTCTCATTTCTGTATTCTAAAAGGCCCCGACCCGGATAATCCGTGTCGGGGTTTTAGTGTGTCACAACCCGAAGCTGATGCTCAGGGCGTTGTTAATCCTGTCCATAGCCGAGCTGTCGAGCGCGCCCATCTTTTCCTTGAGACGCCTTTTGTCGATGGTGCGAATCTGTTCAAGAAGGACGACGCTGTCCTTTGCGAGTCCGCAGGACCGCGAGTCGATTTCAATGTGTGTCGGAAGACGGGTCTTTTCCTGACGGCTTGTGATTGCCGCCGCGATAACCGTCGGACTGTGACGGTTCCCGACGTCGTTCTGAACGATAAGTACCGGTCTGATGCCGCCCTGTTCCGAGCCGACCACGGGACTCAAATCGGCGTAATAAATTTCGCCTCTGTAAACTGCTGCCATGAATTTCACTCTCCTTTTGAAGTTTCTGACGATAGTTTTGACAGGAAATTCATTTTTATACGGACGGAGCGAAAGCCGTTCCGTCTTCATGACGTGCACAGCGCACATCACATTGTATGCAGCAGGGGCAAGGTCGGACAAAGAGTGAAATCCTAAGCCTCACAGACGGCGTTTTTTCGGCATGAAGGCTTTCTTTCGCGCTGATGCCCGACCGTCACATAGAACACCGCCAGAAACGCCGCGCAGATGCACCAGATGACCGGCTCGGTAACTGCGACGCCGAGGTATCCGACCGACGGGACAAGTACCGCCGCCGAGATGATTTTTACGACAAGCTCAATCGTGCTCGAAAGAACCGGCAGGATCTTATGGCCCATCGCCTGCATCGAATAGCGGAGGATAAAGAGAGCGCCGAGCGGGAAGAAAAACGCCGTGCTAAGTCTGAGGTTCAGCATCGCGTTCGAGACGATTTCGGCGTTGCCGGTGCCGGTGAGGAGGCGGATAAGCGGCTCGCCGAGCGTCCAGCATACCGCGACCGAGAACACCGACCACAAAAGCTCGGCCAAGAGCATCTTCCGGTTCGCCTCGACGATTCGGTCATACTTTTTCGCGCCGTAATTCTGTCCGACAAATGTGCTCGTCGCGCTCGACACCGTCGACATCGGAATCATCAGCATCTCATAGACCCGCCGCGAGGTCGTGTGCGCGGTGATGATATCGGTGCTGAGGGCGTTGATTGAGCGCTGCATGATGACCGAGCCGAGCGAGAAGACGCACTGCATCATCGCCATCGAGAAGCCGGTCGTGAACATTTCGCCGTATAGCTCGCGCTCCGCCCGCCAATCCGCCTTTTGCGGGAGATATTCCCTGTAGTTTTTAAGGATATACCCCGCGCAGAGCGCCGCCGATACCGCCTGTGCGATAACCGTCGCAAGCGCTGTCCCGGCGATTCCGGTCTTGAGGAAGATGACGAAAACCGCGTCGAGAACGAGGTTTAAAAGGCTCGAAAGAATGAGGAAATAAAGCGGAGTGCGGCTGTTGCCGATTGCCCGAAGGAATCCCGCGCAGCCGTTATATGCGATTGTCGTCAACATTCCGCCGAGAATGATTGCTATGTAAAGATATGACTGCTCAAAGACCTCGTCCGGCGTTAAAAGAAGCCTCATCATCGGCTTTAGGAACATCAGCGACGCCGCCGTAAGGATTGTCCCGATTCCGACGTTGAGCTTTATCATCGCCGCCGCGGCGCTTCTGAAGCCGGCCTTGTCGCCGCTGCCGAAAATCCGGGAGAGGATAATGCAGTAGCCGTTATTCAATCCCCAAGCGAGGTTCATCAGGAGCGAATAGAGGACGCTTGTCGCGCCGATTGCCGCGATTGCGCCGTCGCCGAGAAAGTGCCCGGCAATCATCGTGTCGGCAAGGCTGTATATCTGTTGGAAGATGTTTCCGATAAAGAGCGGGAGCGCGAAAGCGAGAATGATTCGCACCGGATTGCCCTCGGTCATATCGGTGATTTTTGAAGCTGTGCGGTTCATAAAAATCTCCTTTCAAGGTTTCTGTCTGTAAAATACATCTTCAAAGAAAAATTTTCAGCGGTAAATCTTAAGTATAGTAGTGACATTTTTTAAGATTTGTGATATATTACCGAAAATAGGGGGATTATTTATGACCTTGGACGAGGCAATCGAAAAGCTCGGGGAGGACTTCCCGAGGCTGAATTGGGCGTTTGTGCCCGAGAGCATACGCGACTCGGACGAAATCATGTCCTACTGGCCGGGGGACAGCGCCGATGACGTGATGGTCTGTGTCCTTAAGGCAAAGAGCGTCGGCGAGGTGTTCCACCGACAGGACTTCTTCTTTCTGAATTTCGCGTATCGGAACGACTACCGTGCGCTCAGCGCGAGGTCGGACAACCTTGTGACGATAAAGGAAAACGACTGTTATATCGGACAGCCGTTCAGCGGCTACGCGATTCGCGGCGAGTCGGACAGGGACATCGTTATAATCGGCGTGCTGATTCAGAAGGACGCGTTTTTCCGGGAATATCTCTCCGCTCTCGCCGTCGACAGCGCAATGTTCCATTTCTTCCTTGACCCGCAGAACGACCGCTTTTCCGAGAACATGATTCACCTGACCTTCGACGCCGAACACCCGGTGCGGAAGCTTTTGGAGCTGATGGTGCTCGAATATGCCGACAAAAAAGAGGACACACAGGCGGTGCTTAAGCCGATGACCCTCTCTCTTCTGATGCAGGTTGCGCGGGCATACCGAAGCACCGCCGAAGCGGCGGAGGGGGATTCGCTCGCCGACAGGATTATCCGGTACATCGGCGAGCACACCGACAGGGTCACCCTCGGAATGACCGCCGCCCGCTTTTCATACCACCCGAACTACATTTCGGCTCTGCTCCGCCAAAAGACGGGGAGGACCTTTTCGGAAATCCTCCTTGAACAGCGCATGGACCGCGCCCTCGCGCTCCTAAAGGGCACCGGCCTCTCGGTCGAGGAGGTCGCCGCGATGGTCGGCTATAACGACCCGAGCAACTTCTACCGCGCCTTCCGCGCGTACTACCAAGCCTCGCCGAGAGAGTACGCGGAGAGATGATAGGCCGAGGCTTGATGCATGATTTTGGCAGGGCGGCGCCGTGCTGCCGCCGGGCGCAGGCTGGCGCGCGGGTTGGCGCCCTCATAGGAGCTGAAGCCTTAGCGATGCGGAACCCCCTCCCATGTGGGAGGGGGTAGGGGGTGGGAGACTAAAGATAGCATGAGCACAGCGAATTCCTTATAGCAAGGTATGATGTCGCGCTCATGCTTTAATATACCTGCGAAAGTGTCCTCCTTGCCAAGTACCACTCCCCTCGAGGGGAGTGGTCGCGCCGTTCACGAACGTGAACGGCCGGGTGTGGGGTGGAACCCCCTCTCTCTCACTGAGGGAGAGGGGGCAGGGGGTGTGGAAGGAAAAAACGGGAAAACATCAAAAATGATGCGTTTAGCGTCCGCTGTAAAAGCTGACATATAGTAAGGCATGACGCTACAGCAAATTTCCCCCGCCGTCAGGCGGCTTTCCAAACTTTAGCGACGCAGAACCCCCTCCCCTTGAGGGGAGGGTCGGGAAGGGGTGATTTAGATAGCATGAGCGCAGCGAATTCCTTTTACGAGGCAGTGCGGCGCTGTGCTGCCTCGGGCGCAGCCGCGACCGCCGACGGCGGTCGGAACAAAAGCAGCAGTAAAACTCCGAAGGGAGTTTTACTGCTCTTTCGTTCGCGCGCGAAGCGCGCGGGCTGGCGCCCTCATAGGAGCTGAAGCCGAAGCGATGCGCTCCCCCTCCCATGTGGGAGGGGGAAGGGGGTAGGAGTCTAAAGATAGAATGAGCGAAGCGAATTCCTTTTATAGAGCCGTACCGAGCCTCTTTGTCTCCACTTTACCCGTCTTTCCATTGCCCTTCTATCCTCTAACTTCTGCCTTCCGACCTCTAATTTCTGTCCTCTGATGTGTCCGCTTCGTCCGCATCTACTCCCTCACCCTCACCTCAACGCTCCCGGTGTCCGTCTTAATTTCGCACCTGCCGCCGGTCATGGTCTTCGGCACGCTTACATGCCCCGTGTCCGACTCTGCAAAGAAAATCTTGTCGGTCAGGAGCTCGCCGCTGATGCTGCCGGTGTCGGTCTCGATGTAAAGCTCGGCGGCGTCGCAGCCGTTGAGGTCGATATCTCCGGTGTCGCTTATAAGCTCGAATATTCCGCTGCCGACGACGTTTTCAAGCTCGATGTGCCCGGTGTCCGTCTCTGCGTGAAGGCCGGCGCAGCTGACGTTGCCGAGCTTCACCAACCCGGTGTCTGCCTCGGCGCGAAGGTCGCCGCAGGTGATATTTTCGAGCTTCATCGCCCCGGTGTCCGCCGAAATGTCGATGCCCTCGGCGACGGTTCCGCCGCTCAGTTTTATGCTGCCTGTGGCAGTCCTGAGCCTCATGCTCCCGGCTGTGACGCCGCTCAGCGATATCGCGCCGGTGTCAAGCCTGATGTCGACCGCTCCCTCGGTGCTCGCCGAGCAGCTCACCATGCCCGTCTGACCGTCGATTTTAATGCTCTCAAAGGCAAAATCCTTCGGAATGTCAACGGCGCCTGTGTCGGTGCTGATGTCCAAAAATCCGTACTCGTTTTGCGGCAGATATACCGTCATCGTCGGTTTTGTAAAGGACAGCGAAATAAAGCCGAACCATCTGCGCGTGTCCTCGGTGTCGATGACAAGGGCGCCGTCCGTGACCTCAGCGGTGTGCCTGACCCTCTCGTCCTCATAGCAGACAATCCTGCATTTTCCGTCCTCCGAGGGCATGAGCTTGATGTCTGTCGTGAACACTTTTACCGAAATATTTTCAAAATTTCCGCTCGGCTCGTATGTCGTTTCGACATAATCCACCGTCCCGAGCTTTTTTATGTCAAAGCCGCAGAGCGCCAGAGCCGCGGCAAACAGAATCACTCCCGCAAGAATAAGCGCCAAAGCGGCAATGAGCCAATTTTTTGTTGTATTATTCATCTCGATGTCTCCTTTCCGACTATCATATGTTTAATTCCGATAGCGGCCTTTTTAGTCAGCCGGATTACGCCCTTTGTCACGGCAAAGCATACAAAAAACGCAAGTATCGCCAGTCCGGCGCATATAAGCGAGACCGCGAGCACCGCCAAGGACGAAACGACTTTGCCGCTCAGCGCAAAATATGCCGCCGAAAAAACTCCGCCGAGCGCCGAGGCTATGACCGAAGCAAAGACCGCCCAGAGCGAAATTATCACCGACCAGACGACGATATACGCCGACAAAATAATCACGGCAACGGCGGCCAGAATCGGGAACCACAGCGGGAATCCGAGTATCATAAGTACGACGGCCCACGGCTTAACCGGACTTTTCGGCTTGATTTTTTCCTTCACGAGTTTTGTGAGCGGGGTGTCCGCCAGAATCTGCGAGACAATTTCCCCGACGTCTCCGATTTCGGCGACCGCCTCGTCCTCCGACAACCCCTCCTCGACGCGGTCGTCAATCATCTCTCTGTAAAAGGTCAGCCGCTCGTCGATGTCCTCCTGCGGCAGTCCGTGCAGCCCCCGCCGGAGCTGCGTCAAAAATTCCTGTCTATTCATTTTCTTCCTCCTTGACCACAAAGCGATAGATGGAAAGAATCTCCTTCCAATCCTCCTTGAATTCTTCAATGCGCCGAAGACCCGCGCCGGTGATATGGTAATATTTCCTGAGCCGCCCGTCGTGCTCAACGCTGCGGACGGTCAGCATTCCCGCCGTCTCAAGGCGCTTCAGAATGGTATATAAAGTCGATTCGGACAGCTCCAGATACGGCTTCATGTCCTTGATTATCCGGTAGCCGTAGGAGTCCTCGTCCTTGATTGCCGCAAGCACGCAAACGTCCAGCAGTCCGCGCTTCAACTGAATATCCATACAATGCCTCCTCTCATGGCATACATCATATCACGAAGTATACCGCTTGTCAAGCGTTTGGAGTAAAAAATTTTTAGATGATTAGATGATTAGAGGGTAGAAGCGGGAGTGTCCCAAAGACCACATTAAAAAATTTTGCTTTGTGATTCACCGCTACTAATCGCTATCCATTAACTGCTTTGGATTTAAATGTGGGCGGAATATGACACACCCCACTACAAGGGAGCGTCCGTTCTGCGCTCATTATGCAAAATTTAAAACCGTCGCCGAAGGCGACACCTTGAAACTCTATCATCTAATTTCTAACTTCTTGATGTGGCCTTTTAGGCCACATCATCGCCCTCATCCAACTTGACATTTTCTCCTGCATTTGGTATAATTCACTAATAAATACGTCGGAGTCAGGGTATGAAAACAAAAATCATAGTACGGTTATGAAAACTGTTTTGATTATTGCTGCAATTATAATTTTGCTGCGGTCAGGGATATATATAAATCATAAAATTCATTAAGGAGCCTTCATCATGTCCAACAATCTCTCTTCCTTCGCCGCCGCCCTGCGCGAAGCGCACAGCGCGGTGTTTTTCGGCGGAGCGGGGGTGTCGACCGAGAGCGGAGTCAAGGACTACCGCAGCAAGGACGGCCTTTATTCGACCGTCCGCGAATACGGCGTGCCGCCCGAGACAATCCTCAGCCACAGCTTTTTTGAGTCCGACACCGACGTCTTCTACGACTTCTACTATAAATACTTCCTAAGCACCACCGCCGCGCCAAATCCCGCGCATATCGCGCTCGCCGAGCTCGAGCGCCTCGGAAAGCTCTCCGCCGTCATCACCCAGAACATCGACGGACTCCACCAGGCCGCGGGGTCAAAAAACGTCCTTGAGCTTCACGGCACCGTTCGCACATATCACTGCGCCGACTGCGGGAAAAGCTTCCCGAAAGAGGGGGTAATCGCCGCCGCCGGAAAGGTTCCGCGCTGTGAAAGCTGCGGCGGAAAGATTAAGCCCGACGTCGTCCTCTATGAAGAGCCGCTCGACGACGCCGTCCTGACCGCGTCGGTTCGGGCGATGCGCTCCGCCGACCTCCTTATCATCGGCGGGACTTCGCTCAACGTCTACCCCGCCGCCGGACTGATTCGCTATTTTTCCGGGAACACGACCGTCTTAATCAACCGCGACGAAACCCCGTTCGACTCCGCCGCCGACATCGTCTTTCATGACAAAATCGGCGAGGTTATGAGCGAGGTAATGAAGCTTATCTGACTATATACTTGCACAAAAGGCCGAGACGTTTTTTGTCAAAAAGGTAAATTTTTCGCAACAGTATTGCACTTTTTTTATGAATGTTATATACTTATATAAATCAAGAAAGACTGACTGACGGATTTTGTGACAATGGCGCACCCTGCGCTTAATTTTAAGGAGGATACACCATGAAGATTTATTCAGTTTATGACCCCGAGTTCAGGGAGTACGGACAGGTGGTCGACGGCATGGAAGACGTCGCCAAAATGGTCACCGCCGCTCTCGAAAAGACCCCTCTTCCCGAGGGCACCGACTATGTCGCGATGGACCTTACTCTTCAGCAGCTTCCCGCGGCGATGGAGATATCCTGTCATCTTTTCGGCGGAATGCCGGTACAGCTCGGCTGGTGCAACGGACACAACACAAAGCTCAACTGCCTTGAATATCACCGCGACAGCGAATTCAACCTCGGCACCGAGGACTTTATCCTTTTGGTCGCAAAGCAGAGCGAGGCTGTCGACGGCGTCCTCGACACCGCTAAGGTAAAGGCTTTCCGCGCTCCGAAGGGCGTTTTCGTCGAGTGCTACGCGACAACGCTCCACTATGCGCCGTGTCACACCGACCCCGAAAAGGGTTTCCGCGTCCTTGTCGCGCTCCCGAAGGGGACGAACACCAAGCGCCCGAGCTGTGACCCGAAGACGACCGAGGATAAGCGCCTCTGGGCGTGCAACAAGTGGCTTCTGGCTCACCCCGACTCCTCCGAAGCCGCACAGGGCGCGTGGATTGGCCTTAAAGGCGACAATATCGACATCGCCGACAGCATCTGACATTATGGCGAAAACCGGGGGCACCC
The DNA here is from genome assembly GCA_947625375.1 of uncultured Clostridia bacterium. GTDB lineage: Bacteria > Bacillota > Clostridia > Oscillospirales > Ruminococcaceae > Faeciplasma. Next base: position 101,437 of record CANQOC010000004.1, on the reverse strand, counting down.
AAAGCGGATGCCCCCGAAAATAACGCTTATTTTATGAACCGATACACCGCTGTGTCGGTTCGTTTTTTATGCTCGGATAACCCCCTCTATCCTCTCCTCCGCCTCTCTCATCACCCTTTCCGTATCGCACCCGACGATATCAAGACCCTCGGCAAAGACGAGCCTTGTGTCCGGAATTCCGTAGAACCCCTTCGCGAGTGCGCTGACGTACTCGAAGCCGAAGTTATATGAAATCGGGCCGCCGGCGGTCGTGACGTAATAGAGACGGTCGGCGCGGCAGAGCCCAAGGGGTATGCCCTCTTCGGTGTACCTGAACGTCACGCCGCAGACCGTCACGTTTTCGAGATAAATCCTCAGCCACGCGGGAAAAGCGAGGTCCCAATAGGGCGCCGCGATGACGATTCGGTCGGCAGCCGCAAACTGCCTTGCCGCAAAAAGCTCGGGGGCGGATAAATCACCGTCCGCCAAAATCCTGTCGCGCTTCATAAGCGATTCCGCGGTCAGAGGGGCCATTCCCGCAAGGTCGGGACGGACCTCGGTCACTTCGCCGCCGAGCCGCTCCAAAAGACGGTCAGCGAGCCGCTTTGTCCGCGACTCCGGCCGCACGCATGTGTTGATAAAAAGCAGATTTTTCATGTTCACTCCGCATATCCGAGCTCGAAAGCTCTGAGGTTTGTTTCGAGGGTCTTCGGCGGGACCGACGCCCGAATCGCCTCAATCCAGACGTCCTTCGGAATGTCCTGACGCCGAGCCGCCGCGCCCAAAAGGACGATGTTTGCCGATTTGATGTTTCCCGCCTCGGCCGCAAGCCTGTCCGCCGGGAGCGGTATGACCTTGATTCCGAGCGCCGAAATCTTTCCGAGGATATTTTCGGGATACTCCGCCTTGCCCATGATTACGGGCGAAGGGTCGAGGCGCTGTGTGCTCGAAATAAGGACGCCGTCCGGCTTGAGATAGGGGAGCCACCTCGCCGATTCAAGCTCTTCAAAGGAGATGACGATGTCCGCCTCGCCCTTTTCGATGACCGGTGACCAGACCTTGTCGCCGTATCTGACATATGTGACGACAGAGCCGCCGCGCTGCGACATTCCGTGGATCTCGCTGACTTTGACGTCATACCCCTGTTCAAGATAAACCCGGCCCATAATCTTCGACGCCAAAAGCGTTCCCTGTCCGCCGACGCCGACGATAAGTATATTCTTCACAGACATTTATTTTCCCTCCTTGACGATTGCTCCGAACCGGCAGGCCGACGCGCATATTCCGCAGCCGAGGCACTGTTCCGGGTCGATGAGCGCCTTCTTGTCCTTTCTCGACAGCGCCGGGCACCCGACGTTAAGGCAGGACCCGCAGCCGACGCACTTTTCGGCGTCGACCGAAAGGGCGGTGGAGTGCTTCACATATTTAAGGAGCGCACAGGGCCGCCTCGAAATAATCAGCGACGGCTCCTCGGCTTCGAGCTCTTCGATTACCGTCTTCCTCGTCGTCTCGACGTCATAAGGGTCGACGACCGCGACTCTTCGGTATCCTACCGCCCTTGCGAGCGCCTCGAGGTCGACCGCGGCGGTCGGGTCGCCCTTGATTGTAAGTCCGTTGGCGGGATTGTTCTGGTGACCGGTCATTCCGGTGATTGAGTTGTCGAGGACGATTACGGTCGACAGCCCTTGGTTATACGATATGTCAATCAGGCCGGTGATTCCCGAGTGCACAAATGTCGAGTCGCCGATGACCGCGACGGATTTCTTTGCCTGTTCCTTGCCGCGCGCAGTGTTGAATCCGTGAAGACCGCTGACCGACGCGCCCATGCAGAGGACAGAGTCGATTGACGAAAGCGGGGCGTTTGCGCCGAGAGTGTAACAGCCGATGTCGCCGCTGACATAGAGCTTCAACCCGCGCAGGGCATAGAACAACCCGCGGTGAGGGCACCCGGCACAGAGCATCGGCGGGCGGGGGAGCGCCCCGTCTTCAAGCTCGCGGTAGGGCGGCTCGATGCCCAGAATCGCGCTTCTGACCGTCGCCTGTGAAAACTCGCCGGTGAAGGGGAAAAGCTCCTTTCCGACCGCATTTATTCCGTACCGCCGGCAGTGCGCCTCGATGATGTCGTCAAGCTCCTCGACGACGACCACCTTTTTGACGCCCGCGGCGAATTCCCTGATAAGCTCAATCGGGAGCGGGTTGACCATTCCGAGCTTAAGGTAGCTCACGCCGTCGCCGAGCGCCTCTTTTGCGTAGACATATGACGAGCCGGCGGCGATGATTCCGATGTCGCGTCCGCCCCACTCGATTCGGTTGATTCCCGAGGTCTCGGCATATTCGCGGAGCTTTAAAAGCCTCTCCTCGACCTTTTTGTGCGCCGCCTTTGCCTGCGACGGCATCATGACGTTTTTCGAGACGTTTTTTTCGTAGTCCTTAAGCGGGATTTCGCGGCGTTCGTTAAGTCCGACCGGCGACCGCGAGTGCGAAATACGGGTTGAAAGCCTCAGCAGCACCGGGGTGTCGAATGTCTCGGACAGCTTATACGCGAGCACCGCAAAGTCGCGGCATTCCTCGGAGTCACACGGCTCGAGCATCGGGACCTTCGACGCGACGGCGTGCCTCCGCGAGTCCTGTTCATTCTGTGACGAATGAAGACCGGGGTCGTCGGCGACCGCGCAGACAAGTCCCGCGTTCACGCCGATATACGACGCGGTATAGAGCGGGTCCGCCGCGACGTTGAGACCGACGTGCTTCATCGCGCAGAAGCTCCGCGCGCCCCCGAGGCTTGCCCCGAAAGCGGCCTCAAAGGCGACCTTTTCGTTCGGCGCCCACTCGCAATAGATTTCGTCGTGCTTTACCGCCGCCTCGGTGATTTCGGTCGACGGCGTCCCGGGATATGACGACACAAACCGCACTCCCGCCTCATAAAGTCCCTGCGCAACGCCCTCGTTGCCCAAAAGTAGTGTTTTTGACATAATTCCTCGCCTCTTTTTCATAGTTACCCGAATTATACCACACTTTTCGGGGTTTGTAAAGGCTGATAGAAGATAGGGGATAGATGATTAGAGGATAGATGGTTAGAGAATAGAAGTCAAATTTCTGACTGCGGCGCCTTTTGCAACAAATTAAAATTTTGAAAATAATGTGTGCGGAATGGGCACTCCTGTGGCGCAGTAGGACGGCATTTTGAGAGTGTACATCTGACTTCTGACCTCTGATATCTGTCATCTGACTGCGGGCGCCTTTTGTAACAAATTCAAATTTTGAAAATAATGCATGTGGAATGGGCACTTATGTGGTGCAGGAGGACGGCATTTGGAGGATGGACATCTGACTTCTGACCTCTGAAATCTGTCTTCTGACTGCGTACGCTTCGCCCCGGGCGCATCCGGCGCGCTTCGCGCGCGAACGAAAGGAGCAGAAAAACCCGCAAGCGGTTTTCTTGCTCCTTTTCGTTTCGGCAGCCTTCGGCTGCCGCGGCTGCGCCTTCCCTCGTTAGTATCGCCGATAGGCAAATCCTTGCACACCCCTCCCCGGCGGGGAGGGGCAGGGGTGGGGGATATGGCGTAATCACGTCACCGTCAAGGTGACGTGATAAGCCGTCCGCCGAAGGCGGACTCCTTATTAGCGACACATGACGTCGTGCTGAAATACCCCCGCCGTCAGGCGGCAATCCAAACTCTGGTGACGAATAACCCCCTCCCATGTGGGAGGGAAGGGGGTGGGAGACTATAAATAGCATGAGCGAAGCGAATTCCTTATAACGAGGTCGGACGCCGAGCTCATGTTTTATTATACTTGTGCAGGAGTGCTCCCATCTCCCTCCCCTCAAGGGAAGGGTCGGGGTAGGGTGATTTAGATGGCATGAGCGAAGCGAATTCCTTGTTTTACGCAGTGCGGCGATGCTTATCTTTAATAAACATGCGCAAATGTCCTTATTGTGGCAGTTACTAAAAATAGCATTCGCTTCGCGAATTCCTTTTACATGTCAGTGCGCCGCCCTCTTAGTTTTACCCCTCGCACTACCCCCTGTCATAGCAGCCTTCTCCCCTCACGTATCCATCACAACATAATACAGCACATCGGTATCAAAGTCGTAGACTGCTGCGGTGAGGTTGAGGTAGTGGTGACCGTCGGGCGAGCGGTCGGCGAAGCAGTACATTCCCGACGTCACCCGCGGGATTTCCGCGAGGATATAGGGGCCGTACCTGCCGCTCTCGTCCTCGGTGCCCCAGATTGCGCGCACAGTGCCGCTGTCGGCGGGGAGCGGTCTCCAGCCGTCGGGGAAGACGCTCGGCGTCTCATTGAATTTTACAATCATGAACCGCTCGCCGTCGCCGAGCCAGCCGCCGTGACTGTCGGTGTCCGAGATGACCTCGGCGTCGGAGATATCGAGCCCGAAGACGGTTTTGTCGCTCTTCATTACGGTGATGCAGGACACAAGTCCGGCAAGGACGATAAGTGCCGCGAAAATGCTTATAAACCGCAAAATTATCAGTTTCATAGGTGTCACCCCGTCAGAAAATCATCAGCACAAGGAGGATTATAAGCTGTGCCGCCGGGACGAATAGAAGGACGCCGGCGGCGGCGAACCAAAGCGCCGAGGGGAGCTTTTTCCGGCGGTTGTGCAGTGCGTAGCAGAGGCAGCAGATTCCGACGGATGTGCAGAACACAAACGGCAGCGTCCAGACCGTCGGTGCGCACGGCACAAAGACCGCGAGCGCGATTATCATCAGTCCGACGAGCGAGATTCCGATTGCGGCGACGATGAAGACGCGGCGGTCGCGGCGGAGGTTCGCGAGCTCAATCGTGTCCGAAAGGGCCTGTGACGACTTTTCGTCGAGCCGTTCGAGGCGCTCGGAGCGCATCAGCTCAATAAGGCTTATCCCGAGGGCGTCGGCGAGCGGTTCGAGGGTCGTGATGTCGGGGAAACCCTCGGCGGTCTCCCAGCGGCTGACCGCCTTATTTGTGACCGAGAGCTTTTTCGCAAGCTCCTGTTGGGTCATTCCGCGCTGTCTTCTTGTGACGGCGATAAACGCGCCGAATTTTTCTCTGTCCATATTCACATAAGCGCCTCCTGTCTTTTGCTATGCTATAATAATGGCACGGCGGCGGGCGCAAGTCAAGTGAAAGCGCGTCTATGAATCGTGGAATGGCGAAAAGTTCCGTCTTTTTGTAAAAAAAGTCTTCACAAGCGGAGGAAGATGTGATATAATTATTACAGAAATTTAACCGAAAGGCGGTATCGGCATGAGAAAGACAAAAATTATTTGCACAATAGGTCCGGCTTGCTCGGACGAAGCAACGCTCAGGGAGATGATGCTCTCGGGAATGAATGTCGCGCGGCTCAATTTTTCGCACGGCACCCACGAGGACCATCTTGAAAAAATCAAGCTTATAAAGCGACTCCGCGAGGAGCTCGACCTCCCGGTGGCAATCCTTTTGGACACAAAGGGTCCGGAATACCGCATCAAAAAATTCGCGAACAACAAGGTGTTTTTAAACCCCGGAGACGAATTCACCTTTACGACCGACGACATCGTCGGCGACGAAAAGCGGGTGTCGGTCAACTATAAGGGACTGGCGCACGACCTCGAGGTCGGCGACACAATCCTGCTTAACAACGGCTTGCTGCGGTTCGAGGTCACGTCAATCGACGGCGACGAAATCCACTCGGTCGTAAAAGAGGGCGGCGAGCTTTCCAACAACAAGTCGATGGCTTTCCCGGGAAAGGTTCTCAAACAGGTGTTCCTCTCGGAACAGGACAAGTCCGACATTCTCTTCGGAATCGAAAACGACGTCGATTTTATCGCGTGCTCCTTCGTCTCGTCGAAACAGGATTTACAGGACATCGTCGACTTCATGAGCGTGCACGGCGGGAGCGACATCGACCTTATCGCGAAAATCGAGAACCAGTCGGGCGTCGACAACATTGAGGAGATTGTCGAGCTTTGCAGCGGCATTATGATCGGCCGCGGCGACATGGGCGTTGAAATCGCGTTTGAAAAGCTCCCGGCTATCCAGAAAAATCTGATTACAAAGTGCCGTATGCTCGGAAAAAGGGTCATCACCGCGACCGAAATGCTCGAGTCGATGATACACAACCCGAGGCCGACCCGCGCCGAGACCTCTGACGTCGCGAACGCGATATATGACGGCACAAGCGCGATTATGCTCTCGGGCGAGACCGCTTCGGGGCAGTACCCGGTGCTCGCGCTCCAGACTATGGCGAAGATAGCCGAGGAGACCGAGCGCGGGATTGACTATGCGGCTCTGTTCAGGACATATGACTTCAGGATTCACAACACCGTCGACGCGATTTCGCACGCGACCTGCGGCATGGCGATTGACGTCGGCGCAAAGGCGATGGCGGTTTGTTCCCTCTCGGGCGCGACGGTAAGAATGGTGTCGAGATTCCGCTGTCCGGTCGATATTCTCGGTCTGACGACGAGCGAAAAGACCCGCCGCAAGCTTGCGCTTTCGTGGGGCGTCACCCCGAAGATATGCGAAAAGTTCGACTCGACCGACGTCCTATTTTACGCCGCGAAGCAGAACGCGCGCGAGACCTTCGGACTCTCCAAGGGCGACACCATCGTCACCACCGGCGGCATGACCAACGGCACGTCGGGGAATACGAACCTGATTAAGATTGACAGGGTGTAGAGGCAGGCTGAAAGCAGACGCGAAGACAGCCTGTGCCGATAAATGGTAGAATTTTTCTCTGATAATAGGTGAGATTTATGCTGAAGGAATGTTTGCGGATTCCCGAGCTTGAAACAGAGCGGCTCATTTTGCGCAAGCTGACACCGGATGATACCGACGATTTGCGCGAATGGCTGGGGTTGGACATTGTTTATCAATATTGGGGACGCCCCGCGAGCAATGACGAGAAAAATCCGGAATTTCTGTTTATTGACCCAAGACCGCATGTTAAGCGCAAACCGTCCCATGATTTCACATGGGGGATTGAAAGCAAAGAGACTCATAAAGTAATCGGAATTATAGAAGTATTCGATGTGGAAAATGACAGACTGGGTAAGATTGCGTACAGAATAAATCCCGCCTGCTGGAACAATGGCGTTTGTACCGAGGCGTTGACCAAGGTTGTGAATTTTATCTTTTCGGAAACGGCGCTGGACAGGCTGCATGCAGAAGCGGACGTTGAAAACAAGGCGTCAAATGCGGTTTTAAAGAAATGCGGATTTACACTTGAGGGCTGTATCAGAAACGGAAAGATGGCCAACAGCTACTGCACCTACAACATTTACGGATATATCCGTGATGATTTTCGTCAGCGCGCGAACGGGCAGAATACTTAGGCAATCTTCCGGATAATTGAGCACTTCTATACATAAAAAGCAGACGCGGAAATGGTAGCCCCTAATAAAACAACTTTTGATTGTTTTCCGAACCGATGTGTTATTCCATCGGTTCGTTTTTTATGTCCTCGAACAGGCTTTTAGGCAGGATCCCCACAAAATCATAGGAAACATCTATGTCCACAACCCGCCTTCCATCGACTTTCTTAGGCTTGTGAACGTATACCGCCTTAACTAAATCATTAAGTATCACCGGTGTAAGCTCGGTCATCTCCAAATACTTTTTAACCTTAGCGATAAATTTATCGATGTCTTCCGCTTGTTCCTCTTGCTGCTCGATTTCTGCTGTTAGCGTTTCCAATCTTTCACGAAGTTCTGCCTGTTCGGTTTCATAGTCGCCCGAAAGTATTTCATATCTTGCTTCTGAAAGTTTTTCGTTGGCATAGTCCTCATAAACTTTCTTGAACAATCGGTCGAGTTCATCAATCCTGCGTTCAATCTGGTTGACCTGCTTTTTCTTGCTTGAAAGAGCCTTTTTCATTTCGGATTTTTGCATAGCCCCGAGTGCTGCCCTAAACTTTTCCTCGTAATTGGCGACAAGCCACATAACCGCCTGAATGTGATGAAGAACGCCTTGTTCCAAGATAATCGCTCGAATGAAATGAGTTCCGCAGACTTCTTTGCCCTTTGTCCTTGATGCTGAACACACAAAATGGTCTTGTCTTTTCTCAAAGTTGTTTGTTGTGCAGTAATACATCTTCTCCCTACAGTCAGCACATCGCACGATTCCTGAAAACATATTCGTCTTGCCTGTCCTCGTCGGTCTGCGCTTGTTTTTGCGGAGTTCCTGCACACGGTTAAACGTGTCCTCGTCGACAATCGGCTCATGAGTATTCGGGAAAATTTTCCACTGCTCTTTGGGATTGTCAACGGTCTTTTTGATTTTGTACGACTGTCTATGCGTTTTGAAATTTACAGTATGCCCCAAATATACAGGCTGCTCCAAAATGCACGACACGTTGTCACCCACCCAGTGATAAGGGTCAGTTGGCATTGGATTTCTCGTTGCAAGACAGAGCGAATTAGCGCGCATAGTCAGCAAGGCATTGTAAAGCGGGTCCACAATGATATGCCCACTCTCGTCAAACCGAATGTTACGCTTGCTCTTGATGATTTTATTTTTCTCATTTTTCTAATCTCAATCACTTTGCCTTTTAAATTTCTTGACGTTCGCTCCTGAGCCTGCTATAATTTTACTTAAACATTTTCCAATAAGTGAGGATAAAAATATGTCCAACTGGTTCACCGTTGAAAAAATTGACTTCCAAACATTTGCAATCAGTGAATACAAGCACTGGGAAGAAACGCACTGCTACTTGCTTTGCGGGCGGAAAAGGGCGCTTTTGATTGACACGGGTCTGGGCGTTGCAAACATCAAAATCGTTGTCGATAATTTGACGAGCCTGCCTGTTATGGTTGCCACGACCCACGTCCACTGGGACCACATCGGCGGGCACCGATACTTCGATAATATCGCCGTGCATGAGCTCGAAAAAAGCTGGATTTCCGGGCGGTTTCCGCTTACTCTGCAAGCTGTCAAAAACAATTTAGCGAAATTTCCTTGCGAATTTCCGGCGGATTTTGATATCGAAAATTATCGCATTTTTCGGGGTGTGCCGCAAAAAATTTTGCATGACGGCGACAGTCTGGATTTGGGCGGCAGGCAGATTCAGGTTGTCCACACTCCGGGACATTCGCCCGGACACTGCTGTTTTTACGAGCCGGAGAGAGGCTATCTGTTTTCGGGAGATTTGATTTACAAAGGCTGTCTTTACGCATTTTATCCGACGACCGACCCGCAGCTTTTCTATGATTCCGTGAAGCGTGTGCAGAAGCTCAAAGTCACAAAGATTTTACCGGGACATCATCAGCTGAAAATTCCTGTTTCCTTGATTGACGAAATTGAGGCCGGCTTTGCGCAAATCGAGAGAAGCGGGAAGCTTAGGCAGGGAAGCGGAGTATTTGATTTTGGGGAGTTTCAGGTTCATATTTGAGCAGGCATTTTTCTCTTTTTGATATAAAAACCGCCTTGTCGGATGTCAAGACGGCCTCTTTGCGGTGCACATGCCCCTATATTCGTTGAGTATAGATTTGCACACTTCGTGATTATTTTGTTTTACATGGAATCATGCAGAGATTTTCACAAATGTAATTTTTCCTTCGCCATTGACCGCGCCGTTTCCCTTTTCTCATTAACCTCTCTCGACCTTTTCCTGTACTCCCTCGGCGTTATGCCGAAGTGCTTATGAAAAATCTCCGCAAAATAACTCGCACTCTCAAAACCCACCGACAGGGCGATTTCCGTGACGGACTTGTCGCCGGCTCGCAAAAGGTCGAGGCTCCTCCCCAATCGGTAGCGGTTGAGATATGTGTTCGGGGTCTGTCCGAAAAATTTCGCGAAAAGCTTGCAGCATTTGCTCTGACCCACCGCTCCCGATAGGGCGATTTCACGAAGAGAAATCTTTCGGGCATAGTTTTTCTGAATAAATCCGACCATGTTCCTGACTGCCGCTAAATCGCCGTTTTCCGAGCTTGCAGCGCTATCCTCCGAGGGTATATTTTCATATATCAAAGACCATATTTTTGCAAACGACGACAGCGCCCGAAGCGGCGTTATTTTTTGCCCGTTGCATTTGTCAATTTCAAAAATTTCCGTCAGGATTTCCCGCTGCCAATCGCTGTTTGGGTCAAGAAAAATATACGGCGCGTTATGATTTCGGACGACCGGCAGAACAAAATCCTGCTCATAGGCAAGCGACGGGCAGAGCATCGCGGGGTCAAGGAGTATGCAGATAAAAAAACATTCCGCCTTTGAATCCGAAAACCCGAAATGCATCTGGCGCGAATTGACAAAAATCCCCTCGCCCTTATGCAAAGCGATTATTTCGCCGTTTACGTTGTAGTCCATCTGCCCGTCCAAAACGGCGATAAGCTCGATGTCGTCGTGCCAATGGCTGGGCGCGGCATAGTTGGGGTAGCTCGAAAGGATACCCCGACGTATGTAGATGGGATAGGATATGTTGTCATACTGCACCTTTTCGGAGCGGTCGTCTTTGAGTTCAATCAGGACGGACATACAAATTCACCTCGCAGGATTGTTATAAAATCAGATAGCTTTTTGATAGAAATTCTCCGTATCGTGCATTATAATTATACTATCCGAAATTTCCAATGTCAAGTATAATTATGCTTACCGATGTCAGGGGGAGTTATCATGAAGCTAAACAGCAGCCACAGCTCGGACGGTTTTACGAGAAAGCTTTTGAGCGTTGTGCTTCCTATCGCGTTTCAGCAGTTCATGCTCGCTCTTGTAAGCGCCACCGACGCGCTGATGCTCGGGAAGCTGACGCAGGATTCCCTTTCTGCTGTGTCGCTGGCAAGTCAGGTCGTCTTTGTGGAGAGCCTGATTCTGACCTCCATGACCATCGGACTCTCGATTTTCGCGGCGCAGTATTGGGGCAAATACGACGTCCAGGCAGTTGAGCGGATATTTGGGTATGTGATGAAATTAACCGCCGCCGTTTCGATAATTTTCTTTGCCGCCGCGCTTTTTATGCCCCGTATGCTGATGCGCATCTTCACAAACGAGCCGGTTCTCATCGACGGCGGGGCAACATATCTTCGCGCGGTTTCGCTGTCATTCGTCCTGTCGGGCGTTTCGCAAATATATCTCTGTATTTTGAAGAACACGGGAAGAGCGGCAAAGGCAAGCATTATAAGCTCGTTCGGAGTTATCATCAATATCCTGCTGAACGCGCTGCTGATTTTCGGACTTCTCGGGCTGCCGAGGCTCGGGATAGCGGGGGCGGCTCTCGCGACTGTCATAACGCAAATTATCGAAACGCTGTGGTGCGTTCATGAAACGTCGAAAATAGACAGCGTGAGGCTGCGGCTGCGCTACATTTTGCATGACGATAAGCGGCTTCGCGGCGATTTTTGGAAGTACACGATTCCCGTTTTAGGCAACGAAATCGTCTGGGGCGTGGGATTTACGATGTACTCGGTGATTTTGGGTCATCTCGGCACCGACGCCGTTGCGGCAAATTCCATCTCGGGCATAGTCAAAAATCTTGCGTTATGCTTCTGCGTCGGCTTGGGAAGCGGCGCGGGGATAATTGTCGGAAATGAGCTCGGCGCGGGAAATCCCACGCGTGCAAAGGAATACGGAAACCGGCTTTGCAGGCTGTCGGTCATAAGCGGAGCCGTCTCGGGCGCTGTACTTCTCATAATAAGTCCGCTGATATTTGCCGTGACCGATTTAAGCGATACGGCGGACGCTTATCTGAAATACATGATAGTCATGTGTGCCTGTTATATGGTGGGAAAATCGGTGAACAGCACGACGATAGGCGGCATTTTCTGCGCGGGCGGGGATTCAAAATTCGGCTTCCTCTGTGATACTGTGACAATGTGGTGCATCACCGTTCCGCTCGGTATGCTCGCCGCATTTGTTTTAAAGCTGCCCGTGCCGGCGGTGTATCTTATAGTAAATCTTGACGAAATGATAAAGCTGCCCGCCGTATACAGGCATTATAAAAAATATAAATGGGTAAAGGATTTGACCGTAAAAGGAGAAGGGTCAGAAAATCAATTATAATCCAATAAAATAAGGAGGAAGCACTATGACTATGCACGAAAGAATTATGTCGGGAAAGCTCTTCACGGATATGTGCGAGGGTATGCCCGAGGAGAGAAATCAGGCAAAGCGGCTCATGATTGCATTTAACGCCACCACGCCCGACACATTGGAGGAGCGTTTTCGGATTCAGCGGGAGATGCTGAACGAAAACAGCGGCGAGGCATGGATAGAGCCGCCCATCTACTTCTGCTACGGGAAGCACATCACCTTGGGCGAGGGAACCTATGTAAATTTCAACTGTAATTTCGTGGACGACGGACTCATCACCGTAGGTAAAAATGTTATGTTCGGGCCCGCCGTCACCATTGCCACGGTGGGGCACCCCATTCGACCCGATTTGAGGGAACTTATGTATACGGACCATGTCACCATCTGCGACAACGTGTGGATAGGCGAAAATGTTACAATCTGTCCGGGCGTCACGATAGGCGAAAACAGCGTCATCGGCGCGGGCGCGGTCGTTACAAAGGATATTCCCGCGAACTGTATCGCCGTCGGAAACCCCGCCAGAGTCCTGCGCGAAATAGGCGAGAGGGATAGGGAATATTATTATAGGGACAGGAAAATTGAGGAGGGGGATTTGAAGGAGGAACGGGAGCTAAGGGATAGCCGTTAAATGTTGACCAACTTTATAAAAATGAAATTCCCGCTTGACGTCCTTGCATTGGAGTATCAAGCGGGGATTTTTACGAATTCACTTTGCCGGTAAATAGCTTCCCCAAGATTTACCCCCACCCATTGTTTTTCCTCAACCGTTCATGTATAATATAAATATCAAATACCCTCAGATTTTTTACTCCGTTTAAGCTTTGCGTCATAAAATAAGCTCGTACACCCCCACATCTCTTATAAGGAAGTATAAACATGAGAATTTTAATAGCCGAGGACGAGCGGCCTTTGGCAAAGGTGCTCGTGAAACTTTTGGAGAAAAATAACTATTCCGCCGACGCGGTGCATAACGGCGTTGACGCTCTTGCATATCTCGACGGCGGGAATTATGACGCGGCGATTTTTGATATTATGATGCCGAAAATGGACGGAATAACTGCGCTTAAAAAGCTTCGGGAATCGGGCAGTCAGCTCCCGGTTTTGCTGCTCACCGCCAAATCCGAGGCGGACGATATGGTTGAAGGACTTGACAGCGGCGCGAATTATTACCTGACAAAGCCTTTCGATTCAAAAAGCCTTTTGGCCGCAATCCGCGCCATCACCCGCGCTCAGACCGAGGTGAATACAAAGCTGTCGGTCGGAAATATCACGCTTGACCGCGCGACGTTTGAGCTGTCGTCGCAGGCGGGGAGCTTTCGGCTTGCAAATAAAGAATTTCAGCTGATGGAAATCTTTATGGCGAACCCGCACAGGATTTTTTCTGCCGAGCGGCTGATGGAGAAAATCTGGGGATTTGATACGGAGGCGGAGATAAATGTTGTGTGGGTTTATGTATCATATCTGCGAAAAAAGCTGGCGGCGCTCAATGCAAACGTCATAATAAAAGCGTCGAGAAATATTGGATACTCTTTGGAGGAAGCGAATGATAAAAAAGCTTAAAATCAGGTTTATCTGTCTTGCGATGGCTTCGCTTTTCGTCGTGCTCGCCGTTTCGGTCATCGGAATGAACGCCATCAACTATTCGACGATAGTAAAAGAAGCGGACGACGTTCTGACTTTTCTTTCGCGAAATCAGGGGGTATTTCCCGAAGCGGAGGGAATCATACCGAATGAACATAAAGCGCCGAATGCTCAGATTGCGCCGAAGCGTTTTTCCCCCGAAACACCGTATGAATCAAGATATTTTTCGGTTCTTATAGACGAATCGGGAAACATAATCCGCGCAGATACCCGCAGGATTTTTTCGGTTGATTCCGAGAGCGCGGGCGAATATGCCGAAAAAGTATACGCATCGGGCAAAAAATCGGGATTTATAGATGAATATCGGTATCTGCAAAGCGCTGAGGGCAATTTTACCCGGGTGATTTTTCTTGACTGCGGAAGAAAGCTGGACGGTTTTTATACATATCTTTGGATAAGTATCGGCATGACCTTGGCGGGGCTCGCGGTGATGTTTTTTGTAATCGTTTTCTTCGCGGGAAAAATCGTGCGCCCGATTGCGGAGAGCTATGAGAAGCAGAAGCAGTTCATAACCGACGCGGGTCATGAAATAAAAACGCCCTTGACGATAATCAACGCAAACGTAGATTTGCTGGAGGACGACCCCGAGGACGCGGACTGTTTGCAGGATATTCGTCAGCAGGCACAGAGGCTCACGGCTTTGACAAACGACCTTGTATATCTTGCGCGCATGGAGGAAACGGACAGACCGCCCGAAATGACGGATATTGCGGTTTCCGAAATTATTTCGGAAACAGCCGCGGCTTTCAGGGCTCCGGCGCTTATGCAGGAAAAAGAATTTATATGCAAAATCAAGCCGGGACTGTTTATGACGGGAAACGATAAGGCGATACGGCAGCTTATGAACATAACTCTTGATAATGCGCTTAAATATTCTCCCGAGGGCGGGAGGATTGAAATTCGCTTTGAGCAGGTCAGGCGGACGCTTCAGCTAAATGTCTGCAACACTACCGAAACGGCTGTAAACGCCGAGGAATTGGAGCATGTTTTCGACAGGTTTTACCGCATGGATAAATCCCGAAATTCGGCGACGGGCGGGCACGGAATCGGTCTTTCGATTGCAAAGGCAATCGTCGAAGCGCATAAAGGCTCTATCCGCGCATGGTCGCAGGACGGCAACTCGTTTAACATCACTTGTGTATTTACCGTGTGATTTTGTATATCAGATATTAAAACGGCGTTCTTCAAAAAGAAGGACGTCTTTTTTACTTCATTTAAGGTTCGGCGATTATAATTAAGAAAATTCCGGAAGAAGGTGAATAAAAATGGACTTCCGCCATGAATGGAAAATTGAAATCAACACCGCCGACCTCTTCGCGCTCCGCAGTCGGCTTCGGGCAATCATGAAACCGGACGAACACGCCGTAAACGGCAGATATTTAATCCGCAGCCTGTATTTTGACACCCCCGAGGACAAGGCTCTGCGCGAGAAAATCGACGGAGTGAATCAAAGGGAAAAGTTTCGCATTCGCTGTTATAACGGCGACTCGAGCTTTTTAAGCTTGGAGAAAAAGAGCAAGCTTAACGGTCTCAGCAATAAACAATCCATACAGCTTACCGAAAAACAGGTTCAGGCAGTTTTGAGCGGAGATATTCTTCGGACTCCCGAGAACGCCCCGCTGCTTCTTTGCGAGCTTATCTACAAGATGAAAACCGAAAGACTGCGACCTAAAGTCGTCGTGGACTATACAAGAGAGCCTTTTGTCTACGGTCCCGGAAATGTTCGCGTGACATTCGATTACGGAATCCGCACTTCCCTCGGGTGCACCGATTTTCTGAACCCGAATCTTGTGACAGTCCCCGCGGGCGACGCTCCGATTTTAATGGAAGTGAAGTGGGACGAATATCTTCCCGACATTATCCGCGACGCGGTTCAAATCACGGGCCGCAGGGCGGCGGCTTTTTCAAAATACGCACAGTGCCGAATTTACGGCTAAAAAAGAAAGGAACAATAACCATGACATTCAGTGATATTTTCAAATCAAGCTTTTTAGAGAACATTTCAAGCGTGACGGTATTCGATATGGCGCTCGCGCTGATACTCGCGTTCGGTCTCGGCATATTCATTTTTCTCATCTATAAAAAGACCTACAACGGGGTGATGTATTCCTCGTCGTTCGGCGTTACGCTTATCGCGCTGACGATGATTACAACGGTTTTAATCCTCGCCGTAACGTCAAATGTCGTGCTTTCCCTCGGAATGGTCGGCGCGCTTTCTATCGTTCGTTTTCGCACTGCAATCAAAGAGCCGCTCGATATTGCTTTTCTGTTCTGGTCGATTGCGGTCGGCATAATCCTTGCGGCGGGAATGATTCCTCTTGCGGTCATAGGAAGCGTTATAATCGGTCTCATTCTGCTTGTGTTTGTCAACAGAAAATCTCGCTGCAACCCATATATTGTGGTGCTGCAGTGCGACGGATACGAGAGCGAACAGGCGGCAAGGGCGTATCTTGAAAACAAAACCAAGCGGTGCGTTGTAAAAAACAAAACCGCGCAAAAGGGTTTTGTAGAGCTGAATTTAGAAATCCGCCTTATAGACGACAACACGGATTTTATAAACGAGCTTTCCGAAATGCCCGGCGTTCAGAGCGCGGTGCTTGTGAGCTATAACGGGGAGTACATGGGTTAAGGAGGAGCGTTATGGCGACACACAGGCATATTGACGCGGTTTGCGTTGTGATAACGGCGTTTACCCTTATACTGACGGTTTTGTTTATGAACGGAACGGCTCTCGGAATTCAGGCGGTTTCGGACGAAGAAAACAGCGACGCTATGTTCACCCAAAACGACCTGAGCTCGGATTGGGACACCTCGGGCGCGACGAAAATCACACTGTCCGACGAGGGCAGCACGGTCGCAGGAAACGGAGCTTATGTCAATGGCGGGGAAGTGCATATTATTTATGCGGGAAAATACCTGCTTTCGGGCAATCTTTCCGACGGCTCCGTAATCATCGAAGCGGACGGCGACGACAAGATTTGGCTGATGTTTGACGGTGTTACCCTGCATTGTGAAGATAGCGCGGCTCTGCTCGTGGAGCAGGCCGAAAAGGTTTTCATCACATTAAAAGACGGCACGGAAAATACGCTTTCCTCGGGTTCAGATTTCAGTGAAGAAGCAGTCTCCGCAGGTATCGACGGAACGATTTATTCCCGCGATGACTTGACCGTAAACGGCGAGGGGGCGCTCAATATAACCGCAGATTATCGGCACGGAATCGTCTGCAACGACGATTTAACAATCACGGGCGGCACAATAACCGTGACCACCGCGCAGGACGCGATACACGCAAACGACAGCGTGCGCATTAAAGACGCGGACCTCACGCTTAACGCCGGCGACGACGGAATCACGGCTTCAAACGACGATGAAACATCTTTTATATATATAGAATCGGGAAATATTTCCATTCCGTCCTGCTATGAAGGACTGGAGGCGGTGCAAATCACTATCGCAGGCGGGACAATCGACATTAACCCCACCGACGACGGAATAAATGCCAACGGATATCAAGGGAACTCCGTTATAAACATCACGGGCGGCGAAATCACCGTCCTGAACGAAAACGGCAGGGATTCCGACGGCATAGATTCAAACAAGGACATTTACATCAGCGGCGGGAAGCTGTTTGTCAGCGTCGGCGAGAGCGGCGGGAGCTGCGCTATAGATTGCGGAAGCGAGTACGGCGGAAAATGCGAGATAAGCGGCGGAACCGTCGTCGCCTGCGGGAGCAGCGGCATGGCTGAGGGGTTTGATTCCTCCTCGCCGCAATGCTTCATCATGCAGACCGTTTCCGCTAACGCGGGTACTGACGTTACGGTAAAAGACTCCGACGGGAACAGCCTTATTTCCGAAAATATTCCGTACAGCTTTTCCTCGGTTCTCATCAGCACGCCCGAAATGCAGCTCGGAGATACCTGCACGCTGATTATCGGTGATACCGAAACGGAGATTACTATTGACAATTCTTCGGCGGGCGGAGGATTTGGCGGTTTTGGCGGTAAAATGCACGGCGGTAACGGCTTCGGAAACGGGCAAATGCAGAATCGAGGCGGCTTCGGCAGAAACGGCGGGGCAGATGAGCGCGGCACGGCAGATGAAACCTCCGATATAAGCACGCTGTCGGCGAGTGCGGATATGCCGACTGTCAGTCTTTTAAGCGCCTCGGGCAACGGCTTCATGGGCGGTAACGTAGCGGGAGAATTTACCCCTCCCGAGCCGCCCGACGGAAACGCGCCTCCCGATTTTCCCGGAAACGGTGAAGCGGGAGGTATGCAGCCGCCGGACATGCAAGGAGGAATGTCTCCCGATTTTTCCGACGGCGACCTTGGTTCTATGCAACCGCCCGAGATGCCGAGCGATGAAAACATGACTCCTCCCGACTTTCCGCAAGACGGCGAGGAAGACAATGTTCCTCCAGAAATTCCACAAGAGAATGAATCGGATTCTTCACAAAATGACGTTTCGGACGAAGGAGCGAATCAAGATATTTCGCAGGACGAAATGAACAAACCGCCTCAAAATTCCGAACAGACCGATGTTCAAAGCAGTGAAGCAGACTATTCGGAGCAAAGTGGCGCCGAGGAAAGCATGACGCCACCCGACTTTCAGCAAGGCGCGGCAGAGAGCGAATCGCCGTTTGACCTGCCGCAAGAAAATATGCAAGCTTCTTTGCAAGATGGTCAGAATTTCGGCGACCGCCGATTCGGAGGAAATATGAGAACTCCAAACGGCAATCAGGCGCAAGGAGACATTCCTCAAGAAGCGGACGCTGCTTCGATATCGGGCAAGGACATCGTTCTTACTGCGGTTTCAGCTTTTGTTCTGCTGGTCGGGTGCGTGATTGCGCTGCTTTACAGGCGGAGGAGATAGCCGTGTTCGTTTGAATAGATAAGCAAAAGCCATACCCGAAATCTCGGATATGGCTTTGTTTAGCACCCTTTTGGCAGACCGCCGCATTAAAATTTTTGTTTTGCTGTTTTATGCGGGGTTGCCTAAAAAGGCTGCTTTTTGCATATATCCTTATTCAGCCGTTATACTTCCTCTGCACCGCTATAATCAGCGCCGTGCCGACGGCGAAGCCGGCAATCAGGATTGCGACGGCCGCCGCGAGTCCGTGAGACGGGGCAAGGAGCCCGGCCAGACCGCTGAGAAGCGCAGATGCCGCGAATACGGAAAGAGCCTTGCCGAAAGCCTTGCCGTATGCGGGTTTATCGGCAACGCCCGCTTGGTGGTAGTCGTGTATAAGGTCGGTTTTGCCCCTGTAGACGGCTATGCTCAGCGCCAGAAGAAGCGCCGCCGCCAAAAACATGATTGCGGAATAAATCAGCATCAAAGCACCTCCGTCACTCAAAACTGTTCTCGTAGATGTCGAAGAAAGATGAGACAAACCGCGCCTGCTCCCGGGCGGCGTCGGTGCCCGAAGCGACCTGCCACCCGTATGTCTTATAGTCCTTATAATTGCTCCGCGAGACGGCGTCCAAGCCGCACTCGTCCCGAATCAGCTCGAGGCCGTCGGCGTACCCTTCAATCAGGGCGTCAAAGGCGGCGTCGGGGTCCTTAAAAACGGCATAGCCGTCCGCCGTCGCGCCGATTTCAAAACGCGCGTCGCGGTCATAAAAGCTCTTTGCGTCGACGTCGCCCTTCGTGTTCCCCTCTCCCGCGACATACTCCCGAACATACGGGTTTTTGATATCGCTGCAGGCGGAAATGGCGAACGCGGCGAGAAAGCAGAGAATTATTGTCAAAAGTTTTTTCATATAACCTCCGCGCGGGCTCAGGAATTTACATCACTATTTCGGACTGATAATACTGCTCCGCGAACCGGATTTGCGCGGAAATTTCTTCCTTGCTGAACGAAAGATTTTCCGGACAAACGACCCACTTATCTTCGACGTCGTCGAGCCTGTGAACCACGGCAATTATCTTTCCGGTAAACTCTTCGACGGCTTTGTTCACGCCGAGAATATAAGCGTCCTGTTCCTCTCCGTCAGGGGCGGAAATGCCCTTGACATATCCGTAATTCACGGGATAGAGCATACTTTTATATTCGGGGTGACGGCTCCCGAGAGGCCGGTCAACGGTGACCGTAACGATATCCCCTATCTTCTTTTTCATCTCTGATTCAGCGCCTATATCAGCTTTTTCAGCGCCGCGGCTGCCGCGGCTCCCATTTCGGCGTGACCCTTGGCGCTTGGGTGGAGACCGTCGCCCGAGTCGCAGTCGTGGCGGAGCTTTGTCCTGTCGGCGGGGTCGGCGACGGCGGACGCAAAGTCGACATAGCCGTCGAAGCCGCTTTCGGGGCTCATAATCCAGCCGTTGACCTGTGTCCTGATTCTCTCGTGGAGGTCGGACGCCCAGTGCTCGTTATTGCCGAACGGGGTGATTGTCCCGCCGTAAATCTTTATTCCCGCTTTGTGACACTCCGAAATCATGCCGCTGTATGCCGAAATAAAGCCGTCGGTGATGTCGCTGACAGCGCCGGGAATGTCGTTTGTGCCAATCAGGACGGCGGCAAAGCCGACCCCCGGGACGTCGAGGACGTCGCGCTTAAAGCGGTCGACAGCGGGCGTCCCCCAGCCGCCGTATATCGCGTTTCCGGCGATTGCGGAGTCGACGGCGGATATATGAGAAAAATTACTGTCGGACAGAAGCGACGCCGCCAGAAGGTTCGGCCATGCGTCGAAGCCGTTGAAGGTCGAGACGGCGCCGTCGGTTATCGAGTCGCCGAAACAGACGAGCGTTTTGCGGCTTTCGGGCGCAAAAACGTCGGCGCGGCAGAGCGAGAAATAGCTCCAAAGGTATTCCTCGGGCGAAAAGTCATCGGCGGGGTGAGCGCCGGACATAAGCCAGCTGCTGCAATCGGCCTCGCGGTGACAGGCGGGGTATTCGGGGAGGTCTCCGAAGCAGACCGTCACTGCAATCATTCCGAGGTCATCAGTCGGAAAATCGACGGCATCGGAGGTGAGGACCGAACCGGCGGGAACGGACGCGGATTCATGTCCCGAAAAGGTCACCGCGACGTCGGTTCCGGCGACAATATCGGGTTTACCAGCTTCGGCGAGCCGGGCGATATGTACCGACCGAAGCTCGAGGACGCTGTCGGGCGCGTCGAGCGTTTCGGAGTATTCGTTTGAAAATGTGAGGCGGATTTTTGCGCCCCCGGCGGCAAGCTTAATCTGGTGCCTTACGGTATTCCCCGCGAGCGGGATTTTTTTCGGAAGCACCTCCGCGTCGGCGTTGAGCGGCGGAGCTATCCACGAGCATAGCCACGAGCTTTTTATATCGGTGTCGGACATAATAACCCTCCTGAATGTTGATTGATTATATTGTAGCACCGCGGGGGAGGGATGTCAAGGAGAGAGGGATAGAAGATGGAGGATAGAGGATAGAGTATAGAGGACCGCACCACCTCCCCAAATGTGGCCGAAGCGGCCACATTTGAGTACAGAAGTTAGAAGTCAGAGATCAGAGGTCAGAGGTTAGTGGTGTTACCTTCGGCGACGGTTTAAAATTTCGCGAATAATGCGCGCGGAATGGCACTCACGATAGAGGAGGGAGGATGGAGGATAGAAGATAGAGGACAGAGAACCGCACCCCATCATTTCCCTTGATTTCCCCGCGCAAATATGCTACAATCAGTTTATCAAGCCAAAGGAGTCCGATATGAACATCTCCATCTGCGACGACAATGCCGACGAGCGCGGTCTCATCAGACAAATCGTCCTCGACTGGTCCGCAAGGTCGGGGGTCGGCGTCAGCATACGCGAATATCCCTCGGCCGAGGCGCTTTTGTTTTCATATGCCGACTGCCCGCCCGACATACTTCTTCTTGACATCGAAATGCCGGGGCTCTCGGGGGTCGGGCTTGCCAAAAAGCTGCGTCAGGACGGCAACAGGCTTTTGCAGATAATCTTTATCACCGCGTATTCCGACTACATCGCCGAGGGTTACGACGTCGCGGCAATGCACTATCTTTTAAAGCCGGTCGACCGCGAAAAGCTGTTTTCGGTGCTTTCAAGGGCGGTCGAAAAGATTTCGGACGACGGCAAAAGGCTCATTTTGGAGACTCCCGACGAGACCGCGCTGGTGCCGATTTGCGATATAAAATTTATTGAGGTGATAAAAAACTATGTCACCGTTCACGCCGACCGGGATTATACGCTCAAAATGCCGCTCAAAGAGATTGAGCGCAGTCTCGACGAAAGATTTATCCGCGTCGGACGGTCATATACCGTCAATCTTTATTTCATAACCCGGGTCACTCGGTCTGAAATTTTTCTCAGGGGCGGCGACTCCGTTCCGCTGCCGAGAGGGGCATACGAAAAGGTCAACCGCGCGATAATCAACATGAAAAGGTAGGTGGAATTATGCTCGGAAAGCGCGCAAACAGGCGGATTGAAGCGTATCAGCGCGAGCTTTTGAAGACGCATTTTTTAGAGGTCGACAACATGTACCGGAAGATGCGCGGCTGGCGTCACGACTACCGGAATCACATTCAGGTTTTAAAATCATATACCGACAAGGGCGACCTCGAGGCGATATCAAAATATTTGGACGGCTTGGAAAAGGACCTCTACACCGTCGATACCGTCATCAAGACCGGCAACCCGATGACCGACGCGATTTTAAACTCAAAAATCGCACTCGCCAACGACCGGAATATTCGGGTCGAGGCCGACGCGCACATTCCCGTTCTGCTGTCGGTCTCCGCGGTCGATTTGTGCACGATTTTGGGCAACCTCTTCGACAACGCCATCGAGGCCAGCGAGAGTCTGCCCGCGGACAGGCGGGTAATCCGCGTTTACATCGACTTAAAGGGCAGTCAGCTCTATATATCATTTTTGAATTTCACCTCGGGCGGCAAGCTTAAAAAGGTCGGAAACATATTCAAAAGCACCAAGGGCGGCGAGCACGGCCTCGGCCTCGGGCGGATAGACGACGTCGTAAGGCGCCTCGGCGGCTATATCTCCCGCAACTCCGAGGAGGGCGCATTTACAACCGAGGTTTTGCTGCCTGTCGCCGAAGAATAATTCCGACAATCCGAGCCTCCGATTTCTGACCTCTGAGTGCATTTTGTCCCCCGAAAACTGCAATTCGTCCCCGGAATAATCCGTTCGGGGACTTTTGTGTTATGATAAAATCATCCTAAAAAGGGAGTGATATAATGTCAAAGGAAAATCGCGAAAAGCCGCAGTACGGCATGCTCAAATGCCTCGGCTATTTCTTCTCGCGGGCAAGAAAATACCGCCCCGAGACGATAGTGCTGCTGTTTTTCCAGATTCTGTTCAACATTTCAAGCGCGGTCTTCGGGTTCTACATGTCCCCGATGATACTCTCGCGCCTTGAAAATCACAGCACCGCGAAGGAGCTTATTCTGACCGCGGCGTTCTTCATCGGCGGGTGCTTTATCTCCGACGCGATTGTAAGCTATATCGGAAACGGCATCGGCGTAAACGGCTTCAAGATGGGTTATCAGGTCGAGCTTCGCTCAAGAATCATGCAGGAGATTTCGGACAAGACCGTCTCGACCTCCTATTGCCACTGCCTCGACAACAAATTTTTGCGGGCGGGCGAGCGGGCGTACAACGCCACCCCTTCCAACTCCGCCGCCGCTGAGGGAACATGGAACACGCTTCAGAATCTCGGCGTAAACCTCTTCATGTTCGTCTTCTTCACGGCGATGCTCACCCACATTCACCCGCTTATCTTCGCGCTGACCGTCGCCCTGAGCGTCGCCGACTTCGCGATTTCGAGCTATGTCTACAAATACAACTACCGCCACCGTGAGGAGCTTTCGCACATCGACCGTCAGGCGTGGTATTTGCAGGGACTGCCGAGTCAGCTTTCGGTCGCAAAGGATATCCGCCTTTTCAGCCTTGCAAGCTGGATAAACCGCCTGACCGACAAGGCCTTTGCCGCAAAGGAGGCATATGCCCGAAGGGAGCATAAATTCTATCTTATCGGGACATTTTCGAGCATGATAATCGAATTTCTGCGCAGCGGCGCGGTCATCTTCATACTGCTGAAAATGTGCATCGAAAACGGAATGAGCGCGGCGGAATTCATGCTCTACTTCTCGGCGGTGAACTCGTTCAACGGGCGGTTCAGCGGCATACTCAACGACTTTTTGGACCTTAAAAACAAGTGCCTCGACTTTTCGGCTGTGCTCGAATTCCTGAATTATCCCGAGCCTTATAATTTCGGCGGGGGCGAGAAAATCCCCGACAGCTATACATACGAAATAAGGCTCGAAAACGTCAGCTACGCCTATCCCGAGTCGGACAAAAAAATCATCGACGGCATGAACCTATGCATAAAGCCGGGCGAAAAGATAGCAATCGTCGGACTCAACGGAGCAGGCAAGACCACGCTTATAAAGCTCGTCACCGGTCTTTTGGACCCCGACGAGGGGAGGGTCATGCTCAACGGGACCGACATCAGAAAATTCAACCGCGCCGAGTATTATAAGCTGTTCTCGGCGGTGTTCCAGCATTTTAATATGTACGACATCACCGTCGCCGAAACGGTCGCGCAGTCTGCGACTGATATCGACCTGCCGCGCGTTCGCGACTGTCTCGAAAAGGCGGGACTGACCAAGGCGGTCGATGACCTGCCCGACGGAATCAACACCCACCTCGGGCGGGAGGTCTATCTCGACGGCGTCGTGCTCTCGGGCGGACAGACTCAGCGGCTGATGCTCGCAAGGGCGCTCTATAAAAGCGGAAAAATCCTTGCTTTGGACGAGCCGACCGCGGCGCTCGACCCCTTGGCGGAGCGGGACATGTATGAAAAATACAACGCCATGACCGAGGGGAAAACCTCGCTCTTTATCTCCCACCGCCTCGCCTCGACTCAGTTCTGCGACAGGATTTTATATCTTAAGGACGGCAAAATCGCCGAGGAGGGCACCCACGAGGCGCTTCTGAAGCTCGGCGGTGAATATGCGGAGCTGTTCCGGATTCAGGCGAGGTATTATCAAGAGAATTTCAACAAAGAGGAGGCCGTTTAGAGGACAGAGGTCAGATTGTCAGAAGACAGAAGAAAACGGATTGACAGACAGTCAGAAATCAGACCATGTCAAAATTTACGGCAGGAGGAGAAAAATGTCAAATAAATCTGATAAAATGCCTTGGAAAGAGGCGTTTAAGATAAACGTCAGGGCGATAAAGCTCTTAAATTCAAAAAATAAACTGATGTTCCCGTATGTCACATTAAAGGCGCTTTTTAATACGGTGTTTTCCTATGCAACGCTGTTTGTGACCGCAAGGCTCATCGGCGAGCTTGCCGGCGAGCGGCGCTTGGAAAAGCTCATCTTCTGGGCGGCGTTCCAAGTAATCTCGACGGCGGTTTTCGCGATAATCAACGGCGTAATGTATCACGCCTACGAGGTCAGAGCGACAAACTTCTGGAACAACATGAACCGCATCGAGGACGAGAAATTCATGTCGATGGACTACAGCGACGTCGAGGACCAGCGCGTTCGGGACTTAAGAGACCAGATATCACAAAATCGCAACTGGTCGGGTTGGGGTTTTTCGATAATTCAGGCGAATTTTGAAGTGTTTGCATCCAACTCCTTCAAGGTCTTGGGCGCGGTGGCGATGTCGGTGGGACTTATCGTAAACAAGGTCCCCGAGGGCAGTCCATTCGCGTTTTTGAACAATCCGCTTGTGGTGCTGGGATTCTTGGCGCTGATGTTTATGAGCGCGGCGGTGTCACCGATTTTGCAGTCGATAAATCAGGAAAAGGTCGCGTCGCTTGCGGACAAGGCGAGATTCGGAAACAGGCTCTTCGGGCATTTCAATTTCTTGCGAATTGACCCCGATTCGATGGTCGATTACAGAATGTATAATCAAAGCGAGGGGTTTTTAAAGCATTACTGCTGGGTAAAGGGCGATACTCCGTGGTTTCCGGGGGGCATTTTTGACAGGCACAACAAGGGCGTCGGCGGACTTATGCAGATAGGCACGACATTTGGCGAAAAGCTTATGATGTGCGTCATTTATCTCTTTGTATGCCTTAAGGCGCTGGGCGGAGCGTTCGGCTTGGGCGAGGTCACGCAGTATGTCGGCGCGGTCACAAACCTTGTCGAAGGAATCATGAGCGTTATACTTATTCTTGAGGTTTTCCGCGTAAACGCGAAGTTTTTGAAGGATATTTTCGAGCTTTTGGACATTCCGAACAAGATGTACCGGGGCACACTCACGACCGAAAAGCGGCGTGACAGAAAATACAACGTCGAGTTTAAGGACGTGAGCTTTAAATACCCGAATTCCGACAGATGGGCGCTGAGGCATGTTTCGGTGAAATTCGAGGTCGGGACAAAGCTTGCGGTCGTCGGCGAGAACGGCTCGGGAAAATCGACGTTCATAAAGCTTTTATGCCGTCTCTACGACCCGCAGGAGGGGGAAATTCTTCTGAACGGCGTGGACATAAAAAAATACCGCTACGACGAATACATAGCGATATTCTCGGTTGTTTTTCAGGATTTCTGGCTGATGTCGCACAAGCTCGGGCAGAATGTCGCGGGTTCCTGCGACGTCGACGAACCGCGCGCGGTAAAATGCCTTGAGGACGCGGGTTTCGGCGAGCGTCTGAAAGAGCTTCCCGACGGCTTGGAGACATGGCTCGGCAAGGATTTTGACGAGGACGGCATAGTGATTTCGGGCGGAGAGTCACAGAAAATCGCGATTGCCCGCGCCCTCTATAAAGACGCGCCGTTCATCGTCCTCGACGAACCCACCGCGAGCCTCGACCCCGTAGCCGAAGCGGAAATCTACAAGAACTTCGACGAAATCGTCGGCGACCGCACCGCGATTTATATAAGCCACAGGCTTTCGAGCTGCCGCTTTTGCAGGGAGATACTCGTTTTTGAGGACGGCGGGATAATTGAGCACGGCACCCACGACAGCCTTATCTGCGCGGCGGGAAGATATAAACAGCTCTGGGACGCCCAGGCGAGGTATTATGAGGGGGAGGAATGAGGGGCGGGAGCCGCAGCAGGGGAGTATGGGTCTAAAAACCTCATTCCCCCCACCCCTTCCACCTGCACTCGCTCATCTCCATATTCGTGAACGTCGCCTTAAAGGACGACTCCCCGGGGCTGCACGCGTATATCCCGAAGCGAATCCGCCCGCCGCCCTTGTGGACGTGGCAGATGCGCATCTGCCGGAATACCTCGCCGTCGTCCGAGCACTCGATGCAATAGTCGTCCTCGCGCCGGCTCAGTCGGTACCACATCGACTTAACGCCGGCGTCGATTTCGGTCGTCGCCCAATCCGAATAGCCGCCGTTCGTGACGACGCTTCCAAGGTGCTGGAACCGCTCGTTTTCGTACTCAATCGAGGCTTTCAGCCAGTTTTCGCCGTCGAGATACATCACCACGCCGCACTGGTCGAACCGCACCCGGCTCTCGAACTCGGTCCTGACCGTAAACGAGAAAAATTTCTCGTCGGTCTCGGTCTGCAAAACCGGCGCGTTGTCGTTGATAAAGTGATAATAGGTCCTCTGCCAAAGGTCGGTGTTCGGCTTTGTGATAATCTCGATTTTTCCGTCCGAAATCCGAAAGTCCGCCGGCTCCCTCGTCCAGCTCATTTTTTTGATGTCAAAATTCATGTCCTTCTCCTTTTCTTTTTTTGATATATAATACACGCGGCCTCCCGCGCCTTTGTTCGTCACCCGTTTCCGTAATTTTAGGATATGCGCCATAATCCGAAAATGCTTGTCAATCATACGTTCTGTCCGCACAGAACCCCTCGAACATCTCCCGGACTCTGCCGATATCGAAGCCGATGACCTCGTCAAAAGCGCATGACCCGAGAATGTACCGCACAAACCGGCAGCCGAGGTAATAGCCGACGTCGCCTTTTCCGCGGTAGTCGGCCCAATCGCCGAAATAGCGCTGGTTTGCGCGAGTCATTGATGGCAAATCCGCCGCGAAGTCCGCACGAATCTTCTCAAAATTCCTCTCGCACCATTCCTTCCAGCCGCCCTTGTCCTGATGATAGAACCCGCCGTCGCCGACGATTTCCTGCTCAAAGCACATCGCGACGCCCTCGGTGAAGAGCTGCCAGAGAAACGAATCCGAGTTTTTATCAAATTTGCGCTCCAAAACGCCGTACTGCTTCTGATAGACGTGCCCGAGCTCGTGATATATCAATCCGCACATGTCGCCGAACCCGCACCAGCCGAGCTCGACGATTTTTTCAACGCCGAGAAGAATCGCGGTCCTCCCTCGGTATTCCGTCACCCACCCGGCGCCGTTGCAGAGTCCGATATAAAAAACGACCGTGACGTCAAGGCTTTTTCCGAAGCGCTCATATATAGCTTTCTCCAAATTCTCCGTCGCCCGGACGAAGGATTTATGCGCTTCTTCGAGCTTTTCCCGGTTTTTCACGACGCCGTTCAGCACTGCCGAGTATCCGCCTTCGTCAATGCCGCCGCCGTCCGCAAGCGCTTGTTTTGCGTCCTCGACGACCACCGGATAAAGCTCCGGCAGCTCCGAATCAATATACCTCTTCCACCTTTCAAACGAAAAATTCTCTCCGTCATACGCCGTCAGAAGCGTGGAGTATGTATCAATAATTTTCATAATAAACTAACCTCCGAAAGCATCGAAAAATGCCTCCTCAGCGCCGAATCGGCAGCCGGTCACCTCTTCCCTCCGTCCTTTTCAAGCTGTCTGATAATCCCCCAAACGGTCAGCACCGCCGCGGCGGCGAGGACGACCTCGGCGACGACCTGCGCATACGCCAGACCGTAGAGCGGGAACAGCCGGTTGAGGATAAACAGAGCCGGAATTTCGAGGACGATTTTTCGGAGTATCGCGAACAAAAGCGCGTTTTTCCCGAGTCCGCATGACTGAAAGACGCCGACGCCCAAAAAGTCCATGCACAAAAACGGCATCGCGAGGCAGAGTCCGCGCAGGAACCTCGTGCCGTAGGCGACGACCGCCGGATTCTCCATGAACAGCGCCGAGAGCCGCCCCGCGCCGATGTAATAACCGACCGTCACGGCCGCCATGAACGCGGCCATAATCTTCCCCGCGAACAGAATCGACTTCTTCATCCGCCCGACGTCGCCCGACGCGTAGTTATACCCGACGAGCGGCATTATGCCCTGTGAAAAACCGAGCGCAATCTGCACCGGAATCATGTTGAGCTTCTGCGATATCCCCATCGCCGCGACCGCGTCCGAGCCGAAGTCGGCGGTGAAGTTGTTGAGGACGGTCATTCCGGTCACGTTCAGCAAATTCTGGATTGACGCGGGAATTCCGACCTCACATATCCCGAGGATAATCGACCTTTTAAACTTCAGCTTTTTCGGACTGATGCAGACATAAGTCCGCCCGCGCCTTATGTACAGAAGCACGAAGAAATACCCGCATGCAGCGCAGTTCGAGATGAATGTCGCGAGGCCCGCGCCCGCCGCGCCCATTCCGAGTCCCCAAGGGAGAATAAAAATCGGGTCAAGGATAATGTTTAAGATGCACCCGCTCATCGTGCCGACGCTCGCGTGGAGCGACGAGCCCTCGCTCCGGACGAGATACGCAAGGACGACGTTGAGGATTGACGGCACCGCGCCGCAGGTCACTGTCCATTTTAAGTATTCCGCCGTCGCCGCCGATGTCGACGAATCCGCGCCGAGCACTGTCAGGAACGGCGTTCGGAAGACGGTGTACAGCACCGAAAATGCCGCCGCCGAGAACAGCGAGCAATAGAACCCGAGCGCCGAGCTTTGGTAGACGGTTTCATAGTCCTTCCGACCGAGCGCGCGGCTCATCATGCTCGACACGCCGACGCCGAACAGGTTATTTATTGCGTTAAACGCCAAAAGCACCGGCGCCGCAAGCGTGACCGCCGAGTTCTGAATCGAGTCGTTAAGCTGTGCGACGAAATAAGTGTCCGCGAGGTTATAAAGCACCATCACGAGCGAGCTCAGAACCGTCGGCACCGCGAGCGTCATCACCGCCTTCGGCACCGCCGTCCGCTCAAAAAGCTGTGTTTTCTGTGTATCTTCCATTCGACCACTCTTTTTCACATTATTTCAGGATAATTATACCCGAACGGAGGGGAAAATGCAAGAGCAATCGGAGAGCGGATTGCCCGGACGGTCGGTCATACAAATTCTGACCTCTGACTTCTAACTTATGTCTTCTTGATGTGGCCACTTAGGCCACATCTTGATGCGGCGTTTCCCTTGACACCTCTCCCGCTTATATGCTATACTTTTCAACACAACAATTCCCAAGGAGGCTCTTCCCATGTCCACTCCCTGCATCTTAGAGCACAACGGCGGCGACAGTTTGCTGTTCGCGGCCGAGTTCGTCGGCGCGTATGCGCGCGGCGCTTCGCGGGAGGAGGCGCTGCGGAAAATGCCGGGCGAAATCCGCTCATATATAAGCTGGTCGGGAGGCGCGCCCTGCGGGCCGATTGAGTGCGAAATCGTGCAGGAAAAGGCGTCCGCGCTGACCGTCTCCGACGCCGACAGCGACGTTATTTTCGACTCCGAGAGGGGAGTGATGACCCCCGACGAATACGTCCGCCTCAAGGCGCTTGCGCTCAAGTCCGCGCGCGATTTTCTGGCGCTTTATTCGGCGGTTCCGGACAAAAATAAAAGCTGCCTGCCCGAAAGAAAGACCTTTTACGGACATGTTCCGCGCACCGCCGCCGAGATGTATGAGCACACCAAAAATGTCAACGAATATTACTTCGGCGAGATTGATGTTTTCACAGATAACGGCGGGACGATTCTTGACTGCCGCGAGCGCGGATTTGAGGCGCTTGAACGTCGTCCGGACTTTCTGAAAAACACCGTCTTCACCGGCAGCTATGACGAGGAATGGTCGCTGAAAAAGCTGCTGAGGCGGTTTATTTGGCATGACCGAATCCACGCCAAGGCGATGTACCGAATGGCGATTAAGACCTTCGGCGCCGCCTCAGTCCCGAATGTGTTTTCGTTTGATATATAGGTTACGGATTGATATAATCGCATACCCCGCGCGCCTTGCCCGTGCGCGGTTTTATAATTCCTGTCCCGCCGTTCACGCCGAATATCCGCCGTATCCGGCAGTTGACTTGAAACGCAGGATATTCTAAAATAACAGTATGCGCGTTTGATGCGGCGCGGGGCGGCGGACTTCCGCCCAAATTCCGAAAAGGAGTCGATACTATGAGAAACAGTCCGTCGGCGGCGATTTTGCTCTGCAACCCGCGGGGAAAAGAGGTCCTGCCGATAAGAATCGAAATTGTGCTGAAGGACGAGGTCGGACCGGCAGCGCTGAGGCGTGCGCTCGACCGGGCAATCGTCCGCTACCCCTATTTTGCGGTCCGGTTCGACGAGGTCGGGGGCGACCCGTTCCTGAAAATCACGCATAACCCGCGGCAGGTCGTAATCCGCGAGGGGAGCGCGCCGTTCGTCCTCGGGTCGGAGGAGAGTAACCGGCACGTCATCGCGTTCGGCTATGAGAAAAACCGCCTCTTCTTCGACTGCTTCCATGCGCTCGCCGACGGCACCGGCTGGATGAATTTTCTTAAGACGCTTCTTTATTGCTACGTCTTCGAGGAGTATGGCGAGAGGATTTCGCCCGACGGAATCATCATGCCGGACAGTCCGCTGAGGGACGGCGAGGACGTCGACCCGCTCCTCAATATCCCCATGCCGACGAACCCGATTACCGTCACGAGGCCGGACACCTCCCGCGCGTTCCTGATGTCGGAGCACGGCGTTTCGGGCGGCGAGCCGACGCTCTTTAAGTTCAGGCTTCCCGAGGAGGCCTTCGTCCGATACAGCAAAATCAGCGACGCCAGTCCCGCGACGATGTTTGCGGTGTTTCTCGCGAAGGCGATTTTTTCGCTTCATGCCGACGAAGATTTCGACGTCGCCGTGTCGATGGCGAGAAACTACCGCGGCGCGCTGTCCGCCGAAAATGCCCATCACTCGCTCGCAAACGAGTTCACAATAAGATATCCGTCGAAGAGCCGGAATCTCAGCGTCGAACAGCTCGGGAGCATCAGCCGCGGGGTCGCGTTTTTGAACAGCGACCGCGACGTCATGCTGAATCAGCTCCAGCCGATGCGCGGACTTTTCTCGGCACTTTACTCGCTGAAAACCCGCGAGGATATCCACCGCTTCTTCGCGCGGCCGGGCGGCGGGAGGATAAGCGGGACGGTAAGCTATGTCGGGAAATGCCTCCCCGAGTCGCTGAACCCCTATGTCTCCGAGGTTTATTCCTGCGTCAGGGTGTCCGAGGGACTTATAACCGAGGTCAACGCAATCGGCGGGGCGTTCACCTGTGCGGCGATGCAGTGCTCGCCCGACGGAAAATACGTCCGCGCGATGGTCGGCGAGATGAAAAAAGAGGGAATCGACGTCGAGCTCGACGGCCCCGTGCCGCTCGTGACGCCGTCCGTCGACCCGTCGCTGATAATCTGATATAAAATTAGAGCGGGATTTCCGCTCTTTTTTTATCAACAAATCAATTACAAAAAATTATTGCAATTATGTTTAATATGTGATATAATCAAAATGATATACTGCCGAAGAGGGCGAAGCGATGGACAAGCGAAAGGTGATTTATTACAGCGACGAGCTTAACGACGAGTTCTCGGTCGCACAGATTACGCCGAAGAAAATCGGCGCCGACTACCGCTATGTCTATAACACCCCGTTCAAGAAATTCACCCGCGTTTTTTGGTACGACATCGTCGCGAAGCCGCTCGCCCTGCTGTACACAAGGGCGGCGTTTCACCACAAAATCATCGGCGGCGAGGTCCTTAAGCCTTTCGGGAAAAAGGCCTATTTTATCTACGGCAATCACACTCACGACATCTGTGACGCGCTCATTCCGAGTATGCTGAACATTAAAAAGAGCGTCTATGTAATCGTCCACCCGAACAACGTCTCGATGCCGATTTTGGGGAGGATAACCCCGTCGCTCGGCGCGCTTCCTCTCCCCGACGGAAAAGAGGCATACCGCAATTTTCTGAACGCAATCGCGGCGCGGGTGTCGCAGGGGTGCGCGATAACGGTATATCCCGAGGCGCATATCTGGCCGTATTACACCAAAATCCGCCCTTTTAAAGACGTCTCTTTTCAATATCCCGTAAAGCTCAATACGCCGGTATTCTGCTTCACCAACACCTATCAAAAGCGGCGGCACGGCAAAAAGCCGCGGATAGTGACATATGTCGACGGGCCGTTTTTCGCCGACGAAAGCCTTTCGCCGCACGAGCGGAAGACCGACCTCCGCAACCGCGTCTATGAGCGCATGTGCGAGCGGGCGAAGAATTCCGATGTCGAGATGATAAAGTATATAAGGTCAGAGGAAAAAGATGGTTAATATTTTATTCTGCGGCAACAGCGGCGTTTTCGACGGAATACTCACCTGCGCTCTGTCAATCTTCAAGAGGAGCGCCTCCGCCGAGCCGTTCTCGTTTTATATCTTCACGATGGACGTCTCGCACCTCGGCAGCGGCTACACCCCGATTACCGAGCGGCAGATTCGGTTTTTCGACGGCGTCATAAAGGAATATAACCCCGAGAACAGGGTCAGGCTTGTCGACGTCACCGACTTTTACATAAGAGAATTCTCCGGCTGTCCGAACGAGGGGGCATATTGCTCGCCCTATACGCTTATCCGCCTCTTTGCCGACGAAATCGACGGAATCCCCGACCGGCTTTTATACCTCGACGCCGACATTTTATTTAACCGGGATATACACTTGCTGTACGATATCGACATCGACGGATATGAATACGCCGCGGCGAACGACCACTACGGAAAATATCTCATCAACCCGCGGTATATCAACGCCGGGGTGCTGCTCTTCAATATGAAGTATATGCGCGAAACGCGGCTGCTCGAAAAGGCGAGGGGACTCATCAGGGCAAAAAAGCTTACCTTTGCCGACCAAAGCGCGATTATCCGCTCGACGACGCGAAAAAAGCTCCTGCCCCAGCGCTTCAATGACCAGAAGTTTTTGCATAAGCACACCGTCGTGAGGCACTTTTCAAAGCGCCTCTTCTGGCTCCCTTATCCGCACACCGATAACATCAAGCAGTGGCAGGTGAGCAGGGTGCACAAGGTCTTCGGGTACTACTGCTTCGACGATATTCTTTATGAATATATCTATCTTTCCGAAAAATTCAAGAGAGGAAATACCGAAAAATGAACAACCGGCCGATTCAGATTTTTTATGCCTGCGACGATAACTTCGTAAAATACACAATCGTCTCGCTTCACTCGATGCAAAAAAACGCCTCTAAGGAGTTTAAGTATCACGTCCATATCCTTCACACCGGAATATCCGACGCGATGAAGGAGAGGGTGCTCGAAATGCAGAACGACTGTTTCGAGATATCCTTCGACGACGTCACCGAATACCTTGTCTCGATTTCGGACAAGCTCCCGCTTCGCGACTATTATTCAAAGACGACCTATTACCGCCTCTTTATCGCCGAAATGTACCCCGAATACGACAAGGCGATTTATATCGACAGCGACACCGTTGTACAGGGCGACATCAGCGAGCTTTACCGAATCAACATCGACGACGCTTATGTCGGCGCATGCCACGAGCAGGCGATGCTTCAGGAGAACGTCTATGGCACATATGTCGAAAAGGTCGTCGGCGTCCCGAGATATAATTTCTTCAACGCGGGAATGCTCGTCATCAACTGCGACAGGTTCAGAATAAGGTTTGTGCTCGATAAGTTTATCGAATATCTTCATATGTATAACTTCGTCGTCACACAGGACGAGGATTATCTTAACCTCATCTGCAAGGACCACGTTTTCTGGCTCGACCAGCGCTGGAACACCGAAATCTTCGGCGAGCTCGGCTATCCGATTAAAGAGGCGAAGATTATCCACTATATCATGACCAACAAGCCTTGGCACTATGCCGACTGCCCGTACGCCGACATC
This sequence comes from uncultured Clostridia bacterium, assembly GCA_947625375.1. Lineage (GTDB taxonomy): Bacteria > Bacillota > Clostridia > Oscillospirales > Ruminococcaceae > Faeciplasma. Next base: position 66,885 of record CANQOC010000004.1, on the reverse strand, counting down.
TTCTGGAGCTATGCGAAGGAGACAAAGGTGTATGACATGATTCTCGCCGAGCTCAACGCCTATACCGACGAGGAGCGGCAGAGGGACAGGGAGTCATGCGACAGGCTTATGCAGACCGCGATTGACGAAACCAACCGCGAGGACAACTTCCTCAATCAGATGAACAAATTCAAGCGCGCGAAGGACCGCGTCGAGGTCATCAAGAAAATCGAGCAGTACGAGCGCGAGGGGAAATTCGACGTCGACGTCGAGCAGGACCCGCCCGGAAGAACGCTCATGCCGGACGAAATCGACTATATCCACAAGAGCATTTCGGACCGCCTTAAGACGAGATTTGCGTTTATGATTGCGCGCAGGTTCGTCAACAATCTCATAGAGGAAAAGCAGCTTATCATCAAGGAAATGAAGGGGATTGAAAACTTCAAGAACCTCCGCAGCGGCGCGGTCATAACCTGTAACCACTTCAATCCTTATGACAGCTTTGCGATTCAGCTTGCATACGAAGCGGCGGAGCAGCCCGAGAGGACCTTCTACCGCGTCATTAGAGAGGGAAACTATACGGCTTTCCCGGGATTTTACGGCTTTTTGATGCGCCACTGCAACACTCTGCCGCTGTCGTCGAATTTAAGGACGATGAAAAAATTCATGGACGCGACGGACAAGCTCTTGCAGGACGGCAACTTTGTGCTCGTCTATCCCGAGCAGAGCATGTGGTGGAACTACCGCAAGCCGAAGCCATTAAAGACGGGGGCGTATATGTTTGCGGCGAGGAACAACGTGCCGGTGCTGCCCTGTTTCATAACGATGAAGGACTCGCACATCATGGGCGACGACGGCTTTTTTGTACAGGAGTACACGATACACATTTCCGAGCCGATTTACCCCGACAACTCGCTCAGCAAAAACGAGAAAATCCGCAAGATGATGGACGAAAACTCCCGCGTCTGGAAGGAGATTTATGAAAACGAGTACCATATCCCGCTGAGGTACACTACGGAGGAATAAATCAGGCAAAACCCCGCTGTCGTATTGACGGCGGGGGATTTTTATGTGCCATAGCATAACAAAGCCCCCGTCTAACCGGGGGCCTCTAATCTCATCCTCAAAATTATTTTCCCTATTCCTTCTCCCCCATCTCCCTCTCAATCGCCTCGATTCTCTTCGACAGCGGCGGGTGGGAGTAGGTGAGGGCGACCTCAATCGGGGAGGGGGAGAGGTCGGAGAGGTTGTCCTTTGCAAGCTTTTTGAGGCCCGAGACAAGCTCTCTGCCATAGCCTTCATTCACCGCGTGGCGGTCGGCACGGTACTCCGCCCTGCGCGAAAGCGCGCTCGCGATAAGCGAGAACAGCGGCAGCAGAACCGGCATCTCGATGACCATGACCAGCACAAGCGCAAATCCGTAGTTGCGCCCCTCAAAGCCGAAATCGGGGTAAATCGCCTCGGTGCGGACGGTCAGCCACGCCAGAAGGACAATCGTGACCATCTGCAAAATCGCGATAAAGCTGTTTTTAAAGGTGTCCTTGTGAAGACCGTGCCCGAGCTCGTGCGCAAAGACCGCGGTGATTTCGTCCGGGGTCATCGACTCGATAAGCGTGTCGTAGAGCACTATTGTCTTCGACCGCCCGAGTCCGGCAAAATAGGCGTTCGAGCGCGACGACCTCTTTGAAGCGTCCATGACCTGAATCTCGCGGACCTTATACCCGTTTTTCTCCAAAAGCGCGGTAAGCTTGTCACGAAGCTCGCCGTCCTCAAGAGGTGTGAATTTGTTAAAGATTTTTGAAAAATAAGGGGAAAGAAAGATGATTGCGAAGACAACGGCAATCATAACGCAGGAGAAAAGCAGGAGAATCATATCACCCATGCTTTCATAAAGCAGGATAAACAGCCAATCGAGCGCAATCATGATTACAAGCTGAATCAGCCAGCCCTTTATTTTATCGGCGATAAAGGTCTTCATGGTCATGCGGTTGAAACCGTACTTTTCGTCAATCTTCATCGAGTATACATATGAGAAGACCGCGCCCATCACCGAGTCGAGCGTCAGCACAAAGATGAGCACGCACGCCGCCGAGAGATAGAGGTTCCCGCCGACGTCGAACGCCGGGAGAATGTCAAAAACAAAGAGCAGCAGGTAGATGACAAACCCGACCACTGACGACACAAGGTCAGTCAGCGCGGTCTCGCGGTGATAATCCTGCCACTTTTTATAGCTCTCGGCATCATAGATGTCCCGCACATTTTCGGGAATCGGGTTGTTCTTCGACCGGTAGCTCACCGCCTGCAAAAACAGGGTATACAAAAAGCTGACCGCATAGAGCACAATTCCCAGCACCTTAAAGTTCATAAAAAACACCGTCCCTAATAGATTGTCAGAATTCAGAAGTCAGATGACAGAAGTCCTTAATACTCTTCCCCGGCAATTTCCCGCACGATTCCTCTTATCTCCTCCACCCCCTCGTCGGTCACGGCGGAGAAGGGCACGACCGTAAGCTGGTCGTAACAGGGGAGCTCGGTCCTGAGCGCCTCAAGCCGCGCGGCGCGTTCTGTGCGGTTTAGCTTGTCCGCCTTAGTGAGCACCACCACGAACGGCAGCTCGCTGTCGATAAGATAGTTAATCATCGCGATGTCGTCGGCAGACGGCGGGTGCCTCATGTCAACAAGCTGAAAAATCAGCTCGAGGTCCCGCCTACCGTCCGAGAGATAACCGCCGATAAGGCCGCTCCAGCGCTCTTTTTCGCTCTTCGAGACCTTTGCATAGCCGTAACCCGGGAGGTCGGCGAACCTTATGTTTTCAAGCTCGTAAAAGTTGATGGTCGCGGTCTTGCCGGGCTGCGAGCTGACCCGCGCGAGGTTTTTCCGCCCAAAAATGCGGTTTATAAGCGACGACTTCCCGACGTTCGAGCGTCCGGAAAAGGCGATTTCGATGCCGTCGGAGGGCGGAATCTGTCTGAATGTGCCGTATGACGCCCTGAATTTAGCATTGCGGAAGTCCATCAGCTTCGCGCTCCGATTCCGCTTCCCGTCTTCTTGAACTGCGGCGGCGGGATGACCGCTTTCTGTGACTCGGGGCGGGTCAGGGCGACGCCGAGGACGTCCTCGACCGTTTCGGCGAACACGAATTCGACCGACTCCTTGACCTTTTCGTCGACTTCCTCGAGGTCCGGCTTGTTCGCCTTCGGAATGACGACCGTCTTTATTCCGGCCTTATATGCCGCCATAGTCTTCTCGCGAAGACCGCCGATTGCGAGGATCTTTCCCCGAAGGGTGATTTCGCCGGTCATGGCGACGTCCGAGCGGACAGGTATCCCCGAAAGCTCGGAGATGATTCCGGTCGCAAGAGTGACTCCCGCCGACGGTCCGTCCTTCGGGACGGCGCCCTCGGGAGCGTGAATGTGAATGTCCTTTTTGGTGTAAAAGTCCTTGTCGATGCCGTATTTTTCGGCGACGCTGCGGGCATAGCTGACCGCAATCCTCGCGCTCTCTTTCATAACGTCTCCGAGCGAACCGGTCAGCTCGACCGCGCCCTTTCCGTCGACCGAAAGGACTTCGAGCGGCATAAGAGTCCCGCCGACAGAAGTCCACGCAAGGCCGTTGACCTCGCCGACCTGCGGCTTATCCGACTTAAGGTCGCCGAGGAATTTCCTTATTCCGAGGAACTTTTCGACGGTCTCCTGTGTGACCGTGACCCGAAGAGCCTCCTTCGAGACGATTTCCTTCGCGGCCTTGCGGCAGATTGACGCGATGCTGCGCTCAAGCGTCCTCACGCCGGCCTCGCGGGTGTAGTAGTCGATGATTTCGTAAAGACCGCCGTCGGTGAACCGGAGCATATTCCCGTTGAGGCCGTTCGCCTTAAGCTGCTTCGGCACAAGGTGCCTCTTTGCGATTTCAAACTTCTCCTCCCTCGTATAGCTCGGAAGCTCAATAACGTCCATTCTGTCGAGGAGGGGAGGGGCGATTGTGTCGAGCGTATTCGCCGTCGTCACAAATAGGACGTCGGACAAATCGAACGGGATTTCGATATAGTGGTCCCTGAATTCCTTGTTCTGCTCGCTGTCGAGGACCTCGAGCATCGCGCTCGACGGGTCGCCGCGGAAGTCGTTCGCCATCTTGTCGATTTCGTCGAGAAGAATCATCGGGTTCCGCGACCCCGCCTGTTTGATTGCGGTGATAATCCGCCCCGGCATCGAGCCTATGTAGGTCTTTCTGTGACCCCTGATGTCCGACTCGTCCCTTATTCCGCCGAGCGACACGCGGGCATACTTCCGGCCGAGCGCCTTTGCAATCGACTTTCCGATAGACGTCTTTCCGACGCCCGGAGGCCCGACGAGACAGATTATCTGACCCTTGACGTCGGGAATGAGGTTTCTGACGGCGATAAGCTCGAGAATCCTCTCCTTGACCTTTTTCATGCCGTAGTGGTCCTTGTCAAGCTGTGCCGCGACCTTTGCGATGTCGGTTTTGTCCTCGGTTTTTACGTTCCAGGGCAGCTCGATGACAGTGTCGAGATAGCTCCTGATGACCGCGGCTTCCTGTGAGCCATAGGGCATCTTCGACATTCTGTTCGCCTCTTCGACGAGCTTTTCGACGCTCTCCTTCGGGAGATTCAGCTTCGCGATTTTTTCGAGATACTGATAGCTCTCGTCCTCGGGATATTCCTCTTCGCCGAGCTCCTCGCGGATAACCCTCATCTCCTCGCGGAGATAGTATTCGCGCTGTCCGCGTTCAATCGCCTCGCCGACCTTCATGTGAATGTCCTTTTCGAGCGCGAGAATCTGCGTCTCCTTCGAGAGCACGGCAAGAAGCACCGCAAGCTTGTCGCTGAGCGCGGGGGCCTCTAAAATCTGCTGACGGTTTTCCGCCGGCATGATGATGTTGAAAGCAAGGACCTGATAGAGCTCCTCGGGGGTCTTTGAACCCTCGGCGGCGTTTTTAAGCTCGTCGGGCATTCTCGGGACGACCTGTGTATACGCGAAGAAGGCGTCCTTTACCGCTCTCATAAGCGCGTTGATTTCCTCCTCGCTCGCGTGGTCGCGGGAGAAGGTCTTGAGCGGGCGGACGGTCGCCGAGATTTTTTCGCTGTCGACGCAGAAGTCAATCAGCTTCGCCTTATAAAGTCCGTCGACGCGCACCCGCGAGATTCCGTCAGAGCCTTTTACCACCTGTTTTACTTCACAGACGGTCCCGAAGCGGTAGACGTCCTCTTGGGTCGGGTCCTGGACGTTGACGTCACGCTGTGCGACCAAAAAAACGTGCCTGTCGCCCTCGAGCGCCTCTCTTAAGGCGTTGAGGGAGCGCTCCCGCGAGACATCGAACCGGATTGCCATATCCGGCTGTACGACAACGTCCCGCGTTGCGACGCAGGGCAGGGTTAAATAGATGAATTTTTCGGACATATCCAATACCTCTTTTATATAAAACTGTTGTGTCAAAAACTCTATGCTGCAATGATAGCACATATCCGCCCATTTTGCAAGAGATAAAATGATGGAAGATGTGACCGTTTGACGAACGGGGGATAAAAGTTTTCGGGATAGCGCCAAACCGTGCGCTTTCCGAACAAGGACGGGGGACTGTCCGCGCGTTCCGGCGTCCCCGCGATGACCCGTGCACAGCGCTTCAGCCGGACTTTTGCGTGACTGCGGTGCGCTGTCCCGACTTCCCGCGCCGCCCCGCCCCGGGCGCAGCCGGCGTGCTTCGCGCGCAAACGAAATGAAGCAGAAAAACCCGCAAGCGGTTTTCCTGCTTCATTTCGTTCCGACCGCCTTTCGGCGGTCGCGGCTGCGCCGCATAAGCTTGTTTTATAGCTGCTCACGCTTCGCAATCGAGAACGGTTGGATTGCTGCGCTCACAGATAAAAAAAGCGTATGCTGTCGAAGAGCAGAAGCCGGATGTCGGAATCAAAATGAACCCCTCCCAACATTTTTTAAATTTTTTCCTCCAATCGCTTGACAACTCCGTCGTTTTGTGGTAACATACCTAATTGTGGATGCGCCCGTAGCTCAGTGGATAGAGTGCCCGGCTACGAACCGGTAGGTCGAGAGTTCGAATCTCCCCGGGCGCGCCAAATGCGGTCAGCGCGGATTTCCCGCCCGACCGCTTTTGTTTTGGAGGAATCGCTATGAAAAATCCCGCAAAACTGACGGCCGCCGCCTGTTATATCGGATATATCACGCAGGGGATAGTCAACAACCTCGCCCCGCTTCTCTTCATAACCTTTATCGGAAACGGCTGGGTCAGCCTCTCGACCGTCACGTTTCTGACGACCGCAAACTTCGCGGTACAGCTCTGCGTCGATCTGCTGTCCGCCTTTTTTGTCGATAAAATCGGCTACCGGACCTGTGCCGTCGCGGCTCATTTCTTCGCGGCCGCCGGCCTTGTCGGAATGGCGGTCCTGCCCGATATCCTCCCGTCGCCGTTTTTGGGACTGATTATCTCTGTCATACTATACGCGCTCGGCGGGGGACTCCTCGAGGTGCTCGTCAGTCCGATTATAGAGGCATGTCCCTCGGACAACAAGGCCGCCGCGATGAGCCTTTTGCACTCGTTCTACTGCTGGGGAGTCGTCGCGGTTGTTCTCCTCTCGACCGTCTTCATGGCGGTCTTCGGACGCGAAAACTGGCGGATTCTCTGCTGGCTCTGGGCGATTGTGCCGCTCTTCAACGCGTTTTTCTTCACCCGCGTGCCAATCTACCGTCTCACCGAAAAGGAAGAGAGTATGAAGCTGTCCGAGCTGTTTAAAAGCCGCGCTTTTCTGCTGTTTTTGATGATGATGTTTGCCGCGGGTGCAAGCGAGCTCGCTATGAGCCAGTGGGCGTCGGCGTTTGCCGAGGCGTCTCTCGGGATATCCAAGTCGGTCGGCGACCTCGCCGGACCCTGTGCATTCGCGCTGCTGATGGGCGCCGCCCGCACGGTCTACGCCCGCTTCGGCGACCGAATCAACATCAGAAGATTCATTTTCTACAGCTCCGCGCTCTGCCTCTGCGGATACCTGATTGCCTCGCTGTCCGGCATACCGGTGCTGTCGCTGCTCGGCTGCGGAATCTGCGGCTTCGCGGTCGGGATAATGTGGCCGGGCGTATTCAGCCTCGCTTCGGCAAGTCTCCCCAAGGGCGGGACGGCGCTCTTCGCGATGCTGGCGCTCGCCGGCGACCTCGGCTGTACCGGCGGCCCGACCGCCGTCGGACTCGTCTCCGCCGCCTCCGGCGGAAGCCTGAAAGCCGGACTCCTCGCCGCCTCCGTCTTCCCGTTCATCATGCTTCTCGGCTCGGCGCGTAGGAAGAGGGGAGACGCAGAACGCGGGTGACTGCCCGCCACTGGCGTTCACATTATACTCGGACGCGGTTTGTGACAGTTCCGTCCCGCACAAAGTGCAATATGGATTTATGGCGCGCCGACCCCGCCATTCCGCCCTTGCGCTCGTCATACCCTACATATCCGGGCCCCGTGCCCCACGCCGTGACCCACCTCCGTGCGCGATGGCATTTATATTTAACTGCCCCGCACCGATTGCGCCCGAAGCGGAGCGGCACCGCACTGCCTTGCAAAAAGGAATTCGCTGGCGCTCATGTTATTTTAGACTCCTATCCCCCTGTCCCCCTTTCCACATGGAAAGGGGTAACGCATAGCTCCGGCTTCAGCTCCTACGAGGGCGCAGTCCGCGGCAGCCGGAGGCTGCCGAAACGAAAAAGAGCAGGAAAACCCGCAAGCGGTTTTCCTGCTTTTTTTCGTTAGCGCGCGAAGCGCGCCGGCTGCGTGCATAAGCCTGTTTTATAGCTGTTCACGCTTCGCAATCGTAAACGATTGATTGCTCGCGTTCACAGATAAAACAAGCGTATGCTCCCAGAGAACAGAAGTGAGATAGTCAGATGTCAGAAGCGCAAGGAGCTGCTTTGAAAAAGATGGGTTGCTGCTTAATTTCCCCCGCCGTAAGGCGGCTCTCCAAACTTTGGCAACGCAGACCCCCTCCCATGTGGGAGGCAAACGACGCAATATACTTTGGATATAACTAATACTTTTAGTGAGCGTCGTTGTGTGTTTCGCTTCGCTCACACCGACTTTTTGTCGGGTTTGTGACAGGTAGGAGTCTGAAAATAGCATGAGCGCCAGCGAATTCCTTATTATGGAAGAGCTGCACCTCTGCAAGTTACCCTTAGCGCTCGCAAGTGTCCTCCTTGCCAAGTACCACTCCCCTCGAGGGGAGTGGTCGCGCCGTTCACGAACGTGAACGGCCGGGTGTGGGGTGGAACCTCCTCTCTCTCACTGAGGGAGAGGGGGACTGGGGTGTGGAAGAAAGAGAGCATGCCACCGCCAAGGTGACGTGATAAGCCGTTCGCCGTCAGGCGGACTCCTTTTAAGCGACGTGTGGCGACTTTGCAAATTTCCCCCGCGCTAACGGCTCTCGAACCTTAGTGACGCATAACCCCCTCCCATGTGGGAGGGGGCAGGGGGTGGGAGTCTAAAAATAGCATGAGCGTAGCGAATTCCTTTTAGAAAGGTGCGGCGCTGCTCATGCTTTTAATATACCCGCGCAAGTATCCTCACAACTCCCTCCCCTCGAGGGGAGGGCCGGGGTAGGGTGACTAAGATAGCATTCGCGCAGCGAATACCTTTTACAGCGCAGTGGCAGCGCATTGCTTTGCTACAAATATACAAGCGAATTCCCTTTAAACGCCAGTGCGCCGCCGCTCTTTTATATTTTAACGCACACAAGTGTCCTTACGATGTTAGCTATTCCAAATCCCGTCCGCCCTCGGCGGACTCCTTTTTACAAGGTGCACCGCTACACGTTTTTTGCCATCGCGCCAATCTCCAAACCCTCATATCTTCCTGCCGTTTTTCTTTAACCACTTTCCACCCTCTCCCGCCAATCTCATTTCCACTTCCTCAATACGTGAGTGTCCATTCCGCACGCATTATTTGCAGTATTTAAAAACGCCGCCGAAGGCGACACCTCTAAATTCTGACCTCTGACTTCTAACTTCTGTCTTCTGATGTGGCCGCTTAGGCCGCATCGCTCAATATGGGAGTGTCCCAAACGACCGCATTATAAAAAAATTTATGTTGATGATTCGCCACTGCTAATTGCTTTCCATTAACTGTTTTGGACTTAAATGTGGGCGGATGTGACACGCCTCCTCAACACTTCCTCATTGACATCTCCCCCTCAATCCCTTATAATATAAATATCGACAAAAATCGTCAAAAAATCCGAACATTCAATATTTACCTCAGATTTTTGACGCATTACTGCACATATTAAGCATGGGCGCGGAATTGTCCGCGGACACCCGACCAAAACGCGCGTCAGCCGCGGCAATGCTGACTGACGCATTAAAAGGAGTCTGCCATGAAAACTGCAAAATACTTCCTGCCAATCCTTGCCGCCGCGGTCCTGAGCCCGTCTTTGTGCGGATGCTCTTCGCCCGACAGCGGCGACCTCTATCGCGACGGGGCACGATATACCGGCGTGACCGAGTCCGAATTTTTCGGCGATGATTCTTCGCCGACGTCTTCGTCATCTCCGATAACCCTCCCCGAAACGTCGCTCTCTTCCTCCGAGACGCAAACGCTCCCGACGCTCCCGCCGGACGTTTCGTCCGAGACTGACACCGAACCGCTGCCGGACACCGAGGAAATAAGCGACATCGGCGACGCGGTCGAACCGCTTTCAACCGTGACGCCCGAGCGCGATTATTCCGCACTCGACACCGAATCCCACGGCTACGGACAGGGCGTCCATTTCGACGACCTTAACCGCCCGCGGGGTGCGGTTGACTTTAACAACAGCTATCAGCAATACTGTGCGACCGCAATCAATTCCCCCGACGAAAAGGTCATAAACCTGACCTTTGACCAAGGCTATGAAAACGGCTTCACCGGAAAAATCCTCGACGTATTAAAGGAAAAGGGCGTAAAAGCGACGTTTTTTGTCGTCGGAGACTATGCCGAGCGGCAGCCCGAGCTTGTCCGCCGAATGATTGAAGAGGGTCATACCGTCGGCTCACACTCCGTGAACCACTATTCAATGCCCGAGCTTTCCGTTGAAGATATGACCTCCGAGATAATGGAGCTTCACTCCTATATGCTCGAAAATTTCGGCATACAGATGACTCTGTTCCGCCCGCCGAAGGGGGAGTATTCCGAACAAAGCCTCGCGGTGACCGGCGACCTCGGATATAAAACGGTGCTCTGGAGTTTTGCCTATGCCGACTGGGACACGGATAACCAACCCGAGCCCGAAGCCGCTCTTCAAAAGCTTATTGAGCGCGCGCATCCGGGAGCCATCTACCTGCTCCACTCCGTCTCCGAGACGAACGCGGGAATACTCGGCGATTTTATCGACGAGATGATTGCACAAGGGTACACCTTCGGCTGTGATTTCTGACAGCGATTATATATATGCCGCCGGTTTTCCGGCGGTTTTTTGATGATTTTTCCCGGGATTCGGCAAAATTATCAGTTTTTATATTAAATTTTTGTGATATAAAAACGTCAAATTAGGTTGACAATTTTCGGAAATAGGAGTACCATATACATATGCTTTTATTTTAGGGGAGTTTTTCCCCGAAAAGCGAAAATGCGGATTTGATTCACGCTCCGCGCAAAAGAAAGGATTGACAAAAATGGAAAAAGTTTTCAAGCTCAAGGAAAACGGTACCAATGTGAGAACCGAAATCGTTGCCGGCTTGACCACCTTCATGACGATGGCTTACATCATCGCCCTGAACCCGAACCTCATTGTCGGCTTCGGACAGGGAGCCTTCGGCGGCTTCGGTGAAGACGGTACCGCAGCGTGGAACGGCGTCTTTATGGCGACCTGTCTTGCGTCTGCGATTGCGATGTTCTGCATGGCGTTTCTCGCAAACAAGCCGTTTGCGCTTGCCCCCGGAATGGGCCTCAACTCATACTTTGCCGTCGTAATCGCACAGATTGCGGGCGCAGCAGGCTGCTCCTACCTTGCGGGACTTCAGGCGGGTCTCTGCATCATTCTTATTGAAGGCGTTATCTTCCTTCTGCTTTCTGTTTTTAACATCAGACAGAAGATTGTCGAGGCAATACCTCTCGGCGTCCGTCTCGGCATCGGCCCCGGCATCGGTCTTATGCTTATGAACATCGGCTTCGGCTCCAACGCCGGCGTCGGCGCATCGAGCGAGCACTACGTCATGCGCGACTTCTTCGGCGCCCTTGCCGCAAGCTCGGCAAAGGAAGCTCTCGGCGACTACTGGCCGACTATGGTCCTTACGGTCGTGACTATGTTCATCGGCCTATTCGCGATTATCATTCTTGCGCACTATAAAGTAAAGGGCGCCGTACTTATCGGCATGCTTGCCGCTTCGGTCATCAACTGGATTGGACAGTTTATTCTCGGCACCAACCCGTTTGCCTCTCTTGCGACCGCAAGCTGGCTGCCCCCGTTCGGCGACATGGCAAAAACGACTCTCTTTAAGTTTGATTTCTCGACCCTCTTCTCGATTGGCTGGGGAACGGTCATCATTCTTGTTGTAACCTTCTGCATCATCGACATGTTTGACACCATCGGCACAGTCATCGCGACCGCGAACCGCGCCGGAATGGTCGACAAGGAGGGCAATATGCCGCAGATGCGCGAGACCCTTCTCTCCGACGCTGTCGGCACTGTAGTCGGCGCCTGCACCGGTACCTCTACCGTCACCACCTTCGTCGAGTCTGCCTCGGGCGTTGAGGCGGGCGGCAGAACCGGTCTTACCGCACTCACAACCGGCGTTCTCTTCCTCGCCTGCATGTTCATCAGTCCGATAGCCGCCATTATCCCCGCAGCGGCCACCTCTGCGGCTCTGATTTATGTCGGTATCCTGATGCTCGGCGGTCTTAAGAATATCGACCTTTCGGATATCTCCATCGCCGCCCCTGTGTTCATCATGCTTCTTGCGATGCCGATTTCGGGCTCTATCGGACACGGCATCGGCCTCGGCCTCATCACCTACTCGGTCATCAAGCTCTGCACCGGCAAGATTAAGGACGTTTCGTGGTTCACCCTCGTCATCTCCGCCATCTTCCTCGTCAAGTTCTTCATCGCCGTTTGATGACATATCACACAGACCTCAAATCCGCCGGCGGTGCTGGGGGATAGAGACTAGGAACTAAAGAATTGAGCGAATAGCGGCGACACGCTTTGATATAAGGTATTTGCTACGCTCATGCCATTTTTAGACTCCCACCCCCAACCCCCTCCCACATGGGAGGGGGGTTGCGTTGCCAAACTTTTGATGCCGCCTAACGGCGGGGGAAATTTGCGACTGCGTTGTACATCGCTAATTAAGGAGTCCGCCGTTGGCGGACGGCAAAACGCGTCACCGCCAAGGTGACGCGTTTTGCCTGTTCCCCCACCCCTGCCCCTCCCCGACGGGGAGGGGTTTTACATCACTCCGCTTTCTACGGTGCAAACGACGGAGGGCGCAGCCGGCGCGCTTCGCGCGCAAACGAAAGCAGCAGGAAAATCCCGTGCGGGTTTTCCTGCTCTTTTCGTTTAGGTCGACTTTTGGTCGACCTTGGCTGCGCCGCAGGAGCAGAAGCCGAAGCGATGCGTTCCCACTTTCCATGTGGAAAGGGGGACAGGGGGAAAGGAGGCTAAAAATAGTATGAGCGAAGCGAATACCTTTTCACGGTAGCAGTGGCGTTCCTCTATTTTTCTAAAACCCGCGCAAGTATCCTCACAACTCCCTCCCCTCGAGGGGAGGGCCGGGGAGGGGTGACTAAAGATAGTATGAGCGAAGCGAATACCTTTTACAAGACGGTGGCACGCAGTGCTTTTTAATTTCGCGCCAGCGAATTCCTTTTAGAAAAGCGGCAGTGCGCTACAATCGCCCCCGCTCCGCTCCCTCTTTTAACCCACACCCCATCATCTCCCTCCCCCAAAAGAAGCACTCGCCCCCATTCGGAAGCGAGCCTTCAATATAGTAAATGAACCGGGGATATCTGGTGATATCTTTGGCCTCGGTGATATCACTGTCTGTCGATGTACCTGCAGGCCGCAAGCGCCGCGACAGCGCCGTCGGCACAGGCGGTCGTAACCTGCCTCGTTTGCTTTTTGCGGCAGTCCCCGGCGACAAAGACCCCCGGCGTCGGCGTCTCACAGTCCTCGCCGCAGTCGGCATATCCCGCGCCGTCGAGCGGAATAACGCCCCCGAACGGCTCGTTCTGCGGCAATAACCCGATTGCGACAAATAAGCCGTCAAGCTCAATCTCGCGCTCGTTTCCCGCTTCGTCTTTTATGACGACCGCCCTCAGCGACCCGTCGCCGACGACCCGCGAAACGGTGTGCCCCAAAATCACCTCGACGTTGTCCTTTTTCAAGAGACTATCCTGCAACGCCGCCTCACCGGTCAGAAAGTCAAGATTCTGTATGACCGTGACCTTTTCGGCAAGCTCGCTCAGAAGGATTGCCTCCTGAAGCGCGGAATTTCCTCCGCCGACAACCCCGACTCTGCGCCCGGTGTAAAATGCGCCGTCACATACCGCGCAGAAGCTCACCCCCGCGCCGACAAGCTCTTCCTCGCCCGGGACGCCGAGCATACGGTGCCGCGCACCCGTCGCGACAATCACCGCGCCGCAGGAATATTCCCCGCAGTCGGTCACGACGGCGATTTTCTCCCCGGTACGGATTTCCAAGGCCTCCTCGGCCTCAAGGTCGGTTCCGAGCGCCATCGCCTGGTCGACGAGCGACGCCGCGAAGTCGTTGCCGGTGACCGAAATAAGACCGGGAATGTTTTCGACCTTCGGGGAAAAGGTTATCTGTCCGCCGAAAGCGGCTTTTTCGAGCACCAGCACCGTTTTGCCGGCTCGGCGCGCATAAACCGCCGCCGTAAGACCGGCGGGGCCTCCGCCGATGACGATTATATCATAGTCAGACATCTTTTAAATCCTTCACACTCCGCGGCAGGCGCCCAATCAGGCGCTTGCTACGGTGTTTTTCTTAATCTCCGATACTCCGGCAAACTTCTCGAACTCGCCGTTCTTGACGACGACCATCGTCGGCGCCTGACGGATATCAAACTGCTCACAGAGCTCGCGGTTCTCGTTCGCAAGAAGCGTCTCATACCGATACCCCTGCTTGTCGAGGATTCCCTTTATGACCTTGCAGTTGGGGCATGTCGCCGTTGTGAAGAGATACGCGCCGTCCTTAAGCGAAGAGGACGCCGGCGCAGTCACCTCGACCTTCGACTCAACGCCGTTTCTGCGGAGGACCGAGTTTGCGATGTTATATGTCCTGCGCTCCTTGTATTCCTGAACCTTTCCGTCGTTCCAGTTCTGGACCGGGCGGTAATAGCCGGTGATGCGGCTGTAGGTCTCGGTAGCCTCGCCGCAGTGCGGGCAGACCTTCTGTTCGCCGGTGAGATAGCCGTGATTGCGGCATACCGAATAGGTCGGACTCATCGTGTAATAGGGGAGTTTATAGTTTTCGGCAATCTTTCTTACAAGGTTTGCCGCCGACTTCCAGTCGGGGAGCTTTTCGCCGAGGAACGCGTGGAAGACGGTTCCCGAGGTATAAAGCGTCTGAAGCTCGTCCTGAATGTCGAGCGCCGAGAAGATGTCCTCGGTATAGCTGACCGGAAGGTGAGACGAGTTTGTATAGTAAGGAGTCCCGTCCGAAGCGGTGATGATGTCGGGATACTTCTCCTTGTCGTGCTTCGCGAGGCGATAAGAGGTCGACTCGGCGGGAGTCGCTTCGAGGTTATAGAGGTCGCCGTAAAGCTCCTGATAGTCCGAAAGGCGCTCGCGCATGTGGTTGAGGACGTCCTTGGTGAACTTCTGTGCGCGCTCGTCGACAAGGCTGCACTTCAGCCAGTTTGCGTTAAGGCAGCACTCGTTCATGCCGACAAGACCGATTGTCGAGAAGTGATTGTCAAGGGTGCCGAGATATCTCTTTGTATAGGGATAGAGACCGGCGTCGAGCAGCTTTGTGATGACCGTTCTCTTAATCTTAAGGGAGCGCGCCGAAAGGTCCATAAGCTTGTCGAGCCTCTCATAGAAGTCCTTTTCGTCCTTCGAGAGATAAGCAATCTTCGGCATGTTGATGGTGACGACGCCGATAGAGCCGGTCGACTCGCCGCTTCCGAAGAATCCGCCCGATTTCTTTCTCAGCTCTCTGAGGTCGAGCCTTAAGCGGCAGCACATGCTTCTGACGTCCGAAGGCTCCATGTCCGAGTTGATGTAGTTCGAGAAGTAAGGAGTGCCGTATTTCGCGGTCATCTCGAAGAGAAGCTTGTTGTTCTCGGTCTCGGACCAATCGAAGTCGGAGGTGATTGAATATGTCGGAATCGGATACTGGAATCCGCGGCCGTTCGCGTCGCCCTCAATCATAATCTCGATGAACGCCTTGTTGACCATGTCCATCTCGGGCTTGCAGTCCTTATAGCAGAAGTCCATCTCTTTTCCGCCGACGATGCAGGGCAGCTCGGCGAGGTCCGAGGGAACCGTCCAGTCGAGGGTGATGTTCGAGAACGGAGCCTGTGTTCCCCAGCGGGACGGTGTATTCACGCCGTAGACGAAGCTCTGGATGCACTGCTTGACTTCCTTATAGCTCAGGTTGTCGACCTTGACGAACGGAGCAAGATAGGTGTCGAAGCTCGAGAACGCCTGTGCCCCCGCCCACTCGTTCTGCATGATTCCGAGGAAGTTTACCATCTGGTTGCAGAGGGTCGAGAGGTGACTCGCCGGACTCGAGGTAATCTTTCCGTTGATGCCGCCGAGGCCCTCTTTAATCAGCTGTTTGAGCGACCAGCCGGCGCAGTAGCCTGTCAGCATCGAGAGGTCGTGGAGATGAATGTCGCAGTTTCTGTGTGCGTCCGCAATTTCCTGGTCATAAATCTCGGAGAGCCAGTAGTTCGCGGTGATGGCGCCCGAGTTTGAAAGAATGAGTCCGCCGACCGAATAGGTGACGGTCGAATTCTCCTTTACGCGCCAGTCGTTAATCTGGAGATAATCGTCGACGACTTTTTTATAGTTGACGGCGGTGGCATTGATGTTGCGGATTTTCTCGCGCTGCTTGCGGTAGAGGATATATGCCTTCGCGACGCTGTCGTACCCGCCCTTGATGAGAACGCTTTCGACCGAGTCCTGAATGTCCTCGACCGCAATCTTCTCATCCTTAATCTTCGGCTCAAAGTCGGCCGTGACCTTCAGCGCCAGAAAGTCGATGACGTCCTGGTTGTACTGCTTCTCACATGCCTTGAACGCCAGAATGATGGCGTTTGAAATTTTGGTGATGTCGAAGTTTACGATTTTCCCGTCTCTTTTGATTACCTGATACATTGTTTTTGCTCCTTTTCGTTTTGATTTTATGTTAAATCACAATAATTCACTTATCCGCGTTCCTCTAATATACCGCGTATCTTGACAAAAGTCAACCCCTTAAGCACAATATATTGTGGTTTTATGTCAAATGCCTCGCAATTCTACTTTTTTAATATATTTCGACGCTATTTTTTGTAGGTTTTCCATAAAGCCGCCGCTCGGCTCGGTGAACCCGCCCGAAATAAGGTCGCCCGAGTCCTTGAAGCGCTGTAAAAAATACTTCTCCGCGCCGCAGAGCCACTGCCCGATAAGCTCGATGTCCTCTTCGGTGTGGAGCTCGGCGACAACGGTCGTTCGGAACTCGGCGTCGACGCTTCCGCTCTTAAGGAACTCGACGCTCTCCTCGACCGGCGCGGTGTCGAAGTCCTTTATCCCGACCGTCATGCCGTATTTTCCGCGGCTGTTCTTGATGTCCATCGCGACCGCGTCGACAAGTCCGCCGAAGACCGCCCGCCGAAGCCTTTCGGGGAATGTCCCGTTTGTGTCCAGCTTGACGAGATACCCCATGTCCTTCAGCTCTCTGAGCAGGTCAAAGAGGTCGTCGTTGAGGAGCGGTTCCCCGCCGGTGACGCAGACGCCGTCGAGCATGCCCTTTCTCTTTTTCAGGTATGACATCACTTCGCCGCGCTCAATCCTGTCCGCCAAGTTTATATGAGTGACGAGCGAGGCGTTGTGACAGAACGGGCAGCGGAGGTTGCACCCCGCGGTAAATATTGTCGCCGCGCACTTTTCGGGATAGTCGAGCAGCGTTAGCTTCTGAAATCCGTGTATGTCCATCTTTTCCTCCCGAACGGTAAGAATACGCCCGCAAAGTCTTGCGGGAACAGTCTTGATTATACACCCGCTTCCCGCCTTTGTCAAGGGGTGAAACACAAAATATTGTGGTCAAACCGAAATTTTTTACGAGAAATTGTGTTTTGTAAAGGCACACCGCTTTCGTGTAAGCACATTGCTTTACATAATTTTTTGTGACATATTATGGAAATTTTGCTGCAAAGGCTTATAACTTTACACGGCAATTTTGATACATGTTTTGGCAACTCATACAGAAAGCGATTTGACTTTACAGCGCAAACGGCTGACGATAAGGGCATAGATACGCAAGGCGCCCCTGTTAGATGATAGAAATCAGAGGTCAGATGTCAGAAATACAATGAGTTACTTTGAGCAAGTCATGTTGCCACGCAATTTCTCTGCCATAAGGAGGCTTGCAAAACCTTGGCAACGTACAACCCTCTCCCCTCGAGGGGGAGGGTCGGGAAGGGGTGACTAAAGATAACATTCGCTTTGCGAATACCTTATTACGGCAGAGCGGTGTTTATGTGACCCCGGGCGCAGCCGGCGCGCTTCGCGCGCAAACGAAAGTAGCAGAAAAACTCCCTCCGGAGTTTTCCTGCTCTTTCGTTTCGGCAGCCTTCGGCTGCCGCGGCTGCGCCCTCACGGGAGCTGAAGCCGTAGCTATGCGTTCCCCCTCCCATGTGGGAGGCAAACGACGCAATACACATTGATATGACTATAACTTTTAGAGAGCGTCGTTGTGTGTTTCGCTTCGCTCACACCGGAATTTCGTCGGATTTGTGACAGGTAGGAGTCTAAAAATAGCATGAGCGTAGTGAATTCCTTATAAAAGCTGTGGCGCCGTAACCATGTTTTATAAACGCTCGCAAGTTTCCTTCCGGCACCCTCCCCTCGAAGGGAGGGCCGGGGAGAGGTGACTAAGATAGTATGAGCGTAGCGAATTCCTTTTAAGCGGAAGCGTGTCGCCTCTGCAAGTTACCTGAACGCTCGCAGGTTTCCTCGCGCCCCCTCCCCCGTCGGGGAGGGGCAGGGGAGGGGGATATGGCGACACGCGTCACGGTCGAGTGACGCGAGGAGCGTCCGCCATCGGCGGACTCCTTTTAAGCAAAGTACGGCGCTTCTACAAACTCCCCCGCCGTCAGGCGGCGCTCAAAGCTTAGCTATGATACCCCCTCCCATGTGGGAGGGGGCAGGGGGTGGGAGTCTAAAAATAGCATGAGCGAAGCGAATTCCTTTTAAGCGGAAACGTGTAGCCTCTGCAAGCTACCTGAACGCTCGCAAGTTTCCTCACATCTCCCTCCCCTCGAGGGGAGGGCCGGGGAGGGGTGACTAAGATAGCATGAGCGTAGCGAATACCATGTTATAGGCAGTGAGGCGCTGTACTTGCATTTTAAAAGTGAGCATGTTACCTTGCTATGACAGTTACTAAAGATAGTATGAGCGAAGCGAATCCCTTATTTATGGCAGCGAAACGCTGTGACAATTTTTGTCAATTTCCTCTCAGCGAGGAGCAACCTCCGACTCCGAGCAACTTTTTCCCGCCGTCAGGCGGCTCTCCGCCCTTAGCTATGCACCCTTCCATCCTCTATCTTCTATCCTCTAATCTCCAACTTCTGCCATCTGACTTCTGATTTCTGTCTTCTGATGCGTCCTTAAAGGGCGCATACAGCTCTTGCATTTTCCGCCGCCATCGTGTATAATATTCCGCGGAAAGGAATGATATAATGTCAAATCTTTTTTCCGGAGTCAAAAACGGCAAGAAATTCATCAAGCGGTTCTTTTTGGTGGACTTTGAAAATGTACAGTCTCACGGCCTGCTCGGTCTTTCCAAATTAAAGGAGACCGACGCCGTAACGGTATATTTCAGCAAGAACGCCGACACCATCTCCTTTGAAATCCACATGGCGCTCAACAGCTGTCGGGCGAAAATGGACTTCGTAAAGGTCGGCATCGGCGTGAAAAACGCCCTTGACTTTCAGCTTTCCTCTCAGCTCGGCTACATTATCAACCAGAACATCGTCGCCGGAAACAAAAATGTCGTCTATTATATTGTGTCGATGGACAACGGCTTTTCGGTGCTGAAAGAGTTCTGGGAACAGTTCGGCGCCGACGTCCGGCTTGTCCACAGCATCAATTATGCGGTGGACCCTCCCCGTGACGGGGAATATTCGTCTGCGCTGTCCGCCCTCGGTCTGACCGAGGAAGAGGAAGCCGCAGTCGTCGAGGCGTTAAGGACCGCCGACAGCAACACCGACCTGCACAACACGCTTCAAGCCACATTCAAAGACTCCAACCGCGCCTCCGAGGTCTACCGAGCGGTCAAACCGACCTTCAGCAAGGCCCACGCATAGCGCGCCCCGCCCGAGTGACGGGTGCCCATAAATCAAATAATTCATTTACGGCACCCGTCGAGCATAATTATAGGGCAAAAATAGGGCAAGGATAATCCTTGTTCTATTTTTTATGCTTTCTCTTGCATCTGCCCTCTGCCGCTCTCCCTTCCTTCTTCTGCCCCACCCCTTGACAACCTCTCCTTTCCGTGTTATAATACCCATATAATCTCGCACGATTAAATCTCATCAAATCAATTCGGAGGTAAAATCATGAACATCTACGACTTCAGCATTAAAACGCGGGGCGGTACGGAGGTCCCGATGAGCGATTACAGGGGTAAGGTCCTCCTCATCGTCAACACCGCGACCGGCTGCGGGTTTACGCCGCAGTATAACGAGCTCCAAGACCTTTATGTGCTCCACCAAAAGGACGGTCTCGAAATCCTCGACTTCCCCTGCAACCAGTTCGCGGAACAGGCGCCCGGCACTGATGAGGAAATTCACAGCTTCTGCACCGGCCGATTCGGAATCACCTTCCCGCAGTTCGCCAAAATCGACGTCAACGGCGAAAACGCTTCGCCGCTCTATAAATATCTCACCGAAAACACAACCTTCGGCGGCTTCTCCGGTCCGATGGGACTTATCCTCAAAGCCGCCGTCAAAAAGATGGACAGCGACTACAAGAACAACGGCAAAATCAAGTGGAATTTCACTAAGTTTTTGATTGACCGCAGCGGCGAAATCGTCGCGCGCTTCGAGCCGACCGACTCGCTCGATAAGGTTAAGGCGAAGGTCGAGGAGCTTCTTTGATGTCATAACGGCGTGAATCATATAGAAAAAGACGTAAATTATCAGGAGGTTTAATTATGAGCAAAATTTTGACAGCATATTTCAGCGCAAGCGGTGTCACTGCGGACGCGGCGAAAAAGATTGCCGAGGCGGCGGGTTCGGAGCTCTATGAAATCTGCCCCGAGGTGCCGTACACCAAGGCCGACCTCGACTGGACAAATAAAAATTCCCGCAGTTCGGTCGAGATGAACGACAAGTCGTCCCGCCCGAAAATCGCGGACAAAAGCGCGCCGGTCGCCGAGTGTGACGCAATCCTTCTCGGCTTCCCGATTTGGTGGTACACCGCGCCGACCATCATCAACACGTTTTTGGAGAGCTATGACTTTTCCGGAAAGCGGATTATCCTCTTCGCGACCTCGGGCAGCAGCGGCTTCGAGCACTCTCTCGAGGACATAAAAAAGAGCGTGAGCGCCTCCGCCTCGGTTGAAGAGGGGATTGTCGTTCACGGCACAAAAGACGCCGGCGAATGGAAAAAGTGGGTCATGTCCCTCGGACTGTGAGGTGCAAAATGAAGATTGAAGTAAGATATTTTTCCCGCGGCGGGAACACCAAAAAACTCGCCGAAGCTATTGCAAAAGCCGTCGGCGCGGAAGCAAAAACCGTCTCCGAGCCGCTGACCGAGGACGTCGATATCCTCTTTTTAGGCAGCTCACCATACGCCTTTGACGTCGACGACGAAGTGAAAAAATTCATAAGCGGGATTGACGTCCGCGTCGGAAAGACCGCGAATTTCAGTACCTCCGCGTCACTTCGTTCCACCAAGAGATATGTCGAAAAGCTTCTTGCAGAGAAGAATATCCCGATGGCGGACGCGGAATTTTCCTGCCCCGGCTCATTCCTGTTTTTGCACAAGGGCAGGCCGAACGGCGCGGATTTAAAGGCCGCGGCGGACTTTGCGAAAAATATCACAAAATAAGGAGAAAACCATGACGGACAGCTTTGACCCGTTAAAGCTTGAAAACCAGCTCTGTTTTCCGCTCTATGCCTGTGCAAAGGAAATCGTAAAGGCATATAAGCCGTACCTCGACGAGCTCGACCTGACCTATACGCAGTACATCACGATGATGGTGATGTGGGAGCACCGCGAGTTGTGCGTAAAGGAGGTCGGGGAGCACCTCTATCTCGATTCGAGTACGCTGACGCCGCTGCTGAAGCGGCTGGAGGAAAAGGGTTACGTCACCCGCCGCCGTTCGGAAAAAGACGAGCGCGACCTTATCGTCGCGGTAACGCCGGACGGCATGGCACTGCGGGAGCGCGCCCTCTCCGTCCCAGCCAAGCTCGCCGCCTGTGTCGACCTCGAGCCGGATAAGGCAGGACAGCTGTACGGGATTTTGTATGAGATATTGGAAAAGCTGAAATAAACCCCCGCCCGCCCGGGCGGGTTATTTTTTGCCCTGACGCCCCCGCATATTCCCCGCTCCTCCCGGATAAAATATCCTTGAATCCACTTAAAGGAGAACGCCATGCTGCCATATATTCTTACCGGCGGGGAGGGGACGCGCCTTCGCCCGCTGACCAGCTATATGCCGAAGCCGCTTGTGAGGATTGCCGGGGAGACCGCGCTCGAAAGGCTGCTCGGGCGCTTAAGGGAGGCGGGGTACAGGCGCGCCGTGCTCTGCACCTGCTTCCGCTCCGACGACATCAGGACCGCGCTCGGCGGCTCGCGCCGCGGCGTAAGACTCCGCTATGCCGACGAAAAAATCCCACTCGGGACCGCCGGTGCCGTCCGTGCGGCGTGGTCGGGCGGAGACGTCCTTGTGCTCAGCGGCGACAGCGTCTGCGGCACCGATTACCGCGCCGCCGCCGAGTTTCACGCGTCTAAAAATGTCGACGTCACCATCGTCGCAAAGCGTGTCGACGACCCCCGCGAATACGGTCTCATCACCTCCGACGCCGATTGCCGCGTCACCGGCTTCATCGAAAAGCCGGGGTACGACTCCGCGCTGACCGACCTCGCGAACACCGGCGCATATATCATCTCGGAGGAGATAATGCGGCGAATCCCGGCGGGCGAAAAGCTCGACTTCGCCAAGGACGTCTTCCCCGAGCTTCTGCGCGAGGGAAAGCGGCTTTTTGTCTTTGAGGACACCGGTTATTGGTACGATGTCGGCGATATCCCCTCGCTGCTTCGGTGCCAGCGCGAGCTTCTTCTTTCGGGGGGACATGAGAATCTTATCGCCGAAGACGCGTTTATCGCCGAGGGCGCTTTTTTGTCTTCGGGAAGCGTCGCCGAGAAAAATGTCTCGGTCGGCAGGGGAGCACGCGTTCTTTCCTCGCTGATTTGTGAAAACTCGTCCGTAGCCGCCGACGCGGATATCTGCGAAGCGGTAATCTGTAAAAACGTCACCGCCGGCGAAAGGCTTATCATGAAGAGGTTTTCGGCAATCGGCGAGGGTTCGACTGTCGGCTCCGACGTCACCGTCTGCGAGGGAGTCCGGATTGCCCCGCACACCAAAATCCCCGACGGCGCCGTCATCAGGACGGATATCCCCGAAAACGGCTTTTCGCCGCTTTATTTCAACGACGGCGGAGAGGTCCGCGGCGTTTCGGGTGCATATGAAGCGCTCCGCCTCGGACTTGCCGTCGGAAAAGCGCTGTCAGCCCGAAAAATCGCCGTCGGCGGCTCGGGAAGCGACTGGGAGGCCGTCGCGCTCGGACTCAGGGCCTCCGGGACCGAGGTCTTTCGGCTCGACGGCGCCTCTTTCGGCGAGACGGTATACTGCGCCCGACTGCTCGGCTGCGGCTTCTGTTTTCATGTCTCCGAAACGGTAAGACTCCTGTCCCCGAAGACCGGCGGACTCACTAATCAGGAGGAGCGCGCAGTCGTAAGACAGTTTGAACACGGCGCGGACATCGGCGAAAGCCGCCCGAACAGGCTTATTAACGCCGAGGCGGCACAGCGGCTTTATGTCGGGCATCTCGCCGAAATCGCGCCGGAGCACCCGTCAATACGCGTCGGGATAATAACGTCCAACCCGCGCGAAAAGAGCCTTTTCGAGTCCCTTATTCCGGACGGGGACGGCGAGCGCGCGGTGTTTAAAATCGCCGATGACCGCACGACCGTGACCGCCGTCTGCGGAAGCGTCCAGGCGGCATATGAGGAGCTGCTGCTTTTGTGCTGTAAGGCGGAATTTGCACGTCACAAGAGCGTCTGTCTGCCGAAGAGTGCGCCGGCGTCCTGCGAGATTTTGGCGAAAGAGACACGTTCCGGCGTGCTGCGCGGCGGCGAGCTGTCCGGCTTCTGCCTCGACCCGCTCGAGCTTTGCTTCACCGTGATAAAATACGTCTCCGAGCGCGGAATTCCGCTCTCCGAAGCGATTGCCGAGCTGCCGAAGGCCTATTATGTAAAGCGGGTCATCGAGACGGATTCGCCGCTCCCGAGGCTGCTTCGCGAGGGGTTCCCCGAGGCGAGGGCGGGGGAGGACATCACCGTCGAGACGCAATCCGCCCGCGGCACCGTCATGCCCCGCCGAAGCGGCCGCGGAATCCGCCTCTATGTCGAGTCGACCTCCCAAGAGGCCGCCGACGAGCTCTGCGCGGATATATTGCGGAGAATCGAACGGCTCGGGCATGATTGTAGGTAGAGCGGGGCATGACGTCCGTCGCGTGAAGCGGCGTTAAACCGCTTTGCTGCGTCATTCCGACCCTCGCGCTTGACTGGCGCGGAAACCGACCGGGCACGCCATCGGAAAAGCTTGCATATGTCCGACGCAGTGAGCGGCGGAGCTGTGCTTAACCGCCTTCCCTCACCGCCCGGTGTCGGGCGCACCCGGCGCGCTCCGCGCATGAACGAAAGAAGCAGAAAAACCCGCAAGCGGTTTTCCTGCTATTTCGTTCCGGCCGCCTTTCGGCGGCCGCGGCTGCGCCCCTGTCAGAGAGCAGAAGTGAGATTGCCAGATGTCAGAATCAAAAGGAGCAGTGCAGACCAATCTGCCGCAGAGGGAGGACTCCTTATTAGCGGTATGTGGCACTTTTTCAAACTCTCCCCGCCGTCAGGCGGCAATCAAATGTTTGCCGACGCATAACCCCCTCCCATGTGGGAGGGGGCAGGGGGTAGGAGACTAAAAATAGCATGAGCGAAGCGAATACCTTTTAGAAAGGCGCGGCACCGGCGCGCAATTTTCTAAAACCTGCCAAAGTGTCCTCCTTGCCCGGTACCACTCCCCCTCAAGGGGAGTGGTCGCGCCGTTCACGAACGTGAACGGCCGGGTGTGGGGTGGAACCCCCTCTCTCTCACTGAGGGAGAGGGGGCAGGGGGTGTGGAAGAAAATGGACGGAGAAGCCGGCAAAGGTGACGCCGTTAGCGGCCACTGCAAAGTGCGCATTTAGCTACGTATGACGCCTCGCCAATTTCCCCCGCCGTTAGGCGGAACACCTGCCCTTAGCTATGCGTACCCCCTCCCATGTGGGAGGGGATAGGGGGTAGGAGACTAAAAATAGCATGAGCGTCAGCGAATACCTTTTATAAGGCAGTGTGACGCCTTCGCAAATTATTTGCGCCACTCGCAAGTGTCCTCCAACCCCCTCCCCGTCGGGGAGGGGTAGGGGAGGGGGAAACAGGCGTAATCACGTCACCGTTAAGGTGACGCGATTAGCCGTCCGCCGTAGGCGGACTCCTTTTATAAGGCAGTGCTCGCTCCGCCATTTTTCTAAAACCTCCGCAAGCGTCCTCCCAACTCCCTCCCCTCGAGGGGAGGGACGGGGAGGGGTGATTTAGATAGCATGAGCGCCAGCGAATTCCTTATAGCAAGGTAGGACGCCGAAACTGTGTTTTATTAACTTTTGGAAGTTTCTTTCCAACTCCCTCCCCTCGAGGGGAGGGACGGGGCGTGGTGATTTAGATAGCATGAGCGTCAGCGAATTCCTTATATGCGGCAGTGCCTCCCTCCTCAAATTCTATGTAACGCTCTCAAGCCTCCTTTTCCGCTCCCCTCCCTCCTCCACCCTCTATCATCTAATCTCTCTTCGCGAGTGTCCCTTCCGCACGCATATTCTCATTTCAAAACGCGTCGCCGAAGGCGACACCTCTAAATTCTGACCTCTGACCTCTCACTTCTGTCCTCTGATGTGCCCGATTCGACCGCATCTCTCTTCTCTCTCCTTGACAAACTCCCCGAAAAGTAGTAAAATCAAACTGACTCAGTATGGCAGTACGGAATGATGCAGCCGGACCGCCGTATGACAAAAATAAACATTACAGAAAGGAACCTATGTCTACACAGAAAAAAACAAAGCTCCGCAGGAGCGACAATCCCAAACAGGACGCGTCGGTGCTCGATCAGGCTATAGCGGCCGCAATCTCCGCGCCTCCTCTCTCAAAAAAGGCTTCACAGTATCAGAGCCAGAGAAAACAGAAGAATCAGAAAAATACCCGCGAAAAACCCCAGAAGCAGGAAAAGCAGCGCCAGCAGAACAAGCGCGCCAATCCCCCTAAGAATCAGAAAAAACAGTCCCGGCAGCAGCAACAGCCTCAGCAGCAGCAATACATTCAGCAGAAGCCCGAGGCGCCCCTGCTCGAAAGCCTCTATCACGGCGGCACAAAGCAGCCGATAAAAATAATCGCGCTCGGCGGTCTCGGTGAAATCGGAAAGAATATGTACCTGATTGAGACCGCACAGGATATAGTTATAATCGACTGCGGAATGACCTTCCCCGACGCCGAAATGCCGGGGGTGGACATTGTCATACCCGATTTTTCATATGTCGAAAAAAATAAGGACAAGGTCCGCGGCGTCCTTCTGACGCACGGCCACGAGGACCACATCGGCGGTATGCCCTATCTTTTGAAGAAGATGAATATTCCGGTTTACGGCACAAAGCTGACCCTCGGCCTTTTGGAACATAAGCTCCGGGAGCACAATATCGGCGGCGTAAAGCTTGTCACCGTCAGCGCCGGACAGACCGTCCGCCTCGGCGGAATGGCGGCCGAATTCATCAAGGTGAATCACTCAATCCCCGGCGCGATGGCAATCGCCCTGCGAACCCCCGCTGGAACCGTCGTCTTCACCGGCGACTTCAAGGTCGACTACACCCCGATTGAGGGCGGAATGATAGACCTCCCGAGGTTTGCACAGCTCGGGACCGAGGGCGTCCTTGCGCTGATGTCCGACTCGACCAACTCGGAAAGACCGAGCTTCACCCCGTCCGAGAGAAAGGTCGGAGAAACCTTCGACAACCTCTTCAATAAGGCGGAGAGCAAGAGAATCATCATCGCGACATTCTCCTCGAATGTCCACAGAATTCAGCAGATTATCGACTGCGCCGCAAAGCACGGCAGAAAGGTCGCCGTCTTCGGGCGCTCAATGACCAACGTCATAAAGCTCGGAATCGACCTCGGATATCTCAGGGCGCCGGACGACGTTTTGATTGACATCGACCGCATGCGCTCATACCCCGACGACAAAATCGTCCTCATCACAACGGGGAGTCAGGGCGAGCCGATGAGCGCGCTCACCCGAATGGCGCTCAACGACCACCGACAGGTAAGCGTTACACAGAACGACTTCATAATTATTTCGGCAAGACCCATTCCCGGCAACGAAAAGTTCGTCGGAAGGGTCGTGAACGAGCTTTTGAAGCTCGGCGCCGAGGTCGTCTATGAAGAAATGTATGAGGTGCACGTTTCGGGGCACGCATGTCAGGAGGAGCAAAAGCTCATTCTCGCGCTGACAAGGCCGAAGTTCTTCATTCCCGTTCACGGCGAATTCAAGCACCTCGACCGTCATGCGCACACCGCCCGCGAAATGGGAATCCCCGAAGAAAACATCGTCATCGCCGAAAACGGAAACGTAATCGAGACCGACGGCGACTCAATAAAAATCACCGGAAGCGTCACCGCCGGAAAGGTCATGGTCGACGGATACGGCGTCGGCGACGTCGGTGCGATTGTCCTCAAGGACAGAATGCATCTCGCACAGGACGGCGTCATCGTCGTCACCGTCACAATCGACAAGATTGACCGCCGGCTCCTCTCCGGACCCGACATAATCTCCCGCGGATTTGTCTATGAAAAAGAGAGCGAGGAGCTTATGGAAAAGGCGCGCCAGCTCGCAAAGAACACCGCCGTCGCCGAGCTTAAGACCAAGCACGACTATGCGGCGATAAAGAACCGCCTTCGCGACGAGCTCGGTGACTTCTTCTTCCAGAAGACAAAGCGCCGCCCGATGGTGATTCCCGACATAATGGATATCTGACGGATATAAAACTGCTGACGAAAGGCGGCGATTGTTACGAAAAAGCGAATGTATATGCTCTATATCCCGCTCGGGGTGCTGATTGTTGTCTCTATTGTTGCGGCGATTCTGTTCTATGTCAACGGAAACGCCCTCTGCGCGGCTGCCGCGGCGCTCCTTCTGATTTGCGTCTCGGTCCTCTGTGTCATGACCGCGGTAATCGACAGGGACATAGTCCGCTATGTCACCGACATGAACGAGAGCATGACGCACGACATCTGGAAGGAGATGGACGTCTATCACGAGCCGATTCTTGTCGCAAGCGCCGACGGACTCATCGTCTCATACAACAAGCTCTTCGGCGAGAAGCACTTGGCCGGTGAAAACAGCGTATACGGAACTCCTCTCGCCGATTTTGTCGGGCAAAGCCTTTTTGACGGCATCTATTCCGACGAGGGTGTAAAGAAGGAAATCAACGGCCGCCTGTACCTCGTCCGCGCAAAGCGCTTCGACAGCGGCAACTCGATAGTCAGCTTCAGCGACATCACCGACTACGACGCGCTTCTCACCGAAACAAGGCTTTCCGCCAAGTCGGTCATGTACATCGCCGTCGACAGCTACGAGGTCATGACGTACTTAAGCGAAAGCAGAAAGTCGGAGATAAGGACACAGATTGAAAAGAAGCTCGAGGAATTCTTCGGGAGCAGGTGCAAAAACGGAATCCTCCATAAGCTCTCCGACGACCGCTTCTGCTGTATTATAGAAGAACGCGACCTCGAACCTCTCATGAAACAGGACTTCCCGATTTTAAAAGAAATCAAGTCGATAAACATCGACGAGTTCTCGAACGTAACCGTTTCAATCGGCGTCGGGCGCGGTGAAAAGACCCTTGCGGACAGCGAAAAATCCGCGAAGGAAGCGCTTAAGATGTGCTTAGACAGGGGAGGGGACCAAGCCGCCGTAAGCACCAAATCCGGAAAACCCGAATACTTCGGAGGGTTCGGCGAGGGCGCCGGTAAATCGAGCAAGGTAAAGGCAAGGATTTTTTCCGAATCCATCAAAGAAATTGTCAGCAACAGCGGCAACATCTACATAACCGGGCACCAATTCGCCGACTTCGACAGCCTCGGCGCGTCGCTCGGTCTCTGCGAGGCGTTCCGAAGCCTCGGGAAGAACGCGTGGTGCGTCCTCGACCTCGAGCGAAATCAGGTGAAATCCCTTATTGAACACGTTAAGGAGCACGGAAACGCCGACTTCTTTAAGACAATCGGAGACGCACAGCTTGAATTCTCCGACCGCGACCTCCTTATCGTCTGCGACACCCACGACCCGAAGAGGCTCGACGCAAAGGAGCTTTACGCACAGGCGAAGCAGGTTGCGGTTATCGACCACCACCGCAAGTCCGAGAGCTTCATCTCAAATCCGCTCGTATTTTTCCACGAGCTGAACGCGTCCTCGACCTGTGAAATGGTGACCGAGATGATTGAATACTTCGGCAAGGAATGCAGCATTTCGTCCACAGCGGCCGAGGCGCTGCTTGCGGGAATAATGCTCGACACCAAAAACTTCGTGATGCGCGCCGGCGCGCGGACCTTCGAGGCGGCGGCATACCTCAGGCGCCGCGGTGCCGATACCGTCACCGTCAAAAAGCTCTTCTCCGGCTCGGTCGAGCTGTATCAGGAGAAGTGCAGCCTTATACAGAGCGCCGAGCTCTTCGGCGACTGCGCAGTTTCGGCGACCGAGGACGTTTTTTCGGATATGAGAACCGCCGGAGCACAGGCCGCAGACGAGCTTTTGGGAATAACCGGCGTAAACGCGTCGTTCGTAATCTTCCCGCAGGACGGAAAAAGCAACATCTCCGCCCGCTCGCTCGGTCAGTATAACGTCCAGCTGATAATGGAAGCTCTCGGAGGAGGCGGAACCCCGACGATGGCGGCGGCGCAGCCGGACGTGCCGGTCGCCGAGGCAAAGGAAAGACTGATAAAGGCTATTGAAGAATACCGTTCAAAAGCCGAAGAAGATAAAAACAGGAGGCAGCAGCAGTGAAAGTTATACTCATTAAAGACGTAAAAGGCTCTGGCAAGGCGGGGGACGTTCTTAACGTCGCCGACGGATATGCCAGAAACTATCTTCTCGCAAGGGGATTTGCAATCGAGGCGACCGCAAAGAACGTAAACGACCTTGCCGGAAAAAAGGCTTCGGAGCAGCATAAGCTCGAGGTCGCAAAGAGCGAGGCGGAAGCCGCCGCGAAAAAGCTCAACGGCGCGGTATTAAAAGTAAGGGCAAAGGCAGGCGCAAACGGAAAGCTCTTCGGCTCGGTCACCGCCGCCGCAATCGGCGAGATGATTCAGGAGCAGTTCGGCGAGACCGTCGACCGCAAAAAAATCGTGCTACAAGGCGATATAAAGGCATACGGCGACTATTCCGCCGAGATAAAGTTTACACAGGGCATTTCCGCAAAGATGACGGTAAAGGTTGAACCGGAGGAATAACAATGCCGGCGAATACACAGCTTGGCGCAGCAGACCTTATCGGCCGCGAGCTGCCATACAGCATCGAAGCTGAACAGACGGTCATCGGCGCTCTTCTTCTGAGTCCCGACAGCATCTCGACCGCATTAAAATACTTAAAGCCCGAAAGCTTTTATCACACACAGCACCGCGAGATTTTCTCGATAATCCTCCGGATGTTCTCTAACGGCGTCCCCGCCGACGTCATCACCGTCATAAACGAGTCGGTCGCGGCGGGAGTTTTCGAGACCTCCGCGATGGCCAAGGCATATCTCACCGGCATAATGGAAAATGTCCCGTCGGTCGCGAATCTCGACAGCTACTGTATGATTGTCGAGGACAAATATCTCCTGCGGGCGCTTATAACCGCCTCGCGCGATATCATCGAGACCGCCGCCGAGGGGAGCGAGAAGGCGAAGGACCTTTTGGACCTCGCCGAACAAAAGATTTATGACATTCGGCAGGGGAAGGAAATCGAGGGTCTCACCCGTCTGAGCGAAATCATCGTCTCGGCATACGACCGAATCCAAAAGCTCTCGGGCGAGGACAAGGCGGAGTATCAGGGTCTGAGGACCGGATATTCTCTCCTCGACAGCGCCATCTCGGGTCTGAATAAGTCGGACATGATTGTCATCGCCGGACGGCCCGGCTCGGGAAAGACGACATTTGCGGTCAACATCGCGACCAATGTCGCAAAAAAGAGTCCCGACATCGACATCGCAATCTTCTCCCTCGAAATGTCTAAGGAACAGATTGCGACGAGAATGCTCTCGGCCGAATCCCTCATCACGAATACCACGCTCACGGGGGGACAGGTTTCGCCGGACGACTGGATAAAGCTCGCCGAGGCCGCCGATTCGCTGTCGCAGATGAACATCTATATCGACGACACCGCCGGAATAAATATCCCGCAGATTAAGGCGAAGCTCCGCCGAATGAAAAAGCTCGGACTCGTCGTAATCGACTACCTCCAGCTGATGGAGTCCCCGAATATGCACAATAACCGCGTAACCGAGGTCTCGGAAATCACGCGTCAGGTCAAGCTTATGGCGAAGGAGCTCAACGTCCCCGTAATTTTGCTGTCGCAGCTGAACCGCTCGGTCGAGTCGCGTCAGGACCACCGCCCGATGCCCTCCGACCTCCGCGAATCCGGCTCGATTGAACAGGACGCCGATATCATTCTCTTCATCTACCGCGAGTCGATGTATGACAAGCAGAATCCGAATCAGTCCGCGGCGGAGTGCATCATCGCCAAGAACAGGCACGGCTCAACCGGCACCGTAAACCTCGCCTATCTCGGCGAGTACACTCTGTTCCGCAGCGTCGACACGAGGCAGGAATGAGAGACAAGGTTATAAAAGCCGTCCGCGATTTTTCGATGCTTTCGGGCGGCGAGGACGTAACGGTCGCGCTCTCGGGCGGCGCCGACAGCACCGCGCTGCTGCTCTGTCTGATTGACCTCGGATATCGCTGCTCCGCGGTTCACGTCAACCACAATCTGAGGGGTGACGAATCCCTTCGCGACGAGGATTTCTGTAAAGACCTCTGCCGCCGGCTCGGCGTCCCGCTGACCGTTAAAAGCGTCGACGTAAAGAGCTACTGCGCCGAAAAAAGGCTCTCAACCGAGCTCGGCGCCCGCGAGCTTAGATACGCCGCGTTTTCCGGAATTTCGGGGAAGATTGCGACGGCGCACACTCTGTCCGACTCCGTCGAGACCGCAATCTTCAATCTTGCGCGCGGAAGCGGCATCAAAGGCCTCACCGGAATCCCGCCGGTGCGCGGACGGTTCGTCCGACCGCTGATATACTGCACCCGGGGCGAAATTGAGGAGTATCTGATGTGTAAAGGTCAGGACTTTGTCACCGACTCGACCAATCTTCTCCCCGACTGCTCCCGAAACATAATCCGCTTAAACGTAATTCCCGAGCTGAAAAAGATAAATCCGTCGCTTGAAAACGCTTTTATAAGGACGTTTGCGGCACTCCGCGA
This sequence comes from uncultured Clostridia bacterium, assembly GCA_947625375.1. Classification (GTDB taxonomy): domain Bacteria; phylum Bacillota; class Clostridia; order Oscillospirales; family Ruminococcaceae; genus Faeciplasma. The sequence continues at coordinate 34,902 of CANQOC010000004.1, read as the reverse complement.
CGCTGATGACCTTATCGCCCGCGAGTCGCAAAAAATCCTTGACAGCTTCGACGGCAAGGCATATGACTTTACAGGCGTTGCCGACGGCGCCGTCCTTTCCGGGGCGATAACCGAGCTTCTTCGGCGCGAAAAAATCGAGCCGTCGGCCGAAAAGGTCGCGGAAATAAAGTCCCTCATCGGCACCACCGGGCGGATTGAACTCAAAAAGGGGATATATATCCGCGCCGACGGAGAAAGTCTTACGATAGAGCGCCCGTCGCCGCCTCCCGAGCCGGTCGGAATAGTGGTCGGACAAAACCCGTTCTGGGACGGATTCGTCAATGTCACAGAAATTTCACCCTTTGACATATCCGCTTTTAACAAACCGGCGTTAAGATACTTTATCGACAAAGCTAAAATCGGCGGAGTCATGACCGCGAGACCCTATCGCGGAAGCGAAAAAATCGCCTTGCCGAACCGGGGATTCTCGACCGAAGTGAAAAAGCTGCTGACGGTCTTCCCACCCGAGGAGCGGAAGAGAGCGGTCATAATCGACGTCGGCGGAAAGGCGGTATTAGTCGAGGGGACGGGCGTCTGCGAGGACCTGTCCTGCGATAAAAATACATCCTGCGCACTCAGAATTGACATAATAAGGAGAGAGAAAAATGAATGACAACATTCGCGTAATGATTTCAAAGGAAGAAATCGACAGAAAGGTCAGAGAACTCGGCGAAAAAATCACCGCCGACTTCAAGGGAAAGGACCTGCTGCTGATCGGCGTGCTGAAAGGCTCTTTCGTCTTTATGGCGGACCTTGTCCGCGCAATCGACCTGCCGATAATGCTTGACTTCGTAAGCGCAAAGAGCTATTTCGGAACGACATCGAGCGGCGTCGTCGACGTTAAAATCGACACTCATCTCGACTTTGCCGGAAAGACGATTATGCTTGTCGAGGACATTCTTGACACCGGTAAAACCCTTAATGTATTAAAACAGATGCTTCTGACGCGCGGCGCCGGCGACGTTAAAATCACCGCATTTTTAGATAAGCCGGCCCGCCGCACCGTTGACATAAAAGCGGACTATAGCTGCTATACTATTGAAGACCGCTTTGTCGTGGGATACGGCCTCGACTATAACGAGCAATACCGCAATCTCGACTTTGTCGGAGAGCTTATCCTGTAATCCGCCGGACGGCAGAGCCGTCAAGCAAAGGCAAGAAAAGAGGAAATAAATTGGTTCACAACAACAAAAGCTTTAAAGCGCCGCTCTCATATATCCTCCTTGCGGCACTTATCCTGATTATCGTGTTTATCGGCGTAAGGGGACTTGTCGGCACCGACGAGACTCCCGAATACTCCGAAATCATCGGCTGCTTCGACCGCCTCGAGGTCTCGGAATTCAACCTTAACCTCGGCTCGGGAAGCCTCGAATACCGCCTCCGCGGCGAGGAAGAGGCTCATTCATACAAAGTCCCGAACGTGAGTGTCTTCTATGACGAGCTTTTCGGCGAGGGGAATCACTTTGAAGAGGGAAACTACCGCCTCGCCTATAACGCGAAATATCCCGACGAGCCGCTCGAATACCGCCTTATCCCCGCGTCTGACAGCTCGATTTGGCTGAACCTTATCCCGACGCTCCTGATGATAGGACTTTTAGTGTTCGTCTGCATCTCGATGTCCCGAAGCTTCTCCGCCGGCAGGATTAACACCGTAGGCAAGGCAAACGTCAGGGTCGGCGAGAACACCGGCGAGGGAAAAGTCACCTTCGACGACGTTGCCGGAGCGGACGAGGAAAAGGCCGAGCTTCAGGAAATCGTCGAGCTTTTAAAGGACCCGTCGAAATATAAGAGCATCGGCGCAAAGATACCGAAGGGCGTGCTCCTTGTCGGCCCTCCCGGCAACGGTAAAACCCTTCTTGCCAAGGCTGTCGCCGGCGAAGCGGGAGTCCCGTTCTTCTCGATTTCCGGCTCGGACTTCCTCGAGCTCTATGTCGGCGTCGGCGCCGCGAGGGTAAGAGACCTCTTCGACCAGGCAAAAAAAGCTTCGCCGTCGATAATCTTTATTGATGAGATAGATGCCGTCGGACGGCGCAGAGGCGCGGGTCTCGGCGGAGGTCACGACGAAAGGGAACAGACCCTGAACCAGCTTCTCGTCGAAATGGACGGCTTCACCGTAAACGAGTCGGTCATCGTCATGGCCGCGACAAACCGCCGCGACGTTCTTGACCCCGCTCTTTTAAGACCCGGTCGCTTTGACCGTCAGGTATATGTGAACTATCCCGACATCAAGGGAAGAGAGGCTATTTTAAAGGTTCACGCCAAGAACAAGCCGCTCGCCCCCGACGTTGACTTTAAACAGGTTGCGGCGGCGACCGTCGGCTTCACCGGCGCCGACCTCGCAAACCTCATCAACGAGGCCGCGCTTCTTGCCGTAAAGAGGGGAAGAAAGGCGATTACGGCACAGGACCTCAGCGATGCGTCTATCAAGGTCATCGCGGGTCCCGAAAAGAAGTCGCGCGTTGTGCTTCCCGAGGAAAAGCGCCTCACGGCATATCACGAAGCGGGGCACGCCGTGTGCCACTACTACTGCCCGACACAGGATAAGGTCACCGAGGTCTCGATTATCCCGAGAGGCGCCGCCGGCGGCTATACAATGTCCCTTCCCGAGCACGACAAGTCTTACGTCTCGCGCACCGAGATGAACGAGAATATCGTTACGCTGCTCGGCGGACGCGCGGCCGAAAAGCTGATTCTTGACGACATCTCGACCGGCGCGTCGAACGACATCGAGCGCGCGACCGACACCGCAAGGAACATGGTCACCCGCTACGGCTTCTCGGATAAGCTCGGCCCGGTCGTATACGGTCACGACGACAACGAGGTCTTCCTCGGCCGCGACTATAACTCGACGAAGACCTATTCCGAGGTCATCGCCTCCGAGATTGACTCCGAGATTCGCGCGATAATCCATTCGGCCTATGACCGCGCACAGGAGATTCTCTCCGAGCATAAGGAACAGCTCACCCGCGTCGCGGAGTACCTTATCCTCCACGAAAAAATCAACGGGGAGCAGTTTGCGACCCTCATGGCCGGCGGCGACCCCGATGCCCCAGCTCCCGATGCCAACAGCGCCGCTCATTCCGACGGTGACGCCCCCTCCGACGGCGCCGTCATCGCCCCCGAGCCTACAAAGGAAGAGGCCGAAGAGGGGACAGCGGTTGACCCCGGAACGGACGCACAACCTACAGCCTGATATCATTTCAAAAAAACACAGGTACGGTGAAAACGCCGTACCTGTTTTTCTTACCCTCTTATCGTTTTAATCAGTTCGTCACCCTCTGCCTTAAGCGCCTCGAAATCCATCGCGCCGATGTAGTGCCGTTCGAGGTCGTCGTGGACGGATTTTGCCCGCGCGAGCGACTCCGCCGCGGCATAGACGAGCTCGCGCCTTGCCCCGAGGTTGAACATAAACCTCCGGCGGCGTTCGCGAAGGGCGTCGCGGTCATAGAACCGCAGGGCGTTGATTTTCCGCCCGTCGAGGCGGTCGGCCGTCTCCACCGAAACAATCGAAATCCCGAGCTCCGGCACGACCATGTGCTCATATGAACAGCCGGGCAGAAGCGCGTTTTTCGAGACGACGACGTCATATCCCGCGTCGCACGCCCTCGCCGAAAGGCTTTTGAGCAGAATGTCCGTGACCCCGAAATACGAATCCGAAACGACGTAAACCTCGCCGGTCTCGAACGCGGAATACTGCGTCATCACGCCCTTCGGCGTTATCGACGTAATCTGTTTGAGCGAGATTTTTCCCTCGCCGCCGCGCTTCGGGAAGAGCCTTGCGCCGAACCGCTTCGCGAAGCCGTCAAGCTTGTCGTTCAGAAGTGCCGAGTCGCCGATTGCGCGGATTTCCGCTCCAAGGCTGTGCACCGCCGAGAGGTACCGCTTCGCGCGCTGGTGAAGACGCGCGTTTTCGTCGCTGTCCGCGATGACTCCCGCCGCGTCCGCCCTAAGAAGACCGCCGTTCCAAAAGCGTCCGAGGTCCAAAAGGCGCTCTCTCGCGCCCGGATAGACCGGCTCGAAGACGTGCGGCGACGTGCCGTCGACGAAAATCAGTCCGAGCTTCCTGAAGATGACCGCGTCGAGCGAATCGGGGTCGCTCGAGCAGTAATAGAGCTCGGCGGTGTCGAGGTCCGAAAGCTCGGACGCAAGCCGCTTCATAAGCGTCGACTTGCCGGTCCCGGGGCCGCCCTTGATTATATAGGTGAAATATTTTCCCGACCTGATTTCGTCTCCGAACCGCGTCTCAAACCCGTCCGGCGTCGGACATCCCAAAAAATACGCTTTGCCTTGCATAACATTGCCTCCGTTGCTTTTTTCTTCATAATATGGAGACCCCGCCCCAAGAGTTACAGCGCGGTGCAATCTTTTGAGGTGTTATGGCAGGCGTGAATTTCCCTATAGATATAAATAACCCCGACCGCGCGGCCGGGGCATTTTTAATCATATTATATTTTCTCCGACGTCCTCCGACACAAATCAAACAGCAGTGAAAACGAGACTTCGCCGCTATAATCGCAGGAAAGCTATGAGCAGGTTACTCCCTATTCCCCCCTAAGCCACACTTCCATCATCTCTTCAACCTCCCGCTTCGCCTCCTCCAGCCTTTCGCAGAGCTCGGCGACCTTCTGATAGTCACCGCCGACTGCCGGGTCGGCGAGGGCCGCCTCAATCTCCTTGATTTCGGCCTCGAGCGCGTCGATTCGCTCCTCGGCGTCGCGGTGCTCCTGCTTCCGCTTGGCGTCGGCGGCGCGCTGCTCGCGGGTGCGGTACTGCTTCTTCGGCTCCTTTTTTACCGCCTCCGCCGGCTTCGGCGCGGTCTCCGCCTCAAGCTCCTTCGCGGCGATGTAGCTGTCAAAATTCCCCTCATAGCTTTTAACGCCGTTCGGCGTGACCTCGATAATCCGCGTCACGACCTTGTTCAAAAGATACCGGTCGTGCGAGACGAGAATCATCGTCCCGTCAAATTCGACGAGCGCGTCCTCAAGCACCTCACAGGTCGCCGAGTCAAGGTGGTTCGTCGGCTCGTCAAGGATAAGGACATTCCCGCGGCGGAGCATCATTATCGCAAAGCTCAGCTTCGTCTTCTCGCCCCCGCTGATGACCCCGACCGGCTTAAAGACGTTCTCCCCGGTGAGGAGCACCCCGCCCAGAAGCGTTCGGATTTCGGCGTCGTTCATTCGCGGATACCTCCGGTGAACCTCCTCGATGACGGTGTTGCGCGGGTCAAGCTCCTCGTTTTTTTGGTCAAAATACGCGATTTTTACGTTCTGCGCCCACCTGACCGTGCCGCTCTCGTGCGGGTTGATGTTCTGGATTGTCTTGAGGATAGACGACTTCCCGACGCCGTTCGGTCCGATGATTCCGACCTTTTCGCCCCGACGGATTTCGAGGCTGAGCGACCCGATAAGCGTCCTGCGCGCATCGCCCTCGCCGACCGATATGTCAACCCCGTTTACCGAAAGGACCTCCTTCGGCGGGACGATGTCGTATTCAAGTCGGATTTTCGGCGGACGCTTCGGCTTCTTCGGCTTTTCGACGCCCTCCTCGACGATTCTGTCGAGCATGTGCTGCTTGTTCTTCGCCTGTTTCGCCGACGTCGCCGAGACGCGGTTTTTGTCGATGTAAAACTGAAGCTCCCTGATTTTTTGCTGCTGCTGTTCATAAAGCTTTTCGCGGCGCTCGTTCTCCGCCTTTTTAAGCCGGAGATACGCCGTGTAATTGCCCTTATAGATGTTCAGCCTGCGGTCCTCAAGCTCAAAAATCCGGGTGCAAAGCTTGTCCAAAAAATACCGGTTGTGCGACACGACAAGCACCGCGCCCTTATAGTCCGAAAGATACCCCTCGAGCCACATTGTCGATTCAAGGTCGAGGTGATTCGTCGGCTCGTCGAGAATAAGGAGGTCGGGCGATTCGAGCAAAAGCTTGCAAAGCGCCATTCTCGTCCGTTCGCCGCCCGAGAGCGAGCTGATTTTTCTCTGACGGTCAATCCCCGCGAACCCCATTCCGCCGAGCACGGTGTTTATTTTCACGTCGATAAGATACCCGTCGTTCGCCTCAAAGTGCGCGCTAAGCTTCGCATACTCCGCCGCCGCGTTTTCAAGGTCATCTCCCGAAAGAAGCGGCATTTTTTCGGACAGCTCCTCGATTCTCCGGTATTCGTCAAGAAGCGCCGAAAACGGTCTGTGCATTTCAAAGTCGACGGTATTTTCGCCGCCCATTCCGCTGTTCTGTTCAAGGTAACCGACGGTGCAGTCCCGCGCGACGTTCACGGCGCCGTCCCCTCCGGGGGTCGGGTCAAAGCCGATTCGGTCGGTGATGATGTTTAAAAGCGTGGTCTTCCCACAGCCGTTCACCCCGACGAGCCCGATTCGGTCGCCCTTTTCAATCGAGAAGCTGATGTCCTCCAGCGTCGGGATATCCGCCTCAAAGTATTTCCATATATGTTCAGCGCTCAAAAGCATATCAACTGTCCTTTCCCTTTTCTACCGCCATGATACCATATTCCCGCCGAAAACGCAAGCGGGGCATTGAGAAGACAGAAGTGAGAGGGCAGAGGTCAGAATTATATAAGAAAATAAGTCGGCGGAAATCGGTCGATTCTGACAGAGAACCGCCTCGGACTCGGTTATGCCCTCTCGCTCCTCGTCCTCATTAACTCCCACGCGCCATTTTTGTATTCTCTGCACGCAAAACTACGGTTTAATTTGTGAGATTTCACAAAAGTGATAAATTCATCACTTTTCTCTTGACAGCAAGTCTTGAAAGTGATATAATTGTAACATAAAGAGATAAATAAATCACATTAAGGAGCGATTGCTATGAAAAAAGAAAATAAAATAAGGTCACTCAGATTATATCACGCATTTTTTGCCGCATTGTCGCTGTTCACCATGCTGATTATCATATTTATGGACAACTGGGGCGACTGGTTCCACTTTTTGCCGGTATTTGTGGTGCTGTGCTTTGGCGGCAGGTTTGAGAAAAATGACGAACTTGCCAGACAGCATCTCGCCAAAGCGAATACCGCTGTCATGTGGACGCTGATTGCTGCACTCGTCATGCTGTATATGCGCGGACGCTTTCACCCCATACCCGCTGCCCGATATCTTATTATCATCTGCGCGGCTCTTTTTTTGCGAAGCTTGCTGTTTCTTATTTTTGACAGAGCGCTGGAAAGCGAGGAGAAGGCTGAATAATGGCTGTGCTGAAAACGAAAATCAAAGAGCATCGGGCGCGGCTGAACATGAAGCAGGACGAGCTCGCAGAGCTTGTGGGCGTCCGCCGCGAGACTATTATCCGTCTCGAAAAAGGACAGTATAATCCGTCGTTGAAGCTCGCTATGGATATTGCCGCAGTATTTGATACAACCGTCGAAGAGCTGTTTGAGTTTTACGAATTATAAGCGTTATCGCCGTATCATGCGCCCCGGCCCTTTTTTCGGAGAGGTAGCCGAGAGCGCGTGAAAATCGGCGGTTTTGTTAATTATGTTTATGTTCTGCTCCCATTCCGTTTAATTTCAGCCAATCAACCACTTCCTGCGGCGTATCAACAATCTTTCGGTTCCCGTCTGCCGTCATGACCGCCTCGGACTCGGTTATGCCCTCGCGCTCCGCAGCCCCATAAAACTGCTCAAGCGCCCTTGTGAAGCCGTTTTGCGGGTTTTCGATGAGGACATGTAGCAGCCTTTTGCCGCCGCGCCCGACGGTTCTTACGGCGCAGAGCCGCCCGCCGTTCGGGTTCTGTACGACCCCGTGCGTCAGGATAAATTCGACGTTTTTGCGGTCGGTGACATCGTCGGCGCGCTCGACCCTCTCGACATACTTTTGATACTCCGGGTCGTCCTTATATCTCGCGAAGTTGTGCCAGCTTGCGCCCGTGATAATGCTCCTGTAGTCTGCCGGATAGAAGTTTCGCTCATCGATAGGGCATTTTCCGTCAAACGGCAGATTTTCGTATTTTAAGATTATCGCGAGTCCGTTTAATATGCTGAGGCAGTCGCCTCCGCCGCAGGGAGTCGCGCCCTTTTGAGTCACGCAGTCCAAAGAGTCAAACCGCTTCGTCCCGCAGGTTATTTTTGTGCCGTCGGGGAGGTTTATCATATTTTCGATGAGCGACACCGCCGTATTGAGCGCCTCAAAGCCGTTTTTTCGGTCATCAAAGAAAAGATAGTTGTTCGAGAGCCGAAGAAGTGCCAGAAGCTTTGCGTCAATCCATTTATCCGGCTTTGTGAGGTCGGGGTTGGCGGAAAGCTTTTTCAGGATATCAATCGCCTGCTCGCAGCCATCTATCGCCATTCGCACATCGCCGACGTTTCGGTAAGCCGTCAGAAAATCCAGAACATTGTTTATCTGAACAAACATCTGATACTGATAAAGCGCGCGCTCCTTACTTTCATCGCGGCCGTGATAATAGCCGCTCATCAGCCTCAGCTTGCTGACGTCACGCTCCGAGCCGTACTCGTCGATAAAGTCGAGAGCGATCTTTTCGTCGTCCTCTGAATTGAGATAGCCGTAAATCAGGCTGTCGTGCCAAACGGGGTCGGTGCACCGCCTGAGTGCGTTTTTGGCGATTTGGCGCAGCGCGTTCATATCACGCTTTTCCTCGGAAAGCTCGCCGACGGCAATCATGGAATTATAAACCGCCATCCAGTCGTCGGGAAATTCGGCGCGCCATTTGTTGAGGATTTCAATCCGTTCGTCCGCGCTGTCCGCCGCCCGAAAGCGTGAATAATAGTCATCGCGGCGACTCTCGCGCTCCTTTTCCGACACTCCGAGAATGTAGTCGACGGTCACTCCGAAGTACCCCGCAATCACGGGCAGCATTTCGATGTCGGGATATGCGGCGGCGGTCTCGTAGCGGCTTATCGCTTGAACGGAAAGCCCCAGCGCGTCCGCAAGCTCCTCTTGGGTCATGTCCCGCTCGCGGCGAAGTCTTTTAAGATTTGCTCCAAAATTAAGGTTCATAACTGTTCCCCCAAAAAATATTTCGGCCGATATATCAATTATACCGACCGAAACAGAGCTTGTAAATATCACGTTCAGAGAGAATAATTCTCGCGGGGAGGGAAATTCAACCTTTCCCTTTCCCCCTCATCTCCCCCAAAAACGAAATCGCGTTATACCCCGCGTGAGCGGCAATGCAGCAGGCGACAGACCCCGTCCGAAGATAAAGCAGACTGAGCAGGAGTCCGCAGATGAACGCCGAGAGCGTCTGGACCATATTGAAGTGGAGCAGCGCGAACAGCGCAGCCGAGATGATAAGCGCGGCCGGCTTGCCATAGTTCACCGACAACCCGCCGAGGAGGAATCCGCGCATCAGAATCTCCTCGATGACCGGCGCGAGGACGCATACCTGAATAAAGCTCAGCACCGGCGACTCGGCAAGGTGCCCGAGCGTCTCGCAGTAGCTGTCCTCGCTTCGCGGGAGAATTCCCTCGAAAATCGGGTCCAAAAACCTGTCAAGAAGAAGATACATCGCCGCCGCGCAGCCTATCGCCAGCAATATCCCCGCATGGGAAATTCCGGCGAATATGTTGATTTTATAGCCGGTTTTCGACGTCAGAATATACAAAAATCCGCCTATGCAGACCGCTGTCGAAACGACGCCAAGAAGCTTCGCCCGCTTGGGCGCGATTTTCCGCCATACCGCGACGTCCAATGCGGTGTACAAAAGCATTACGCCGAACTAAGCGAGGGCCCACAAAAGGCCCTCGCCGACAGTTATAAAGTCCATGACGCACTCACAGCAGCGCAAATCCGACAGCAAGCACAACCGACAGCGCGATTCGGATTATGTGATGCTGAATGTGAAGCTGCTTGCCCTTAACGCCGTTCATAATCGCCGCGGCACAGATTGCGGCACAGCCGAGGACCGCAACGGCAACGTCGAGCTTCAGTCCGGCAATATTGCAAATCACCGCGGCAATCAAGACCGCCGAGCCTGCGGCCATAATCCACCCCGCCGACGACTTCTTGTCGCTCTTTATCTGACTTCCCGCCGCGATAAGCGACAGTCCGCCGAAAAGCGCGCTCACGATACATAAAACTATCTGCATTTTTATCAGTACGGACTGTCAAACTCCGTCTCCGCCTTTCTGACCGCGTCCTCGAGGGTCATGCCGGCGAAATTCTGTGCGCCGAGGTATCTTCCCGACTTCCTGTCGTCGACGAAAACGCCGACCGTGATTCCGGGGATAGCGCTCTCGGGGGAGTTCGGAGCGTGGGGGCCGCCGAGGTCGGTTCTGCACCACCCCGGGTCGGTGAGGTTAATCATGACGTCGGTGCCCTGAACGGTCGAGCCGAGGTCAATCGTAATCTTGTCGAGCGCCGCCTTGCTCGCCGAATATCCCGCCTGCTGCGGCTCAAGCCTTATGCCGCTCGTAGTGTTCAGAATACGCCCGAAGCCGCGCTCAATCATCCTCGGAAGGAAGCGGTACATAATCATCGCGGGGGCGATTGTGTTGATTTTAAAGCTCTCGGTGTAGTCGCTGACCGGCGTCGAAAAATAGTCGGTGCGATAGGCAATCTGCATTCCCGCGTTGTTCATGACGATGTCGACGTCGACCCCGAGTGAGTCGATTTCGCCGAGCATTCTTTCAACCTGTCCCAAATCCGAGAGCTCGGCCCCGACGGCATACGCCTCAACGCCCATTCCGCGGACCTTTTTTATAAGCTCCTCGGTGTGCTCGGTTTTTCTTGAATGAAGAATAAGGTTACAACCGCGCTCGGCCATGAATTCGGCGCTCAGCCGGCCGATACCCCTTGCGGCGCCGGTAATGAGCGCCCATCTTCCCTTGACGTTGACCATAAATCTTCCTCCTTAAAATAATGTGTTCAGCCTATAGAGTATAGGAAGAATAATCGCGACCGCGTTCGGAATGACCGTCATGCAGATTCCGAGAATCATCGCCTCGGTGTGCCGAAGGTTCTTTCTCCCGAGCGTCACCGACCGGCAGATAAGGAAAATCCCCGCGCCGGTGAGGTATTCCCTCAGCGACGAGAGTATCGCAGAAACCGAAATTTGCGGCCTGAGAATAACCGTGTTCAGGTCGCCGTCCAAATGCAGCGTGTATATCATTGAGTTCAGATATGTTTGCAGATATCTGTACAACACCGTCTGCCAAATTTCCCTGCCGCAGTCGAGCAAAAACAGCGCCGCCGCGCAAGCGAGCGCAAATACAATCATATGATTCTGATTATCGTGTTTCATATATTTCACTCCTTTTTTCAGATAAAATTATTTTATCATCGGCGGAATAATCTGTCAACTGTTTTCTCGAAAGTCCGATTTTCTCCTCATTCCTCTTTACAAATCATTTGAGTAGTGCTAAAATATATCTATAATTTCCTGAAAGGACTGATTTAAAATGGAAGAAAAAAGAGTACCGAGGCGCGAAGAAATCGACAGCAGTTATAAATGGCGCCTTGAAGATATGTTCGCGACCGACGCCGACTGGGAGGCCGAGCTTAAAAACGCCGAAGCTTTCATCGAAAAGGGTTCGTCATACCGCGGACGCCTTGCCGAAAGCGGCAAAACTCTCCTCGAATTCATGCGCTTCGACGACGAGGCCGGAATAAAGCTCTCCGCCCTGTACGGCTATGCTTCCGCGCGCGGCGACGAGGACACCTCGCTGCCAAAGTATCAGGACTTTCAGGCAAGGATTCAAAGCTACTATGTCCGCCTCGGCGCGGCGATGTCCTTCGTCGGTCCCGAGATAATTTCTATCCCCGACGACCGAATGGAAGAGCTTTATAAAGAGGAACCCGGGCTCGAGCTCTACCGCCTCGCGCTCACAAGGATGCGCCGCGAAAAGGAGCATACCTTAAGTGTCCCCGAGGAGATTATCATCGCACAGGCCTCAGCGGTCACGAACGCCGCAAGCAACACATACGCGCTCTTTGAGGGCGCGGACATAAAATTCCCCTCCGTCGCCGACTCCGAGGGAAATCTCCACGAGCTCACGAACAGCAACTATATCCCGATGGTCGAGGGAGCCGACCGCATCTTAAGAAAGAATTCCTTCGAGGCGCTTTATCACACTTATGAACAGTTCCGGAACACCCTCGCTTCCCTCTATGACACCGAGGTCAAGGGGAGAATCTTCAATTCCCGCGTGAGAAAATACCCGTCAATCCTCGAGGCCTCCCTTTCGCGAAACGAGGTCCCCGTTTCGGTCTATAAAAACCTGATTGACACCGTACACAAGAACATGGGTTATATGCACAAGTACGTCAATCTGCGCAAAAAGCTGATGGGCGTCGACGAGCTTCATATGTACGACGTCTATACGTCGCTCGTACCCGAGGCGGATAAAAAGATATCCTTTGAAGAGGCGAAGGAAATCGTCCTCGAGGCGCTTTCGGTCCTCGGCGACGACTATGTCGAGATGCTGAAAGAGGGCTTCGACAACAGCTGGATTGATGTCTATGAAAACGTCGGAAAGCGCTCGGGCGCATATTCCTCCGGACTTAGGCCGCACCCCTATGTCCTCCTCAACTATAAGGACAGCCTTGACAGCGTATTCACGCTTGCGCACGAAATGGGTCACGCGCTTCATTCCTACCTTTCGCTGAAGAATCAGCCGACCGTCTACAGCGACTATGTAATCTTTGTCGCCGAGGTCGCGTCGACCTGCAACGAGGCGCTTTTGATGCGTCATCTTCTCTCGAAGACGACCGACCGCACCGAGCGCGCGTATTTAATCAACTACTTCCTCGAGCAGTTCCGCGGCACCCTTTACCGCCAGACGATGTTCGCCGAATTTGAAATGCTCACCGGCGAGATGGCGGAGCGCGGCGAAAGCCTTACCGCCGAGGTTCTCAGCGATTTATACGCAAAGCTCAACGGCGAATACTACGGCAGCGGAATCGTCAACGACCCCGAAATCGCTTTCGAGTGGGAGCGCATACCCCACTTCTACTATAATTACTATGTCTTCCAGTATGCAACCGGCTTCTCCGCGGCAATCGCCCTGTCGGCAAAAATCGTTGAAGAGGGGAAACCCGCCGTCGAAAACTATAAAAAGTTCCTGTCCGGCGGCTCGTCGACCGACCCGATATCCCTCTTAAAGATTGCCGGCGTCGACATGAATTCGCCCGAGCCGATTGAAAACGCATTAAAGCTCTTCGGCGAGCTTATCGACGAGCTCGGCGAGCTTCTCGGATAAAGGAGAATAAGATGAAATACTATATCGGTATAGACCTCGGCGGCACCAACATCGCCGCCGGAGTCGTCGACTCTGAATTCAAAATCATAGCCAAGGCGTCAACCCCGACCGCACGGCCCCGCCCATGTGCCGAAATCTGCCGCGACATGGCAAAGGTCGCGCTCGAAGCCGTAAAGGAAGCCGGTCTCGATATCTCCGACATCGAATCGGTCGGAGTCGGCTCTCCCGGCACCGTCAACAGCGACACCGGCGTCATCGAGTATTCAAACAACCTCGATTTCTATAATGAACCCGTCGCGGACTATATCGCCGCCGAGCTTAATAAGCCGGTCTATGTCGAAAACGACGCCAACGCCGCGGCATACGGCGAATTTATCGCGGGTTCGGCAAAGGGCGCGAAGAACGCGGTCTGCATAACCCTCGGGACCGGCGTCGGAGGCGGAATCATCATCGACGGAAAGATTTATTCCGGCTTCAATTTTGCCGGCGCCGAAATCGGGCACACCGTCGTCGAGGTCAACGGCGTCGAGTGCACCTGCGGCAGAAAAGGCTGCTTCGAGGTCTACAGCTCCGCGACCGGCCTCATTAGAATGACGAAGGAAGCGATGGACGCCGACCCGTCCTCGAAGATGCACGAAATGATGGGGGATCACGTTTCGGGACGCCTTGCCTTCAACGCGATGCGCGCGGGCGACGAGTCCGCGAAAAAGGTCGTCGACAAGTACATAAAATACCTTGCCGTCGGCATCACCAACACCATAAACATCTTCCAACCCGAAATCCTCTGCATCGGCGGGGGAGTCTGCAACGAGGGCGACGCCCTGATGGTGCCGCTCCGCGAACAGGTCAAGGAACAGGTTTATTCAAAGCGCTCCTCCCGCAACACCGAAATCGTCCGCGCCTCCCTCGGAAACGAGGCCGGAATCATCGGCGCGGCGTTTCTGGGACTCCAGAGAAAGGGCGACAGGTAGCGCGTCTTGAGGATTTTAGCGATAGATTACGGCGACTCGCGGACCGGTCTTGCATATTGCGACGCGAGCGAGTCGATTGCTGCCCCGCTCGGGACGATTTTCGAGAAAAGTCCCGAAAAGTGCTTCATGAAAATCATCGAAAAAATAAGGGGGCAGGGGAGTGAGCTTGTCGTCGTCGGTCACCCGATAAATATGGACGGAAGCGCCGGACCGAGGGCAAGGCTTTGTGAAGAGCTTGCCGAGCGAATCGAGCGCGAAAGCGGCGTCAAAACCGTCCTTTGGGACGAGCGCGTCACCACCGTTCAGGCGATAGGAATCCTCAACGGCGCAAATGTCCGCGGCAAGAAGCGGAAAGAGGTCGTCGACACCGTCGCCGCGACGCTTATTCTCGAAAGCTATCTCGATTTTAGGCATAAAAAACTCCGGTCTTAGATGGGCGTTTAAGACCGGAGAATTTTTTGCAAAAAAATTCCGCTTTGCCGATGTTTGAGGACATAAAACCCGCACGAAGCAGGTTGGGTAAGACGCCCCGATTGTTTCGCGCTCCCTTCGTCCGCCCGAAGGCGGGAGGTCTGCAATCCGCAGCCGGAGGACGAATCCCTTAAATTATGTGTTGGATTTATAAAACCGCAAACTGTCGAACAAAGCAGAATATCAGTATTATTTTCAGTCTTCCGCGGATTATTCCTCGGAATCCTCTTCTTCGTCGTCGCTGTCGTAATAACCCTCGAGACGGTCGATGAATATCCCGCCGATGCGGTCATATTCCTCTTCGTCGTCGATAGTCACCAAGAGCTCTTCGCCCTCGGAGTCGTCAAGCTTTAATACGACAAGCTCGGCGTCGCCCTCGATGTTCTTTTCGGGTTCATCGTAAACGGGCACCATAGCGTAATAAAGTACGCCGTTTTCCTCGTATGTGTCGAGCAGCTCGAACGTCCGCTCTTCGCCGTTTTCGTCGGACAGCGTATAAATATCGGGGTCGTAGTTGTAGTCCTTCATATCAATCCCTCGCTTTTTTCTTCTGATTACAGTATATACGAATCCGCCGCGAAAGTCAAGAGCTATATAGAAGGTAGATGATAGAAGTTGGAGGATAGATTATAGACCCCCGCCTCCTGCTCCCCGACGCGCAGCCGGCGCGCTTCGCGCGCAAACGAAAAGAAGCAGAAAAACCCGCGAGCGGTTTTCCTGCTCTTTTCGTTCCGGCCGTCTTCGACGGCTGCGGCTGCGCCTCCGGCGGAACCCGGTCCCGCCCATCAGGCTCGCCCAAAAACAACGCGGACAATGCCTTCACATTGCCCGCATATCCCGCTGCTAAAGTCAAGAGCTATATAGAAGGTAGATGATAGAAGTTGGAGTATAGATGATAGACCCCTGCCTTCTGCTCCCCGACGCGCAGCCGGCGCGCTTCGCGCGCAAACGAAAAGGGGCAGAAAAACCCGCGAGCGGTTTTCCTGCTCTTTTCGTTCCGGCCGTCTTCGACGGCCGCGGCTGCGCCTCCGGCGGAACCCGGCCCCGCCCATCAGGCTCACCCCAAAAACAATGCGGACAATGCCTCCACATTGCCCGCAACATTATTACTATACTATATCCCGGCGGAAAAGTCAAGTAGTTTGTTGTAAACAAAATGTTAAATAATTTTTTTGAAATTTTTTTAAAAAAAGTGTTGACATTCACCAAAAAGTGTGTTATATTATAGACACAGAAAGAGAAAAGAAACGACGGCACAAGCCAATCACTTAAAAAAGGGGACGGTTCCAATGAAGAGGCATCTTAATCAGTAGTTCAAAAACTAATGAAAGAATGTGATTCTCATGAAACTCGCAAGGTCCTGGATTTAAGACCAAAATAAAACGAAAGAGGTGAGTCCGGCATACAACTGATGAATAACCTTAGATTCATACACTAAAAGGTAAAGAAAACTTCCACGGAGATGATTCCGATGAATGTAAATAAACACAAAATTCTTTAAATTCCTTGAAAGGCGTGAATCCGATGAAGGTGCAAAAAACCGCGTAGCGGTATAAGTCAGATTAAAAACTTTATATATATAAAAGAAGCGGAGTTTTCCGCTTCTTTGATTTTAAACAAGAGGTGGTCATTATGAAAAAATTTGCCGTTATTTTTCTCGCCGCGCTGACGGCTCTGCTGTCCGGCTGCGCGTATTCCGGGCGCACCTGTGCCCGTCCGGCTCCGTCCGGAATAATTCCCATGCACATCGTTCTCTCTTTCCCGTATAACCCCGAGGACCCCAATCACGATTATCACGCCGACGGGTACTATCTTTGGGAAGAGACCGAAAACTGGACCAAAGAGGACTGGGACGCTTACTTTGAAAAGTATCCCGATGAATACGAAAATTATATCAACGAGGAAACCGGCGAGCCGTATAAATGGGACGAGCTTCCGTCGTCAAACAACACCCAGTCACAGGATACTCCGCCCGAGAAACCCGAGGACGATTATGATTTCCCGCCCGAGCAATCCGATATTGATTATGACCCGCCCGAATCGGTGGACGTACAGGTTCCGACCGAGGGTAAAACAGCGATACCCGACTAAAATAAGCAAAATAAGCGGCCTGACTTCGGTCAAGCCGCTGTTTTTATTATCACTCCGGTACAACTATCTCGACCGTCACGTTACAGGTCTTGCCGCTGCTTTCCGGCTTGACTCCGTCGAACTGGACGTAAATCTGTGCTTTTTCGGGGTTAATTCCTAAGCTTTCGAGCTGTTCTGTAATACGGTCGCAGCCGATTGTGAACACCGTTCCGCCGTCGGTATAAACGATGTCGTCCGCGCGCGAGCCGCCGATGATGCCGTAGTCCTCGCTGCTCTGGAAGCCGACCGTAAAGATAGCGCCCTCGTCGAAGTCCTCCGAGGTCATGTCGAGCGTCACTCTCATTCTCGCGCCCTCGGTCTTCATCGCCTCAATAAGCGCGGCGTACCGGTCGCCCTCGTACGAGGCAAGAATCGCGTTGAACCAGTTCCATTCGCCCTCGGTGACCGACTTAGAATAGCTGAAGAGCGGCTCGGAATAAACCGCTTCCTCCGAAACGGCGTCGGCCTCTCTCGGATAGACGACGTCGAGCGTTACCTCGCAGCTTCCCGCGTCGGCCTCTTCGGTAAGACCCGCAAACTGCACATAAAGCTGTGAATAATTCGGGTCAAGGCCGAGATCGTCATAGATGTCCAAAATCGCCTTTCCGCTGACGGTATAGACCGTATAGTCGGAATAGTACGCGATGTCGGACGAGCGAACCTGTCTGAATATGCTGAAATCGCCGTCCTTGGTGTTCTGGATTCCGACGTCAAACGAAGCCTCGCTCGCGTTGAAGTCGCCGCTTCCGAAGGTGATTGTCACCATCAGGCGCGAGTCGCTGTTTCCGCGAAGGCTGTCCAAAAGCTGTGTCATCTCGGACTCGGGGCTTGTGTCGCCGAAGTTGGAGATAACCGTGTTGAACCACTCCCACTCGCCCTTTGAATAAGGCTCTGGCGCGGTATATGTGAACTGAAAATCGTCGTAGACCGAAACTCCGTCGGTCGAATTGTCCGGAAGAATTACCGACGACGGGTCAAATTCCTCCTCAGCGGCGTCCTCGCTTACTGGAAGACCGTCGTCCGCCGGCTCGGTGTCCTCGGCGGGGGACTCGACCGGCTCCGTAGACTCCGAAACGTCTCCGTCCGAAGCGCTGTCGCCGCAGCCGCAGAGTCCGAGGAGCATCATCGCGGCAATAAATAATGCCAAAAATCTTTTCATTTTGTACCTCCTGAATATTCATTCGCCGCTTTTAGATTTTACCGCGGCATATCCCGATTCTACCACCGTTTTTATAATATGTCAACAAAATTCTTTCCCCTTGGTATTTTCATAATACAAGCCGAATAGTATTTATCGAAGACAGCGGTCATGAGTCGGAGGACAAAATATCGACCTCTGACTTCCGACATTTAGAAGCATTTGGGAGGCAATATGGATTTAAAGCTTACAAGGGAGAATTTTACCGTTCAGAAGCCGCTTCTCGACACGGTAAACGAGCAGTCGCTCGAACTGGACTATGTCCTTCCGGACTACTGTCCCGAAATTTTCAAGGTGCTCAGCTGCCGAATCTATCCGTCGGTGGCGAAAAGGAGCCTTACCGGCTCGAAGCTCGGATATGAACTGACCGCGCTGATTAGGGTGGTATACGCGTCGGAGAGCGGCGAAATTTCCGCGGTCGAACAGACCCTTTCCTTCGACCGTTCCGCCGACCTCGGCGCGTCGGTCAGACAGCCGGTCGTATATATCGACCCGACGGTCAGCGCAAAGAGCTGCCGCGTTGTGAACAAGCGCCGCGTCGATATCCGCGGGGTCATCTCGGTGCGCGTTCGCGCATCCTGCGACGAGCCGCGCCAAGCCGTCTCACAGGCAAAGGGCGGGGGAATCCAGCTCAGAAGGTCGCCGGTCACCTATCCGTCAAAGAAAATCTTCATCACCAAGCGGGTCACCGTAATCGACGAGGTCGAGATTATCGAGACAAAGCCTCCGGTCGGGGTTGTCCTTCGCGCCGACGCCTCGGTCACCTCAGCCGAGAAGAAAATCCTCTCCGGAAAGCTTCTGACGAAGGGCGAAGCGGCCGTAAACGTGATTTATATCCCCGAGGGAGGCGGCGAAATCGAGCGCATAAGCTTCGACCTGCCGTTTTCACAGGTATCCGACGTCGAGGGCCTCGACGAACGCTTTGACGTATATGTCGATGCCGGCGTCGCGAGCTGCAATATCCGCCCGGCACAGAAGAGCGAACCCGCGAAGCTCGAATGTGAGCTCGGAATCGACATAAGCTGCCTTGCGCTTAAATTCGAGAGCGCAAGCCTTGCCGACGACGTCTTTTCGACCGAATACGCCGCCGAGGCCGAGCGCACCGAGTGCGAAATCGAGTGCGTTCCGACGCAGATTAACGAGACCCACCGCACAAGGACGACCCTGACCTATAGCGAGGGGGAGATTAAGAACGTGATGTTCGCCTGTGCCGAGGCGGGGTCGCTCGGGGTCGTCACCAAGAACGCGGCAGGGGAGTGCTCGGTGAGCGGACGGCTCGTCGTGACGGTCTTCGCGAAAAACGAATCCGGCAAGCCGATTTGCCTCGACGCCGACGCCGCCTTTGAGCACCCGCTCGAAAGTCCGGTCTGCGGCTGTCCCTCGTCCGACATAAGGGTGACCGTCGGCTCGGTGACATATAACCTCACCAGCTCGAACGCCATCGAGGTGACCGTGGACTTAAGGCTCAGGGGATATCTCTCCGAGTCGAAGCCGATGAGCTTTATCTCGGACATCGCGCTCGACGAATCAAGGCCGGTCGAGCGCGACCGCGACTGCTCGCTTAAGCTCTATTACGCCGAGACGGGCGAAAAGCCGTGGGAAATCGCAAAGCGGTGCCGCGCAAGCCTTTCGGCAATCATCGAGGAAAATGACATCGACGGCGAAGCGGTGGAGACGGGCTGTATGCTCTTGATACCGATTGAATAAGGAGGAAGAATATGTCAACGAGTATATATAAAAGCATATCCGAGCGCACCGGCGGCGACATCTATATCGGCGTCGTCGGACCCGTCCGAAGCGGGAAGTCAACCTTTATCCGAAGATTTATGGAGGAGCTCGTCATTCCGAACATTCCCGACCAATATATGCGCGAGCGCGCCGTCGACGAGCTGCCGCAGGCCTCGGCGGGAAAGACCATCATGACAACCGAGCCGAAGTTTATCCCCGAAGAGGCGGTTGCCGTGACTCTCGACCGCGCCGCGACGGTCAATATAAGAATGATAGACTGCGTCGGATACATAATCCCGTCCGCGGTCGGATATATCGAAAACGACGCCCCGCGAATGGTGAGAACGCCTTGGTTCGACACCGAGGTGCCCTTTAACATGGCCGCGGAAATCGGCACCCAGAAGGTCATCACCGAACATTCGACGGTCGGAATCGTCGTCACCACCGACGGCTCTGTCTCGGGACTCGAGCGCGACGAATACGAGGAGTGCGAGCAGCGGGTCATATCCGAGCTTTGCGACCTCGGAAAGCCGTTTGTCGTCCTGATGAACACCGCCGACGAAACCTCAGAGCGCACCGAGGCGCTTTGCGAGAGCCTCCGCGAAAAATACGGCGTCGCGGTAATTCCGGTAAACTGCCTGACGATGAGCGCCGACGACATTCAGAGGATAATAACCTCGCTCCTCTACGCGTTCCCGGTCAAGGAAATCGGCGTGAGCATGCCGCGCTGGGTCAACACTCTCTCAAAGGGGCACTGGCTCAAGGAAGAGATTTTCGGCGGGATAAGAAAGGCCGCCGACAGGGTGAAGTACCTCCGCGACATAAAATCGCTCTGCGATGACATCACCGAGTGCGAGGACGTTTTGAGCTCGGAAATCGCCGAAATCGACCTCGGAACCGGCGCCTGCAAGATTAAGGTCGAGCTCGACGGAAGCCTGTTCTTCCGCGTCTTAAGCGAGGAGTCGGGACTCGATATCTCGGGCGACGACGAGCTTATGCCGACGATACTCGAGCTTGTGCGGTTCAAAAAGCGCTTCGGAAAGTTTTCCGACGCACTCGAGCAGGTCGAAAAAATCGGCTACGGAATCGTCATGCCGGACGAGGGCGAGCTTTCGCTCGACGAGCCCGAGATTATCCGACAGGGCGGAAAGTACGGCGTAAGGCTGAAGGCGAATGCCCCGTCAATCCACCTTATCCGCGCGGACATTTCGGCGGAGGTCGAGCCGATAGTCGGCTCGGAGAGACAGAGCGAGGAGCTTATCAGCTACCTGATGAACGACTTCGACCGCGACCCCGAAAAAATCTGGGACACGAACATCTTCGGCAAGAGCCTCTCCGAGCTCGTCAGCGAGGGCCTGCAGCAAAAGCTGTCCCGTCTCCCCGAGGACGCCCGCGAAAAGCTCCGCGAAGCCGTCGAGCGCATCATCAACGAAGGCTGCTCGGGACTGATTTGCTTGCTGATATAAAACAAATATATAAAAAAGTTTTCGGTCAGACCTTAAAAAGTCCCGACCGAAAACTTTATGTTTTTACGGCGGAAAATCCCCCCGTTTTATTTACAGATGTTTACCCCGCACATCTTCGCCATTTATCCCAATTTTTCACAGTTTAAAATCGCCTCCGAAGCTGACACCCTGTAATTCCGACTTCTGACCTCTCAATTCTGTCTTCTTGATGCGACGCTTAGCCGCATCTTTCACTCCCTCTTTCCGTCCAGTATCATCAGCACCTCTTTCATCAGCCTTATCGGCTCCTCGCCCTTGGCGAGCTTAACGCTGACGAAGCCGTTTTCGGTGCCGTCAACCCTGACTCTGCCCTTAAATTCCTTTGTGACCGCCATAATCCCGGGGACGTTCGCCTCGCGGATATAGAAGAATATAAAGTCGCCCTTCTGTGATATCTCCTTGATGCCGTTGTTAGAGGCCATGTTCCTTAAAAGCGCGACGTCAATCAGCCCCGTCACCGACTTCGGAGGCTCGCCGAACCGGTCTATAAGCTCGTCAATGACGTCCTCCGAGTCCTCGACCGTCACAATCTGCGCAATTCTGCGGTATGCGTCAATCCTCAGCGGAAGGTCCTCGATATAGTCCTCGGGGATAAACGCGTTTATCGACACGTCGACAAGGCAGTCCTCCGGCGCCTTCGGCGGCGCTTCGCCCTTTTGCTCCGCAATCGCCTCTGTAAGAAGCCTCAGATACATGTCATACCCGACCGCTTCCATATGCCCGTGCTGCTTTGCGGACAGAATCGACCCGACGCCCCTTATTTCGAGGTCGCGCATCGCAATCTTGAACCCCGACCCGAACTGCGTAAGCTCTCTTATCGCCTCGAGACGCTTCGCCGCGATTTCGCTCAGGACTCTTCCGCGCCGGAACGTAAAATAAGCATACGCCCTCCGGCTCGACCGCCCGACGCGCCCCCTCAGCTGATAAAGCTGCGACAGTCCGAAGCGGTCCGAATCCTCGATTATAAGCGTGTTCACGTTCGGGACGTCGACCCCAGTCTCGATTATCGTCGTACAGACGAGTATGTCGATTTCATAGTCCAAAAGCTGACGCCAGATGTCCGAAAGACGCTCCTCGTCCATCTGTCCGTGAGCAATCCCGATTCTTGCGTCGGGAAGCTGCTGCTGAAGCCGATAGGCACAGTTTTCGAGAGTCTCAATCCGGTTGTGGATATAATAAACCTGCCCCCCGCGCCTGAGCTCCTTCTGTATCGCCTGAATAATGACCCCTTGCTGATGTTCGAGGACATATGTCTGCACCGGATACCTGTCCTGCGGCGGCTCCTCAATCACCGACATATCCCTTATCCCCGACATCGCCATATTAAGCGTCCTCGGAATCGGCGTCGCCGACAGGGTCAGAATGTCGACCGAAGGATACTGCTCCTTAAGCTTTTCCTTGTGCGCGACCCCGAAGCGCTGTTCCTCATCTATTATGAGAAGACCGAGGTCCTTGAATTTAACGTCGCTCTGCACCAGCCTGTGCGTACCGATTACAAGGTCGATTTCGCCGGTTTCAAGCTTTCTGACAATCTCCTTCTGCTGCTTCTGATTGCGGAACCTCGACAAAAGCTCGACGTTAATCGGAAAGTGCGAAAACCTCCTGACCGCGGTCTGATAGTGCTGCCAAGCGAGAACCGTCGTCGGGACCATTATTGCGCATTGCTTCGAGTCGAGAATACACTTCATCGCCGCCCTGAGCGCGACCTCGGTCTTTCCGAAGCCGACGTCTCCGCACAAAAGACGGTCCATCGGCACCGGCCGCATCATGTCCCCTTTGATTTCGTCGACAGAGCGGAGCTGGTCTGCGGTCTCTTCATATTCAAACCGCTCCTCGAATTCCGCCTGCCAGTCGTTGTCGGGCGAGAACTGATATCCCTTCGCAAGCTGCCTCTTCGCGTACAGCGCGATAAGCTCGTCTGCCATATCGCGGCAGGCTTTTTTTATCCGCGCCCTCGTCCGGGTCCATTCCTGCGTCCCGAGCTTTGAAAGCTTAACCGCGTCCTCGTCGCCCGGGGCGATATATTTCGACACGGTGTCCAGCTGCGTCACCGGGACATAAAGCACGTCCGAACCCGCGTATTTAATCGTGATATAGTCCTTCGTCACGCCGTTCGTCTCGATGTTCGATATCCCGCCGAACCGCCCGATGCCGTGAAGAGTGTGCACAACGAGGTCGCCGGGCGAGATGTCGCTGACCGAAGAAATCCTCTTTGAATTCTGCGGCTTTTTCGACGACCGCCTCTTTCCCGCCGCAGCCTTCATTCTCGTAATGAGCGCGAATTTCGCCGACGGGTACTCAAACCCCGCCGTAAGGCTTCCGTCGCCGACATATATCATTCCGGCGGCATATTCCGACTTTTCGCCGAGCCGCTGACACAAAAGTCCCTCGGCGCGTATGTCTTCACATAGAATGTCCCCGGCCTTTTCGCTCCCCGCGAGGACGACGGTGCAATACCCGCGGTCCGCAAACGAGTGAAGCTCTTCAAAGAGGGGAGCGCTCTCGCCGCTCCACCCCGACGACTGAAACGCCTCGGCGGCGATAAGGCTCTTAAGCCTGACGTCCGACCCGCGCAGGAACATGTCGAGATAGACGGCCTTAAGCTTCTCCGCTTCGGAAAGGACGCCGTCGAACTCCATATAAAACCCGTTTGTCTCGCGGTAGAGGATTCCGTCCTCATAGAGAATCTTGATGTCCTCCTGAAGCTGTGCCGAATAGGCCTTTGCCCGCTCGGCGCAGGAAGCAAGCTCCGAAAATACGCATACCCCGCCGCCGAAATAGTCGAAGACCGTCGCCGGAGTCCCGCAAATCTGCCGGTAATACTTGTCATAGCTCGACAGACCGACTCCGCTCTTAAGCGCGTCGAGGTCGGAATAGAGGTTCTTTTTGATAGCGTCGCCGTGCTTCCCGCTGACCGACGAAATCATCTCCTCAATCCTCGCGATAAGCTCGTCGGGATGAATCAAAAGCTCTCTCGCCGGCGTCACGAACATGTTTTTAACGGTGTCGATTCGCCTCTGCGACTCGGTGTCAAAGAATGATATCGTGTCGATTTCGTCGCCCCAAAGCTCGATTCGGTAGGGGAGCTCCGCCGACACCGGGTAGACGTCCAAAATCGCGCACCTGACCGAAAACTGCCCTCTGCCCTCGGTCTGCGGCGAGCGGACATACCCCATCTCGCTCAGAAGCTCGGCCGTCTCGGCGAGGTCAACAGTCTCCCCGACGGTGAACTCAAGTGTAAAGTCAATAAGCTTGTCAGACGGCATTGCCGACTGCATCGCCGCCTCGACCGAGCACACCAAAACCCGCGATTTATCCTGTAAAACGCGGTGGAGCGCTGCTATTCTTCTGTGCTCATATTCCGGCGATGCCGTCTCTATGTTTGCAAAGGAAAAGTCCTTTACAGGGTAGAGCGACGCGATTTCGCCCCCGGATATGCAGTTGATGTCGGCGGCGGTCTTTGTCGCCGAGGCCTCGTCCGGACAAATCATCAGCACCGGATATTTTTCGGCGATGACCGAAACAAGGTGCGCCTTATGTACCGCCGAAAGACCCGTCACCGACGCCGGAGTGCGGGATTTTTCGAGAGCCTCCGAAAGCTCGGGAATGAACCCCGACCGCCTTGCCGCTTCAGAAAAAATTCTAAACATATTAAACCCGCTTATCTGTTGTATTTGTTCATCGCTTCGTCGACCTTCCCCGCGACGATAAGCGCGATTGCCTCCGACGCCCTGCAAAACGCGTCGAACATCTCCGGCTTTTCGCTGTCGCTGAACTCCGAGAGGACCCAAGCCGCCATGTCATAGTCGGGGTGAGGCTTTGCGCCGACGCCGATTCTCAGGCGGATAAACTCGTCTGAGCCGGTCAGGGTGATGATTGAGCGCAGACCCTTCTGTCCGCCGTCCGAGCCGCTCTTGCGAATCCGGATTCTCCCGACGTCAAGGCTGACGTCGTCCGAGATGACGACAATCCGCCCGAGCGGAATCTTATAGAAATTCATCGCCTCGACGACCGCCTCGCCCGACGCGTTCATCATCGTCGTCGGCTTCATCAAAAGGCACTTTTTCCCGCCGATGTCCGCCTGTGCGGTCATCGACTTGAACTTCGCCCGCGTGACGGACACCCCGAGCTTTGCGGCGAGATTGTCGACGGTCAGCCAGCCGCAGTTGTGCCGCGTCCGGAGGTATTTTTCCCCCGGGTTCCCGAGTCCGACGACGAGCCACTCGATAGGACCCGTCTCCTTTTCCCTCTTATATTTAGAAAATATTCCCATTTTTATCTCCTTTACACACGCTTTTGCCCCCACACCCGAGGGCAGGGGGTAATGCGGGATATTTATTTGACCGATTTACGTCCGCCGTCACTTAAACTTCTTCCCTTTTTCAAGGTGTCTTCCGAGCTTCTTTTCCGCGAAATTCTCCTTGTTTTCCTGACGGCTCCGAGCGATGCCGAGAGCCTCGTCCGGAATGTCCCGTGTGATGGTAGAGCCGGCGGCGGTGTACGAGGCGCGCCCGAGCTTTACCGGCGCGACAAGGTTTGTGTTGCAGCCGATGAACGAATCGTCGCCGATTTCACACCTTGACTTGACGTTGCCGTCGTAGTTCGCGGTCAGCGAGCCACAGCCGAAGTTGACGTTTTTCCCGACGTCCGAGTCGCCGACATAGTTGAAGTGCGAGACCGACGTCCCCTCGCCGATGACCGAGTTCTTTATCTCGACAAAGTCGCCGACGTGTGCAAAGTCCCTGACCTCGGTGCCGGGGCGGAGCTGTACAAACGGCCCGATGCTGCAATCCGAGCCGATTACGGCGTTATTCGCAAAGACGCGGTTCAGCACCGAGCGCTTGCCGACCGAGGTGTCCCGAATCTGTGTGTTCGGGCCGATGACCGAGCCTTCGCCGACAGTGCATGAGCCGTAAATCTGTGTCCCCGGGAGGATTTTCGCGCCGGGGGCGATTTTTGCATCCGGCGAGATGATGATTCCGTCGAGACAGACCATCTCGACGCCGCTGTCGAGGAGCCGGTCGATAACCCTCATCCGCGCGACCTCGTTGAGCTCGAGCATACCCCTTCGGTCGTTTGCCGAAAGCACGATGTCGCTGTCGCCGGCGACGAACGCCTCGGCGTTTTTCCCGCTGTTTATGAGGATTTCGACCGCGTCGGTGATGTAATATTCGCCCTGCGCGTTGTTCCGCGTGAGCCTCGGAAGGGTGTCCAGAAGCGCCTCGGTCTTAAACCAGAAGCACCCCGAGTTTATCTCGCGGATTTTCGCCTCGTCCTCGGTGCAGTCCTTTTGCTCGCGGATTGCCGCGAGCGCGCCGGTCTTTTCGTCCCTGACGATTCTGCCGTAACCCTTCGGGTTGTCGATCTTCGCGGTGATAACCGTGACCGCCGCGGAGGATTTTTTGTGATATTCAAGCGACTCCCTGAGCGTGCCGGCGTCGACAAAGGGGGCGTCGCCGTTGAAGATAATGGTGTCGCCGTCGGGATATCGCCCAAGGAAGTCAGCCGCGGTCATGACCGCGTGACCGGTGCCGAGCCGCTCCGACTGAAACACCGTCTCGCACCTCCCGCCGAGGTGCTCCTCGAGTGCCTCGTGGGCATACCCCGTCACCACGCAGATGTTCTTTATCCCCGCGTCGTCGAACGCCGAGAGAATCCAGTCGATAATCGGCTTCCCCAGAATTTCGGTAAGGGTCTTCGGCTTGTCGGACATAAGGCGCTTCCCCTGTCCTCCGGCTAAAATAACGGCGTTAGTCATCATATTACCTCGTTTCAAAGTAGTCGCATTTCGCGTTAACGTATATTATACAATACTTTTTCAAAGGTTGCAAGGGGTATTTTGGGTCAGAATCGGGTTTCTTCCGAAGAACTCGCGCGTATGATGCTGTACACTTGCGGGACTAATAGAGAACAGATGTGAGACAGTCAGATGACAGAATCAACAGAGCCGCTCAGGCAAGCTGTGTTGCCACACTTTTTCTCTCCGCCATAAGGCGGCTCTCCAAACTTTGATAACACATAACCCCCTCCCATGTGGGAGGGGGCAGGGGGTGGGAGTCTAAAAACAGCATGAGCGCCAGCGAATACCTTATTACGGGCAGTGTGGCGTCACTCCGCTTCGTGCGCAGCCGGCGTGCGAAGCGCGCGAACGAAAGGAGCAGAAAAACCCGCAAGCGGTTTTCCTGCTCCTTTCGTTTCGGCAGCCTACGGCTGCCGCGGCTGCGCCCTCACAGGAACTGAAGCCGGAGTTATGCGTTCCCCCTTTCCATGTGGAAAGGGGGACAGGGGGATAGGAGACTAAGGATAGCATGAGCGCAGCGAATTCCTTATTACTGGCAGTTCGTCGCAGCTCGCCGGATATATCAGAAGTCAGAAATCAGATTCTATCTTCTACCATCTAACCTCTAATCTCTAATCTCTAACTTCTGTCCTCTGACAATCTCATTTCTGCTCTCTCAATGCCCCTCCCGCAAAATTGCACAATTTTCGGCCACTTAATTTGGCAACTTTTTTGGTTAAAAATTCTCAAAAGACTATGGAAAAACGCGCCGTTTTCTGTTATAATGGTTACAACTCCGATTGCGCCCGCTATTATTGCTCAGGGCGCAGCCGGAAAATAACAATGGAGGTATAAAATCAATGAGCAAAAAGTATTGTTACCTTTTCACCGAAGGCAACGCACAGATGCGTGAGCTCCTCGGCGGAAAGGGTGCCAACCTCGCAGAAATGACCAACATCGGTCTGCCCGTCCCCCAGGGCTTCACCATTTCCACCGAAGCCTGCACCCAGTATTACGAGGACGGCCGTCAAATCAATCCGGATATCATGGCCGAGATTATGGAGTACATCGAAAAGATGGAAAACATCACCGGCAAGAAATTCGGCGACAAAGAGAACCCGCTTTTGGTCTCCGTCCGCTCCGGCGCCCGCGCTTCAATGCCCGGTATGATGGACACCATCCTCAACCTCGGACTTAACGAAGAAGTCGTCAACGTCATCGCAAAGAAGTCGAACAACCCCCGCTGGGCTTGGGACTGCTACCGCAGATTCATTCAGATGTTCTCCGACGTCGTCATGGAAGTCGGCAAGAAGTATTTTGAAAAGCTCATCGACCAGATGAAAGAGGCAAAGGGCGTCACTCAGGACGTCGAGCTCGACGCCGATGACCTTAAAACCCTCGCGAATCAGTTCAAGGCCGAATATAAGAATCAGCTCGGCAAGGACTTCCCCGACGACCCGAAGGAACAGCTCTTCGAGGCAATCAAGGCCGTCTTCCGCTCGTGGGACAACCCGAGAGCCAACGTATACCGCATGGACCACGATATCCCCTACAGCTGGGGCACTGCCGTAAACGTACAGATGATGGCGTTCGGCAACATGGGCGACAACTGCGGCACCGGCGTTGCGTTCACCCGTAACCCCGCGACCGGCGAAAAGGGCCTTATGGGCGAATTCCTCACCAACGCACAGGGCGAAGACGTCGTCGCCGGCGTCCGCACTCCTATGCCGATAGCCAAGATGGCCGAGGTCTTCCCCGAGGTATATAAACAGTTCCAGAATGTCTGCGAAATCCTCGAGAATCACTATCACGACATGCAGGATATGGAGTTCACCGTCGAGAACGAAAAGCTCTATATGCTCCAGACCAGAAACGGCAAGCGCACCGCCGCCGCCGCAATCAAGATTGCCTGCGACCTCATCGACGAGGGCATGATTACCGAAGAGGAAGCACTGATGCAGATTGACGCCAAGTCGCTCGACATGCTTCTCCACCCGACCTTCGACGCCGCCGCGCTTAAAAAGGCCGTTCCCGTCGGAAAGGGTATCGCCGCTTCTCCGGGAGCCGCCGCCGGCACCATCGTATTCACCGCCGAGGACGCCGTTGTTCACGGCAAGAACAAGGAAAAGGTCGTTCTCGTCCGCCTCGAGACCTCTCCCGAGGACATCGAGGGCATGAAGTATTCACAGGGTATACTCACCGTCCGCGGTGGACAGACCTCGCACGCCGCGGTTGTCGCGAGAGGTATGGGAACCTGCTGTGTCTCCGGCTGCGGCGACATCAAGATGGACGAAGAGAACAAGTGCTTCACCCTTGCCGGCAAGGTCTACCACGAGGGCGACGCGATTTCTCTCGACGGCTCGACCGGCAACATCTACGGCGAGATTATCCCGACCGTTCCGGCCGACCCGAACAGCGGCTACTTCGGAAGAATCATGGAGCTCGCCGACAAGTATAAGAAGCTCGGCGTAAGAACCAACGCCGACACTCCCGCCGACGCCAAACAGGCCGCTGCCTTCGGCGCACAGGGAATCGGTCTTTGCCGCACCGAGCACATGTTCTTCGACCCGTCGAGAATCGGCGCGTTCCGTGAGATGATTTGCTCCGAGACGGTTGAAGAGCGCGAGGCTGCTCTTGCAAAGATTGAGCCTATGCAGCAGGCTGACTTCGAGGGTCTGTTCGAGGCTCTCGGCGGACATCCCGTAACCATCCGCTTCCTCGACCCGCCGCTTCACGAATTCGTCCCGACCGACGAGGCCGACATCGAAGCGCTCGCCAAGGCACAGGGCAAGTCGGTCGCCTATATCCACCAGGTCATCAACGACCTCCACGAGTTCAACCCGATGATGGGTCACCGCGGCTGCCGTCTGACCGTAACCTATCCCGAAATCGCGGTCATGCAGACCAAGGCCGTAATCAAGGCCGCCATCGCCGTCAAGGCCCGTCATGAAGACTGGAACATCGTTCCCGAAATCATGATTCCGCTCGTCGGCGAGGTCAAGGAGCTTAAGTTCGTCAAGGACGTCGTCGTAAAGACCGCCGACGCGGTTATCGCCGACGCCGGTGTCGACCTTCACTACGAAGTCGGTACAATGATTGAAATCCCGCGCGCGGCCCTCACCGCCGACGACATCGCCAAGGAGGCCGAGTTCTTCTGCTTCGGCACCAACGACCTCACCCAGATGACCTTCGGCTTCAGCCGCGACGACGCCGGAAAGTTCCTCCCCGCTTACTATTCCAACAAGATTTACGAGTCCGACCCGTTCGCCCGCCTCGACACCACCGGTGTCGGCAAGCTTATGGACATGGCCGTAACTCTCGGCAAGAAGGTCAGACCTTCGCTCCACTGCGGTATCTGCGGTGAGCACGGCGGCGACCCGTCCTCCATCGAGTTCTGCCACCAGATTGGCCTTGACTATGTTTCCTGCTCCCCGTTCCGCGTCCCGATTGCGAGACTCGCCGCGGCACAGGCTGCCATCAAGTACAAAAAATAAGTTCATTTTCTCCTAACGGAAACAGGCGGAAGACTTATATGTCTTCTGCCTGTTTTTTGTGTGTAATATGCCGTTCTACCTTCTCTTACCGACGCCCCGCCATTCCTCCGGATACCACCCGAGGTCGAGACGCACCTCTTTCCGACCGATGTCGGCGTTGGTATAGCAGCAGGAGTCGAACCCGATAAGTCCGAAACCCTCGTGGCGGTAGAACCCGATGGCGTTGGTGTTGCAGGACTGCGTCTCAAGGATAATCGCGCGGTGGCCCCGCTCGCGGCAAAGCTCCTTTGCCTTGTCCATCAGCGCTTTTCCGACGCCCTTTTTCCGGTGATGCTCCTCGACCCAAAGCTCGGTGACCGCGAGCCGGTTGGACCACCCCTCGGGGCATACCTCAATCGCGCCGATGAGCTTATCTCCCTCAAAAATCCCGTATGCCTCCGCGTCCGCCCAATGCTCCTGATAGAGCGAGTCCGGAAAATCGTACTCCGCCGACGTGTGCGTGATAATCGGGTCGGCGGCGCGCTTTTTCAGCGTCATCTCGAATCCGTCCGCCGTCTCCGATACCGACATGTCATAATATTCTGCAGTGCTGTAGTCCATGTTGAGCACAAAGCCCTTCCATTTTTCCTTCGGCAAAAATTCTGTCTTATACATAATTCCTCCAAAAAAGGGGAGAGCAAACCGCTCTCCCCGATGCTATAAAATTTACCCGTGCAGTCCTCGCGACTGCCGGTCCATGTCCTCGACGACGATGTCGTAAATCTCGCCGAGGGTGCTGCAATACTCCAGCACCTTCCATGGCTCGTTCGTGTGAAAGTGGATTTTAATAAGGTCCTCGTCGCCGACCGCCAAGAGGCAGTCGCCCTTGAAGTTTTCGGTGAAATAGTCGTTGATGGCGTCTTCGTCGAGGTTTTCGCCCTCAATCAAAAGCTGTGTGTCATATCTGTATTCTGTGCCTTCCATCGGAAATCCTCCTTTTTAGTCGTCAAAAATCCTGTCCGCCGCGGGTTCCATCGCCCGAGTCTCATAAAGCTCAATCAGTCCCGAGTCACAAAGCTTTGAAAGCTCGCGGTCGAATGGGAGCTTCGCCAAAACCTCGGTCCCGTATTCCTTTGCGATTTCGTCGGCACGGCTCGGTCCGAAAATTTCGTGCTTTTCGCCGCAGTTCGGGCAGACAAAATAGCTCATGTTCTCGATTATTCCGAGAATCGGGATATTCATAAGCTTCGCCATATTCACCGCTTTCGCGACAATCATTCCGACAAGCTCCTGCGGCGAGGTCACGATGATGATTCCGTCGAGCCTTATCGACTGGAACACCGTCAGCGGGACGTCTCCCGTTCCCGGAGGCATGTCGACGAACATATAGTCGACGTCGTCCCAGATTACCTCCTGCCAAAACTGCTTTACAACGCCCGCGATGACCGGTCCGCGCCAGACGACGGGCTGTGTTTCGTTCTCCAGAAGAAGGTTCACCGACATCATCTTAATGCCGGTCTTCGAGATGACGGGGAGGATATCCTCGCCGGTCGAGGTCGCGCGCTGTTTAATTCCGAACGCCTTCGGAATGGACGGCCCGGTGATATCCGCATCGAGAATCGCGGCGCTGAGGTTCCTCCTCGAAGCCTCGACCGCGAGCATCGACGTCACAAGCGACTTTCCGACGCCGCCCTTTCCGCTGACGATGCCGATTACCTTTTTAATGTGCGACATCGGGTGGGGGTCGACGTGAAAATCCTGCGGCTCGGTGCGCGACGAACATGACTGACTGCAATTAGAGCAGTCGTGAGTGCACTCTGACATATAAACTTCTCCTTTTTAAGTGATGATTATTCTTCCGCGGCAGATGTTCCGCTCTCGGTGCCGGATTCGGCTCCGTCGCCCTCGGGCGCCGATGTGACAACCGGCTCGCCGTCCTCGTCGGGACCGATTACGTTCGGGACGCCGTCTCCCTCTTTGAACAGGAACGAGACAATCCAGCCGTCGATATTGTTTCCGGAAATCTCATAGGGATACGGCTCCTTCGTATTCCTGTCCTTGACCGGCACATAGATGTTCGTGGTGTCGGAATCGCGGCTCTGTGGGACATAATAAATCATGTACTGCGCGTTGTCGTCGGTCGTGACGCTTAAGAACTTGGTGCCGATGGTGTAATTCTTAATGAAGTCGATATATTCCTCGAGGCAGTATCCGTACTGCTGCATCGCGGTCGCGTGCGGAATTCCGACATAGCGGAAGTGCCACGGCTCGTTGTCAATCATGGTAAGCGCTTCCTTTCCGGCGGGATAGCGGTTCACGATGCCGTATTTATACGAGTTTTTCATAATCCACTCATAGTCGCCGGTGCCGTCGAACTGTTTTCTCTCGCCGTTGAAGTTGGTCGTAAGGTCGACCGCGAGACCGGTGTGATGCTCGCTGTAACCCGCCTGTGCGACGAGGGTCGAGGTCTCCTGCCCGGTTTCGGCAAGCTCGGCGTCATAAAGCTCCTGCTGATACTCGACAGTGCGGAATCCGGCGTTCACAAGGATTCCGTCGTTGCCGGTGACGGTATAGAAGTCGAGGAGCATATTGTTGAGCGCCTCCATCATCTCGGGACGCACCATAACGGTATAGTCCTTGACCGAATAGGCGTTGTTTTTCTTTTCGCGGACGACGTCAAGCTCGCTCTCGGAGACGCTTCCGAGGAACTTGATGTTGTTGTTGACGAGTACGAGTGAACCGCTTCCGAGGTCGGCCGAGGTCTTGGTCACGGTGGTGAAGGAATAGTATTTCTGTGACGTCGGGTCGTTGGTCAGACCGTCGGCGGGAGGCGCGCCCTCCTGTTGGTCGCCGGTCGACAGCGGGGGAGTGTCCTTTTCGGGGTTGCTCTTATTCTCTTTTTTTCCGAACAGCGCGGAGCAGCCCCTTGTGATGAGGAGTATTATAATAAGGAGTATCGCAAGAAGCAACGCCACGTTCTTATATCTGATTTTGTACCGCTTCTTTCCGGCAGTGCCGTATGTCGCCATGTTTTGTACCTCCGTTCTCTTTGAAACCCTAAAGGTTGTATATTCCTACTATATCACACTCTCGCAAAAAAATAAAGAGGTATTTTGAAAGATTTTCAAAATTTAAAGATTTTTTTAGATTCATATCAAAAATTTACCTCAAATAAACCGCCGCGCGCCGGCTATAATATTCTTGCAGGCGAAAAAACGGCAACAGCCGTCCGCCTATCGACTACATGAAAAGCGACAAAAATAACCCGAAAATGCAAAGCATTTTTATAAAAGGAGTGTTATAAATGAAGGGCATTACCAGCGACCAGGGCAGACAGACCCTTGAAAGATTCAAGATTGAAGCTGCCAACGAAGTCGGCGTAAACCTCAAGAACGGCTACAACGGCGACCTCACTTCCCGTGAAGCCGGTTCGGTCGGCGGCCAGATGGTCAAGAAAATGATTGACGCCTACAAGACCGGAGCTGCCCGCTAAATCAGGGCAGGGGACCCGTGTCCCGAAACCGTGAATATTCACGGTGAACAGCCATCAGGCTTTATTCGGACACCGTCCAAAAAAGCCGTCAGCACTTCGCTGGCGGCTTTTCGTGTGCGGGTGAGGCGGGGGAACGTAATTACATAGTGGGGATAGCATTAAATATTGCGGGTGAAGTTTTTGGAAAATATAAAATCGGGGTTTTCATGCAAAACTTCGTTTTTTATGGTTCTATTATTTCGCGTCCGTTATAGTCAAGAGCCGAAGAAAACGCATTTTTTTGGCTCGGTTTTATGTATGCGTTTAACTCATCAAATGAGAGTATGCGGCGGTAAAATCTCTAATTTTATCAATTCAAGAGCCGAGAAAAATCGCCGAAAAACGCCCTACTTTTGAAAATCGAGAAAAATTGAGCAGGAGGTCAATTTTATGAAAACAGGACTTACAAAATCGCAGAAAACAACCGAAATCTGGTTCAATGAAAAGGAAAAAATGATTCACGTTCGCGCGCACAACACTAACTTGAAAAAGCGGCTTGCCGTTTATGCCGAGAAATTCCCGACCGAGCGCAGGCTGCTTGACAATGACCCCGAGCTTGGCTGCATGGAGTTTGAGATTAAAAAGGGCCGCCTGTCGTTTAGGCTGACGGAGCCGTACAGCGATGAGCGCAGGCAAATGGCAAGCGAGCATGCGAGGAAGAAAGGACTGAAAGGGAGATGAGTGAGCCTCTCAATATGTAAAAATTACAAAAAATCTGCTATTTTGTAGCAGACCGTTTTTACAACAAAGTGTACATTTTTGCAAATTCGATTAGCAAACCTGCAAATAAAAGTCAATAGGAAAAATGAAAAAATATATGAAGAAGAAAAAGGTATAGCAAAGCAGGCGATGCCTAAAACATCACCGAGATATGTAAGCAATCATAGTTACGGTTTAACCGTTTACTTCAG
>CANQOC010000003.1 GCA_947625375.1 uncultured Clostridia bacterium | reverse complement strand
TTACGGCGTGGACTACCAGGGTATCTAATCCTGTTTGCTCCCCACGCTTTCGAGCCTCAGCGTCAGTAAAAGCCCAGTAAGCCGCCTTCGCCACTGATGTTCCTCCTTATATCTACGCATTTCACCGCTACACAAGGAATTCCGCTTACCTCTACTTCACTCAAGAACCACAGTTTCAAATGCAGGTTATGAGTTGAGCCCATAATTTTCACATCTGACTTGCAGTCCCGCCTACACTCCCTTTACACCCAGTAATTCCGGATAACGCTTGCTCCCTACGTATTACCGCGGCTGCTGGCACGTAGTTAGCCGGAGCTTCCTCCTCGGGTACCGTCATTATTCGTCCCCGAAGACAGAGGTTTACAATCCGAAAACCTTCTTCCCTCACGCGGCATCGCTGCATCAGGCTTTCGCCCATTGTGCAATATTCCCCACTGCTGCCTCCCGTAGGAGTCTGGGCCGTGTCTCAGTCCCAATGTGGCCGTTCAACCTCTCAGTCCGGCTACTGATCGTCGACTTGGTGGGCCGTTACCTCACCAACTATCTAATCAGACGCGAGCTCATCTTTGGGCGATATAATCTTTGGCAGCAAAATCATGCGGTTTCGCTGCATCATGAGGTATTAACATTCGTTTCCAAACGGTATCCCTCTCCCAAAGGCAGATTGCTCACGTGTTACTCACCCGTCCGCCACTAAGTTGAAAAAGAATCCGTCCGAAAACTTCATCTAAATCAACCCCGTTCGACTTGCATGTGTTAGGCGTGCCGCCAGCGTTCATCCTGAGCCAGGATCAAACTCTTAATTAAAGTTGTATCCTAAAAGCTTTCGCTTCTAAAATCTCAGATAAATCTGACACACTATTTTTTAAGGTCTTGTGCTTGACCTTCATTTAGAATTACTCAAAGTAATTTCTCAAGGGTTATTGGTTCGTTCATTGTTCAATTTTCAAGGTACTCTGCCGACCCTCTCGCAAGGGTGCACCGATTAGTTTAACACATCTCTTCCCGTTTGTCAAGACTTTTTTTAAAAGTTTTTCGAGAAATTTTTTCGTGTTATTGGTGCCCTTGGGGGACAGCTTTTGTAGTCTAACACTTTTGAAGCCTTTTGTCAAGCGGTTTTTTCGGATTTGTTCAGTTGCACAAACCAAATCCAAATCCGACCGTTTGTTTGTGCAATTTAGCTGTGGAAGTATATTCCTCGGCAATTTCGGTATCATCGGCGCCCGTCCGGAAATAATACTGAAAACACAATTAAAGGAGAGAAAACCGGAATGAACCAAAAAGAAGTGCTTAAGGACAGGCGCCGGTCTTTATATTATATACTGGCGGCGTTTATTATATGTATGTCTTTAGTCACATTGATATGTCAGAATATTGACCGGCAGGAAACGCTTTCAAAGGTCGGCTCGTCCGGCAAGGAGGTTACGGCGATACAGGAGGCGCTCAAGGAGCGCGGACTCTTCAACGCCGATGTCACCGGTTATTACGGCACGCAGACGCAGGCGGCTGTCCGCAAATTTCAGCAGCAAAAGGGACTTACGGTCGACGGCATCGCCGGGCCGCAGACCCTGAGCGCGCTGGGCATAAGCGTCGGAACGGTGCCCGAAGCTACCGAGTCGAACATCAATCTTCTTGCGCGGATTATCTCTGCCGAAGCGAGAGGCGAACCCTATACCGGACAGGTCGCGGTCGGGGCGGTCGTCCTCAACCGAGTTGAACACCCGTCGTTCCCGGACAGCATTGCCGGAGTCATCTATCAGAACGGCGCGTT
Organism: uncultured Clostridia bacterium; assembly: GCA_947625375.1. GTDB lineage: Bacteria > Bacillota > Clostridia > Oscillospirales > Ruminococcaceae > Faeciplasma. The sequence continues at coordinate 120,200 of CANQOC010000003.1, read as the reverse complement.
TACCGCGATAAACGACGGACAGTTCTGGGAACCCGTTTCGTCCTCGTCATACGACGCGGCGCGGGACGCCCTTAACGGCTGGGACCCCACCGGCGGTGCAATATACTATTATAATCCGAAGAAGACGAGCAACAAGTGGATTCGCTCGCGTCCGGTCATCACGACCATCGGAGACCACGTTTTCTGCTCATAAAAAATCCGGCCGTCCGCGGGTTCTCGCCCGTGGGCGGCCTTGATGCGCGAAGGCGCATCAAGAGGATAGAAGATAGAGGATAGAAGATAGAAGCTGTGGTGCCTATATATAATAGTATAAAATGCACTGTCAAAAAAAGTATTTTTGTTGACATTTTCTCCAAGGCATGGTATACTGTCTATATATTTTACCGAAAGAAGGTATTCAAATGATTTGTCCAATTTGCGGAGCAGCCGTTGAGGACGGCGCCAAGTTCTGTCCCGCCTGCGGCGCACAGATGCCTCAGCCTGCCGAACAGCAGGCACAGCCGACCGTGACCGGATACTGCCCGAAGTGCGGTCAGCCTTATTACGGCAACCCCGCCAACTGCCCCTCCTGCGGGGCGTCACTCGCGTCCGGCACCGGTGAAATCGGAAAATACTTCCCGCCGTCCGGCAACGGAAAGGTTCCGAACCGCAGCATAGGACTTTACATAGTCCTCACACTTATAACCTGCGGAATCTTCGGACTCTATTGGTTCGTCTGCATCGTAAACGACCTCAACACCGCCTCGGACCAGCCGAACGACACCAGCGGAATCACCGTTCTTCTTCTCGACATCGTAACCTGCGGAATCTACGGTATCTATTGGATGTATAAGGCCGGCGAAAAGGTTTCGGTCATCAAGCGCAAAATCGGCGAACCCGACAGCGGCAACTTGAGCATTCTTTATCTCGTTCTCCAGCTCCTTCAGCTCGGTCTGATCAACTACTGCCTCATTCAGAATGAGATAAACAAGGTCGCCAACCGCTGATGACACCCGTCAAGCGGGCGCAAAGGCTCTTTATCGGCGCGGCGGCGCTTTTGGCGGCGGGACTTCTTTATGCCGCATTCGTCGGCGCGACCGGTATTGCCGTGCCCTGTATATTCAGGGCGATAACCGGGCTTAAGTGTCCCGGCTGCGGAATGACGACGCTCTGCATGTGCCTTTTAAGGCTCGATATTCCCGGCGCTTGGAGCGCAAATCCGGCGGCGTTTCTGATGCTTCCGCTCGGAGCCGCCGTCGCCGTCGATATGTCGGTAAGATATATCCGCACCGGCACAAAGGCGGCGGACCGCTTTTCGACGGTCTCGCTCGGGATAATCGCGGCGGTACTCGTCGTGTACGCAATCATCAGGAACATCTGAAAAACGGCTCTCTTTTTCGGAGAGCCGTTCTTCTTTAGTTTTCGTCGACGTCGATATACTTATGCGAGCACTCGCCCATAACCTCTGCGGCAAGCTTTACGAGCAGCGCGGCGGCGGCGGTCGCCAGCAGCGCCGCAAGAATCCTCAGAACCTTTTTCATAAAAACCTCCCTTTCGCGGTTTCCTTTGAAACTATTTTACCACATTCCTCCGAAATTTTCAATAGTATAAAAGATTTTTAACCTCTTCCGACTTATATTCTCTAATCACTTGCATTTTTTCCGCCGGCGTGTTAGAATACTATATCATGAAGGGAGGCGGGAGAATTGGCGGTGAACAGTCAGAGCTATAAAAAGCTCTTTTCAAACACAATCATCTTCGCAATCGGCTCGTTCGGCTCAAAGCTCCTCGTCCTTATTCTCGTCCCGCTGTATACGGCGGCGCTCTCCCCCGAGCAGTACGGCACCGTCGACCTTGTCGCACAGACCGCGAATATCCTTCTCCCGATTTTCACCCTCTCGGTTTCCGAGGCGGCGCTCCGCTTCGGTCTTGACGCAAAGTCCCCCGAGCAGCGAAAGACCGTCTATACGACCTGTCTTGCGGTCGTAATCGCCGGACTCGGGATTATGGCGGCAATTTTCCCGCTTCTGTCACGTCTCGACTATCTTCACGGCTTCGCGCCGATACTCTATATATATGTCTGGACCGCGGCGCTCAAACAGCTCAACGCGACCTATGTCCGCTCGCTCGAAAAGGTCCGGCTATTCGCCTTCGACGGAATCCTTACGACCCTCGGAATGATTCTCTTCAACATTCTGTTTCTCCTTAAATTCAAGTGGGGAATGACGGGGTACCTCTTGGCGATAATCCTCTCCGACCTCTGTTCAAGCCTCTTTCTCTTCTTTGCGGCCGGGCTCTGGCGGCATGTCGACCCGCGGCGCTTTTCGCTTTCTTCGCTCTCGGATATGCTTAAATACTGCGCGCCGCTCGTTCCGACGACCCTTCTCTGGCTCGTCACCTCAATTTCGGACAGGTTTATCATCACCTATTTTCACGGAGAGGCGATGAACGGCATCAACACCGTCGCATATAAAATCCCGACGATAATCACGACAATCTTTACGATGTTCTCACAGGCTTGGAACATGTCGGCAATACAGGAGAACGACTCCGCCGGAAAAGAGGAATTCTATACCTCGGTGTTCTCGCTGAATCAGGCGTTTATGTATGTGATGGCGGCGGGAATCCTTCTTATAAACCGCCCGCTGACCTATGTCTGGGTCAATCCCGCGTACCACGAGGCGATGCTCTATTCGCCGATACTGACTCTCGCGACGGTGTTCACCTGTTACAACGTCTTTCTCGGCTCGGTCTATATCGCACAGAAGCGGACAAAGCGCTCGTTTGCGACCTCTCTTGCCGCCGGAATCATCAACATAATACTGAATTTTCTTCTCATTCCCCGCTTCGGAATATACGGCGCGGCGCTCGCGACCTTTGCCGCATATTTCGCGGTCTTCTTCTACCGCCTTGTCGACACAAGGAAGATTATCCGCTATTCCGCCGACTTCCGCGAAATCGCGGTGAATACCCTTTTGCTCTGCGCGATGGCGGTTCTGAATCAGTTTTCGGGGTGGTACATCTATGCCGCGCTGGCGGCGCTCTTCCTGATTGTCTTTGCGCTTCATCTCAAAGAGCTTCTTAACATCGCGGCATTCATCATACCGGCAAAAATTCGGGCAAAGCTACCGATTTTGAAAAATATAACCGTACGGAAAGGAAACGATGACAATGGCAGAACTCAAGTATGAAATAACCGAGCACATCGCGGTTCTCGGCGAAAGCAGCCGCGGCTGGACTAAGGAGCTCAACAAGGTGAGCTGGAACGACTATCCGCCCAAGTACGATATCCGCGAATGGTCCCCCGACCACGCGCGCATGGGCAAGGGCGTTACCCTCTCGAACGAGGAATTCGACGCACTGAGGCGGGTCATAAACGGCGAAGAGATAAATGACCCCGACGGCGATGACGTCAACGAGGAGGACATAATTTAGAAGACATAGGTCGGATTGTCAGAAATCGGATGTTGAGAATAGAGGATAAAAGATATGGAAAAGCGGGACGGGTTTATCCCGAAGGAAGACATCGAATTTGAGCGCGAATTAAGACAGCGCGAACAGGAAGAGGAGTCGGTCCGCGAAAAGCTCGAGGAGGAGCGCCGCGAGGCCGAGGAAAAAGAGCGCGCGGAGTATGAAAAGACGCTTCAGGAGCGCAAAATCGAGCTGATGAAGCTTAAACAGGGCGTTATCGACAGCTCGGACGTGATTAAGGAAGTCCACGAGGAGGCGCCGAAGCTCAGCATCGGGCAGAAAATTTCTGGCGCTTGGTACCGCTCGAAGTGGCTGATTATCTTTATCGTGATTATGGCTGCGGCGTTTATCTATATCACCTATGACATGATTACGGCGGAACAGCCCGACTTCACAATCCTCGTCGTCTCGAACGACACCGCCCTCTATTCGCGCACGCCGGAGGTCGAGGAGTTCTTCGAGAGCTTTTGTGACGACGTGAACGGCGACGGCGAGGTGAACGTCCTCATCTACAACATCTCCACCAACTATCACAACGACCCGACGATGGCGTCGTCGAGTCAGGCGCAGCTGATGAGTCAGCTTCAGGACGGCGAGAACGTCATTGTCATGTCCGACCAAAAGACCGACTTCGAGCTTATCGACTTTCGGGAGGACTATCCCGATGACGAAAACATCACCGAGCTCGGACTGCTTTTAAACTGTCAGTACACCCGCGATGCGCTAAAGTGGGAGGCGATGCCGGAGGAGCTTTATGTCGGCATACGCAAGCCGTCGAGGCTTCTTTCGACGACGCTCGAGGAGATGGAGGAACAGGTCGAGCTTGCGCTACCGGTCTTCGAAAAAATAAGGGAAGCGGTCGGCGAAAGCGAGAAGTAATTCCGAAAAAATCAAAAAATTTTTAAAAAGCACTTGACAACCGTGCCCGGATGGGGTATAATATCCAAGTCGCCTCGGATAACAGTAGGCACTCGGAAGCATAGCTCAGCTGGGAGAGCACTTGCCTTACAAGCAAGGGGTCATAGGTTCGAGCCCTATTGTTTCCACCATCCGGCCCGGTAGTTCAGTTGGTTAGAACGCTAGCCTGTCACGCTAGAGGTCGTCGGTTCGAGCCCGATTCGGGTCGCCACTTTATTTTTACAGACGGTCGCGCCTCTCTCCGGCGTGTCCGTGCCGCAACTCGGCATATGCCTCTGTAGCTCAGTTGGAAGAGCAGGGGACTGAAAATCCCCGTGTCATTGGTTCGATTCCGATCGGAGGCACCATGCGGATTTAGCTCATCCGGTAGAGCGCCACCTTGCCAAGGTGGAGGTAGCGAGTTCGAGCCTCGTAATCCGCTCCAGCAATTTCGTCGCGGGAATACCTGCGGCGTTTTTGTTTTGCAAAGGCGCACCCGCGGCAGCCGAAGGCTGCCGAAACGAAAGAAGCATAAAAACTCCGTATGGGGGTTTTATGCTTCTTTCGGTTGCGCGCGAAGCGAGCCGGGTGCGGTATCATAGGGACTGAAGCCGAAGCGATGCGTTCCCCCTTTCCATGTGGAAAGGGGGACAGGGGGATAGGAGTCTGAAAATAATATGAGCGTCAGCGAATTCCTTATAGCAAGGCAGTGCGTCAGCGCGCATTTTTTCTAAAACCTGCCAAAGTGTCCTCCTTGCCAAGTACCACTCCCCTTGAGGGGAGTGGTCGCGCCGTTGCAGTCAGAAGACAGATATGAGAAGTCAGAAATCAGACTTCTATTTTCTATCCTCTATCTTCTAAACTCTAACTTCTGACCTCTGACAATCTGACTTCTGTTCTCTAATCGGGCAGGGGGTGTGGAAGAAAAAGAGCATAGAGACATCAAAGATGTTGCGCTTAGTGTACGTCGTAAAGCAACACATTATAGCAAAACATGACGCCACGCCACATTTCCCCGCCGTCAGGCGGCACTCAAAGTCTTAGCTATGAGAACCCCCTCCCATGTGGGAGGCAAACGACGCAATACACTTTGATATAACTAATACTTTTAGTGAGCGTCGTTGTGTGTTTCGCTTCGCTCACACCGGAATTTCGTCGGGTTTGTGACAGGTGGGAGTCTAAAAATAGCATGAGCGCAGCGAATTCCTATTAAGCTCGAGCGTGGGCGCTATTAACATACCCCCGCTTCGCGAATTCCTTATAACAAGGTGTGACTCTGCTTTTACGCTTTAATAAACCTGCGCCAGTGTCCTCCATACTCCCTCCCCTTGAGGGGAGGGCCGGGGTGGGGTGACTATAAACAGCATGAGCGAAGCGAATTCCTTTTAGAAAGGCAGTGATGCGCAGAGCTTTTTAATTCCGCGCAACGAATTCCTTTTTGAAAGGTGCGGCGTCACTATCAGCTTTTTACAGCGCAACTAAGTTTCCTTCATACTCCCGCCCCTCGAGGGGCGGGTCGGGGTGGGGTGACTTCAGATAGCATGAGCAAAGCGAATTCTTTTAGAAAGGTGAGGCGCCGCCCTCCGCCTTCCTCCCCTACTCCGCCGCGCTCGGCGTGCGCTTTGAGCCGCGGGTGCGGACGGCTTCGAGGACGCGGACGATGACCGTGCTGAGGCAGAGGTTGACCGCAAGCTCGACGACCGAGTTGAGACCGGTCATGCCGAAGATGAGGTACAGAACCGCGTTGCCGAAGCCGGCGCCCGCCGCCCACTCCTGAACCATCGGGAAGAAGAATATCCCGCAGCCGAGGAGGAAAATCACCTTGTTCACGACTTGGCAGACAATCGCCGACAGAATTATCGCGAGCCAGCCGTTCTTCTTTTCGAGCGCCTTATAGACGACCGCCGCCAAAAGTCCCGCAAGCGTGCCCTTTAAAATGACCGTGACAATCGTTCCGAACGGGTCCACCGCCATGAAAAGCGCTGTGTCGGTGAACATTACGACGACGCTGAACACAAATCCGAGCCACGTCCCCGCCTTCCAGCCGTAAAGCGCCGCTCCGACGACAATCGGAATGAAGACGAGCGCGATGCTGAACATTCCGAGGCGAATCACCGAAGCGACTGACTGCAAAACGACGACAATCGCGGTCAGAATCCCCATCGAGGTCAACATTCTTATTTTCTCACTTGTTTTTGACATATAATCTCCTCCTGCTGTCATTTGTTATTGCTGTTAAGGGCGAATATTTCATAAAGTCCGTCGAGCAAAAGCGTATCGTCGCGGACTATTCCCGCGGTCTTGCAGTGCGGGACGACGAGCGACGAAAGACCGCCGGTCGCGACGACAAAGGCGTCCTCCCCGAGAGTTTCGCGGAAGCTTTGAATCATTCCGTCCATCATATAAGCGGCGCTGAGAATCGACCCCGAGCGCATACACTCGGCGGTGTCAAGGCTTATCGGCGAAATGCTCCCGTTCGGCGAGATGTCCTTTAAAAGCGCGGCAGTCGAGCTCAGCGCCTTAAGCGAAATCATTATCCCCGGGATAATCGTTCCGCCGATGAATACGCCGTCGCGGTCGATTGCCGAAACGGTCGTCGCGGTCCCGAAGTCGAAGACGATAAGCGGCGCGGGATATTTTTTTAACGCGCCGACTGCCCCGCAGACAAGGTCTGCGCCGAGCGCGTCGGGACTTAATCCCCTTACCTTAAGACCGCTCTTAAGTCCCCTTCCGAGCACAAGCGGCTCGCTTTTAAACAGGAGCTTGAGCGCCGCCGGGAGCGACTGCATAAGCGCGGGGACGACTGTCGACACAATCGAATCGGTGATTTTTTCGCGCGGGATATTGTAGAGACTGAGAATATTAGCGATAATCCCCGCGTATTGGTCGCCGGTCATAAGCGGGTCGGTGACAACCCGCGAGGTGAAAAGAAGACGGTCGGGGCCGTCGAAGACTCCGAGGACGATGTTCGTATTTCCTGCGTCAACGGCAAAAAGCATTGTTTTTCCTCCTTTTTCGCAAAAACGGCAAAATCCGTTTTTCTGATTTGATATTATAATACCCGCCCGGATTATAATCAAGACCCCGGCGTCAATTTCGTATTCATACACAATTTTTCAACAAAACGCCCCCGCCTTTGTGTGATTTTTGGGTAGGATTATACATTTTTGCTGTATATTTATGCACGGCTATACACTCCCGGCGACAAAAAAATCGGGAGACGAACTCCCGGTTTTTATTGCATATATCAGTGCGAGTTGCCGTTGGTGGCGCCGTTTCCGGTGCCCTGACCCGCGCCGTTGATGTCGCTTCCGTCGGCGGACGCCGATGCGTCCGAATTGCCGTCGATAGCGTCCTCGGCCCTGTCCATTCCTTGGTCGATTCCGTCCTCGACGCGCTCGACCCCGTCCTCGAGGTCTTCAAATCCGTCTTCAAGAACCCCGTCGGTGGTGTCCGAGACGTCGCCGTCGGGACTTGCGCTATAGGTCCCGTTGTCGGTACCCGCCGACTCGTCGGCAGAGGTCACGGTCCCGAGGGTGGTACCGGTACCGGGTTTGCGGTAAACGTCGTCGTCGCCGCATGCGCAGAGGCAGAGCAGCGCGCACGCCGCCGCGATAATCACAGCTAATTTTTTCATCATAACAATTCCTTTCATCAAGAATCCCGAGCTATCCCGCTCGTGCTTATTATGCGGAGCAAGAGCCGGGATATACCTTTGATTGGCGATATTCCCGATAAAAAGAAATGTCTGTGACCTATTTATCCGAGCTTAGCGGCAAAGTCCGCCATCGCTTCGGAAATCTTTATCTGCTGGGGGCATACCTGTTCGCACGAGCGGCAGCCGAGACAGGCCGACGGGTGTTTATCCTCCGGGATTGCCATAAGCGCCATCGGCGCGATGAACCCGCCGCCGGTAAAGCTGTGCTCATTATAAAGCTCGAGGAGCATCGGTATATCGAGGCCCTGCGGGCAGTGGCTGACGCAGTAGTGACAGGCGGTACAGGGCAGGTTGCCGTTCAGAAGTCCTCCCGCGACGTCCATCAGCTCGCTCATCTCGGCGTCCGAAAGCGGCTTTTCGGTCTCGAAAGTTTTGATGTTGTCCTTCATCTGCTCGGCGCTCGACATTCCCGAGAGTACGACGGTGACGTTCGGGACGCTCTGCAAAAATCTGAATGCCCAAGCGGGGATATCCTCGTCGGGGCGGAGAGCCTTCAGCCTCTTTGCGCTCTCATCGGGAAGCTTCGCGAGCTTTCCGCCGCGCACCGGCTCCATCACCCAAATCGGGAGGTTCCATTCGTTCAGAAGCTCGACCTTTGCCTTTGCGTTCTGGAAGGTCCAGTCGACATAGTTGAGCTGAATCTGGCAGAACTCCATCTCCTTGCCGTATGCCTCCAAAAAGCGCTTCATCACGTCATAGCTGCCGTGCGCCGAGAAGCCGAGGTGGCGGATTTTCCCCGCCCTTTTCTGCTCGACAAGATAGTCGTAAATCCCGAATTTCGGGTCGAGATATTCGTTGATGTTCATTTCGCAGACGTTGTGGAAGAGATAGAAGTCAAAATAGTCGACGCCGCACTTTTCGAGCTGCTTCGGGAAGATTTCCTTTACCTTCGACATGTTCGCGAGGTCGTAGCCGGGGAATTTGTCGGCAAGATAAAAGCTTTCGCGGGGATATTTTTTGAGCGCCTTTCCCATCACAATCTCGGAATTTCCGTCGTGATAACCCCAAGCGGTGTCGTAATAGTTTACGCCGCCTTTCATCGCAAGGTCGACCATCTCGGCGGCCTTTTGTTCATCAATTCGGCCGTCGTTTCCGTCGATTACCGGGAGCCTCATCGCGCCCATTCCGAGTCCCGAAATCCTTAAATCCTTAAAGCTGTGATAAATCATGTCAATACCTCCGAAGTTTTTGATTTATTATATCACAGCATCTCAAAAATAGCAACAAAAGCATTACTTGCCTAATTTTTGTCTGAAAAATCGCTTTGTTCTTATGCCTTTTGTCTTTACTCTATCGTCTTGACATTTTCTTTCGACTACGCTATACTATTTGCAGAAATACTGTGAGGAGGTTTTCATAATGAAATCCACACTTCTTATACTTGCTGCGGGACTTGGTTCGAGATTCGGCGGAGACAAACAGATTTCGCATGTCGGACCGAACGGCGAATTCCTGATGGAATATTCGATTCACGACGCGCTCAAGGCCGGCTTCAACAAGGTCGTCTTCATTCTCAAAAAAGAGATGGTCGAGACGGTCAGGCGCGAGGTCGGGGACAAGATTGCCGGACGCGCCGAGGTCTGCTATGCAGTACAGGACTATTCGGGCCTTCCCGATTGGTACAGCGTCCCCGAGGACCGCGTCAAGCCTTTCGGCACGACTCACGCAGTGCTCTGCGCGAAGGAATTCCTGACCGAGCCCTTCGTGACCGTGAACGCCGACGACTATTACGGCGCCGAGTGCTTCGACATCATGCGCGAAATGCTCCCGAAAATGGGTGAGCACACCGCCGCGATGGTCCCCTATATCCTCAAAAACACCGTCAGCGAAAACGGCGGAGTGACGCGCGGCGTCTGCGACATCGAAAACGGAAAGCTTAAAAGCGTCACCGAGACCGGCGGCATCATTCCGAAGGGCGGAAAAATCGTCAGCGAAAACGGCGACGTCGACCCCGAGGCCGAGGTCTCGATGAACTTCTGGGGATTCAGCGAAAAAACGCTCCCCGCGATGGAAAAATACTTCGAGGACTTCCTTAAGGACCTCGCGCCCGACCAGCTCAAGGCCGAGTGCCTCCTTCCGGTCATGGTCAACGACATGCTCGCCGACGGCAGTCTCGAGGTTCTTGCAAAGGCGTCGGGAGACCGCTGGTTCGGCATCACCTATAAAGAGGACAAGGCCGACACCGAGCAAAAGCTCCGCGAGCTCCACGCCAAGGGCGCATATCCGATAAAGGTTCTTTAAGCTCTTTCATATGAAATTCCGCCTGCCTGCCGGCAAGGCGGATTTTCTTTTATTCCCTGATTTCCGCGGTCACAGCGTCGACGCGGTACACCTTCGGCACTTCGCCGTTTTTCGCGATTTCAACGGTATATTCCCCGTCCGAAAGGCTTATCCCGATAAGGTCGACTCCGCCACGGTCGGCGCCGATTCGCTCGAGCACCGCCATGACCGCGTCCGCCTCGCTTATCATTCCCTCCGGCGCGTCGGATTTCGGCGTGATTGTTTCGTGCTCCCGGTTGTCCGACGCGTCGGTTCTGCCGATTTGCCTGACCTCGCCGGTCTTAGCGTCGACATATACGACGTAAATCCCGTCGTCGCACAGGACGAAGCAATTAAAGACCCCGAGTTTCTCGCCGAACCACAGCGACGTAAGCTCGCCGTCCGTTGCCTCTTCGGCGATTTTTGCGGCGTCGGTCCCGCTGATATACTCCCCGCTGTCCTCGTGAACATGGCTCTCGCCGGTAAAATCGGGGTCGATTCCGGAATAAAGCTCGGAACAGCTTCCGTCGACCGAATTTACAAGGCACTCATAGACATATCCGCCGTGCCTGATTTGTATGACGTGATTCATCGCGCCGCCGGAGTAGTCCTCAAAGCCGGCAGTCTCCTCGCCGTCGCCGCTGCAGCGCGCGATGCCGAAATAGTCCTTCGCGATGACTAACGCCTTCATAAACCCGATTTCGCCGACCTCGGCGCTGTCGGTGTCCGTCCCGGGAACATAGCCGCTTAAAAGCTCCGACGACACTATCGGACCGTTATCCTCGGCGATATGCTCCTCCCAACCGTGGTCGACCGTCCTTTTACAGTCGATTACGAGTCCCGTCTTCGCGTCGACCCGTATCTCATAGGAATATCCCCCGACCTTAAAGCCGACGTTATATACCGCCCGAAGACCCATCAGACCGCAGGTGACGCTTTGGTCCTCCGAGCTGATGTCATACGCCATTCCCGCGAGGATAAAGTTTGCGAGATTGTTCGCCTCGGCCTCGGTCTCGGCGGTCTCGACGGCATATGTCGCCGCGATTCCGAAGGCGTGTTCCCGGCCGGTGAATCCCAAAAGCTCCTCGGCGCGGACGTCACCCGAAAACGCCGCGGCGGTGACGCTTGCCGCAGCAATCACCGCGGCAGCCGCCGCAGCTCCGGCAATCTTAAGTCCCAGATGCCTCTTTTTCTCTTCGGTCATCTCAATTTTCGTCCCCTTCCGCTCCGAAAGATTCCTAAGAAGCTCGTCGCCGACGTCGGGAACGGCGCTTAAAAACGCGCTCTTAACTCTTTGCTCGATTATAACACTTCTTTTCATGGCAAATCTCCGTTCTCTTCGCCGTATAAGGCTTTTTCAAGCTTCTTTACCGCCCGCTGATATCTCGAAAGCGCGGTCGAGAGCGGACAGCCGAGAAGTCCCGCAATCTCCCTGTGCTTAAGTCCGACCGCCGCGTGAAGGACGATGACCTCGCGCTCATCGTCCCCGAGGCTGTTGAAGCACGCACGAAGCGCCGCGACGTCCTCGATTTTACAGCTCGGGTCGACGGCGTCGAAGTCCTCGGGCGGGTCGTCGGAAAGCCGCTTTCGCTCCCGAAGCTTCGTCACGCAGACGCTTCGTGCAATCCTTATCACCCAAGCCGTCGGCTTTCCCATCGGCCTATAGCTCTTCGAGTATCTCGCCGCCTCGAGGATTGTGTCCGAAAGGGCGTCCTCGGCGTCGTGCCGGTTTTTCAACATCGAAAGGCAGTAGCCGTATACCCTTGCCCCGACTGCCGAATAAAGGTCGGCGAGAGCGCTCATGTCGCCGTCGGCAAGCCTTCGGATTATTCCGTCGATATCGTTCGGCATCGGGTATCAGCTCCTTTCATTCTTATAGCGCTCGGGAGGCGCGTTTTATCGCATGTCCCGGAAATTTTTCCGAAAAAATCCGCCCGGGAGCACCGAGCGGACAAACTTTTCGTCAGTTTTTAAGGCTGTGAAGCGGGGCGGGAATCTGTCCCCCGCGGTTGATGAACTTCGACTGCGACATTTTGTTGACCCGCATTATCGGCGCGTGACCGAAAAGTCCGCCCCAATCGAGCTCTTCGCCGTCCTTCTTTCCGATGGCGGGAATGACTCTTACGGCGGTCGTCTTCGAGTTTATCATTCCGATTGCGGCCTCGTCGGCGATAATGCCGGCAATCGCGTCGGCGGTGGTGTCGCCGGGAATGGCTATCATGTCGAGACCTACGGAACACACCGCCGTCATCGCCTCGAGCTTTTCGATGGTGAGCGAGCCGCTGCGCGCGTCGTCAATCATTCCGGCGTCCTCGGATACGGGGATAAACGCGCCCGAAAGTCCGCCTACCGACGAACAGGCCATAACTCCGCCCTTTTTCACCGAGTCGTTCAGGAGCGCAAGGCAGGCCGTAGTCCCCGGCGCGCCGCACTGTTCAAGTCCGATTTCCTCGAGGATATGCGCAACGCTGTCGCCGACCGCCGGAGTCGGCGCAAGGGAGAGGTCGACGATTCCGAACGGGACTCCGAGCCTCTCGGAAGCCGTCACTCCGACGAGCTGTCCGACGCGGGTTATCTTATAAGCGGTCTTCTTGATGATGTCGCAGACCTCGTTGATGTCGGCGTTCGGGTGCTTCGAGAGGGCCGCGCGGACGACTCCGGGGCCGGATACTCCGACGTTTATGATGCAGTCGGGTTCGCCGACGCCGTGATATGCGCCCGCCATAAACGGGTTGTCGTCGACCGAGTTGCAGAAGACGACGAGCTTTGCCGCGCCGAAGCAGTCCGAGTCGACCGTCGCCTCGGCGGTCTCGCGGACAATCCTGCCCATAAGCTTGCAGGCGTCAAGGTTTATTCCGGTCTTCGTCGAGCCGATATTGACCGACGAACAGACGCGCGACGTCTTCGCCAGCGCCTCGGGTATCGACTCGATAAGCTCGCGGTCGCCGGCAGAAAATCCCTTCTGGACAAGAGCGGAGTATCCCCCGATGAGGTTTACCCCGACCGCCTCGGCCGCCCTGTCCATCGTCAGGGCGAATTTCACCGGACTTTCCTTACATGCCGCCGAAATCATCGAAATCGGCGTGACCGAAATCCTCTTGTTTATAATCGGGATGCCGTATTCCTTTTCAATCTCCTCGCCGACCCTGACAAGGTCCTTTGCGCAGGAGGTTATCTTTTTATACACCTTTTCACAGGCGCGGTCGATGTCGCTGTCGGTGCAGTCGAGGAGGGAGATGCCCATCGTTATCGTCCTTATGTCGAGGCACTCGTCCTGTATCATTCTTATTGTCTCAAGAATGTCGCTGAGGTTTATCATATTCCGCCTCCCCGATTCAGATTTTGTGCATGATGTTGAAGATGTCTTCGTGCATGACGTATACCGAGAGTCCGAGCGACTTTCCGAGCGCGCTCATTCTGTCCGAAAGCTCGGCAAGGGGTATGGACAGCTTTGTGATGTCGACAAGCATCACCATCGCAAAGACGTCCTGAAGCACCGACTGGCTCACGTCGGTCACGTTTGCGTTATATTCGGCGCACATCGACGAAACCTTTGCGAGTATGCCGACGGCGTCCTTTCCGATAACAGATATTACCGCTTTCATGTTTATGTCCTCCGGTCTGAAATAATGCGGCGAAACGCCGGCGGAAACCTATCTGTTTCCAATCCAGTCGTATGCCAAGTCGAGAGCCTCGAATAAGCTCCCCTTAACTGCGGTCTTCGTAATCCTCTGCATGACCGGGACGCTTTCGTCGGTCACCATTCTGTAGAGCTGGACCTTGGTCGCGACCTCGGTGTCGCCGAGGGTCTTTTTTCCCATAAGGGTCATCATGACGACCTCGGGGTCGCCCATCGAGCCGTAATAGAGCTCGTTTCCCTTTCTTACAAGCGGAAGTCCGCGGTATTCAAAATACTTTGCCATAAATATCTCCTCCCGTAAAATATATCGGTCACCAGACCTGAATAAGCTCGTCGCCGGTCGCGCCGCCGACAAAGAGGTCGACGTTCTGTCTTAAGACGTTGAGGTATCCAATCGGCTGGCTGAACGACGTCGTTCCGTTGAGCTTTATCGCGACGCGGCCGTTTTTGAGGTCATAGAACTCGAGGATATCGCCGTCGCCGTCGTCCCGCCGAAAATCAATCCGCGCGATAAGGTCCTCCTCGGGCGGGTCGTCGAAACAGAGGTCGTCTATCGGGCACTTGAGCAGGAACTGATAGAAAATCTTGAAGTCGTCGCCGCTGAATTCGACTCCGTTGACGTCGCCTTCCTCGAAAACGGTGTTTTCAAGGTCGCTCTTAAGCTCGAAGTGATAGTCCGCGGGGTTGTCGCCGATGAACGATATGTCGATGAAGTCGAGGGTATAGATGTAGTTCGAGGTCATCATCGTCGATAGAATGTCAATCGGGCTGAACACCGCCCACGGCACCTCGCTCGCCGCGAATACATAGATTATGTCGACGCCGTTGTAGTAGCAGTAGTACGAGTACGGCTCCGAGGTCGGGTTGCCGTTTTCGTCGAGTTGGTATTCGCAGACGTTTCCTATCTTCATATTGTAGACCTGAAGCTCCGCCTCGAGATTCACCTCGCAGAAAGGGTCGTCGAGACCGTATTCCTTAAAGTCGTCGGCGGTCGGGTGGACCTTTACGACGTCGAGCGCGGTAAGTCCCCAGAAGCCGTACATAATCGCGTTGGAATTCGTTATGTCAAGATATGCGTATACCGGCGAAATCATCACCTGTGACGACGCCATCGAAACGTCGTCGGCGTTGTACTTCTTGCTGTCGTCGATAAACTCGATGTCATAGTCGAGGTCCTTTCGGGTTATGACCATGTGGTCGAGGGTCGGCGCGGTGTTGTTGTTGGTGAGCTCGTCGGTGACCGCAAGGCTGATGAAATCGTCCGCCGAGTAGTACATATATCCCGAGCTGTTAAGAAGAACCGTATAGACGTCCTTCGAGTCGGCCTTTCTGACGTATCTCGTCTCGCCGTCGGGGGCGTCGATTCCGAAGTAGAGGGTATATGCGGTGCCGTCTTTAAGAGTCACGTCGCACCTCGACTTCGGGTTATCGTCGGATAAGCCGTATTTATCGAGATTTTCGGCGTTTTCTTCGACAAGCGCCTCTGCCTTAAGCTCGGCGGCGCACCTTGCCGCCGCGCCCATCGTCGTCGAATTCTGTCTGAATCCGTTGAACTCGTCGATGACGAATCCCGAGACGCCGTTGCGGATAGTGTATTCCCCGCTCTCGTTGTGAACCGTCATCTGTGCGACATCGTCCCTTAAATACGGCATGACCGTAATCGAGCTGTCGGTCTCGGTGACGTCGGCTTCGGGTTCGTCCTTCGGCTTGGTGACAATAAGCAGAACGAGCACCAGCGCCATACTCAGGATAAACACGCCGATGACGACAAGCTTTTTTGCCCGCGCGCTCATTATTTATGCCTCCTTCTAATCCAGACAAAGGTTCCGACCGCAATCACGGCGACCGGAATTATCACCGCGAAGACAAGGGTAAGCGTCCTCGTCTGCGCCTCGGTGATGTCGAAGGTCCCGGTGTCGACGACCTTCGGGGTAATCGTGATTCCCTCGGATTTTCCGGTGATGTCGTTCACCATGCTGATGATAAAGTCGCCGTTGTTGAAGGAGGACGTCCCCATAAACACGGAATTCAGCATCAAATCCGAGCCGAACGCGACGACATAGGTGAAGTCGGAAATGTGTGTATCCTGATTGATTTTCTCCTGCTTTCCGATGACGGCGGTCGCAAAGCTTCCGCGCTCGGTCGCGTTCTCGGGGGTCCAGTCGTCGCCGTCGTCGAACATGTCTTTCAGCACGGCCGACGAGGACGAAGCCACAAGCGTCTCACACGAATACGTCGAGTCGACGTTCTCGAACCTCGCCGTTACCGCCCTCGCGTCGGGGACGACAAACGGGCGCGCAAGGCTCGTCATTCCGTCGGTATAGTTCTCGGTGACGATGTCCTGATAGGTATAGGTGTCGAGATTGGTGTACCGCGAGGTCGAAGTCTCGTGAATCATCTTGTATTCAACGGTGATGCCGTATTTATAGAGAAGGGCGTCGAGGTTCGGCGTTCTCTGCTGCTCCGCCGAAGCGACATATATCACGTTTTTCCCGAGATGTCCGCCGTTCGCTATCCATGTCTCAAGCTTTGAAATCTCCTCCGAGGAATAGTCAATCTTCGGCGCGGGGATTATCACAAGGTCGACGTCCTCGGTAAGCTCGTCGGCCGAAACGTCGAGGTTTTCGAGGATATATCCGTTGGCGTCAAGAAGGTCGGTCAGACCCGAGACGTCGGATTCGTTTCCGCCGGGATAGCTTAAAACCGCCGCGGTCACCGGGTTGGCGTCGGTGACGGTCATAATCGCGGAGGTAATCGCCTGCTCGGCGTTAGAGGACTGTATCAGTCCGTAGGTGCTGAGCATCGAGTGGATATAGTCCGCGCCGTAGTTCGAGACATAGGTGTTGCTGAGGTAATACGAATAGTCCTCGGGGACGACGATTATGTCGGTCAGTGTGACGACCTTGACGCGGCTGTGCGTCCCGTCGTCAAGCTCGATGATGATGTCGCCGTTGGCGAGGTCCTGTGAATAGCTCGCGACAAAGTCCGGGTTCGAGAGCATGTCGACAAAGCGGAGGCTTATCCCGCTGTTGTGCTGCGTATAGTTCTTCAAGAGCTCGGTGCACTGTGCGGTATAGCTGCTGATCGAGCGGTATTCGTCCTCGGTCGCCAAAACCGTCATCGCCACCGGCTCGGTAATCCCCTCGATATATTCGGCGGTTTCGTCGGATATCGTATAAATGCTCCCGGAAGTCAGGTCGAGGGTTATCGGGAAGCGGTCGAAGAGCATCGTCGCGACGATGTTAATAAGGACAATCGCGGCGATAAAGAGGACGGTCAGCGCGGTCGCGAAGGAGCCGTATTTAAGGCGCCGGCGGTTGATGTGTTTTCCGAAAAATTCCTTGATGTTCATCCTCGGCACCCCCTTATGACCACCTGCGGCGCTCTAAGACGCGCACCGTTAGGAACAGGAATATGACCGTCGCGCTTATGAAGAAGAGGACGTTCGAGAAGTCGAAGACGCCGTATGTGAACGGTCCGTAGCGGGTCGCGAACGAGAGGTTGCGGAAGATGTTTGCAATCCACTGTATCGGAATGATGTCGGCGACGGTGCCGATGAGATAGAGAAGAAGCGTCGCCGCAAAGCCGCCTATCGCCGCGATGACCTGATTCTCGGTCAGCGACGAAATCAACATTCCGACGGCGATATATGCCGCGCCGAGAAGAAGAAGCCCGACGACGTTTCCGACAACCGTCAGCCAAGACACCGCGCCGAAGAAGGAAATCACGACGGCATAGACAAGGGTCATGCAGACGCCGATTGAATAGATTATCATCGCCGCGAAGAATTTGCCGAGCACCAGCGCACTAAGGGATATCGGCGCAGTCAGAAGGAGCTGGTCGGTCTTCTGACGCTTTTCCTCCGAAAGCGTCCGCATCGTTAAAATCGGAATGAGCACCAAAAGTATGAAGAAGAGTCCGGAATACATTCCCGACATATCGGTCGAGCCGTATTGGAGCGAGGTCACCCCGAAGAGAATTCCCGAGCCGGCAAAGAACGCCGTCAGGAAGATATATCCGATAAGCGACTCGAAATACGCGCGCGTCTCGCGCTTTAATATTGCGCTCATTTTTCCGCCTCCTCATAGTGCTCGGCAAGGTCGTCCGCCTTGTCCGCCAAAAATTCGGTAACGCTTTCGCCCATCGTAAGCTTTAAGAAGATGTCCTCGAGGGAAAGCTCGCTCGAGCGGAGTCCGAGGATATACCAGTTCCGGGACATAAGCCGCCGGTTGAGCTCGCGGCGGATATCCGTTCCCTCGACCGCCTCGATGTTGTATTCCCAAACGCCCCTTTCGCGCTGCATGTCGGCGACAATCGAGACGACGCCGGGAATGGTCTGTACAAGCTTTATGACCTCGTCCTTCGGGCCGTCAATCCTCGCGATAAGCTTGTGGTCGGCGGTCAGCTCGCGGGAGAGGTTGTCGGCGGTGTCGTCGGCGACAATCTTCCCTTGGTTGATGACGACGATTCGGTCGCAGACCGCCTGTACCTCCGACAGAATGTGTGACGAAAGAATGACGGTGTGATTCTTTCCGAGCTTCTTTATAAGGGTGCGTATCTCGATAATCTGTTTCGGGTCGAGACCGACCGTCGGCTCGTCAAGTATCAGAACATTCGGGTTTCCGACCAGCGCCTGTGCAAGTCCGACGCGCTGTTTATATCCTTTTGAGAGGTTGTTTATCCTCCTGTCGATGACGTTGTCAATCTTGACAAGCTCGCATATCTCTTTTAAATGGGTGTTCCTCGGAAGGCGGCAGTCCCTCAGCTCATAGACGAAATAGAGGTACTCCCGGACCGTCATGTCGAGATAGAGCGGCGGAAATTCGGGGAGATAGCCGATTTCCTTCTTTGCCGCAATCGGGTCCTCGAGAATGTCGTGCCCGTTGATGAACGCCTCGCCCGACGTCGAGCTCAGATATCCTGTGAGAATGTTCATCGTCGTCGACTTTCCGGCGCCGTTCGGTCCCAAAAATCCGAGGATTTCGCCGTCGTTCGCCTTAAAGCTTATGCCGGCGACGGCGTGCTTGTCGCCATAGGTTTTTACCAGATTCCTGACTTCAATCATCGCTCCGCCTCCTATGCCTCGAGCATTTTAAGCGAGCGTTCAAGGCGCTCAAGGGTGCTCTTTTTGCCGATAATCTCGGCGGCCTCGATTGCTCCGCCCGGCGTAAACTGTTTACCCGTAATCGCGACCCTCAGCGGCCAGAGGAGATAGCCGTTTTTAACGCCGAGCTCGCCGATTAGATTAAACAGAGCGTCATGAATCGCGTCGAAATTCCAGTCTGTAATATTTTCGAGCACCGGCTTTACCTTTTTAAGCACCTCGAGCGATGTTGCCCGGTCGGTCTTCATCTTTTTGTTTTCATAGAGCGAAAGGTCATAGTCGGGCATTTCGTCGAAGAAGTCGACCTGTGCCGGAATGTCGGAGAGAAGCTCGGTGCGCGGCTGCAAAAGGAGCGCTATCCTCGCGATGTCGAAATCGCCCTTACAGGTCTGACGAAT
This sequence comes from uncultured Clostridia bacterium, assembly GCA_947625375.1. Classification (GTDB taxonomy): domain Bacteria; phylum Bacillota; class Clostridia; order Oscillospirales; family Ruminococcaceae; genus Faeciplasma. Next base: position 100,734 of record CANQOC010000003.1, on the reverse strand, counting down.
CCAAGGCTCGGCGATTTTCGCAAATTCCTCGGGCGGCATCATTCTGATGTACTCGCCGTTGATTGCGCGGAGCTTCAGCGGGTCAAAGATTGCCGGGGACTTCGAGAGCCCCGAGATGTCGAACTCCTCGATAAGCTCGGGGAGCGAAAAGATTTCTCTCTCGCCCTTCGGGGACCAGCCGAGCAGGGCGATATAGTTTACAATCGCCTCGCTGAGATATCCCTTTGCGATAAGGTCCTCATAGCTCGCGTCGCCGTCCCGCTTCGAGAGCTTGTGCTGCTTGTCGCGCATGATGTGCTCAACATGGATATACACCGGCTCTTCCCAGCCGAAAGCCTTATAGAGAAGAGTGTACTTCGGCGCGGACGCGAGGTATTCGTTGCCCCTTACGACGTGCGTTATTCCCATAAGGTGGTCGTCGACGACGTTCGCGAAGTTATATGTCGGGAGACCGTCGGTCTTAAGGAGAATCTGGTCGTCGAGGGTCGAATTTTCGACGGTGATGTCGCCGTAAAGGACGTCGTGGAAGGTCGTCTCGCCGTCGAGCGGAATCTTCTGCCTGATGACATAGGGCACTCCGGCGTCGAGCTTTTCTTTGATTTCCTCGGGGGAAAGGCTCCGACAGTGCCGGTCATACATCGGGTTGACGCCCGAAGCCTCCTGTACCGCCTTGAGCTCCTGCAGGCGCTCCTTGTCGCAGAAGCAGTAGTATGCCCCGCCGAGCTCGACGAGCTTTTCGGCGTATTCCTTATATATCCCGCGGCGCTCGGTCTGAATATAAGGGCCGAAATCGCCGCCGACGTCGGGGCCCTCGTCCCAGTTGAGACCGACGGCGCGCAGCGTGCGGTAGATGACCTCGTTCGCGCCCTCGACATATCTCTCCTGGTCGGTGTCCTCGATTCTGAGGATAAACTTTCCTCCCACCTTTTTTGCTATACAGTAGGTGAACAGCGCCGTGCGCAGTCCGCCGATATGGAGATAACCCGTCGGCGACGGCGCAAATCTTGTCCTGACTTCATTCATCTTTAAATAACTCCTTTACTGCTTTTATGTCATTCGCGACGGCCCGGACAAGCTCGTCCTTAGAGCCGAAGCGCTTTTCTTCCCTTATAAATTCGACAAGACCGACCCGAAGCGGCTCGCCGTATGAATCGGACGACAGTCCGAGCGCGTGAGTCTCGACGGTGATGACTCCGTCGTCGCTGACGGTCGGGCGCTTCCCGACGTTCGTCGCCCCGAAATACCGCCGCCCCGCAAGCGAAATCCGCGAGGCATATACCCCGAGCTTCGGAAGCGCAAGACTTCGATCATACGGCAGATTGAGGGTCTTTATTCCCATCTCGGTGCCGAGTCCGTATCCGTGACTCACCTTTCCGTCAAAGCCGTATTCATATCCCAGAAGCCGGTTTGCCTCGGAGATTTCCCCCGATTCAATCAGCTTTCTTATCCTCGTCGTGCTTATCGGCTCGCCGCCGTCATATAAAAGCGGGACGGCCTTAAAACCGACGTCGTTCGCGGCGCAGAGCCACCTAAGCTCGTCCGCGCCGGCAAGTCCTCCCCTGCCGAATCTGAAATTCTCGCCGCAGATGACTTTTTTCGCGCCGAGTTCCCTGACCAAGACCTTTTCGACGAAGTCCTCGGGGGAAAGGTCTTTTATCTCGGAAAATTTCCTTGATATGACTCTGTCCGCGCCGAGCAAAAGAAGCGCCTCGCGCTTTTTTGCGTCGGTCATTAAAAGTCCGCGTTCGCCCTTCGGCGTGACGCTTTCGGAGTCAAATGTATATACAATCCGCTCTCCGGACTGCTTCAAAAGCTCGCCGAGCGCCGCGCGGTGCCCGCGGTGGACGCCGTCGAAAAGCCCGAGGAGCACCGATGTCCCGCTCATTCTGCCTCCCAAAAGCTCTTATATACTTTAAGCTCGCCGCCCGATATCTCGCCAATCCCGAGAAAGCGGCTTCCGCCGACGCGGTAAAGTCCGTCATCGCCGGCGCCCGAAATCCTTTTCGGGTCAAGCCTTACCCCGCAGCAAAACATTCTCTCCTGTGCCTCCGAGAGCAAAAGCTTCGGCATGCTCATGAAGCACCTTTCGACCGAGATGACGCCGAGCGTCCCGCTCTTAGCTGCGTCCTCAACCCCGGCGATGCTCATGCAGTCCGAAAGTCCGAACCCCTGTGAATAGGTCCGCCGGAGCGAAATCATATGTCCGAACGAGCCGAGGCGCTCGCCGATGTCGTTAATAAGCGTCCGGATATACGTCCCCTTTGAGCAGCTGACTGAAATCACTCCCGACTGCCGCTCCTCGTCGAAGCCGTCGAGGCTTATCCCGAAGATTTCGATTTCGCGGGGCGCGCGTTCAACCGTCTTTCCGGCCCGTGCAAGGTCATAGAGCCGCTTTCCGCCGACCTTTACGGCGGAATACATCGGCGGGACCTGCAAAATCCTGCCGACAAAATCGGGAATGACTCGCTCGATTTCCCCCGCGGACACCCTCCGCCCGCCGGAGCTGATGACCGTTCCGGTCGAGTCCTGTGTATCCGTCGCGGAGCCGAGCGAAAACCCGGCCTCGTATCTCTTTTCGCGGTCGGGGATTATGTCCGCCGCCTTCGTCGCGGTTCCGATGAACACCGGAAGGACACCGGTCGCCATCGGGTCAAGAGTTCCCGAATGTCCGAGCCGCTTTATCCCGAGGATTCCCCGAAGCTTTGCGATGACGTCGAACGAGGTCCAACCCGCCGGCTTGTCTATCGGAATGACGCCGGTCACAGGTATTTCTCCGCCGCTCTGATAAGCTTTTCGGCGGCTTCCTCGGCGGTGCCGGTCAGGGTGCACCCGGCCGCCCTTGTGTGCCCCCCGCCGCCGAATTCGCCGGCAATCACTGTCGCGTCGGCGTCGAGCGTCCGGATTGACGCCTTGAACTTCGCGGGGTCCTCGGGCTGCTGCTTTAATGTGAGACCGATTTTAACGCCCTCGACGCAAAGAGGTATCGAGGCATATCCGTCGAGGTCGGCGCGGTCGACGCCGTATCTGTCGATAATTTCGTTTGTGATGCAAATAAGCGCAATCTTCCCGCTGTCCGAAAAGCGCATGTCGCCGATAATCTTCTGTTCCGAGAGAATACGCCCCTTCGACTTAATCTGGAACATCTCGCGGTTAATCATCGGCGCCCTCGCGCCGAGAGAGATAAGGTCGGCGGCGGCGCGGTGGGCCTCGGGCGAGGCGTTTTCATACATAAAACAGCCGGTGTCGGTCGCGATTCCGGTATAAAGACAGTCGGCGATAAGCGGGTTTATTTCCGCGCCGATTTCCTTCAGCATTGAATAGATGATGAGACAGGTCGCGCAGCTTTCGCTGTCGACATATCCCTCGCGGGCAAATTCGCGGTCGGGGTTCGAGTGGTGGTGGTCGATGCAAAGTCCGACCCGCTCGGCATAGTCCTTAAGACCGTCGCCCAGAAGCGAAGCGTCGGCGACGTCAACCGAGACGACCGATTCCTCGTCGAATTCCATATCGGAATAGTCCCCGAACAAAAATCCGAACTTATTCGGAAACGGCTCGGCGTTAATGACGTTCGCCCTTTTGCCGATGCTTCGGAGGTAGTAGCAGAGTCCGAAGCCGGCGCCGATGGTGTCGCCGTCGGGGTTGCGGTGGGTCAGAATTGTGACCCTGTCGAGCGACCTGACCCTTTCGGCAAGCTCTTTAAGCGTTGATATCTTCGTCATCGCGCTTTTCCTCCTCGTCTTTGGGAATATTAAGGTCGCGGAGCATCCTTGAAATGTGTGCCGAATACTCGGCGGAGTCGTCCGGGATAAACCGAAGCTCGGGAGCTTTTCTTATCCCGAGGACGGCGACAATCTCGTGCCTCAGAAGGCCCGAGGCGCTCTCGAGACCCTTTACCGCCTCTTTTGCGGCGGACATTCCGCCGAGGTGCGAGACATATATCCTTGCGACCGAGCGGTCGCGCGAGACCTCTGCCCGGACTACGGTGAGCTTTTCGGCGTCGACCCTCGGGTCCTTAAGGTCCCTCAGCTTTCCGCCGATAATTCTCTGTATATCCGACGCCATTCGCGCGGATTTATAATCAGCCATTTTTCTTCTCCAATCGGTCAGCCGTTCAGCGCGGCTCTTCGCTCATTGTGTATCCCTCAAAGATGTCTCCCTCTTTGAAGTCGTTGAACTTTTCAAGGGTGATGCCGCACTCATATCCCGCGGCGACCTCTCTGACGGTGTCCTTGAAGCGCTTCAGGCTCGACATCTTGTCGTCGGCGATGATGATGCCGTCGCGCACAACCCTGACTTGGTCGCTGCGCGAAATCTTTCCGTCGAGGACATAGCACCCCGCGACAGCTCCGACGCCGGTAATCTTATATACCTGACGCACCTCGACGCGCGCGGTGTCGACCTCGCGGAACTTCGGCGCGAGCATGCCCTTCATAGCGGTCTGTATCTCCTCGATTGCGTCATAGATGACGCGGTAGAGCCTCATGTCGACTCCGTCGCGCTCGGCGTTCGCCTTTGCGACCGGGTCGGGACGGACGTTGAATCCGACGATAATCGCGTTCGACGCCGAAGCGAGCATAACGTCGCTTTCGGAGACCGCGCCGACTCCGCCGTGGATAACCTTGACGCGGACCTCGTCGTTCGATATCTTTTCGAGCGACTGTTTGACCGCTTCGACCGAGCCCTGTACGTCCGCCTTGACGACAATCGGAAGCTCCTTCATTTCGCCCTCGGATATCTGACTGAACAGGTTGTCGAGGGTGACCTTCTGGTACTGCTTGAAGATTTCCTCCTTTGCCTCCTGCTTGCGCTGTTCGACAAGCTCGCGGGCAAGCTTTTCGTCGGCGACCGCGTTAAAGACGTCTCCGGCGGCGGGGACCTCGTCGAGACCGGTGATTTCGACCGGCACTGCCGGCCCGGCGGAGCTGACGCTTCTTCCCTTGTCGTCGGTCATTGTGCGGACTCTTCCGACGGCGGTTCCGGCGATGATGACGTCGCCCGACTTAAGCGTACCGTTCTGTACAAGCACCGTCGCGACCGGACCGCGTCCCCTGTCGAGGCGGGCCTCGATGACCGAGCCCTTTGCGAGTCTGTTCGGATTGGCCTTTAACTCCAATACGTCGGCGACGAGGATTACGTTCTCCAAAAGCTCGTCGATTCCCTCGCCGGTCTTCGCCGAAACGGGGACACAGACGACGTCGCCGCCCCAAGCCTCGGGGACAAGGTCGTGCTCGGTGAGCTGCTGCATGATTCTGTCGGGGTTCGCGCCCTCTTTATCCATCTTGTTGATTGCGACGATAATCGAGACTCCCGCCGCCTTGGCGTGGTTGATTGCCTCGACTGTCTGCGGCATGATTCCGTCGTCCGCCGCGACGACGAGGATTGCAATATCCGTCACCATTGCGCCTCTGAGCCTCATCGCGGTAAACGCCTCATGCCCCGGGGTGTCGAGGAAGGTGATGTCCCGCCCGTTGATGGAGACGCGGTATGCGCCGATGTGCTGAGTGATTCCGCCGGCCTCGGTCGCGGTGACGTTGGCGTGACGGATTTTGTCCAGAAGCGAGGTCTTTCCGTGGTCGACGTGACCCATGACGACGACGACCGGACTTCTCTCCTCGAGGTCCTCGGCCTTATCCTCCTCGTCGACGATAAGCCGCTCCTCAATCGTCACGACAATCTCCTTCTCGACCTTTGCGCCGAGCTCCTCGGCGACAAGCGCCGCGGTGTCGAAGTCGACGGTCTGGTTAATCGTCGCCATGACTCCGAGGCCGATGAGCTTTTTGATGACCTCGGTCGCGGTGACCTTAAGGCGGGAGGCAAGCTCCGAGACGGTGATTTCGTCGGGGATAGTGATTCTCAGCTGCTGCTTCCTTGCGCGCTCGAGCTCGAGTCTGCGAAGCTTTTCGGCTTCGGTCTCGCGCTTGGTCGAAAGCTGCTGCTTCTTCTGCTGCTTCGACTTCTGGACAAGCTTCTGCTTCTTCTGGTAGTTTTCGTTGTTCTTCCGACCGCTGTCGGCAAGGTTGTCATAGCGGTCGTTGTATTTGTCGATGTTTACATAGCTGCCCCTCGTGTCGACGACGCGCTGCTTCGGCTGCTCGGTGTGTGAGCTGCCGTCGCCGGTCGATGCGGAGATGAGCTTCTGACGCTCGCCGTGCTCCTGTTTCTTCGCGGGTTTGCGCTCCTCCTTGCGGCGGGGACGCTGTTCCTGCTTCTGTTCCTGCTTCGGCTCGGTCTTCGGCGCATCGGCCGGCTTTGCGGCCGCCTCGGGTTTCGCCTCTGGCTTCGGCGCCTCCGGCTTCGGCTCGGGAGCGGTCTCCTTGGCCTTTTCCGTCTTCGGCTTCGGCTCTGCCTTCGGCTTTTTCACAGGCTTCGCCGACGGGGTCTTGTCGCCGAAATATCCGTCAAAGCTCTCGACGGCGTTTTTCTTTGTGTATACCTCAAGGATATAGTTCACCTCGTCGGGCGAAAGGCTTGAACCCGTCTTCTTTGCGCCGAACTGCGCAAGCGCTTCGATAATCTCGGCGCTCGGAAGCTTAAGGTCTTTCGCAAGGTCTGAAAGTTTGTATTTTGTAATCATAGGCTCTCCTTAAAGATGTCCCGCCGCGGGTCCGATATTCGGGATTATCCGGACCTAAGCTCTGTCGGACAGTTTTTCTGTGACGGCTTTTGCAAATCCCGCGTCGTTGACGGAAACGATTCCCCATCTTTTTCCGACGGATTCGCCGATTCCGTCCATTGTGTCGGGAATTTTCATAAGCGGCACATTTTCCCTCTCACAGATATATTTTATTTCACGGTATGACTTTTCCGAACAGTCGGATGCGACGAGCACCAGCTTCGATTCCTTTCTTCGGCATGCCGCCTTTACCTCGTCCATCCCGCCGATAAGCTTTCCGGCGCGGCGGCAGATCGAAAGCGTTCCGATAATCCCGCTCATCCGCTCACCCCTATGTCCTTAAGCTCGGCTTCAAGGCGGTCATATATCTCGGGCGGTATCTGCTGCTCGAAGCTCTTTTCGAGTCTGTGCGCCTTTCTTGCCTTTTTGAAGCACTCGGCGTCGGGGCAGATATATGCCCCTCTCCCCGGCTTTTTCCCGACCGGGTCAAGGCTTATCTCGCCTTCCGGCGACCTTACTATCCTGATGAGCTCTTTCTTCGGCTTCTGTTCGGAACAGCCGATACACGAGCGCATCGGAATCTTTCTCGGCTTCATTCGGACACTCCCTTCGGTCAGTCTTCCGCCGGAGCCTCTTGCCCCGCGCCCTCGGCCTCGATGTCTATCTTATAGCCGGTAAGGCGCGCCGCAAGCTTTGCGTTCTGCCCCTTGTTGCCGATGGCGAGCGAAAGCTGATTCTCGGGGACGACGACCTTGCAGCTCCTTGTGCCGTCCTCGGCGAGAGTAACGCTCTTGACCTCTGCCGGCGCGAGCGCCTTCGAGATAAACTCGGCGTCGTCCTCGCTGTAGGCGATAAGGTCGATTTTTTCTCCGCCGAGCTCGTTCATGACCGCCGAAATCCTCGCCCTCTTCGGTCCGATGCAGGAGCCGATTGCGTCGACGTCGGGGTTGTTGCTCATAACGGCAATCTTGCTTCTCGACCCCGCCTCGCGGGCAATCGCCTTTATCTCGACGGTGCCGTCATATATTTCGGGGACCTCGAGCTCGAAGAGCCGCTTTACGAAGTCCTTGTGCGTCCTCGAAATCTTTACCGACGGCTTTTTGTCGGGGTTGATGATTCCGACGACATATACTTTTATAATGTCTCCGGCGCGGAAGCGGTCCTGCGGCAGCTGTTCGACGCGGGGGAAATAGACCTCGTCGCGGTCGACCGTCAGAATCGCGTTCTGGGTAATCGGCTCGATTTTCTGTACCGTCGCGGAGACGATTTCGTGCTCCTTGTCTTTATACTGCTCGACAAGCCTGTCGCGCTCGAACTGCTTGATGTCCGCCCTTATCGACTGCTTCGCCGAGCTTGCGGCGACGCGTCCGAATGTCGCCGGATTAAGCGGTATCTCGCAGCTGTCGCCGAGGGCGATGTCGGGCTTATAGGTTCTCGCCCGGTCGAGCGAGATTTCGTTTGCGGGGTCCTCGGGTTCGCCGTCGACAACCGTCTTTAAAAGCGCCATTTCAAAGGTCTCGGTTGCGGGGTCGAGCTCGATTCTGACGTTTTCGGTGTCGGGGTAGTCGCGCTTTACCGCCTTAAGGATTCCGCTCTTGATTTTTTCGATGAGAAGCTCCGCGGGTACTCCGCTTGCAGCCTGTATGCCCATCAGTGCTTCAAAAATTTCCTTGCTCATAATTCTGTGACCGTTCCTTCCCGTTATATTCATTCGTTTTTTCGTTTATATTCAGGATATGCCGGCGTTCCAGCCGACGTCATCGTCGAGCTTTATCCAGGCGCAGTCGGCGACGTTAATCTCTCCGACGCCCTCGACCTTTATGACGCCGCCGCCGTAGTCCTCAAGAGTCCCGGAAAGCTCTTTTTTGCCGTCCCTCGGACTGTACAGCCGAAGCTTTATCGGGTCGCCGATGCACACCTCAAAGTGCTCGGGGCGTTCAAGCTTTCTTTCGAGTCCGGGAGAACAGACCTCGAAGGTATAGCTTTGCGGAATCGGGTCGGCTTCGTCCAGAAGCGCGTCGAGCGGGCGGTGAAGCGCCTCGCAGTCGGAAAGCGAAATTCCGCCGTCCTTGTCGATAAACACCCGAAGGTACCAATTCGCGCCCTCTTTCAGAAACTTTACGTCCCACAAAAAGAGCCCGAGCTCATCGCAGAGCGGACCCGCAAGCTCGCGCACCCGCCTTTCGATTGCGCTGTCTGCCATAAACTCACTCCCTCAAAAAGCTCCGGTCAGAACGACGTCCGCCGGAAAGTTACTTAATGCAGAAAGGTCGGAACCGTAATCCCAACCTTTCCTTTAAACCTATTACAAAAAGATTATACCACATATTTCTGAAAATGCAAGGGGTTTTGCGAAATTTTTTGCCTTTTTTACACCGTGGCAAGCGGTTTGCAACCGAAAGTGGCGGGGAAAATTAAAGTTGCAACCGAATGTTGGTGGTGCTATAATGGCTTTCGGAGTAGTATTTTTATCGGGACGCGTCCCAAAAATATTATACCGGAGGTATTAAAAATGAATTTCAGTGAAAATTTGCAGTCGCTCAGAAAGTCGTCGGGGATATCGCAGGAACAGCTCGCCGAGCGGCTCGGAGTCTCGCGTCAGGCGGTCTCGAAATGGGAGACCGATGGCGGATATCCCGAAACCGACAAGATTATCCAGCTCTGCGATATGTTCGGCGTGACGATGGACGAGCTTATTAAGGGACCGGTCGCGGTCGACAAGGCGGAAATCCGCAAAAAATATGACCGCCACTACAACGCCTTCGCAAAAGGCATCGCGACGGGGGTAATGCTTATTATCGCCGGCCCGGCGCTGTCGACCCTGTTCTCGGACCTCTTCAGGGGCAGTCCGGCGGAAGCGCTCGCCACCGCGTCGGTGCTCATTTTGGCAGTCGCGGGGATTATCCCGCTTATAATCTTCGGAATCAAGGACGCCGCATTTAAGCGTGCGAACCCGTCGGTGCCCGAAATATATACCGCGAAAGAGCGGGAGAGGTTTGACACAAAGGTCTTCCCCTATTTGATCGCCGGCGGGGTGCTCCTTATATTTCTCGGAATCATCCTGACGAGCGACGCCGTTCCGAACGGGTTTAAAAACTTCGGCGCGTCGCCGATGCTCTTTTCGGTCGCGGCGGCAGTCTGGCTTTTTATCTACGGCGGAATCATGCACGCGAAGTTTGACATCAAGAAGTACAACCGCGGCATCGGCGACGAGCTTATAATCAAGGACACCGACAGCGAGGAGGTCGTCCGCAAAAAGCGCCGCGAGCGCGTTGCGAACACGGCCTGCGGCGTGATTATGCTCACCGCGACGGCGGTCTACCTCGGCATCGGCTTTTTGGCCGGCATCTGGGACCCGTCGTGGGTGGTCTTCCCGCTCTGCGGAATCGCGTGCGTGATAGTGAAGCTGATTGCGAAGGGGTAGAAGAGGGTGGAGGATAGAGGGTGGAAATAAGGAATTCGCTGCGCGAATGCTATTTTTAGACTCCCACCCCCACCCCCTCCCACATGGGAGGGGGTTGTGCTGCCCATACTTTACAGAGCCGCCTGATGGCGGGGAAAATTGGCGCGACGAAATACTACCGCGATAAAGGTTTCTGCGCACATTCAAAAAGAAAGTGAGACACTGCACTGCTTTGTAAAAGGAAACATGTGCTCGTTACAGATAATTTGCGATGACTCCGCGCTCCGCTAAAAAGGTATTCGCTGCGCTCATACTATTTTTAGACTCATACCCCCTGCCCCCTCCCACATGGGAGGGGGTTGTGCGTTGCCAAAGTTTGAAGAGCCGCCTGACGGCGGGGGAAAGTTTGCATGGCGTCATGCCTCGCTATATGTCAACTTTGTGACGGACGTTAAATGCAACATCTTTGATGTTTCTCCGTTTTCTTCCTTCCACACCCCCTGCCCCCTCTCCCTCAGTGAGAGAGAGGGGGTTCCACCCCACACCCGGCCGTTCACGTTCGTGAACGGCACGACCACTCCCCTCGAGGGGAGTGGTACTTGGCAAGGAGGACACTTTGGCGGGTTTTAGAAAAATTGCGCGCTGACGCACTACTTTGCTATAAGGTATTCGCTTCGCTCATGCTATTTTTAGACTCCTGCCCCCTGCCCCCTCCCACATGGGAGGGGGCTCTCATCGCTAAGGGTGAGAGTGCCGCCTGACGGCGGGGGAAATTTGCGATGACGCCACACGTTGCTAATAAGGAGTCCGCCTTACGGCGGACGGCTAATCACGTCACCTTGGCGGCGACGTGATTGCGCCTATTCCCCCTCCCCCTACCCACTCCCCAACGGGGAGGGGGACGGCGAGGAAACTTAGTCGCACTGTAAAAATCTGAGAGCCGCGCCATAGCTTTCTATAAGGAATTCGCTGCGCGAATGCTATCTAAAGCCACCCCACCCCGACCCTCCCCTCGAGGGGAGGGGGCATGAAAAACACCTGCGCACGTTACAGAAAACTGCAACGGCATCCGACCTTTCTAAAAGGTATTCGCTTCGCTCATGCTATCCTTAGACTCCTACCCCCTACCCCCTCCCACATGGGAGGGGGTTAGCATCGCTACGGGCAAGCGTGCCGCCTGACGGCGGGGAACAATTCGCACGGCAATCCAACTTGCTCAAAACGGCTCCGTTCGATTCTGACCTCTGACTCTCTCACTTCTGTTCTCTGACAGGGCGCAGCCCGGCGCGCTTCGCGCGCAAACGAAAATATCAGGAAAACTCCTGCCGGGGTTTTCCTGATTTTCGTTCAGACCGCCGCCGGCGGTCTCGGACTGCGCCCGAGGTAGTACGACGCCTCACCCTATCAGAAGACAGATATCAGACGTCAGAAGTCAGACTTCCATCCTCCATCCTCTAACCTCTACCCTCCAACCTCACTCCTTCTTCTGCTCCCGCATCCGTATCGCGAGCGCGAGGCGCATGATGAACGCGGCGTTGGTGGTCTTTCCCTTGGCGGGACTCAGCGCCGGTCCGAAGTAGTCGCGGAGGGTGTCGATGCCGCCGTTGGTGAACGTCCACTCGACCGCGGTGCGGATTGAGCGCTCAACGCTCGCCGGAGTCGCCCGCGCCGCCTCGGCAATCGCCGGATATACCCGCTTGGTCATCGCGTGAATCGCGGTCGGGTCTTCGGCGACAATCGCAACCGCCGCGATGAGATAATCATGCCCCTTTAAATGCGGCGGGACCCCGAGCTTAAAAAGCTCCTCGCAAATCCGGCAATAAAGTCCGTCCGGCACCGAATAACAACAGTTTTCCATGAAAAATCGCTCCTTCTTTCATTTTTTGACATTATAACACGAATTGCGATTGGGGTATGTCGTATCCTGTCACAAAATGAAAATAGTCGGTTTATATAAATTGTGACGCCAAAATTCGTCGATTTTGACAAAATTCGGCGCAAAATAACGCTCTCTAATCTCCGACTTCTGCGCGCGCGGCACTTGACACGCCGCAAAAGGTGTGATAAAATAATCTGCGGAATGTCGTTGTAGCTCAGCAGGATAGAGCGGCCGCCTCCTAAGCGGCAGGTCGGAGGTTCGAATCCCCTCAGCGACGCCATCTCGCGGCGGTCATTTTGGCTTGCCGCGATTTTTCTTTCGGGGTGATGACGTGAAAATAGCCTTAAGGCGCGCAAGCGCCCGCGACGCCGAGCGGCTTTGGAAGATGCAGGTCGAAGCGTTTTCCGAGATGTATAAAAAATACGGCGATAGCGAGACGAGTCTCGCCGCCGAGCCTTTGGAAAAGACGCTCCTGCGCCTTAATCAGACGTTCACTTATTTTTATTTCATAGATTTCGGCGGGACGGACGTCGGCGCAATCCGCGTTGTCGACAAGGGGAACGGTCCGAAGAGAATCTCGCCTGTTTTTGTCATGCCGCCCTACCGCAATCGGGGCATCGCACAGAGCGCAATCACCGAAGCGGAGCGGCTTCACGGCGCTTCCGGCTGGGAGCTCGAAACCGTCCTCGAAGAAGCCTCCTGCCGTCATCTCTACGAAAAGCTCGGATACCGCCGCACCGGTGAAACGCGCCGCATAACCCCCGCCATGACCCTCGTTATATACCGTAAAGATTAACCCGCGCCGTCTAAGAGAACGTGCGCGGATTTTTATTCGAGTTCCATTTTATAAAACTTGGCCCTAAATGTCTGACTGCCGTCGGTCTTTGTGTATTCTCCGTAACAGTCGAATTTCAGACCGCATTTTTCCATAACTTTGCCGGAACGCGGATTGTCCACCGCGTGGCTTGAGCAAATCTTATTCACGCCGAGCTCCCTGTGCGCAAAGTCGATTATGGCGCGCATCGCCTCGGTGCAGTATCCCCTGTGCCAATAATCATAGTGGAGATTATAGCCGATTCCCCAATAGCCGTTCATTCGGGCGCTCGGTCCGATACTCCCCGTCCCGATGACCCGGTTCTCTTCTTTCAGAACGAACGCCCAAATCCATTCGCTTTCGTCGGTAACGGTTGACTTTATCCAATCGACAGTCTGGCCGATGTCGGTATAGGTCGGGTATGACATATATTTTGTGACCCTTTCGTCGCTGTTCCAGCCGAAACATGCCTCGGCGTCGCCGAGAGTCAGCGGCCGCAGGATAAGCCTTTCGGTCTCGATTACCGGCTCCTTGCTCATTTTTTATCCCTCTTCCCGCCGTACTCACAGATGTCCCCGAGCGGACAGCCGCCGCACTTCGGGTTCCGCGCGGTACAGGTGTCGCGTCCGAAATTGACAATCCTGTGGCAGAAGTCGGACGCGCGGTCCATCGGCAGAATCTCGCGGAGCTGTTTTTCGACACGCGCCGGGTCGGTGCCCTCGGAAAGACCGAGTCTCCCGCAGATGCGTATGCAGTGGGTGTCGGTGACGACGGCAGGCTGTTTATATACGTCGCCGAGAATGAGGTTCGCGGTCTTCCGCCCGACTCCCGGGAGCGACAGGAGACCCTCCATCGTGTCGGGGACCTTTCCGCCGAAGTCGCTGATAATCTTTTTCGACAGCTCGACGATGCTCGCGGCCTTTGTCCTGAAAAGACCGCACGGCTTGACTATCTCCTCGACCTTGGCGACGTCGGCCTCGGCGAAGCTTTCGAGGGTCGGGAAGCGCCTGAAAAGCTCTTTTGTGACGATATTCACCCGCGCGTCGGTGCACTGTGCCGAAAGCCGCACGGCGATAAGAAGCTCATACGGCTTTTCATATTCAAGGGAGCACTGCGCCCCCGGGTAGACTCTCTCAAGGCGGCTCACAATCTCCTCCGCCCGGCTCTTTACCGCAACCATAAGCTCACTCCTTTTTTGATAAGTATAGCATGGAGGTAAGGGAAATGCAAGGGCAAATCAGAGGACAGAAACGAGAAAGTCAGAGGTCAGAATTTAGAGATTGGAGGATAGAAGATAGAGGATAGAAGTCTGAGCTCAGACTTCTGATATCTGTATTCTGACTGACGTGCGCTCTCCGCGAGGGGGAGGGGCTTGTGAAGGACACTTGCGCAGGTATATTAAAAGCATTAGCAGCGTCATACTTTGAAAAAGGGAATTCGCTTCGCTCATGCTATTTTCAGACTCCTATCCCCCTGACCCCCTTCCCGCATGGGAGGGGGAACGCATCGCTAAGGCTTTGAACGCCGCCTGCCGGCGGGGGAACAATTCGCACGGCAATCCAGCTTGCTCAAAACGGCTCCGTCCGATTCTGACTTCTGTCTCTCTCACTTCTGTTCTCTGACAAGGCGCTGTCCGGCGCGCGAAGCGCGCTAACGAAAGAAGCAGAAAAACTCTGCCGGGAGTTTTTCTGCTTCTTTCGTTTCGGCAGCCTCCGGCTGCCGCGGACGGCGCCCTTTCAGAGAGCAGAAGTCAGATTATCAGATGTCAGAATTACAAGGAGCAAAAGGTTGGCGACGCATACCCCCCTCCCATGTGGGAGGCAAACGACGCAATATACTTTGATATAACTAATACTTTTGGTGAGCGTCGTTGTGTGTTTCGCTTCGCTCACACCGGAATTTCGTCGGGTTTGTGACGGGTGGGAGTCTAAAAATAGCATGAGCGTCAGCGAATACCTTTTATAAGGCAGTGCACCGTCTTCGCAAATTTTATATACCGCTCTTAAGCTCCCTCACAACTCCCTCCCCTCGAGGGGAGGGTCGGGGTGGGGTGACTCAAGATAGTATGAGCGAAGCGAATTCCTTATTCCGGCAGTGCGGCGCCACACTACTCCGGGTGCAGTCCGAGACCGCCGGCGGCTGTCTGAACGAAAACATCGGGAAAACTCCGGCGGGCGTTTTCCCGCTTTTCGTTCGCGCGCAAAGCGCGCCGGACTGCGCCCTCATAGGAACAGAAACCGGAGCGATGCGTTCCCCCCCTCCCATGTGGGAGGGGGTAGGGGGAGAGAGTCTAAAAATAGCATGAGCGAAGCGAATACCTTTTATAAGGCAGTGCACTGTCTTCGCAAATTTTATATACCGCTCTTAAGCTCCCTCACAACTCCCTCCCCTTGAGGGGAGGGACGGGGAGGGGTGACTTAAAATAGTATGAGCGGAGCGAATTCCTTGTTCTGGGGCAGTGCAACCGTTCCCCTCTCCCGTCTACCTCCCCTTCTCGGTATAGTACAAATCTATCCCGCAGCGGTCGAAGAACGCGAGGGCGCGGTCGAGGCGGAGGCCGTAGATATAGTGCCGCTCCTTTCGGTCGGAACAGGTGTAGATTATCGCCGAACAGGTCCCGCCGATGCGCTGAAAAGGCGACTGGCGGATAATAACCTTCGCGATTCGCTCCACCGGCGCGACTATCGTGTGGAACGTGAAAATCCGGGAATATCTCATCGTGATGTAGCCGTCGCTGAGCCCGATTCCGGTGATGAACATCGAAAGCGTCTTGCACAGCGCGAGCCAGACCGACGGTATCACCGTTATCGCTATCGCCGGATATGCCACAACATACCACTCGGGCAGGAAATAATATGCCAGCGAAAAACCGACCGCCGGAAGCACCGCCCAAAGCAGCGGCATAAGGTAAAATCCCGGATAGCACCGTGGGAGCGACTTAAGCTCGATTTTCGGCCTCGGATATTCCGGAAAGACCTCTTTTATCGCGCCGTTGACCTCTTTGCGCGTCGTAATCGGGAGCACAACGCTCATCTCGTCCCGCCCGCGCGAGCCGTATCCCGAACAGTTCGCGTGGAGCGAGCTTACGTTGAAAACCTTGCTTAAAAAGCTCTGTTTTATGTCGATATAGTTGATTTTTGAACGCAGGAGGATATGCCGGTTCTTCGTCCAGATTCCGCTTTTCACATAAAGGCTGTCGCGGCACTTTGTCAGCGAAAACCCCCAGAACATCACAAGGTTCGAGATGAACGACAGCGCCCATGCCCCCGCTATCACGATAATTATCACCGAAATCATTGGCGGGACATAGACGGCGACGCGGTTCACCGCCTCACTCAGCGTGTCAAGGAAAAGCCGCGCCTCAATCTCGCGGTCGAAGACCTCGCCGGTCTCGAGCAGCAGCGCGATGATGATAAGCACCCCCGACAGCGCCGACGAAAACAGCGCCGAGAAGAGTATCAGCCGGAGCTTGTTCGGCAGAGTCGTGTAATTAAGGCTCTTCTCCCGCGAACCCTTTACCGCTTTGTAAAAGCTGTCGGCGTCGCTTTTTTTCATGACGATTGTGACGTCCGCGCGGTCGAAAACTCCGGCGTTTGTCGCGATATAAACGGTGCTTGCGCCCAACAGTCGGTATAAAGCGCCCTGTTTTATACTCAGAGTAGTGATTTGCGAATAAAATACGGTGTCCTCCATCGCGACAAAGACGCCCTTTTGCAAGGTGATTTTTTCGGAATCAAAGGAGAACCCGACGCTCAGCCAGCGAATCCACGCGAAAAAGACGATTGCGCCGAGAACGAAGAGGTCAAGCCATGCGCCGCGAAGCCAGACCCGAAGCGCGTCGAAGCGGAAGCTCAGCGAATAAAAGCTGCGCGCAAGGGGTATCAGCAGCAGCCAGAAATATTTTGTCGTATACGAAAACAGCCGCACTCCGTGCTGCCTGCCGCTTTGCTCCATTCTCCCGCCGCCTTCCAATAGAGGTCAGAAGTCAGATGTCAGATGTCAGACATCTCCCCTCTATCCTCTCTTCTAAATTCTGCCTTCTGACCTCTGACTTCTGTCTTCTGACTCTATCCTCTGCCTGCTATCTCGCCGTGAAGCGCCGAGATTATTTCGTCGCAGTCGACCTTATTGAGAAACGGCAGCACCAGCGAGCCGCCGAGCGCCCGCACCGCGATAAAGTTGAATCCCGAAAGCTCGCTGAACGGAAGCGTCACCAGCGTCACATACTGCACGGCGGACATTCTCATATGAATCCGGCGGAGGAAAAAGAGCCCCGTGTGCACCGTAATCTCCTTCGAGGACAGATAAATCACCGTCCGGCGGAAGAACATCGGGAGAAGGAACAGTCCGAAGAGCACCGCCAGTCCCCAGAATATTCCGATTGCGATATACATAAGAATTTCAAAGGAGACAAGGTATCTCCTTGCGGCAAATGTTCCGGCGGCGGCAAGAACAAAAAGCGCTCCGCTCATAAGATACATCGCCGTCATTTTAAGGGTATACTTTCTCGTCGCCGTCATCTCCTCTCCGATAAAGAAGGTTTTTTATTTGTCACGTTTTCTCGATGCTCTTTCCTCGGCCGTCTGGGGACTGCCGACCGCCGCGCTTATTCTCGGCGCGGGGATATATCTCTCAATCCGCCTCGGCTTCCCGCAGATAACGCGAATCGGCGGAATCTTCCGCTCAATCCGCGGCGGCGAATCCTCCGGCGCTCACATTTCGCCGTTTCAGTCCCTCGCGACCTCTCTTTCCGCGACCGTCGGGACCGGCTCGGTCGTCGGGGTTGCCGCGGCGCTGACCGTCGGCGGCGCGGGGGCAATCTTCTGGATGTGGGTCTCGGCGTTCTTCGGAATGTCGGTCGCATATGCCGAGGGAGCGCTCTCTGTCCGCTATCGTCGCGTCCGCCCCGACGGCTCGCGTACCGGCGGAATCTGGTTCGCCCTCCGCGACGGCCTCGGTATGCCGGTTCTCGCCGGGGCATACGCCCTCTTCTGCCTTCTCGCGTCGTTCGGAATGGGTACGGCGGTACAAATCAACTCCGCCGCCGAGGCTCTTTCCGACGGTTTTTCGCTCTCACCCGTCCTCTGCGGAATCGGGTGTGCGGCCCTGCTCGCCTTCTGTCTCTTCGGGGGACAAAAATCCGCGGCGCGGCTCTGTTCCCGCGCGATGCCGGTCCTCGCCGGACTCTATATTTTCGGCGCTCTCGCCGTTATCATCAAAAACATCGACGCCCTTGTCCCGTCTCTGTGCGTCATTTTCAGGTCCGCCTTCGGGATAAGACAGGTCGGAGGCGGCGTCGGCGGAATGACCCTTGCGATGGCGACGGGATTTCGCCGCGGAGTCTTTTCAAACGAAGCCGGACTCGGCACGACCGCGCCGGTACACGCCTCGTCCTCGGTCGACGACCCCGACCGCCAAGGTCTTATGAACATGTTCGAGGTGACCGCCGACACATTCGTCATCTGTACCCTGACCGCGCTCGCAATCCTCTGTTCCGGCGCATATCCCGGGAGCGAGGGCGCGGCGCTTATCGCCGAGAGCATCGGCGGGGTCTTCGGGCCGATGTCGAAAAAGCTCGTCGCCTTAAGCATCGCCGGCTTTGCGGCGGCGACCGCCGTCGGCTGGTCGCAAATCGGGTCGGCCGCGGCCGAATACCTCTTCGGCGGACGTCTCCTCGTCTTCCGCCTGCTCACAATAGCGGCGGCGTTTTTCGGCGCGGTGACGGGTTCGACCGCCGTCTGGCAGATAAGCGACATCTTCAACGGACTGATGGTCCTCCCCTGCCTCACCGCGGTGCTTCTTATTCCGCTCGGGCGGGGTCATTCGACTCCGCGAAAATAAAGTCCCCTTGTGAATCCGACCGAGAGCGACTCGCGCCCCCGCCGGTATGCCTCGACGACCCGCGCCGCCTCTTCGGGCGTTTCGTCGGTGAGCATTATGTCGACAAAGTCGAGGTTAAAGCGCTCGAGCTTATCCGCCAGCCACATCACCCGCGAATTTAGCAGCTCGAAATATCCTTCCTCTTTTTTACAGAGCACCGGGAACTCGGCGCCGGTCCGGTCGGTGAGCCTTTTGCGGCAGCTTTTGCACCCGACCTCCGCCGCTATCGGGCAGTTTGTGAATATCATCAGCGGAAGGCGGCCGTATGCGATTGCACCCAACTTCGCGGGACAGGATATCCCCGAGCACTGAGCCGCCTTGAGCTCGGGCGAAAGGACGAGCTTTTTAAGTCCCGCAGCGAAATAGTGCCGCGCGGAGAGAGAATTTGTGATATTGAGTCCGAATCCGCCGACAGGGGTCATTCCGAGGCGCTCGGCAACCTCAATCTGTCCTATATTGGAACATTCTACCTCATTATAACCGAGAGATTTGGCGAATTCGAGGCGGCGGACGGTTTTTTCTTCGTCGGAATCAAAACTCGGGAGCGACACCGCCGCCCTTTCGGGGTCAATCCCCGCCTCGGCGAAGTCAGCCGCGCGCTCAATCGGGACGACCGTCTCGGCGCCGCCAAGCGATATCTTCGACAGCTGTTCGGGATATTCCGCACGAATCCGAAGCTCGGGCGTCTTTTTTATCAGAAGGAGCGGAAAGTCGAAGGAAAGTCCGCTTTTGTCGAAGGGAATCGGCTTCGGCTCGGACCGCGCACTGTCGAGACGTTCGACCGCCTCGCGGCGCATCGCGTTTATCTTCGACAGCGGCACCGACAGCCCGTCTTCGACCTCCGCAGAGACCTTTCCGGGGTCATATAGCGTCCCGCCGAGCTTTTTAAGCTGTTCCGAAACGTCGCTCGGCGTCGTCGGGCGGGTCCGCGCCTCTTCGGGGACGTCTCCCGAAACGGTCACGGTGACGGCGCCGTCCGAGGCGGTCAGCGCCATGGGGAGTCCCCTCTTCGCGGAAAAAGCCATGTCGAGCGAAAAGCGCTTTTCCGGCTTTTCATAGAGCTTTCTGAGCGCAGGAAGAGCCTCGGCCGCCGCTTCGACGTCCTCTTTTTGGCGCGAGCCGAACATCCCGCTCCCCCGCCGCCCCGAGAGATACCCGTCGGTGAAGCCGCTCCGCGAAAAAACGGCCCTGAGCGCGCCGGTGTCGACGGTTCCGCCGTCGCGGTACGCCTTTATCGCGGTCGTTGCCGCGGCGACATATTCCGGGCGCTTCATTCTCCCCTCGATTTTAAGCGACGCGACGCCGGCATCGGCGAGGTCGGAAATAAGCCGTCCGGCCGAGAGGTCCTTAAGCGACAGGGCGTATTTATCCGCCGGCTTTCCCGCCGCCGAAAACGGGAGCCTGCACGCTCCCGCACAAAGTCCCCGATTCGCGCTCCGTCCGCCAATCATCGCGCTCAGATAGCACTGGCCCGAGACGCACATACAGAGCGCGCCGTGGACGAAGACCTCGATTTCGACGCCGCGGCCGCAGAGCTCCGAGATTTTTTGGACCGAAAGCTCCCTCGCCGCGACGACTCTTTTAAATCCGAGCTTTTTTGCGCGGTCAACCCCTGCCGGGGTGTGCACCGTCATCTGTGTCGAAGCGTGAAGCATCAGGCCGGGACAGGCTTTTCTCGCGATTTCGTATACCGCCATGTCCTGTATGATGATTCCGTCGGCGCCGGCGCTGCAGCAAAGCTCAATCAGCGCGGCGGCGTCGGAAAGCTCGGCGTCGGTGACGACGGTGTTTATCGCGACATATGCCCTTACACCGTGCCGATGACATTCGCGGACGGCGTCTTTTAAGGCGTCGTCCGAAAAATTGACCGCGTTTTTACGCGCCGAAAAGCGGCTTGCGCCGAAATAGACCGCGTCGGCGCCGCAGCGCAGGGCGGCCTCGAGCGACTCGGGCCCGCCGCAGGGGGAAAGAACCTCGGGGGTCATCAGATAAGGCTCTTCTGACCGAGGCGGTCTTCAAGCTCTTCAATCCGCTTTTTCAGCGAGGATATCTCTTTTTTATACACCTCGGCGCTCGACTGCGCCCTGTCGGCGGCGGCGACATATTCGCCGAGCTGGAGGCGGATATTATCGGCGTTTGCGCCCGCGCGGTGGGACTCGTCCATGGCGTCGAGGGCACAGAGGATTGCGACGTCGATGCCGCTCAGGCTCCCCGATTCCGAGAGCATCGCGTTCATCTTCGCGTCAAGCTCCTCGGCGAGATTCTGTGTATATTCGGGGCTGTTGTCGGTCCCGAGGGTATATTCCCGACCGATTATCCTTACTTTTACCTTGTTTTCCATAGGTCATCCCCCTAAATAAAAGTGTAGTTATATTCAGTATACTACATATTCCGAGTAAAAGCAACCCCCTGTTAGAACAAGACTTGTCCGGAGGACAAGTCTTGCAACAGATATCAGATTGTCAGAAGACAGATGATAGAGATTAGAGGTTAGAGGATAGAAGATAGAAGATAGATGTTAGAAGATAGATATAGAGAGGGCATGAAAAATGCCGTCCGTTTTGGGCGGGCGGCATTTGGGTGATGATGCTGAATTACTGTTTCTTAAGCCTGAACACAAGGCAGCGGGTCTTTTCGACTCCGGAGGAATCGCGCTTGCCGCTGAGTCTGTTGTCGCAGGAATAGGCGGAGGTGATGCTCTTCAGGATTTCGCTGTTGAAGACCTTTCCGCTGTAATAGTCATACGCCTGAATGTGAAGGTCGAGGGTGTCAAACTGAATCGCGACATAGATATACTTCGCGCCGTTTGCCTCGTCGACGGCCTTCTGGGTCTGTGCCTTAAGAATCTTCTTGACGTCGTCCATGCTGTATGCAATCGCGTTGTTGCGGCTGTACCAGCTGTTGCTGTCAGACTTCGCCGAAGGCATCGAGTAGTACGCCGAGAGGTCATAGACCTCGGTCCTTGTGCTCTTCATGTACGAGTCGCTGACAAGGAGATAGTCGTATTTTACATAGTTCGGGTCGATGCCGTCCGAAGGCTCGGGGTCGGCCCAGCCGAAGTCGACGTTATACCAGCTGCCGTCATACTTGACCTTGACCCACATATGCTCCTCTTCGCGTCCGATGCCGCAGGCATATACGGTGTCGAAGCCGGCTCTCGCAAGGAGATAGAATCCCGCCTTTGCATATCCGACGCAGGTTCCGTTGCCGTCGACCAAGGGGCCGTAGGCCGAGCCGTAATAGTTTCCGTGACCGTAGACCGAGTTCTTCGCTATGTATTCATAGATGTACTTAATCTTGTTGTAGTCGGAATAGCCGCTTATGGTGTTCATGACCTTATCGCCGACTTTTTTGAGGCTCGAGACCATCGACTGCGCCTCGCTCTGTGAGCTGACGTAGTAGCGGAGGTTCATGACCGAGCCGGTGATGCTCGCGACCTGGTCGAAGTAGCAGTATGTCGTGCCTACCATCTGTGCCATATACTTCGCGATGGTCATCGCCTCGTCGTGGCTGACATATCCGGAGAGGTCGGCGGTGGGACTGAGGTTCTGAACCGCTTCGGCGAGAATGTTCATCGCCGCCTGATACCTGTCGGTGGTGAGGAGATTATACATATAGTCGGTGCCGTTTTCCTTCGCCCAATCGCCGGCGGCAATCGGCTCTCCGACGATACCGCTGCCCTGTGACTGCTGCTGACCGGAGCTCTGTGACGGCGTCGAGGACGAAGACTCTCCGTCGTCGACCTCTTCGACTCCCTCCTCCTGCTTCTTGGTGGTGGAGGCGGGTTTAGTTGCCGGCTTTTCGCTCGACATGTATACGTTCGAGACATATCCGGTCTTGCCGTTATACGAAATCTGATACCAGCCGGTAGAGGCGCGCCCGGTAATCTGTGCGGCTTCGCCCTCGGAAAGAGCGCCGATTTTTCCGAAGTCGGTCGAAGGACCGCTTCTTATGTTAAGGGATATGGTGGCATACATCGTCCCCGACATCTCTTCGACCGTAAAGTCGTTCTTGTCGGTCTTCTTCGTCGACTCTTTCGTCTTCTCGGTGGTGGCGGAGGTCGTCGGCGCGGTGGTCGTGACGGTTGTCGGCGGAGTCGTCGACACGGTGGTCGGCGGTGTAGTCGAGACGGTTGTCGGCTCGGTCGGGAAGGTGTTGTCCGGAAGACCGGTGACCGCGGGGTCGGACGTTACGACGGGGTTGTCAATCGGCTCCTCGTCAATCTGTCCGCAGGCGGCGAGCACCGTCATCGCCATGACAAGCGCGGTGACAAGCGTCAGAAGTCTTTTAAGGTTCATTTTTCTTTCCTCCGTATCTCAAAGAATTTTCTGTTTCGCGGTTTATTATTCCTCGTCCTCGGCGGGGGCGGCCTCGTCGGCGGAGGTCCTTAAGGTGACCATTATGCAAAGCGGTCCCTTTCCGTCCTTATGAGCGCGGTATGTCGACCATCTTCCGCTGAAGTCGGCGCCGGTCTCTTCGACAACTCTCTTGATGATGTCGGAAATCTCTCCGCCGTACTCGGTGACCAAAAGCCTATGGTGGATTTCGGTATAAAGATCCTCGTCGGAGATTCTCAGATAGACGTATTTAGTGCCGTTTTCGGCGCACTTTCTGACCTGTTCCTCGACGCAGGCATATGCCTCGTCATAGCTTGTGACGTAATATCCCTCCTGAACGTGATAGCACATGTCCATCGAGGTCGCGGTCGGGGTGGAATAATACCTGCTTTCAAACTTTTCGAGGTGGTCCTGCAAAAGAACCTCGTCCGAGATGAGGAAGTAGTCGTAGTTTATATATCTGTCGTCGTTCTTGCCCTCGGGGTCGGCCCAGGTCGGGTCGATGGCGTACCAGTTGCCGTCCGAGAGGTGGACATAGTTCCACTTATGCGTGACCTGGTCGCTGCTGCCGTGACCGACCGCAAAAACGGTCTCGTATCCCGCGCGGTCAAGCAAAAGGTGCATCGCGTCGGCATATCCCTGACAGGTCGCCATGTGCTCGACGAGCGCGCCGTATGCTGTGAACGGCAGGAGGCAGATTTCGCCGTAGGTTGTGCTGAAAACGAGCGAGTCGTGAAGATACTTAATCTTTTCATAGTCGCTTCCGTCCGGCATCGAGCCGACAATCGCCGAAAGCGCGGCCTCGAGGTCGGTCTTGGTCTTCTCGGCGTCCTCCTGTGTCTGAATGACCTCGAAGTTATAGGGGATTACAAGGGTTTCGAGGAGACCGTCCTGGTCGGCGTCCTTGAAGTTGAAGCTTGTGCCGACATAGGTGTAGTCCATGCACATATTATAGATGAAGTTGCAGAAGTCCTTGCTCTCCTCCGAGGGGACCCCGGTCGGGAGGACACAGCTAAGCTCGACGTTGTCGATTGCGTTCATAACCGTCGCGACATTGGCCTTTAAGGTGTCGTCAAGCTGGTCCCAGATGTATTTGATTCCGTTTTCGGCGACAAACCCGATGTCGTATCCGTTCCAGCCGTCGCCGGCGGGCTCGTTCCCTTGGGCGTCGCCGCCGTCGGTGACCGCCGGGGTGTCGACAGAGTCGGGGGCGTCGGTTGCGGGAGTGTCGTCAATATTCTTGCCGCAGGCGGCGAATACCGTCATGACAAGGCATACTGCGGTGAGCAGCGCTAAAATTCTCTTCATTTGTTCAAATCCTTTCCTTTATTAACCGTTCTTCTTTAGTTATCAGCGGTCTGCGACAATAAAACGCACAAACCGACCGGATTATTGCGTCCGGCGGAAAATTTCGCATACCTCTCATAATAACACATTATAATAATACAGCCCGAGGCGATAAATGTCAATAATTTTATTGCATTTTATTTTAACTTTTCCTCACACTCCGAGATGACCCCGGCGAGCGAAGCCGTCCCCCGCTCAAAGAGGGTCATGTCAATCGGAATCAGCTTCGAGTGCGGAAAAACCTCCTCGACGTCGTCCTCGTCCATATCGTCGGAATAAAAGACGGTGTCGGGCGCGATGTCGAAAAGCTCCTCGTCCGAGGTGAAATAGTCCCCGGCGTATTCGCGGAGATTTTCGCCGAACACCGAGAGCATGTCCGAGCAAAGGGTCCTTCCGGTCGAGAGCATAAGTCCGCCGTCGGCATATGCCTCGACGATTACAAAGCTTCCGGCGGGCTTTTGCAGCTCCTGCGCCGAGAGTATCGCCGAATCCAGAGGCGAGAGCGCGCCGGCGGCAACGCTGTCACAGTCGGCGGCGCCGTAGAACACCGTCGCGAGCTTCAGATAGAGCTCGCAGAGCGACGCGTATGAATCGGGAAGCGAGAGCGAAAGGACGCGTATCCCGGCGTTTTTAAGCGTAAGGACGTCGGTCGCGGCAATCGGCGACTGTGTCACCAAAAGCTCGGGAGCCGCCGCGACGAGGGCGTCGATGTCCGGCCTTGCGGGACTTCCCGCGCGGGGGATATTTTCGGCATCGGGGCGGTCGCAGTAGTCGCTCACGGCGACGAGCCGCCCGGACATTCCGATTTCAAAGATTATATCGGTCAGCGCCGGCGAAAGCGACGCAACCGAGGCCGGCGACGCGTCGAAGGTCTCGTTGTCGAACCCGGCGGGATATGCCGGCTTTACCGGCGGAAGGTCGTATTCGGGCGCGGCAGAAACGATGTCGGGCGGGGCAATCTCCCGTCCGCAGCCGCAGAGAAGAAGGGTCAGCGCAAGCGCCGCGGCGATAATCCCGCGTATTTTCATTTCGGTCCACCTCCCAAGCTTATGTCCTCGAGCGACAGCGTCGCAACGGCGTTGAGCGAGCCGTCGGCGCGCCGTCCGGCAAGAAAGTCGTAATACCCCTGTGCGCCGATCATCGCGGCATTGTCGCCGCAGTATTTCGGCTCGGGCAGATAGAGCTCGGCGCCGAGCGAGTCACAGACCCGCTTCATCTTCGTCCTTATTCCCGAGTTTGCCGAAACCCCGCCCGCGACCGCGATTTTTTTATATCCGAGCGCTTCTGCCGCCGCCGAGAGCTTTTCGCCCAAAATGTCGGCGACCGTCTTCTGGAACGACGCGGCAACGTCGTCGCAACTGATTTCTTCGCCGCGCTGTTCGGCGTTGTGGACAAGGTTTATGACCGCGGTCTTGAGTCCCGAAAACGAAAAGTCATATTCGTTTCCCGAGAGCTTCGGGTGGGTGAATTTAAAAGCGGTCCGCGAGCCGCGCTTTGCGGCCTCGTCGATGTATTTCCCGCCGGGATAGGGATATCCGAGGACCCTTGCGACCTTGTCGAAGCACTCTCCGGCGGCGTCGTCCCTTGTCCGCCCAATCACCTTATATTCAGTATACCCCGAAACCTCGACAATATGGCTGTGCCCCCCGCTGATGACGAGGCAGAGAAACGGCGGCCCGAGTCCGGGGTGGGTTATATAGTTTGCGGCAATGTGCCCCGCAATGTGGTGCACCGGGATAAGCGGCTTTCCGGATATCATCGCAAGGCCCTTTGCATAGCTCACGCCGACGAGGAGCGCGCCGATGAGTCCGGGCGCATATGTCACCGCGACGGCGTCGATTCCGCCGATGTCGGTCTTTGCCTCGGAAAGCGCACGGGACACGACCCCGCTTATGCTCTCGACATGGCG
The DNA here is from genome assembly GCA_947625375.1 of uncultured Clostridia bacterium. Classification (GTDB taxonomy): domain Bacteria; phylum Bacillota; class Clostridia; order Oscillospirales; family Ruminococcaceae; genus Faeciplasma. Next base: position 74,552 of record CANQOC010000003.1, on the reverse strand, counting down.
GCGCGAGGCGATTTCGGGGACGACCCCGCCATAGAGGCGGTGCTCGTCTATCTGTGACGCGACGACGTCCGAAAGGACCCTTCTTCCGTCCTCGACGACCGCCGCCGCCGTCTCGTCGCAGGAGGATTCTATCGCGAGAATTTTCATAAGGCTTCTCCTTTATAAATAATCACACATATGACAGCATACCACATTCCTCCGCCGATTTCAAGTCAATCGGTGTTTTTTAATAATTCCTTATTGCTTTTCGCCCGCGTCTGTGATATCATTTTCACTGAAAGAAAACGACGGGAGGACCCTATATTATGAACGGAACATTAAAAATCAGCCCTCTGCCGCTCGGCAGCATCAAAATGACCGGCGACTACTGCAAAAACGCGCTCGAAAAGGAGTCGGACTATCTCGAAGCCTTCGACGAGGACCGCGTCCTTGCGGGATTCAGGCTCAACGCGGGACTTAAGACCTCCGCCGCGCCCTATGGCGGCTGGGAAAGCCACCTTATCGGGGGGCACGCGATGGGGCACTATTTTTCCGCGCTGGCACAGGCGGCGGTGAACCCCGCGCTTCACGAACGGCGCCGCCGCGCCCTCCGCGACAAGCTTGAAAGAATAATCCGCGGACTTTCGGAGTGTCAGCTCGAAAACGGCTTCCTCTGGGCGGGAAGAATAAGCGACCCCGGCAACGTCGAGGTTCAGTTCGACCTCGTCGAGCAGGGGCACGGCAACGACAACATCATCGAGGTCGCATGGGTGCCGTGGTACACCATGCACAAGATTCTCGCCGGTCTCCTTGCGGCTTATTCAATCGCGAAAATCGACATGGCGCTCGACATCGCGAAAAAGCTCGGCGACTGGGTCTGCCGCCGCACCGAAAGCTGGGATTATAATACCCGCCAGACCGTCCTTTCGGTCGAATACGGCGGAATGAACGACGTTATGTACGAGCTTTACGGCATCACCGGCGAGGGGAAATATGCCGACGCGGCACACGCCTTTGACGAAGAAAACCTCTTTTCCGACATTCTCGGCGGGGGGCACAATCTCCTGACCGGCCGCCACGCGAACACGACTATCCCGAAGGTCATCGGACTTCTGAAGAGATATCTCATCTGCCACGGAAGGACCGTAAACGGAAAGCACCCCGAAAAGGTCGAGGCCGAGGGGTATCTTCGCGTCGCCGAAATATTCTGGGACAACGTGATTTCGCACCACACCTATCACACCGGCGGCAACAGCGAATGGGAGCATTTCCGCGAGGACGACTCCCTCGACAAAAACCGCACGAACGCAAACTGCGAGACCTGCAACGTCTATAACATGTTAAAGCTGACCGCGGGACTCTTCGAGGCGACCGGCGAAAAGAAGTATGCCGACTACCTTGAGACCGCGTTCTATAACCACATTCTTGCGTCGCAGAACCCGAAGACGGGCATGACCACCTATTTCCAGTCGATGGCGACCGGGTACTTCAAGGTCTTTTCGAGCCGCTGGGAGGACTTCTGGTGCTGCACCGGAAGCGGAATGGAAAACTTCACCAAGCTCGGCAGCTCCGCCGCCTTCGGCGATGAAAATAAGCTCTGGATAATAAAATATCTCCCCGCCGAGATATCCGCCGGAAAAACCGTCATAAAAATCGCGTCCGACGAGGCGCAGGAGAACATATCCGTCGAGATTACGTCGGGAAATTGCGAGCTTATGCTCCGCGTGCCCGACTGGACCGACGGAATGAGCGTCATTAAAAACGGCGCCGAGGCTGGAAGTCCCGAGTCGGGGTTCTTCGGGATTTCGGTCTCCGCCGGGGACGTCTTAAAGATTACAACGAAGCCGCGGCTCAAGGTCGTCGGACTGAGCGACTCGCCCGACGTCGCCGCGCTTAAGTACGGGCCGTGGCTCTTGGCGGCAAAGCTCGGGACGGCCGACATGACCGAGACGCGGACCGGAGTAAACGTCGCTATCCCCGAAAAGCCGGTCGGCGACGGGGTTCTCCGCCCCGGCTGCGGAATCGACGCGCTTCGGGCGGCTCCGGAAAAATACGCCGAAAAGACCGGAGAATGTGAATTCAGGCTCGGCGGACTTACCTTTATCCCCTATTACCGCATTGAGGAGCGGTACGGAATATATTGGAAGATTGCCGACTGAGTGCGGCTAATTCTTTCGGACACAGGAGGATTGATAAAAATGACGGAATTTCGGAAAATGCGCGAGGAGGTCTCCCGCGAGCTTAAGGACAGGATTATCCCGTTCTGGAAGGGTCTTCGCGACCCCTCGGGCGGATATATCGGGCAGGTCGAGTTCGACCTCACCCGCCGCCCCGACGCCGACCGCGGCTGTATTTTGAACAGCCGTATACTCTGGTTCTTCTCCGAGGGGTATATGCTCCTTAAGGACGAATCGCTTCTTGACGAGGCGGGGCACGCATATGAGATGTTAAAGCGAATGACCGACGGCAAAAACGGCGGCGTCTTCTGGTCGGTGCACCCCGACGGCTCCCCCGCCGACACCACCAAGCACGCTTATAATCAGGCTTTCGCAATCTATGCCCTCTCGGCATATTACCGCGCATCGGGCAATCCCGAGGCATTGAAGCTCGCCGAGGAGCTCTTTGAAATCACCGAGACGAAATGCCGCGACAGGGGCGGATATCTCGAGGCGTTCACCGCCGACTGGAAGCCCGCCGGGAACGACAAGCTCAGCGAAAACGGCGTTGAGGCCGGGCGGACGATGAACACTCTGCTTCACATGCTCGAAGGCTGCACCGGTCTTTACGAGGCGAATCACAGCGAAGCCGTCCGCGCGCGCCTCTATGACATCGCCGACGTCTTTGAGCACAGGATTTATAACCCAGAAAAGCACCGTCAGGAGGTCTTTTTCGACGCGGACTATAACACCCTCATCGACCTTCACAGCTTCGGGCACGACATCGAGACCTCGTGGCTGATGGACCACACGCTCGACGTCCTCGGAGATAATGCGCTGACCGAGAGAATCCGCCCGCTTCTTTTAAGCATGGCGGACAGGACCTATCATGACGCACTGACCGAAAGCGGCTTTTGCAACGAGAGCGAGTGCGGACGGGTCAACACCGACAGAATCTGGTGGGTACAGGCCGAAGCGCTCCTCGGGTTCTTAAACGCTTATAAGCACACCGGCGAGGAGCGGTACAAATCCGCGGTGCTGTCGCAGTGGCGGTATATCCGCGACGTCCTCTCGGACCGCCGCGATGGCTCGGAGTGGTTCTGGAGCGTCCGCGAGGACGGCGTCCCGAACGAAAAGCCGATTGTCGAGCAGTGGAAGTGCCCCTATCACAACGGAAGAATGTGCTTTGAAGTGTTAAAGAGGATAAGTCCGGAAGGAGAATTGATATGACCTATGACGAAATTTCCCGCCGGTACGAGGAGACCGTCGCGAAAAAGAACAGAATCGACGAAAGCCGGTACAACGGAATCTATGAGCGCTGGGTAAATCCGGTGCTGACGAGGGAGCATATCCCGCCGTTCTGGATTTACGACCCGAATCCCGAGACCAACCCGCATATGATGCAGAGGCTCGGGGTAAACGCGGTCTTCAACAGCGGCGCGATACTCCTTGACGGCAAATACACCCTCGTCGCGCGGGTTGAGGGAAGCGACCGGAAGAGCTTTTTCGCGGTCGCACAGTCGGACAGTCCCGTCGACGGCTTCCGCTTCTGGGACGAGCCGGTCATTCTCCCCGACACCTGTCCCGACGAGACGAACGTCTATGACATGAGGCTCACGAAGCACGAGGACGGCTGGATATACGGCGTTTTCTGCTCCGAGAGCAAGGATGCCTCCTCGAAGGACCTCTCGGCGGCGGTCGCGGCGGCGGGAATCGTCCGCACAAAGGACCTTAAAACATGGGAGCGCCTCCCGAACCTCGTCACGCTTCGGTCCCCGCAGCAGAGAAACGTCCTTTTGCACCCCGAATTCGTCGGCGGCAAGTACGCCTTCTATACCCGCCCGATGGACGACTTCATCGAGACCGGGAGCGGCGGCGGAATCGGCTTCGGACTCTGCGACGACATCACAAACGCCGTAATCGACGAGGAGAAAATGACGTCGGTCAGAAGATATCACACGATTACCGAGAGCAAGAACGGCGCCGGGGCAGTGCCGATAAAGACCGGGCGCGGGTGGATACACATTGCGCACGGCGTCCGAAATACCGCCGCGGGACTCAGATATGTCGTCTATGCCTTTGCGACCGCCCTCGACGACCCGTCGCGCGTTATCGCACAGCCGGGAGGATTTTTGATTGCTCCCTACGGCAGAGAGCGCGTCGGCGACGTCTCGAACGTGGTGTTCACAAACGGGGCAATCGCCGCGCCGGACGGAAAGGTGTATATCTATTACGCCTCGAGCGACACCCGTCTTCACGTCGCTTCAACCGACATCGGCCGCCTCGAGGACTATGTCTTCAACACCCCGGAGGACCCGCTGCGCTCGGCGGACTGCGTCAGACAGCGCGCCGCTTTCATCAGAAAAAATCTCGGGTTCCTAAATCGCGGTCAATGACAGAATCACGCAAAACTTTCACCAAATTTCCTCTTTACAAAGAGAGGAAACTGTGATAAACTATAGGGTGCAAAGTTATGCGGATACCATAACATAAACGCCAATAAACTATAAGGAGGATATTTCATGGCAAGAAAAATGAAAACCATGGACGGCAACAACGCTGCGGCGTGGGCATCCTACCCGTTTACCGAAGTTGCTGCCATCTATCCCATCACCCCGTCTTCCGTCATGGCGGAAGTGACCGACGCATGGTCGGCCAAGGGTCAGACCAACCTTTTCGGCACTCCCGTAAAGATTGCCGAGATGCAGTCCGAGGCCGGCGCCGCCGGTGCGGTTCACGGCTCGCTCTCCGCGGGTGCTCTGACCACCACCTTCACCGCATCACAGGGCCTTTTGCTGATGATTCCGAACATGTACAAGATTGCGGGCGAGCTTCTGCCCAATGTCATTCACGTTTCGGCAAGATGCGTTGCTTCTCACGCTCTTAACATCTTCGGCGACCACTCCGACATCTATGCCTGCCGTCAGACCGGCTATGCGATGCTCTGCTCCACCGACCCCCAAGAAGTAATGGACCTCGGCACCGTCGCGCACCTCGCCACCATTAAATCGAGAGTCCCGTTCCTTCACTTCTTCGACGGCTTCCGCACCTCTCACGAAATCCAGAAGATTGAGACCTGGGACAAGAAGGACATCGAAGAGATGATCGATTGGGACGCCGTACAGGCATTCCGCGACCGCTCCATCAACCCGGAGCACCCGGTATTGAGAGGCTCGGCACAGAACCCCGATATCTTCTTCCAGGCCCGCGAAGCCTGCAACACCTATTACGACGCGGTCCCCGGCATCGTCGAGGAATACATGGACGCCGTCAACAAGAAAATCGGCACCAACTACCAGCTCTTCAACTATTACGGCGCCGCCGACGCGGAGCACATCATCATCGCGATGGGCTCGGTCTGCGACACCATCGAAGAGACCGTCGACTACCTTAACGCCAAGGGCGGAAAATACGGCCTCGTAAAAGTAAGGCTTTACAGACCGTTCCGCGCGGACAAGCTTTATGCCGCTATCCCGAAGACCGTTAAGCACATTTCGGTCCTCGACAGGACAAAGGAACCCGGCTCTCTCGGCGAGCCTCTCTATCTCGATGTCGTCGCCGCACTGAAGGGCACCGACCTCGAAGCCGTCCCCGTCTCTTCCGGACGCTACGGTCTCGGCTCGAAGGACACTACTCCCGACCAGATTAAGGCCGTCTTCGACAACTGCCACTGCAAGGAAGACTATAAGCCGCGCTTCACCATCGGCATCAACGACGACGTCACCAACCTCTCGCTCAAGACCGAGGGCGCTCTCGACTCTGCCCCCGCGGGCACCGTCTCCTGCAAGTTCTGGGGTCTCGGCTCTGACGGTACCGTCGGCGCGAACAAGAACTCCATCAAAATCATCGGCGACCACACCGACAAGTATGTACAGGCTTACTTCAGCTATGACTCCAAGAAGTCGGGCGGCGTCACCGTTTCTCACCTCCGCTTCGGCGACACTCCGATTAAGTCGACCTACCTCATCAACCGCGCCGACTTCGTCGCCTGCCACAACGAGTCCTATATCACCAAGTACGACATGGTGCAGGACGTAAAGCCGGGCGGAACCTTCCTCCTCAACTGCCAGTGGACTCCCGAAGAGCTTGAAGAAAGGCTCCCGGGACAGGTCAAGAGATATATCGCACAGAATAACGTCAAATTCTATATCATCAACGGCGTCGACATCGGCAAGAAAATCGGCCTCGGCTCGAGAATCAACACTGTGCTTCAGTCCGCATTCTTCAGCCTCGCAAAGATTATCCCGATTGAGGACGCGGTTAAGTACATGAAGGACGCCGCCCTCGCCTCTTACGGCAAGAAGGGCGAAGCGGTCGTAAAGATGAACTATGACGCCATCGACGCCGGCTATAAAGAGGTCGTCGAGGTAAAGGTCCCCGACTCCTGGAAGAACGCCGCCGACACCGAAATGGGTATGCCCAAGGTCACCGGCGAGAACAAGACCCTCGTTGACTTCATCAACGGCGTCCTTATCCCCTGCAACGCGCAGCAGGGCGACAAGCTCCCCGTCTCGACCTTCGTCGACACCGCCGACGGCACCTTCCCGCAGGGTTCTGCCGCGTATGAAAAGAGAGGCATCGCAATCGACGTTCCCGAGTGGAACCCCGAAAAGTGCATCCAGTGCAACATCTGCTCATATGTCTGCCCGCACGCGGTTATCCGTCCCGTAATCATGACCGACGAGGAGGTCGCCGCCGCTCCCGAAGCCGTCAAGACAAAGGCGACACAGGTCGGCATCGGCAAGACCAACCAGATGCCCGGCTATAACTTCGTCATGACCGTCTCGGCCCTCGACTGCACCGGCTGCGGAAGCTGTGTAAACGTCTGCCCGGGCAACAAGGGCGAAAAGGCCCTCTCGATGAAGCCGCTCGACTCTCAGCTCACCGAGCAGGAGGCATTCAACTATGCCCTCACCCTCTCCGACAAGCCGGAGGTTCACGAGAAATTCAAGGAAACCACCGTCAAGGGCTCGCAGTTCAAGCAGCCGCTCCTCGAATTCTCGGGCGCATGCGCAGGCTGCGGCGAAACTCCTTACGCCAAGCTCATCACCCAGCTCTTCGGCGACAGAATGTATATCGCCAACGCGACCGGCTGTTCCTCTATCTGGGGCGGTTCGGCTCCGTCCACTCCTTATACCACCAACCGTCTCGGCAAGGGTCCGGCTTGGGCCAACTCCCTCTTTGAAGACAACGCCGAATACGGCTACGGTATGTTCCTTGCACAGAGCACAATCCGCAACCGCACTATAGCCAAGGTTGCCGAGCTCGCAAAGAACACCGAGTGTGAGCACTGCAAGGGCGTTATGGAGCACTATCTCGAAACCGTCGACAACGGCGCCGAGAACTCGAAGGCGACCGACGCTCTCATCGAAGTCCTCGAGGGCATCGACAAGCCCGAGGCAAAGGAAATCCTCAAGGATAAGGACTATCTCCGCAAGAAGAGCGTTTGGATCTTCGGCGGCGACGGCTGGGCATATGACATCGGCTTCGGCGGTCTTGACCACGTCATCGCACAGAACGAGGACGTCAACATCTTCGTCTTCGACACTGAGGTCTATTCCAACACCGGCGGACAGTCCTCAAAGGCCACCCCGACCGGCGCTATCGCGCAGTTTGCCGCAGCGGGCAAGGTCACCAAAAAGAAAGACCTCGCCGGCATCGCGATGACATACGGATATGTCTATGTCGCACATGTCGCGATGGGCGCAAACCGCGACCAGTGCATCAAGGCGATTGCCGAGGCCGAGAGCTATCACGGCCCGTCGCTCATCATCGGCTATGCCCCCTGCATCAACCACGGCATCAAGGGCGGTATGTCGATTGCGATGACCGAGGAAGAAAAGGCAGTCAAGGCCGGCTACTGGCACCTCTACAGGTATGACCCGAGGCTTGCCGCCGAGGGCAAGAACCCGTTCCAGCTCGACTCGAAGGCCCCGACCGAGGACTATAAGGAATTCATCATGGGCGAAGTCAGATACAATTCGCTCGCCCGCTCGAATCCCGAGCGCGCCGAAAAGCTCTTCGCAAGCGCCGTCGAAAACGCCAAGGAAACCTATGAACAGCTCGTTGAAAGAGCAAAGTAATTTCCCCTAAACCATAAAAAGCAGCTCCGTCAGTTCGGCGGAGCTGTTTTTTTGTCACCGCTTTTCCGCCCGCGTCATAGAATGGCGTTGAGGGGGGAAGAGCGGTGATAAGCCTTTGCATGATTGTCCGCGACGAGGAGAAAAGCCTTGCGCGATGCCTTGAAAGCGTCGCCGGAATATTCGGCGAAACTGTTATTGCCGACACCGGGTCGGTCGATTCGACGCCCGAAATCGCAGCGCGCTATGCCGATAAGCTTCTTCGGTATGACTGGCGGGACGACTTTTCGGCGGCGCGCAACTTCGTCTTTGATAACGCCTCGGGCGAGCGCCTTTTCTGGCTCGACGCCGACGACGTCGTCGAGGGGGATAACCGAAAGCTTCTCATCTCGGACCTTAAGCGCCTCGAAGCCGAGGACGCCGACATGCTTATGCTGAGATATAATGTCCTCTTCGACAGCCTCGGGAGACCGCTTCTCGGCTATGACCGCGAAAGGTGCGTCCGTCGGGGAATGAGGTTTGTCGGCGCGGTCCACGAGGCGATTGAACAGCGCGGAAAGATAATCCGGGGCCGCGCGAAGATATCTCACCGAAAGATAAAACCGCCCGAAAAGGGGCGGAACCTTCGGATTTTCGAGAAGATTATCCGCGAGGGCGGCTCCTTGGACCCGCGCCTCGAATACTACTATGCCCGCGAGCTTTCGGCGGCGGGGCGGTACGGCGAGGCGGCGGAGGCGTATTTAAAGTGCGCCCGCGACGAGGCGGCATGGCGCGAAAACCGCGTTTCGGCATGGATTGAGCTGTCCGAGCTTCGCCGGATTTCGGGCGAAGACCCCGCTCCCGCGCTCTTCGAGGCGCTTCGGCTCGGTCCTCCGCGCGCCGACCTCTGCTGCGGACTCGGGCGGCATTTTCTCGACGAGGGCGACCTCGACGCTGCGGAATTTTGGTACCGGCTCGCGCCGGAGCAGTTCGCGCGCGTCACCGGCGGGTTTGTTCACGCCGATTTCGGGGGATATATCCCCTATCTCGGACTCTGCGTCGTCTACGACCGCCTCGGACGCCGCACCGACGCCGAGCGCTGTAACCGCCTCGCCGGCGAGGCAAAGCCGGACGGCAAGGAATATTTAAAAAATCTTGAATATTTTTCACACTGAAGCGGCAAAGTCCCGCTTCAAATTCAACAAGGAGGCGCATTTATGCCAAACAACAGTAATTGCGGCTGCGGCACCGCCGACAACCGCTATCCGAACGGCACGAACGTCTACAACTTCGCCTGCGGCGCCGCCGGCGGAGGCTACGTCATCGGCCCCACCGGCGTCACCGGCCCGGCGGGGGCGACAGGGGCAACGGGGGCGACGGGAGCGACTGGGGCGACCGGACCTGCGGGAGCTGACGGAGCGACTGGAGCCACAGGGGCAACGGGTCCTCAGGGACCGACCGGTGCTACAGGAGCTACCGGCGCTACGGGTGCTACCGGTCCCGAGGGTCCTGCTGGTCCTGCCGGCGCTACCGGAGCAACAGGTCCTGTCGGCGCAACTGGTGCGACTGGTGCTACAGGCCCTGCCGGAGCGACCGGGGCAACAGGCCCTGCCGGTGCAGTAGGAGCTACCGGTCCTGCTGGTTCTACTGGCGCAACAGGTCCTGCGGGGGCAGTTGGAGCAACTGGTGCCACCGGACCCGAGGGTCCTGCCGGAGTCACCGGACCTACCGGCGCAACTGGAGCTACAGGAGCAACCGGTCCCGAAGGTCCTGCCGGGGCGACTGGTGCCACAGGGGCGACGGGAGCCACGGGAGCTACCGGCGCAACCGGTCCTGCCGGAGCGACCGGTGCAACAGGTCCCGAAGGTCCTGTAGGTGCAACTGGTGCGACTGGTGCAACCGGTCCCGAAGGTCCTGCTGGTCCTGCTGGGGCAACCGGCGCGACCGGACCTACCGGAGCAACGGGAGCTACCGGTGTGACGGGTCCTACTGGGCCGACCGGCGCAACTGGTCCGGAGGGACCGATTGGAGCGACGGGACCTACTGGTGCCACTGGAGCTACCGGCGCAACTGGACCTACCGGACCCGCGGGGCCTGCGGGAGCTATCGGACCTGCCGGGCCGGCGGGACCGGCGGGGAGAGTGGGCGACACGCCGACGCTCGACTATGCACAAATCTACAACACCGCGGCGCAGACCGTCGAACCCGGCGCGGCAGTGACCTTTGACAGCGCGGGGACGTCGAACGGCGTCGACTTCACCGCCGGGGGAACCGAGGCGACAGTCTCCGAAGCGGGGACCTACCTTGTGTTCCCGTCGGTATCGCCCGATGCCGCCGGACAGTTCTCGGTATACCTCAACGGCGCGCCCGTCGCCGGAGGAGTCCTCCCGACCGGCGGAACGGCGTCGTCCGGGCCCGTCATCGTGACCGCCGCAGCGGGCGACCGAATCTCGGTCGTCAACACCGGCAGCGCGGCATCGACCCTTGCCGCCGGAACCGCCCCGAACGCGTCGCTGTATATCCAAAGCTTGGATACGGCCGCGGGGTAAATATATCACCTTTAAAAAGCGCTCTGTCAATCATGACGGGGCGCTTCCCCCTTCACCCAAAATTCATCAAACCTCCCTCCCGATTTTCCCGCGGAGGGGTAAAATCTAACCAAACCCTAATAATCCCCTGCTAAAATATTCCCGGAGGTCTGCGTATGAACGAAAAAATACTTATTATCGAGGACGAGGCGGCGATTCGGCAGATTCTCGCCGAGCCGCTTAAATCCGCGGGTTACGGGGTCGTCTGCGCGGCGGACGGGGTCGAGGGGCTCAACGCGTTCCGGGCACAGGCGGCTGACCTGATAATTTTGGACATCATGCTGCCGAAGCTCGACGGGTACCGCGTCTGCGAGACAATCCGGCGGGAGTCGCGCGTGCCGATAATCCTTCTGACCGCGCTCGACTCGGAGGACGCGCAAATCAAGGGTTTCGACAAGCTTGCCGACGACTACATCACAAAGCCGTTTTCGGTCCGGCTCGTGCTGAAGCGCGTCGAGGCACTGCTCAGGAGGACGGCTCATGACGACGAAACCAAGACCCTCCGATATAAGGATTTATCAATCTGCGAGGCGGAGCGGCGGGTCTGCGTCGCCGGGAAAGAGGTCGCGCTGACGAGGCTGGAATTTGAAATTTTGCTGCTCTTCATGAAGAACGTCGGGCGGGTGTTTACGCGGAACGATTTACTCAACCTCGCGTGGGGTTACGACTTCGTCGGCGGCGAAAAGGGCGTGAATTTTCACATCATGAACCTGCGGCGGAAGCTGAACGTCGGCTATATCGAAACGGTCAGAGGGGTGGGTTATAAAATTGCGAAGGATTAGGAACAGCCTCTGCGCCAAGGCGTTTTTGTGGGTCTTCGGCGCACTCGCGGTCTGCTGCGCGGTCATCTGCGCCGTCCTGCTGGCGGTCCTGCCGAGGCAGTATCAGATTATGTCGGACAGGCAGACGGAAGAAAACGCCGACGCGCTTATTTCCGAGCTTTGCGGCATCGGCTACGGCGACGGCGTCGAAAAAATCTGTGCTTTCTGTATTCAAAATGACTCCGCCGCGATGCTGACCGACGGCGAAAAAACCGTTTATTTCGGCGAGATTCAATCCGAAGGGCGGACCGCCGCGACATCGAACATCACCGCCGACATCGCCTTTTCGGACGGCTCGCGGTATTTGCTTGTGCTGACCTCTCTGACGCAGACGGCGGAGCGGATTTTCGCGCTTATGCTCCGCCTTTTGCCGGTCATTTTTTGCATAGTCGTCCTGCTGTCCGCCCTGAGCGCGCTTATTTGCAGCAAAATCATCGTCGCGCCGATTGCCGGAATCAGCCGGATTTCCGAGCGCATGACCTCGCTCGACCTGACCTGTCGGTGTGAAATAAAAAGCGGCGACGAAATCGGCGTGCTCGCCTCAAATTTAAACACCATGGCAGACCGCGATGGCGGAGCTCACGGCAGACGTAGAGAAATTTCGGGAGCTCGGGGAACAGCGCAAGCGCTTCTTCGCGGCGGTGTCGCACGAGCTGAAAACGCCGCTGACGGTCCTCAAAGGTCAGCTTGAAAACATGATTTTGGGGTACGGGGACTATAAAAACCGCGACAAATATCTCCCCGAGGCGCTCAGGGCGGCGGAAGACATCGAGCGCCTCGTCGGGGAAATCATCGCGATATCAAAGACCGAAAATATGAACCTCCGGGACAGCTTGGAAGAGGTCTCGCTCCTTTCGTCGGTCAATGAAACCATAGAGGCCTTATCGCCCATCGCGGCCGAAAAGAATATTGCGATACATCAAAATATAATCAGTGATATTATCATAACTGTGAACCGCAATCTTTGGCAAAAGGCGCTGTCAAATATCATCGGCAACGCCGTCCGGCACTCCCCCGACGGCGCGGAGGTCTTTATTTCCATGGGACACGGCGTCCTCACCGTTGAAAACACCGGCGTCTTCATTCCCGAGGGCGACCTCCCGCAGATGTTCACGCCGTTTTACCGCGCGGACAAATCGCGGAGCAAGTCCACCGGCGGCAGCGGTCTGGGACTTTATATCGTCAAAACAATTTTAGACCTCCACGGCATGGGGTACACCCTCCGAAACACTCCGAGGGGCGTCGAATTTTCCGTATATCTCGGCTGAAATTCCGAAGCTGTCGGCAGACCGCCGGCGGCTTTTTCTAATCAAAATCATACGAAATCCGAACCAAAAACTAACCGCCGGGCGGTATGATGGGGTCAGGAAGGGGGTCGGCGGAATGAATTTCGCGCAAAGGGCGTTTTTATATGTGACGCGCAAAAGGGGGAAGGCGCTCGGTCTGTTTCTCCTGAATTTTACCGTCGCGGTTTTTCTTGTGTCAAGCTTCGGGGTGCTGAACGCTTCGGAAATGCTGTCGGGGGATATCCGCTCGTCGCTCGGCGCGGCGTTTTATATCCGCGCAAAGACCGAAATTTCGGCGAATGATTTCGGCGGGATCGAGGTCAGGGAAAGCGGCGCAAACATCACGCAGAACGCGGTTGACGAAATCATGAAAATCGGCGGAATCGCGCGCTTTAACCCGATAAATTACGGCTTCGCGAAGAGCGATGAAATCCGCTTTATCCCCGGCGACCGGCACACGGCCGAGAGCGATATGGGGGCGGTCACGGCGCTCGGTTTTTCCGCGCTTGCGCCCGATTTTGCGGACAAAACCGCCGTGCTGATTTCGGGGGAGCACATCATCGAATCCGACCGCGGGAAAATCCTCATCAGCGAACGGTTGGCGGACTATAATCATCTTTCGGTTGGGGATTTTGTCACGCTGACCCACGCAAAATTAGGCGAAATTGACGGCGAATATGTCGACGAAATCGCCGTCAAAACCGCGTTTTATCGGGTCGAGGTGGCGGGGATTTACAGGCTCAAAACCGATGACGCCGCCCCAAAGCCGACCGCCGGTCTTTCGGAAAACGGGATTTACGCGAGCCTCGACGTGCTTAACGAGCTTAATGAAAGCGAGGCGGGAGTCTATACCGGCGAGGTCGGGTTTTTCGTCGCCGACCCGTCCGAGCTCGGCGGCGTTATCCGGCGGGTCAGAGCCATTCGGTCAATCGACTGGTCGACGCACTTTATCCGCACAAACGACTTTCGTTACTCCGAGATTTCCGACGGGATGAAGACCCTCGGCGGATTGACGAAAACTCTTCTCGTCCTCGTGCCGATTGTCGGCGCGGCGGTGCTTGTTCTTATGCTGACGCTTTGTATCCGCGGACGCTTGCGGGAAGCGGGAATTACGCTTGCGGCGGGGATATCCAAATCGGAAATTCTGGCGCAATTTTTGCTTGAAGTGCTTTCCGTGACCGCGCTTGCGTTGATTTTTTCTCATGCCGCTTCCCTGTGTGTTTCGGGAACTTTGGAGCGCGCTTTGTTCGGCAGTCTGCCCGGAATTCTGAGCGAAAAAGCGCTGACGGCGGGAGTGAACAACAGCGGTTACATGACCCTCGGCGGCGCAAAAATTGCGCTGATTTATCTCTGCCAAATTTCCGCGGTCACAGCGTCGACTCTCCTCTCGTCCGCCGCAATCATGCGCCTGAGTCCCAAGGAAATTTTGTCAAAAATGATTTAGGAGGTTATCCGAATGAGCTTCATAAAAAGGGCAATTCTCTACTGCGCAAGACAGCGCCTCAGAACCGCGATTCTGTTTTTGACATTAACTATAATCGCGTCATTCCTGCTCACCGCAATCGCCGTCCGCGACGCGGCATACACCGCCGCAGCGGGCGTTCGGACCGCCGTCGGAGGGAAAATCGTCCTTGAACCCGACACCGACGGCAACATGGACGCCGGCGTGCAGAACAGTTGGGGAACCGTCTACGGCTACACCGGCGACCTTATTACGCCAGACATCGTGACCGCGATTTCGGGTATCGACGGCGTCGCCGGTCTCAACGCCGAGGACACCGCGGCCTATTACGGCGCGGGCGTCGATTTCGGCTATATCCCCGCCGCGTTCGACCTGAGCTATACGCCCTACGGCGAGGCGTCGAGCTATACCGCGACGCTTTCGAGCGAAAAATGCGCCGCGTTTCAGAGCGGAAAATATAAGCTGACGGACGGCAGACACATCGCGCCCGGCGACAGGCGCGTCTGCCTGATTTCAAAAGAGCTCGCCGACTATAACGGACTGTCGGTCGGCGGCAGTGTTAAGATGTACTCGCTCGACACGGACGCCGTCACCGAATTTGAAATAATCGGCATTTTCGACGGCACCGAGGGCACGTCGGGGAACGCCCTTACCGTCGACGAAATCCCCGCAAACCGCGGATATATCGACTACGCGACGATGTTCGAGCTGTTCGAGGACGGACTCAGCGGCTACCAGCAGTTGACGGTCTATGCAGACGACCCGACCGACGTTCAGAGCGTCTGTGACCGGATTTCTGCCCTGCCGGAGCTCGCGGGAAAGACCCTCAAACTGCGCATCGACACCGAAGAGTACGACGCCGTTTCCGCGCCGCTGACGTCGCTGCAAAAATCCGTGAACATGACAATCATAATCATAGCCGCCGTCGGCGCGGCGATATCGGCGCTGCTGCTGACGGTTCGCGTCAGAGGCTGGAAAACGGAAATCGGAATCCTTCTTTCCGTCGGCGTGAGCAGGGCAAATATCGTCCTGCAGCTCTTCGCCGAGGCCGCGCTCACTGCCGCGGTTTCGCTTGCGGCGGCCGTGCCGCTGAGCGGTCTGACTGCCGAAAAAGCCGGCGAATTGCTGACGCCGGCAAACCTCGAAGTGAAAATCGGCGCGGAATATCTGCCCCCGCTGTGCATAATTGGATTTTTGCTGATTGCGGCGGCGGTCGCGGTTTCGTCGTGGACGGTCGTCCGCGCAAATCCGAGGGACATTCTCGCAAAAATAAGTTAAGGAGGATATACAATGAGCATTTTGGAGGCGCGGAACGCCGCCTATTCCTATGACGGAAAAAAGGCGGTTCTTAAAAACGTCACGGTCGGATTCGAGTCGGGAAAAATCTACGCGATTTTAGGCCCGAGCGGGTGCGGAAAGACGACCCTGCTCTCGCTTTTGGGCGGATTAGACAGTCCCACCGGCGGGCAGATTATTTTTGACGGCGAGGACATCTCGAAGCGGGGTCTCGCCTTTCACCGGAAGAACAACGTCGCGTTTATCTTTCAGAACTATAACCTGATTGATTATATGACGCCGGCGGAGAACGTGGCGCTGACATCGAAGAAGCCGCCGCTGCCGATTTTAGAGCGCTTGGGACTCACGCGGGAGGAGGCGAAGCGGAACGTGCTGCGACTGTCGGGCGGACAGCAGCAGCGGGTGGCGATTGCCCGGGCGCTGGCGAGCAGCGCAAGAGTTATCCTCGCGGACGAGCCGACCGGGAATCTTGACGAGGACACCGCCGAGGAAATCGCGGACGTTCTGAGAGACTGCGCGCGGAAGCTGAACAAGTGCGTGGTAATCGTGACGCACTCGGACAAGGTGGCGAAGCGCGCGGACGAGACGGTGCGGCTGAAAAGAGGGGAGATTTACAGAGGGTGAGGGGAGAAAACGTAACAAAAAAGAGCAGGAAAGCCCTTGCGAGTTTTCCTGCTTATTTTTACCTGTCTGCGCTTGCCTCGGAGTTGCTTTACTCTTCCTCTTCCCCCGCCTCGTCGTCGGGGATATCGTCCTCGGCGTTTTCGGCGTCGGCCTCGGCGCGGGCGATTTCGGCGAGCTCCTCGGGGGTGAGCTGTTCGACCTCCTCGATTTCGGCCTCTTCGTCGTGCTCGGCGGCGGTGAAAGCGACGACTCGCCTATCATCGGTGCCCTTTGTGCGCATAATCGTGACGCCGCCGGAATAGCGGCCCATAACGCTGATGTCGCCGACCCGGACGCGGATTATGATTCCGTCGTTCGAGATGAGAATGACGTCCTCGTCGCCGTCGACAATCTTTATTCCGCAGACCTCGCCCTTTGCGCCGCCGGTCTTATAGTTGAGGATTCCGTAGCCGCCTCGGCGCTGTTTGCGGTAGAGCGAAGCGTCAACCCGCCTGCCGTATCCCTTGTCGGTTACGGTCAGGACGTCGGCGCCCTCTCTCATAACCTCCATCGAGACGACCTCGTCGCCGCCGCGGAGCTTTATTGCCCGAACGCCGTGCGCCGAGCGGCTCATCGCCCGAAGCTCGCTTTCGTCGAACCGGATTATACGTCCGCCCCTCGTTGCGACAAATATCTCGTCGCTGCCCGAGGTCATAAGCGCGCCGCGGATTTCGTCGCCGGGGTCGAGTCCGATTGCGATAAGGCCGTTTTTCCTGACATTCTGGTAGCTCGAAAGCGGGGTGCGTTTAATCTTTCCGTCGCGCGTCACCATCGTGACAAAGCTGTCGTCGTCGAACTCGCGGCAATAGAGCATCGCGGCAATTTTCTCGCCGTTCTGAAGCGGCAGGAGGTTGATGACGTTGGTCCCCCTCGACGCCTTCGACCCCTCGGGAATCTCGAAGCACTTAAGCTTATACATGATTCCCCTGTCGGTGACGAAGAGCACGTTGTCGTGAGTCGAGCAGACATACATCGAGCTGACAAAGTCCTCCTCGCGCTGTTTCATGCCCGAAACGCCCTTTCCGCCGCGCTTCTGGACCGAATACTCCGAAGAGCTCGTTCTCTTTATGTACCCGTTGTTGGTCAGCGCGATTACGTTCATGTCCTCGGGAATAAGGTCCTCGATGTCGACCTCGCCGCTGACCGACTGGATTTCGGTGCGGCGGTCGTCCGAAAACTTTGCCGCAATCTCTTCGCTCTCCTTGATGACGATTTCGACGACCCGCTCGTGGTGAGCCAAAATGTCCTCGAAGTCGTTGATTTTTTCTTCAAGCTCGGCGAGCTCGTCATATATCTTCTGACGCTCGAGGCCCGAAAGCTGAATCAAGCGCATGTTCGCGATATATTCCGCCTGTATTTCCGAGATTCCGAACCTTTCGACCAAGGCCGCCTTTGCCTCGACCGGGCCCTTCGACGCCCTTATGATTCTGATGACCTCGTCGATATAGTCGAGGGCGATAACGAGACCCTGTAGGATATGCTCGCGCTCCCTCGCTTTTTTAAGGTCATATCTTGTGCGGCGGGTGATGACCTCGACCTGGAAGTCAAGGTATTCGGTGAGCATCTCCTTTAGGCTTAAAACCTTCGGCACGCCGTTGACAAGCGCGAGCATGATTATGCCGACTGTGTCCTGAAGCTGTGTAAAGGTGAAGAGCTTATTCAGCACAATCTGGGGATTTGCCTCTTTTTTAAGCTCGATGACGATTCTCATTCCCGAGCGGTCCGACTCGTCGCGGATAAAGTGTATCCCGTCGACCCTCTTGTCCTTGACGAGCTGCGCAATCGACTCGATGAGCCTCGCCTTGTTGACCATATAGGGGATTTCGGTCACGACGATGCAGTTCCGCCCGTCGATTTCCTCAATCGAGGTCTTAGAGCGAAGCGTAATCTTCGCCCTGCCGGTGGCATATGCCGCGCGGATTCCCGCACGTCCCATGATGATTCCGCCGGTCGGGAAGTCGGGACCCTTAATCTTCTCCATCAGCTCTTCGAGAGTGCAGTCCGGATTTTCGGCGACAAGCTTAAGTCCGTCGATTACCTCGCCGAGATTGTGCGGCGGGACGTTCGTCGCCATTCCGACGGCGATTCCGACCGAGCCGTTCACCAGAAGGTTCGGGTACCTTGACGGAAGGACTACCGGTTCCTTAAGTCTGTCGTCATAGTTCGGCATCCAGTCGACGGTGTCCTTCTCGATGTCGGTGAGCATATTCATCGCCATCTTTGCCATCTTCGACTCGGTATAACGGTAGGCGGCCGGCGGGTCGCCGTCGACAGAGCCGAAGTTTCCGTGCCCGTCGACGAGGGGATATCTCATCGAAAACTTCTGCGCCAATCTGACCATCGCGTCATACACCGACGCGTCGCCGTGCGGGTGATAGCGTCCGAGAGTGTCGCCGACCGTCGTCGCGCACTTGAGGTATTTCTTATCCGGAGTAAGTCCGTCCTCATACATCGTATAGAGAATACGGCGGTGGACCGGCTTGAGCCCGTCGCGGACGTCGGGCAGAGCGCGCTGGATTATGACCGACATCGAATATGCGAGGAAGCTCTCCTTCATCTCGTTATTAAGGTCCCTCTGGACTATCTTCTTGTCTTCTGCGAACAAAAAATCAACTTCTTTCTGATGTTCTTATATCTCTTGATTACGCCCTGTTTAGAGTTTTTCTGATTGTCTCGGCGTCGTGGTCGTTCATCTCGCGCTTCGGCAGGACGATGCTTGTCTGCTTGGTGAATATGCCGAAGATTTTTTCGGTCTCAATGACCTTCATGCTCCTGTCGTCAAAGCCGATGACCGTCGGCGCGGGATTTTCGGGGCGGATAAGCCCGCCCGAGCCGTCGGGTTCAAGGTTTTCGGGGCGGTTCTCCTGTGCGACCGTCTCGACCGTAAGCTTATCGGCAAAGAGCGTCAGCTGATACCTGTCCCCGCTGATTCCCGAGAGCGCCCGCATCACGTTTTTGCGCTCGAGCGACGGCGTCAGGAGGATACAGACGATTGCCGCAAGGCAGACCGCGATACAGACGTATCCCATCGTAAAGTGAGGGTCGAGCCAGATTTGCTGGATAAAGAGGACAAGCGGTATAAGGAAAATCGCCGCCTTGATATATACCGACCTTCGCTTATAAAGCTTCTGATAGAGGTCATATCCCTCGAGCCACTCGTTTTCGTCTATCGAATAGAGCAGTTTTAACAGTTCCATTGTGTCACCTATCTGTAATATTATTATTGATATATACCCGATGTAGAGAATTTACGCTCAGAAATCGAGGTTCTGCGCAAACTGGGCGTTCTTCTCGATGAATTCGCGGCGGGGGTTGACCTTGTCGCCCATAAGAATCGTAAAGGTCTCGTCAGCCTTTTCGGCGTCATCGAGGTTGATTTTTAGGATAGTTCTCGTCTCGGGGTCCATAGTGGTCTCCCAGAGCTGTTCGGGGTCCATTTCGCCGAGACCCTTATATCTCTGTACGTCGCACTTTCCGCCGAGCTCGGCGATATAGGCGTCGCGCTCATCGTCCGAGAAGGCATATCTCACCTGTTTGCCCTTTGTGATTTTAAAGAGCGGGGGCTGCGCGATATAAATGTGCCCCTGTTCAATCAGCGGGCGCATGAACCGGAAGAAGAAGGTCAGAAGCAGTGTCCTGATGTGACAGCCGTCGACATCGGCATCGGCCATGATGATGACCTTTCCGTACCTTAAGCGCGAAATGTCGAAGTCCTCGCCGATTGAAGTGCCGAGCGCGGTGACGACCGGCGTCAGCTTATCGTTGCCGTAAACGCGGTCGATTCTCGCCTTCTCGACGTTGAGCATTTTTCCCCAGAGCGGGAGAATCGCCTGATACTTTCTCTCTCTCCCCTCTTTTGCCGAGCCGCCGGCCGAGTCTCCCTCGACGATGAAGATTTCGGTCTGTGCCGGGTCCTTTTCGGAGCAGTCGGCAAGCTTTCCCGGCAGCGACGCCGATTCGAGCGCCGACTTGCGGCGGGTGAGCTCGCGCGCCCTCTTCGCGGCCTCGCGGGCGTTCTGTGCCTGTACCGACTTGTCGAAAATCGAGCGCGCAATCGCCGGATTTTCCTCGAGATAGTTCATCAGCTTTTCGGTGACGAGCGCTTCGACGAACGGCCGCACCTCGGGGTTGCCGAGCCTTCCCTTCGTCTGCCCCTCAAACTCGCAGTTTGTCAGCTTTACCGACACAATCGCGGTCAGTCCCTCGCGGACGTCTTCACCCAGAAGCTTTACGCCCTCTTTTAAAAGATTGAACTTCTTTCCGTAGTCGTTGATGACTTTGGTCAGGGCGTTCTTGAAGCCGGTTTCGTGCGTACCGCCGTCGGGGGTGTGTACGTTATTTGCGAAGCTGAGCACAAGCTCGTTATAGCTGTCGTTATACTGCATCGCGATTTCTGCGGTATAGTCGTCCTTTGTCCCGCTGACGTAAATCACCTCGGGGTTGAGGGTGTCGAGTCCTCTCGTCTCGTGGATATGGGTGACGAATTCGCGGATACCGCCGTTATACTGGAGGTCGACGGTGTTCTCGCCGCCCTGTCTCCTGTCGGTGAAGACGATTCTGACGCCGGCATTCAGAAACGCCTGTTCCCGAAGCATTTTCAGAAGCGTTTCGTAGTCATACTCGGTCGACTGCTCAAAAATCAGCGGGTCGGCCTTGAATTCGATGGTTGTGCCGGTCTCCTTTGTGTCGCCGACGATTCCGAGCTCCTTGTCGTATGCGCCGCGCTGGAATTTCTGGTACCAAATGTGCTCGCCGTCGCGGACCGTCAGCTCGAGCCATTCGGACAGCGCGTTGACGACCGACGCGCCGACGCCGTGAAGTCCGCCGGCGACCTTATATCCGCCGCCGCCGAATTTTCCCCCGGCGTGGAGGACGGTGAACACGACCGTCGCCGCCGAGATTCCCTCCTTCGGGTGGATTCCGACCGGAATTCCGCGGCCGTTGTCGGTGACCCTGACGATATTGTCGGGCAGAAGCTCGACGTCGATTCTGTCGCAATAGCCGGCGAGCGCCTCGTCGATGGAGTTGGTGACAATCTCGTATACAAGGTGATGGAGCCCCTTCGGGCCGGTCGAGCCGATATACATACCCGGGCGCTTTCGGACGGCTTCAAGTCCCTCAAGGACCTGAATCTCGCTGGCGTCATAGTTATTCGACTTGTCAACCGCCGTTGCGTTGACGTTGATTTCTTCAAAATCGTTCAAAATAAACTGCTCCTTTTCTACAAATAGTATATTTTACAAGGAATTATCCTTTATGTCTACCAAAACTGTACTTTTCAATCCGCTTTTTAAGGGTGCCGACGGTCACCGAGCTGACGTAAACCTTTTCGGTAAAATCCCTGTCAAGCGTCACGACAAAGCTCTTCGGAATGTCATATGTGCAGTACACGACCCGCCCGGCCTTTCCGGCGAGCGCGAGGTATTCCCTCGTGTTCTTTGCGGTCGACGCCTTTTCGATGTCCATCACCGCGACGACCGTTTTAAGGTCGGCGGAAATTCCGTTTCCGAGATATAATATCACTTTTTCCTCCTGTCACGGCTTTTCGGCGGGACGCTCTTTTTTCTTCCTCCCCGGCGCCGAAACGCGTCCGCCGCTGACGGTGAATTTTTTTCCGCGAAGCTTTGGGATATGTTCACAGGCGGTGATAAAAATCTGCATCCCGCTGAGCTTTGTGATGATAAAATCCCGGCGCGAGCGGTCGAGCTCGGAGAGAACGTCGTCAAGGAGAATCACCGGCATCTCCGAGGTCTCTTCACAGAGGATATATGCCTGCGCAAGCTTCATTGAGAGCGCGGCAGAGCGGTTCTGCCCCTGTGAACCGAAGTCCTTGACCGAAATTCCGTTCACCTCGACAGCAACGTCGTCGCGGTGGACCCCCGAAAGCGTGAACCCGACGCGGATATCCTCGCCGCGGTTCTTTCTGAGCATATCAAGATATGCCTCGGACAGTTCGCCCGACCAGTCCGACCGCCCCTCGAGGCTTTGGTAGACCGTCGAGACATATTTCAGGCCGAGCTCCTCTTTTCCGCCAGAAATTTCGCCGTAGAGCTTTTTTGCGAAAATGCGGAGCTTTTTGACATACTGATATCTTATCACCGAGATATACGCGCCGAGGCGCGCCATCTGTTCGTCCCAGACGTCGAGGTCGGAAGGACTCGATATCCCCTGCGCGATGTTCTTCAAAAGGGTGTTGCGCTGCAAGAGGACGTTTTCATATTTCGACGATGTCCGCGAATACGCCGGCTTTATCTGTGAAATGCAGAGGTCGATAAAGCTTCTGCGGTTATCCGGCGCGCCTTTGGTGAGGTCGAGGTCCTCGGGTGTGAAGATTACGCACTTTAATGTCCCGAAAAGTCCGGAGAGATAGCGCTGTTTAATGCCGTTCAAAAGTATCCGCTTTTCCCTTGTGTTTCTCGAAAGGACGGCCTCGAGGGTATTTTCGCGCTCGGCGGTCGAAAGGACGAGGCGAAGCCGCGCAAAGTCGCGGTCAAAGCCGACGGTGTCCTTCTCCTTGGTGCCGCGGAAGCTCCTTGCGCCCGAGAGCATCCAGATTGCCTCGATGAGATTGGTCTTCCCCTGTGCGTTCTCGCCGATTATGACGTTGACGCCGGACGACGGATTCATCGACACGTCGGTGAGGTTTTTAAAGCCGTCCGCCGAAAATTCGGTTATATACATCTATACGCTCTTTACCTTTAATCCGGCGCCGATTTCGCCGATATAAACGGTGTCGCCCTCTCTGATTTTCTTTCCCCGCTGGGTGCACACTTCGCCGTTGACCGAAACCTTTCCGGCCTGGATTATCTCCTTCGCGATGCCGCCGGTCTCGGTGATTCCCGCGAATTTTAAAAGGGAGTCGAGCTTTATGAACTCGCCGGAAATTTCGATTTCTTCAAATTCCATCTTTATCACTCGTTTTTAAGTCTCACCGGCAGGACGAGATATGTATACTCGTCACCCTCGAGCGGAACAATTTTCATCGGGAGGTTTCCGCCGTTCATCAGAAGCTTAAGCTTGTCGTCCTTGATGACCTTTAACGGGTCGAGCAGGAACTTGCAGTTGAAGCCGATTTCGATTTTCGGACCGGTGACGTCGGCGGGCATCTCGTCGTTGATTTTTCCAATAGATGTCGAACAGCTGACCTTTAAAGCGCCGTTGTCGAAGAGGCAGCGCACCGGCATTTTTATCCTCTCGTTTATCAGGAGCGACGCCCTTTCGAGGCAGTCGATCAGCTCTTTTTTCCCGATGATGACCTCGGTGACGCTGTTCTGCGGGATTGAGCCGCGGTAGTTGTGGAACTCGCCCTCTAATAAGCGGGAAAATACGGTGTAACCCGAGAAGTCGAAGACGACCTGTTTTTTAGTGACGCGGATTGCACAGTCGGCGTCCTCGTCGTCCTTTAAAAGACGGGAGACCTCGAGGAGAGTCTTTGACGGGACGATGAATTTTGTGTCCTCGTCGCGCTTGACGCTCTCGGTGCGGACTGCAAGCCTGAACCCGTCGATGGCGACGACGTTGAGCTTGTTGTCGGTGATTTCAAAGAGCTCGCCCTTGAGGATAGGCTTGGTGTCGTTGGTCGAGACGGCGAAGACGGTCTCGGAGATAAGGCTTTTAAGGATTCCCTGTGACAGCCGGATTTCGTCGCCCTCGCCGAGCTCGGGGATAGAGGGATATTCCGCGGCGCTGAGGGCGGTGACGGAGTATTCGGTGACGCCGCCGATGATGGTGACGGCGAGGTTGTCTGAGACCTCTATTTCGATTTCGTCGGTCGGCATTCTCTTGATGATGTCGGAGAAGAGCCTCGAATTTATGACGAATTCTCCGGTGTCGGAGGATACGACGGGGATTGAGGTGTTGATGCCGATTTCGAGGTCATAGCCGGTGAGGGTGAGGGTTGATTGGTCGAGTTTGAGTTTCACTCCCTCGAGCGCAGGGATTGTCGACTTGTCGGCGGCGGCCTTTGAGACGTTGACGAGCGCCTCATATAGAGCCTGTTTGTTGCAGATTATTTTCATTTATAATGTCCTCCTTGTAAGGAAATGTTTACGATGTTGAAGAATGAAAAACTAAAAGTTTTCGGTCAAGCCTTTTTCAAAAGGGTTGCCGTGCACGCCGGTTTTGTTCCTGCTCGACCGCCCTCGCGATACCGAACCGCTTCGGTTGTCTTGCAGACAAAACCGGCGTGCACCGGGTCTTGGGGACAGAGTCCCCAAGCCGCGACCGCAGTCGCGGAACACTTTGCGAAGCGAAAATCAGGAGGGTAGAAAAAACAATCCGGTGGATTGTTTTTTCGTAGGGGACCCTATTAAGGGGTCCCCTGCTTGCCGAACGATGAGTGAGGCAAGTGAAAAGACTAATGCTTAATAATTGGTAAAGTATGCAAAAATATGACTTCGAGCCATACTTTTATTATCATGTTTTAAAATAGCAGTGATTTGACACCTTTCGCAAGGTGCCGCCGTGCTGTCACACGACGGAATCATAAGGGAAAGCCCTCTCTTGCAGGTCTTTCCCTCTTGCAAAAACTGTCCACAGGACAGATTTTTGCAATTCACCCATTTCGGAGCGCACTTCGTAAGGGGTTCCGCGACTGCGGTCGCGGCTTGGGGACTCTGTCCCCAAGACCCCTGTGAGCCTTTTGAAAAAGGCTCAAGCGAAAACTTTATTTTTTAGAAATCAATCCGTACATAATATCATTTTTTAGTAATAGTAATAGAAGCGGCTGAAATGTTGAAACATCTTCCAAACATCGTCGGAACGCCCTCAAACTTTCAACGGAAAATTCCGGTAAGTGTTATAAACCTTTGACTCATTTTCCCGGTGTTGAAAGCTTTGAATATTTTCGGTTAAATGTTGAAAAGTATTTGAAAATCGGGTGAAATCGGAAAAATTTGTGCCGAAAATGTTGAAAACTGCTCCAAATCAACTCATTACGCGGGTTTTTGTGTTGAAAACTCGGTTGAAAAGTTGATATTTCCTCAAACTGTTTTGAGGTTCTTCATGATGTCCTCGACGGTCTCCTTAAGGTCGCTGTTCTTCTTCATCATCTCTTTGATATCGGCATAGCTTATCGTCATCGTCGAGTGGTTGCGGTGGAACTCCTCCCCGATTGCCGTGAACGACATTCCCTTTACTTCCCTGATTATGTAGACCGCGGCTTTTCTCGCAATCGAAATCTGTGCGTTTCTGTTCGCCGAGCGAAGGTCCTCCGCCTGTACCCCGAACGCCGCGCTGACGTCGTTTAAAATTCTGTCGACATTTATCTCCGCCGGCTGCGCGTCGGTGAGTGTCTCTTTAATGACCCTCTGCGCCATCGAAATCGACGGACTCTCGTTCGAGAACATCGTAAGTCCCTTAATCTTATTGACCGCGCCCTCTAACTGCCTGATGTTGTTCTTGATTTTTTCGGATATAATCCTCGCGACCGGGTCGGGAAGATTGAGGTCCAAAAGCTCGGCCTTCCGCTTTACAATCGCCATTCTTGTCTCAAAGTCCGGCGCGGAAACATCGGCCTGAACCCCGAGGGAAAATCTCGTCTTAATCCGCTCTTCAAGCTTCTTTATCTTGTTCGGCGAGATGTCCGAGGTGATGACAATCTGTTTTCCGTCCTGATAGAGCTCATTAAAGGTGTGGAAAAACTCCTCCTGGGTCATTTCCTTTCCGGCGATAAACTGTACGTCGTCCATTAAAAGATAGTCCGCCTTGCGGTATTTTTCGTGGAACGAATAGGTGTCCTTATCCGAGACCGCCTTTACGATTTCGTTGGTGAAGCTTTCGCCGGTGGTGTATATGACGTTGAGGTTCGGGAAATTTTTTCTGACCTCGTGCTCAATCGCCCTCAGAAGGTGGGTCTTTCCGAGGCCCGAGTCGCCGTAGATGAACAGCGGATTAAAGACCGCGCGGTTCACAGTTTTTGACGCGGTCGACTTTCCCGACACCGCGATGCAGTAGGCATACGCGAGCTCGTTGGATTTTCCCTTGATGAAGTTTTCAAAGGTCAGCTCATAGTCGCTCCTCTGGTGGCTCGACATAAGGTCCGCCATTCTCTTCTCGATTTCGTCGAAGCCGTCGGCGGGTTCGGCCGGCTGAGGCTTTCCGCTGACGACGAACTGTACCTCGACGGGGAACCCGAGCACCTGTTCAAAAGCTTTTTTTATCGTTTCGGAATATGCCTCCTCGGTGGTGCGCCTCATAAAATCGTTCGACGCCGCGAGGACGGCGACTCCGTTCTCAAATTTCTGTGCCTCAAGGCTTTTTATCCACTTGTTGAATCCCACTTCGCTGACCTTCGGGTCGGCATGACAGACGCTTTTTACGTTTTCAAAAAGCTCAAAAAACGAATCCATTATTTTCTTCCTCCGTTGTAATGTATCTTAATGCAGCCAGGTATAAACGGACGCGGCGGCGCCGGACCGTGCTGAAATTATTCCGAAGACATTATACCACAAAAGCGGGAATTTTTCAAGCGTGTATATTATATAATAGTATGCTTTTTTCCGCGAACGGGATTGTAACTTTCAACAAATCGGCGGCTCCGGTGTTTAAAATCGCGAAATTTTAAGAAAAAAACGCGGTACGCCTATTGACAATCGGTGCTTTTGTGTTATATAATACTACCTTGTAAGGGTATTTCCGGAATGATTTAATCGGTTGCCCATGTTTTAATGGACAAGGAGGATAGACTAATGGCTCAGATAAAAAGAACCTATCAGCCCAAGAAGATACACAGAAAAAAGGAGCACGGCTTCTTTAAGAGAATGGCTACCAAAAACGGTCGCAAGGTTCTTGCACGCAGACGCCAAAAGGGCAGAGCAAGGCTCACTTACTAAAACCGGCGCTCCCTAACCGGAGCCTCTTGATAACAGAAGGCAGGCTCCCGACCGGACTTGTCCATATCGGAAGCCGTCGTTTTCTGCTTATCGGACACAGAAGCGACCACATAAACGTGTGGTCTTTCTTTTTAGAAAACGCGGGGTGCAGCTTTGCTTTATACCGACACAATAAAAGACCCGGCAATCTTTTCGAGATGCTATAAAAAAGGAAAGAGGATTCACGGTCCCGGCGTCACCGCATACTGTTTTTTCACCAACCGCCCATATAACGCTTTCGGAATCACCGCCGGAAAGAAGGTCGGCGGAGCGGTGCAGAGAAACCGCGCAAAGAGGATTTTAAGGGCGGCGTACCGAAAAAACGAGCTTTTACTTCCGATAGGATATGATATCGTTATAGCAGCGGGACAGGATATTGCCGGAAAAAAATCCGACTCGTTCGACGGCTTTTTTAAAAAGCTGTCCCTTGAACTCACAGATAACAGAAAGTGAAAAGAATTTTTATCGGTCTTATAAATTTGTACCGAAAATACATTTCTCCGCTTAAAAAGCCGTGCTGCAAATACTATCCGTCCTGCTCACAGTACGCCGTCGACGCGATTGAGCGCTTCGGCGCGGTGAGGGGGAGCCTTCTGGCGCTCTGGCGGATACTTCGGTGCAACCCTTGGAGCATGGGCGGGGTCGATTATGTCCCAGAAAGGTTTCATTTTTACACATTAAAAGGCGAAAAAAACAGGGAGGAACTCTCCCGAAAGGATAAATGACAAATGTTCAGAATTCTTGCGATACCGTTCGGCTGGCTGATGAGAGGGTGCTATATCCTTGTTAAGAACTACGGACTTGCGCTCTTTATCTTCACATTTATCATCAAGCTCATAATGCTCCCGTCGAGCATCAAGCAGCAGAAGTCTTCCGCGAGGATGGCAAGGCTTGCCCCCAAGCGCGAGCAAATAATGAAGAAATACGCCAACAACCGCGAAAAGCAGAACGAGGCGATGATGGAGCTCTATAACCAGGAGGGCGTAAGTCCGACCGGCGGCTGCGGCACCATGATTATCACCTATCTGATTCTCTTCGCGATTATCGAGGTCGTATATGCCCCGATGACCTATATCTCGGGACTCGATTCCGAAAAAATCACCGCCGCGTCGCAGACCGTGGTGAACTACTACCAGATGTCGCAGGCGGTAAAGAACGATATTCCCGAGGGATTCGCCGCCGCGCCGACGATATCTCAGCGGCTCGCCGAGGGGACAAACCTCGAGGAGCTTTTGAAGGGATATAACGAAAACCTCAAGCTTGACGACTCGGTCATCTCCGAGATGGCGGCGACATTCGAGGCGAACCCCGGCCTTGACGAATATTTCAACAACGAGTCAAAGGTCTCGAAGAGGCTGATGGCGGGCGGAACCGCGAGGGCAGAGCTTGTCGTCCTCTCGGTCGCAAAGGACTATCCCCAGCTGTTCGACTCCGAGATTTCCGACTTCTGCGACAGCTTTAACTATACCTTCCTCGGATTCTATCTCGGCGAATATCCGAGCTGGAAGAGCGTTTATATCCTCATTCCGATACTCTCGTTCCTGTCTCAGATTGCGTTGACGATTATCTCGCAGTTTATGATGAAGCGCAACAAGCAGGACGTTCAGGGCTCGAAGGGCATGATGGGAATGCTCTATGCGCTCCCGATAATCTCGTTTATCATCGCGTTCAGCTTCCCGGCCGGAATCGGTATCTACTGGATATTCTCCTCTGTGCTTTCGCTTGTTCAGACGGTATGCGTCAACCTTTACTTCACCCCCGAGAGAATGGAAAAAATCCTCGCGAAAGAGGCAAAGAAAAAGGGACGCCGCCCCTCGCTCTACCAGATGGCGCTTGAACAGCAGAAGGCGCAGCAGGGCGGCGCCGACGGAAGTCTTCTTAACGACCTCGACAGCGGCGACGTAAAGCTGTCGAAAAACGAGCGGAAAGAGATTGAAAGACAAAAAATCAACGAGGCGCGCAAAAAGCTTGTCGACGACGACGAAGAAAACGTCGACCCGCGAATCCTCGAGGCAAGGCGCAGAATGGCCGAGAAATACGGCGACAGCGACGACTGATTCCGAACTAAGCTTCAGCGAAGTTAAATATTAAAGAAGATGTGTTCAAACAGGAGGTTTAAAGCATGAAAGAAATTTTTACCGCCAAGACGGTAGACGACGCAAAGGCGCTCGCCGCAGAGAAGTTCGGCGTATCGGCCGAAAAGATTACATTCACCGTTCTTGAAGAGCCGAAAAAAGGTCTTTTCGGCATGAAGGGAGAGGCAAGGGTCGAGGCAGAATATGAGAAGTCCAAGGCCGAAACCGCCGCGGACTATATCGTCTCGGTGATGAGGTCGATGGGATATGACCCGACCGTCGAAATCTCGGACATCGAGGGCGGCTCGCTCCTCGAAATAAAGGGCGAAGGCGTCGAGGGAATCATCGGACGCCGCGGCGAAACGCTCGACGCGCTTCAATATCTCGCGTCGTTGGTCGCAAACCGCTCCGACAAGAATTATTACAGAATTTCCACCGACTGCTGCGGCTTCAGGGCAAAGAGAAAGGTCCAGCTTGAAGAGCTTGCGCGGAAGATGGTCGCAAAGGCAAAGAGAACCGGAAGAACCGTCGCCCTTGAGCCGATGAACCCCTATGAGCGCCGGATTATTCACGCCGCGGTCGCCGAAATCGAAAACGCGACAAGCCGCTCGGTCGGCGAAGAGCCTTACCGCAAGGTGCTCATCTCGTCCACCGAAAGAAGCGAGCACAGCGGATATCGCGGACAGAGGCGCAGCGGACCGCAGGACCGCCGCAACGGCAACCGCCGGAACGGACGCCGCCGCGAGGAATTCAAGGCGCGCTCGCTCGACATCTCTTCGAGCTTCGAGAAGGACTATAAAAAGCCGAAGCCCGAGGACGAAATGGGAACAAACCTCTATTCAAAGATTGAATTCTGAGACTAAAGAGCGGCTCTGCCCCTCAATTTGATAACGAAAAAGCCGCCAGCCGAGTTGTGATGGCGGCTTTGCGTTAAAGGGGACTTTGCCGTGGGTTCGGGTGATAAAATGTCTTCAACAATAGCCGCGATATCCACCCCGACGGCCATCGGCGGAATATCGCTTATAAGAATCTCGGGCGATAATGCCCTCGTCATCGCCGAAAAGCTCTTTGTGCCGTTCGGGAAGACCCCGGTCTCGGAGATGGCGGGTCATACCTGCGCCTACGGGCGTATTGTATATGACGGCGAGACGCTCGACGATGTCCTGCTGACGGTCTTTCGCGCGCCGTCGAGCTATACCGGCGAGGACACCGCCGAAATCTCCTGTCACGGCGGACTTTACGTCACCAAAAAGGTCCTCCGCGCTGCAATCGCCCTCGGAGCCGAACCCGCCGCCGCCGGCGAGTTCACAAAGCGGGCGTTTCTGAACGGCAAGCTCTCGCTAACACAGGCCGAGGCCGTCGCCGACATCATCTCCGCCGAGGGTGACAGCGCGCTTAAGTCCGCGAACATGATGCGCGAGGGCGCCCTTTTTCGCGACGTAAAATCGGTGTCGGACAGGCTTGTCGAGCTGCTCGGAGGACTCGCCGCCTGGACCGACTACCCAGACGAGGATATCCCCGAGACCGACCCCGCCACGATACTCTCCGCGCTGTCGGAGTGCGAAAAAAGGCTTGAGAAAATCATCGCGGGGTACGACGGCGGAATCGTCTTCCGCGAGGGGGTCTCCTGCGCGATTGTCGGGAGGCCGAACGTCGGGAAGTCGACGCTTATGAACGCGCTTCTCGGCTTCGAGCGCAGCATCGTCACCCCCGCCGCCGGCACGACCCGGGACGTCGTCGAAGAAAAACTCCGCCTCGGGGACATCGTCCTCCGCCTGAGCGACACCGCCGGCATCCGCGAGACCTCGGACGGCGTCGAACAGCTCGGCGTAAAGCTTGCCGAGCGGACCGCCGAGCGCGCACAGCTTTGTTTCGTCGTCCTCGACGGTTCCGAACCGCTCACCTGCGGCGACCGCGAAATCCTGAAGATGACTGCGAACCGCCGCCGGATTGTCGTCATTAATAAGTGCGACCTCCCCCAAAAGCTTGACAGAGAGTATTTTTCTGATGATATATTACTCGAAGTATCGGCAAAAGACCGCCTCGGGCTCGATAGGCTTCGTGACGCTGTCTATGAAAAGCTGTCACTTGACGCCGGAACGGACGCCGGAGTTTTCGTCAATGAGCGTCAGAAAAACTGCTGCGACCGCGCGCTTTCGGCGATTCGCGAGTCAAAGTCGGCGATATCCGCCGGCGAAACGCTCGACGCCGTGACCGTCTGTATCGATGCCGCCGCTGACGCCCTCTTGGAGCTGACCGGCGAAAAGGCGACCGAAGCCGTCGTCAACAATGTCTTCGAGCGGTTCTGTGTCGGCAAATAAAGTTAAGGAGCTTATATGAATCTTTCCGAATACGATGTCGCCGTAATCGGCGCGGGTCACGCCGGAGTCGAGGCCGCGCTCGCTTCTGCACGGCTCGGTCTTCGCACCGCAATCTTCACAATCAGCCTCGACTCCATCGCGAACATGCCCTGCAATCCGTCAATCGGCGGGACAGCCAAAGGTCACCTTGTCCGCGAAATCGACGCCCTCGGCGGAGAGATGGCGAAGGCCGCCGACGCGACTTTTATTCAGAGCCGCGTCCTCAATCTCGGCAAGGGGCCCGCCGTCCACAGCCACCGAGTTCAGGCCGATCGCGTCAGGTACCACACCTACATGAAAAAGGTCCTCGAATCCGAGCCGCTTTTGGATATCAAGCAGGCGGAGGTCGTCAAAATCGAGGTAGACGGGAGCGGCGCGGTCTGCGGAGTTGTCACCCGCCTCGGGACGGAATACGGCGTCCGCGCGGCGATTGTCTGCACAGGTACATACCTCAAAGGCGTCGTGCACGTCGGCGAGACGTCGTATGAAAGCGGACCGGACGCGACACTGCCGTCGAACGGACTGTCACAGAGCCTCCGCGACCTCGGCATCACCCTCCGCCGTTTCAAGACCGGCACGCCGGCGCGCGTCCACCGCCGTAGCATCGACTTTTCCAAGCTTGAGCGGCAGGACGGCGACCCCGACATCAGTCCGTTTTCGTTCGAGACCGAGGGCGAGCTTAAAAACGTCGTCTCCTGCTACATCAGCTACACCAACGCCGAGACCCACCGCGTTATCCTCGACAACCTCGACCGCTCCCCTCTCTATTCCGGTCGAATCGAGGGCATCGGACCGCGCTACTGCCCGTCGATTGAGGACAAGGTCGTTCGCTTTTCGGACAAGCCGCGGCACCAGCTTTTTATCGAGCCGATGGGCCTTGACACCGACGAATACTATCTCCAAGGCATGTCCTCGAGCCTCCCCGAAGATGTTCAGCTGAAGTTTTTGCGGACCATCGAGGGACTGGAGCACGTCGAAATCATGCGCAACGCATACGCGATTGAATACGATTGCTGTGACTCGCTCGAGCTTGCGCCGACGCTTGAGTTCAAAAGCGTCCCCGGACTCTACGGCGCGGGTCAGTTCAACGGGACCTCTGGTTACGAAGAGGCCGCGGCGCAGGGACTCGTCGCCGGAATTAACGCCGCGATGAAGATACTCGGCCGCGAGGAGCTCGTCCTTGACCGAATGTCGAGCTATATCGGGACGCTTATCGACGACCTTGTCACAAAGGGCGTGTCCGACCCTTACCGAATGATGACCTCGCGGAGCGAATACCGCTTGCTCCTTCGCGAAGACAACGCCGACGAACGGCTTACGTCCATCGGCTACCGCGTCGGACTGATATCGGAAGAGCGGTTCGCCAAGCTTCAAAAGAAGCTTTCGATGATTGACGCCGAGGTAAAACGCCTTGATGAGACGAAAATCCCGCCTTCCGAGGCCCTTTCCGAGCTTTTTGTTTCATGTGAAACAATGCCGATCACAGAGCCGACTCCCCTCTCGCGCCTCTTGAAGCGCCCGCAGATAACATATTCCGCGCTCGCGCCGTTCGACCCCGACCGCCCCGCGCTCCCCCGCGAGGTTTGGGAACAAGCCGAGGTGCGCATCAAGTACGAGGGGTACATCAAGCTCCAGCGGGAGCAGGTCGAGAAGATGAAAAAGCTTGAAGACCGCCTTTTGCCGCCCAATTTTGACTACGGCTCGGTCCGCGGACTACGCCTCGAGGCCGCCGAGAAGCTCGCAAAGGTCAGACCGCGCAGTATCGGGCAGGCGTCGCGGATTTCGGGCGTCAACCCGGCGGACATTTCGGTGCTGCTGATTAGGCTTGCACAGCGGGAGGATTAGCGTGTTTATTGAGTTTGATGAAATGTCGGCGCTCTTTTCGCGCGCAAAAATGGCGCTTTCGGAGGAGCAGTACCGGCAGTTTCGTGTGTATGCCGACTTCCTCGCCGAGAAGAACGCAGTGATGAATCTGACTGCGATTACCGAGCCCCACGACGTCGCGGAGAAGCATTTTTTGGACAGCGTCCTGCCGCTGACGATGGCGCATATCCCCGCCGGAGCAAGCCTTGTCGACGTCGGCGCCGGCGCGGGTTTTCCGAGCGTGCCGATGAAAATCATGCGCCCGGATATCCGGCCGACTTTGCTCGACAGCCTCAATAAGCGCGTCGGATTCCTTAAAGAGCTGACCCGCATTCTCGGAATTGACGCCGAGTGCATACACGTCCGCGCCGAGGACGCCGGTCACACGCCGATGCACGAGAGCTTCGACGCCGCCGTCGCAAGGGCGGTCAGCCGCATGCCGGTGCTGTGTGAATACTGCCTGCCGCTCGTAAAGGTCGGCGGGACGTTCCTGGCGCTGAAGGGCGGAGATGTAGCCGATGAGCTTGAATCATCAAAAAAAGCAATCAAAACGCTCGGCGGCGAACTCGCGGACGTAATTTCATACGCGCTCCCGTCCGGCGACCGGCGGACGCTCGTCGTCATCAAAAAGACAAAAAACACGCCCGAAGCGTATCCTCGGGCGCAGGGAAAAATCAATTCAAAGCCGCTGTAGTGTTTCACGTGAAACATCAGTCCTTGTTCAGCGGTATGCGGATATGGTAGTCGAGAAAGTCCTCGGACTGCTTTTTGTCGACGTTGACGTTGACGCCGGCGATTTGCATCGTCTCGACGGCCTTGTTGACAGTGTTCATAAAAAGGCGGAGGTCGCGGAAAATCGCGCTCCCCTTTTTTATGCGCTCGCGGTACTTCGAGTATTCAATCATCGAGTCAATCAGCTTTTCTGCGCCCTCGACGTTGAGCTTTCTCCGGACGATTTGGGATATCGCCTCGGCGCGCTTTTCGGGGTCATCGAGCCGCAGAAGCGCGCGTGCGTGGCGCTCGCTGAGTCCGTTTTCGGTGATAAGCCGGCGCTCGTCCGCCGAGAGCTTTCTGAGGCGGAGCTTGTTTGCGAGCGTCGACTGTGCATACCCGAGGCGGAGCGCGGCGTCCTCCTGGGTCATGCCGTAGATGTCAATCAGCCGGGCGATTGCGTCGGCCTCCTCGAAGAATCCGAGGTCCTTGCGCTGGATGTTTTCGACGAGGGACAGAAGTGCCGAGTTGCGGTCGGACACCTCCGAGATTATGCACGGCACCGTCTCGAGACCGGCCAAAATCGCGGCTCGGAGCCGCCTTTCCCCCGCGATAAGCTCGTAGCGCTCCCCCGCCCGGCGGACCGACAGCGGCTGAATAATCCCGTCGGTTTTGATGCTTGCGGCAAGGCTCAACAGCTCGGAGTGGCAGAATTCCTGCCGCGGCTGATAGGGGTTCGGCGCAATCTGTTCGCACGGAATCTCGACGACCCGCGCGAGCGTCTTTTCTTTTTTCTGCTGAAAGATGACTGCCATTTTTATCACTCCTTTTGGCTAAAGTGTATCACACTTTTCCTGATATTTCCAGAAGATTTTTTCGGGAGGATTCCCCACCATTCGCCAATCTCCCCTCAATTTCGGGGCAAAAAAAGGAGATTCTGACGGCATTTTGGCGGTACAGCGGGGATTAGGGAGAAAAGTTGTAGGGGGCAACGATGCAAAAGATGAGGATAAGAGCGCCATGCGGCGATTTAAAGCGGAGAAGTGAGTGACAGGCGGGGAGGCTCTACACGACGGCAGGCGCAGTCCGCGGCAGCCGAAGGCTGCCGAAACGAAAAGAGCAGGAAAACTCCGGCGGGAGTTTTCCTGTTTCTTTTCGTTTGCGCGCGAAGCGCGCCGGCTGCGTGCATAAGCTTGTTTTATAGCTGTTCACGCTTCGCAATCGAGAACGATTGATTGCTCGCGTTCACAGATAAAACAAGCGTATGCTCCCAGAGAACAGAAGTGAGAGAATCAGAAGTCAGAATTGTACGGATCGCCCAAGTAAGTCGAATAGCCACCCAAATTTCCCCCGCCGTCAGGCGGCACTCCCGCCCTTGGCTATGATAACCCCCTCCCATGTGGGAGGGGGTAGGGGGTAGGAGTCTGAAAATAGCATGAGCGCCAGCGAATTCCTTATTTCCGGCGGTGCGGTGACACACTACCTTCGGGCGCAGTCCGAGACCGCCGACGGCGGTCTGAACGAAAAACAGGAAAACTCCTGCCGGAGCTTTCCTGATATTTTCGTTCGCGCGCTTCGCGCGCCGGACTGCGCCCTCATAGAAGTTGAAGCCTGAGATATGCGTTCCCCCTTTCCATGTGGAAAGGGGGAAGGGGGATAGGAGTCTATAAATAGCATGAGCGCAGCGAATACCTTATAGCAGGTGCGGCACCAGCGCGCAATTTTTCCAAAGCCTGCCAAAGTGTCCTCCATGCCAAGTACCACTCCCCTCGAGGGGAGTGGCCGCGCCGTTCACGAATGTGAACGGCCGGGTGTGGGGTGGAACCCCCTCTCTCTCACTGAGGGAGAGGGGGACTGGGGGTGTGGAAGAAAAATGGGCAAGTCACCGCTAAGGTGATGCGTTTAGCGTCCGTCACAAAGCAGCACCTTATAACAAATTAGGACGTTGCGCCAATTTCCCCCCGCCGTCAGGCGGCAATCCAAACTTTGGCGACGCGGACCCCTCCCCGTCGGGGAGGGGTAGGGGTGGGGTGACTAAAGATAGCATTCGCGAAGCGAATACCTTTTAAGCGCGAGTTCGGGCGTTATTCAAAACATGCCTCGCTCAGCGAATCCCCCTATAATCTCTCTCCGCCCCTCTTCACCTCCCTCCCTCAAAAAATTCCTTCTCCCCCTTGAAATCCGCTGAAAATATGGTATACTAAAAGGTAATCAGCAAAAATCAAAGGAGGCGGAGCTTGTGGGAAGGATTATCGCGGTGTCCAACCAGAAGGGCGGCGTCGGGAAGTCGACCACCGTCGTAAATCTGGCCGCCGCGCTCGGAGGCAAGAATAAAAAGGTCCTCGTCGTCGACATCGACGCACAGGGCAACACCACCACCGGTCTCGGAGTCAGAAAGCGCACAATCACCCAAACGGTATATGAAGTTATCATCGGCGCATGCCGCGCACAGGACGCAATCGTCCCGACAGCGTTCAAGGGAATCTCGCTCATGCCGTCGGCACAAAAGCTCGCCGGCGCCGAAATCGAGCTTGCCGGACTCGACAACCGCCTGATGCGCCTTAAAATGCAGCTTATCGGCATCAAGGACCGCTATGACTACATACTTGTCGACTGCCCCCCGTCGCTCAGCCTTATAACGCTCAACGCGCTGACCGCCTGCGACTCGGTGCTCATTCCGATACAGTGCGAGTTCTATTCTCTCGAAGGACTTGTACAGCTTATGGACACGATTAAGCGCATCAAGGACGGCTATAACTCCCGAATGTATATCGAGGGAATTTTGTTCACAATGTATGTCGGAAGATATAACCTCACGGCACAGGTTGTCAGCGAGGTGAAAAAATACTTCCCGAAGGACGTATACGAAACCGTAATCCCGCGGAACGTCGCGCTTTCCGAGGCCCCGAGTCACGGCAAGCCGATAATGTATTACGACCGAAGCTCGCGCGGCGCCGAGGCATATGAAGACTTCTGCGTCGAATTCCTGCAGAGAATCCGCGAGCGCGGAAAGAAACAGGCATAAAATATGACCACTTAAAAGGCGGTGATAATCTTATGGCAAAAAAGAATTCTCTCGGAATGGGGCTCGACGCCCTTTTTCCCCAGAACGAGACCGAGGGCACAAGGTCACAGACCCTGCGCATCACCGAGATATCCCCGAACAAGGCGCAGCCGCGCCGTGATTTTGACGACGCCGCGCTCGAGGCCCTTGCCGATTCGATAAAGAAGCACGGCGTGCTCCAGCCGATACTCGTCCGTCCCCTCCCGACCGGAGGGTATCAGATTGTCGCGGGCGAACGCCGCTGGCGGGCGGCGAGAATGGCGGGTCTTGACGAAATGCCGGTATATATCCGCGAGCTCGACGACGACCGCGCGGCACAGCTGGCGCTCGTCGAAAACCTCCAGCGCGAGGACCTCAACCCGATTGAAGAGGCGCTCGGCTATAAGTCGCTGATGGACTCGGCCGGCTGTACACAGGACGACGTCGCCCGGGTTGTCGGAAAGTCGCGCTCGGCGGTCGCAAATTCGCTCCGTCTCCTCTCGCTCGACAAAAAGACGATAGAATCGGTCCGAAAGGGCGACATCTCGGCGGGACACGCGAGGGCGCTTGTCGGCATCACCGATAAGGACCTCCTCGAGAGCTTGTCACAGAAAATCAAGCGCGGCGAGCTTACGGTCAGGCAGACCGAGGAGCTCGCAAAGACCGCTCCGAAAAAGCAGCAGCCGAAACAGCCGAAGCTCCGCGAGAGCATCTATCACGAGGTCGAGCTTTCGCTCCGCGAGACGTCGGGTCGGGTGTGCACCGTTAAGGAGAACAAGACCGGCGGCGGAGTTTTCTCGGTCGAGTTCTATGACCGCGACGACCTGATGCGAATCGCAAGGCTTTTGGAATCTGTCGGGAAAAACGACGGATAGTCCCCGAAAAAATATATACAGTAAAAAGAAAAGAGGAACATATATGATAGACATAAAATTTCTCCGCGAAAACCCCGAAGCGGTCAAGGAGAACATCAGAAAAAAGTTTCAGGATAAAAAGCTCCCGCTCGTCGACGAGGTAATCGAGCTCGACAAGCAGTACCGCGCCGCAATCACCGAGGCCGACGGCCTCCGCGCCGACCGCAACCGCCTTTCAAAACAGATTGGCGGACTTATGGCGAAGGGGCAGAAGGACGAGGCCGAGGCGGTCAAGAAACAGGTGGCGGAGTCCGCAAAGCGCCTCGAGGAGCTTGAAAAGCTCGAGGGCGAGCTCCAGCAGAAGGTCACCGACATAATGATGGTCATTCCGAACATCATCGACGACGACGTCCCCATCGGAAAGGACGACTCGGAGAACGTCGAGCTGAAGCGCTTCGGCGAGCCGAAGGTCCCCGACTTCGAAGTCCCCTATCACACCGACATCATGGAGAGCCTTTCGGGAATCGACCTCGACGGCGCGCGCCGCGTCGCGGGAAACGGGTTCTATTACCTCACCGGCGATATCGCAAGGCTTCATTCGTCAATCCTGAGCTATGCCCGCGATTTTATGATTGACCGCGGATTCACCTATGTCGTTCCGCCGTTCATGATTCGCTCCGAGGTCGCAAAGGGCGTCATGAGCTTCGCCGAGATGGACGCGATGATGTATAAAATCGAGGGCGAGGACCTCTATCTTATCGGCACGTCGGAGCACTCGATGATTGGCCGCTTTATCGACCAGATTGTCCCCGAGGAGAGCCTTCCGCTCACCATGACGAGCTATTCGCCCTGTTTCAGAAAGGAAAAGGGCGCGCACGGACTCGAGGAGCGCGGCGTATACAGAATTCACCAGTTCGAGAAGCAGGAGATGATTGTAATCTGTAAACCCGAGGAGAGCCGCGAGTGGTTCTGGAAGCTTTTACAGAACACCGTCGACCTCTTCCGCTCGCTCGATATCCCGGTCCGGACGCTCGAATGCTGCTCCGGCGACCTTGCGGACTTAAAGGTCAAGTCGGTCGACGTCGAGGCGTGGAGCCCGAGGCAGAAGAAGTATTTCGAGGTCGGGTCCTGCTCGAACCTCTCGGACGCACAGGCGAGGCGGCTTAAGATACGCGTCAGCGGTGAAAAGGGAAAATACCTTGCGCACACCCTGAACAACACCGTCGTCGCTCCGCCGAGAATGTTGATTGCGTTCCTCGAAAACAACCTCAACGCCGACGGAAGCGTGAACATACCCGAGGTTTTAAGGCCCTATATGGGCGGGAAGACCGTTATCGGCAGATAGGCGATATCCATGAAGACTCTTAAAGAAGCATATAAAAATTACTTCACCGTCGGTGCGGCGGTTGCCGCGCATTGGCTCGACGAGGCCGCCGAGACCGTCAGGGCGCATTTTGACACCGTGACCTGTGAAAACGAGATGAAGTATAACGGCATCCACCCGCACGAATATACCCATCCGGATTTTTCGGCGCTGAGAAGGGGCGAAAAGCCGGCCCCCCCGAAATCACCGACCGCGAGAGATTTGTGTCGCCTTCGCGCGAGACCGACTTCGCCCCGGCAGATAAGATTTATAACTTCGCGAAGGAAAACGGAATCCTTGTCCGCGGGCACACCCTGATGTGGCACGGAAGCTATCCTTGGGGGATTTTTGAACAGCTTACCGCCGACGAGATTATGCACAACACCCTCGAGCACTTCGGACAGGTCGCGGAGCGCTATCCCGACTGCTATTGCTGGGACGTCGTGAACGAGGCGATTGACGACAAGCACGGGGGTTATCTCCGCGAGACCGTCTTCAAAGAAAAGCTCGGCGAGGACTATCTCTTTGAGATATACGGCTTGGCGCGGAAATATTTCCCGGGGAAGCTCCTCTGCTGCAACGACTACAACGAGTTCAATCCGCAGAAGCGGGACAGCATACTCAAGCTTGTGAATGCGCTTAAGGAGCGCGGGTTGGTCGACGTAATCGGGTGTCAGTGCCACCTCCACGCGATGATGACCGACCGCGACTATGACAACATGAGGCGCGGGTTCGAGATGTATGCCGAGACGGGCCTTCGGATTCACGTCACCGAGCTCGACGTCAACGCCATCGACTGGAAGAATCCCGACGCGGTCCCCGAGGGCGACCTTGAGAAGCGCGTGACCGAGGCATACGGCCGGATTTTCGGCATCTTCCGTGAGCTCAAGGGCGCGATAGAAAACGTCACCCTCTGGGGCGTCAGCGACCGCCACAGCTGGCTTAATCACTTCAAGAACGCCGAAAAGAGGAAGAATCTTCCTCTCCTTTTCGACTCGGAGTATAACCCGAAAGAGGCATTACTGAGAGTAATTGATTTTTAAGACGCTTTGCCGTATGAGGCGAGATGATAGCGCTGTGCGGAGAGATGAAAAAGCAGGAAACCGGGAAGGGGTTCCTGCTTTTTGGTGAGTGCGACGGGGGTCGCTCTATTTTACTATCTCGTAGTATATCACATACGAGCCGAGCATGCTCGCGACTTCGGTTACCTTGACGGTCAGGGTGTCGCCGACAGAAACGCCCGGATTGGTCGGAGAGCAGAAATTGAGGTGCTCGCCCGTTTGAATGTTATACCCGAATGCCGAGTCGGGCACAAGCTCGTCGACGGTGATTTTTACCGTTTTTCCAACGAGGTCATCCCCGTTGTTCAGCGCGGCTTCAAA
The DNA here is from genome assembly GCA_947625375.1 of uncultured Clostridia bacterium. Taxonomy (GTDB): domain Bacteria; phylum Bacillota; class Clostridia; order Oscillospirales; family Ruminococcaceae; genus Faeciplasma. Next base: position 33,720 of record CANQOC010000003.1, on the reverse strand, counting down.
CGATGCCGTGTCTTCAAAGTCCGGCGCAGCGGTGCCCGCGCCGCAGCCTGCAAGTGTCAGTGCCAACGCCGCAAGAATAAGCACAACTAAAAATCTTTTCATCATATTTCTCCTTTTATACATAGTACGGGTTCGGCTTAAACAACAGCGAAATAAGGTCAACTATTACGCCCACCATGCACAGACCCGCCGTGAACAAATATAAAATGCCCATTCCGGTTTTGCCTTCATAGAATTTGTGCCCGCCCAAAAAGCCAGTACACAAACACAGCGCAATCGCCACCCACTTGTTTTTTCTTCTTCCGCCGACGCCGGCGACGTTTGTATTGCTGTTGTTGATTACGATGTTCGGCGTCTGAGACTGCTGAGCCGATGCTTCGACCTGCCTGCCGCATTTTGTGCAGATTACTGCGTCGTTTGGAATGGTTTCGCCGCAGAATTTGCAGAACTTTGTTTCTGACATATATTTTTCCTCCCTGTTTTAATTGAGTCCAATATTACAATACCATAGTATTTATTGATTGTCAAGTATTATGGGTAAAATATATTGTAATATTTGACCGAGGTGATATATATGTTGGGGCAGATGATACGCAGACTCCGGACGGAGCGTGGTCTTAAGCAAGAGGAGCTCGGGAAAGCGGTGTGCGCGAGCAAGCAGAGCGTTTCAAACTGGGAGAACGAAAACATCATGCCGTCGGTAGAGATTCTTGTGCGGCTTGCCGAATTCTTCGGCGTGACGACCGATTATCTTCTCGGACGCGAAGGGTCGCGCCACCTCGACACCGACGGTCTGAGCGACATTCAGCTTACACATCTCCAGCAGGTCATCGACGACCTGAGAGGGAGTGAATAAAAAGTCACCCCCCGCGTGCTGCGGCATGGCGGGGGTTATTATGTTCCCCCCTCCCCTCTCAACCTCCCGTTGAGTGAAAAAACAACGCGCGGTTGAGCAAAATCGGCGGAAAACAACGGATAGGTCATTGAAAAAGCGCGGCAGGCGGGGTAAAATATAGTTACGGCAAAGGTCATGGGCCCGATGTTTGCCGAATAAAATCAAGGAGATTATTTAAATGGACACATTGGGTAAAAGAATTTCGGCGCTGCGGCGCGAACGCGGTCTTAAACAGGAGGACCTCGCCGAGCGGCTCGGGGTCAGTCCGCAGGCGGTCTCAAAGTGGGAGAACGACCAGACCTGCCCCGACATCACACTGCTGCCCGAGCTCGCGAAGCTCTTGGGCGTGACGGTCGACCGGCTTCTGAGCGGCGAGAGCGAGCCGGAGGTGCGGCTTTTGCCGCAGGAACAGCGGAAAGACGTCTCGGACATGACCCTGCACGTCATCTGTAACTCTTCGGACGGCGACAAAATACGCGTAAACCTGCCGATGGGACTCGTCGAGCTCGGGTTCCAGATGGGAATGGCGACGCCGGAGATTGGGATTGACAGCGAAATGCTTCGGAACATCGACTTTGCGAAGATTCTCGAGGCCGCGCACAACGGCGCCGTCGGGAACCTTGTCGATGTCGAGAGCGCCGACGGAGATGTCGTCCGGCTTTATGTGGACTGAGCGATGAAGGTGACAGTAAAAACCGGCAAGCTGAGCCTCTACATACCGATTCCGAACGCGGTTTTGTTCAGCCGTCCGGCGGCGAAGCTTGTCGAAAAGTCCGTCGGCGAGGACGGCGACCTCCCGCCGCGCTCGATGGAAAAGATATTAAAGGAGCTTAAGCGCTACCGCAGAAAGCACGGCAAATTCACGCTCGCCGAGGTCGAAAGCGCCGACGGCACGAGGGTGAAGGTGGAGGTGTAGAGGCGCAGTCCTGCGCGCTCCGCGCGCAAACGAAAGGAAGCAGAAAAAATCCGGAGGGATTTTTCCTGCTCCTTTCGTTTCGACCGTCTTCGACGGTCGCGGACTGCGCCCTCATAGGAGCTGAGGCCGAAGCTGTGCGATTCCCCTCCCCGTCGGGGAGGGGGCAGGGGGAGGGGAACAGGCGAAATGCGTCACGGCCGAGTGACGCGGAGAGCGTCCGCCAACGGCGGACTCCTTATTAGCGAGGCGCAGCGCCTCTGCAAGCTATCTGTAGCGCTCGCAAGTGTCCTCCCTGCCAAGTACCACTCCCCTCGAGGGGAGTGGTCGCGCCGTTCACGAACGTGAACGGCCGGGTGTAGGGTGGAACCCCCTCTCTCTCACTGAGGGAGAGGGGGACTGGGGGTGTGGAAGAAAAAAGAGCACAGAGACTACAAAGATGAGGCATTTAGCATCCGCTGTAAAGTGGACACTTTATGTAACGTATGGCACCGTGCAAGATTTCCCCCGCCGTCAGGCGGCACTGTAAAGTATGAGCAACATAACCCCCTCCCATGTGGGAGGGGGAAGGGGGTGGGAGTCTATCGATAGCATGAGCGCAGCGAATACCTTTTAGCAAGGCGGGAACGATGCTCTCATGCCAGAATACAGATATCAGAGGTCAGACATCCGCCATCTATCCTCTATCTTCTATCATCCAATCTCCAACTTCTGCCCTATGGCTTCTCACTTCTGTCCTCTTGATGTGCCACTAAAGGGCCCATCTGCTCTTGCAATCCTTCCGCTTTTATGCTACAATAAACTGAAAAACTTTGCGCGCGAGGGGTTATCGCAGGCGCGGAGGCAGATAATAAGCGGGGAAGGAGATGGTTTTGTGCAAGGATTGCGGCGTGCGGCGCTTGCGCTGGTGATTGCGGCGGCGGTGATGCTGACGGCGTGCCGGGGCGTAATAGAGCCTCTTCCGCCGATTGAGTCGGCCGCGACGGCGGACATGTCATCACAAAATCTCCCCGAGACGATTCCCGCGGACGGCGAGACCCGCGCGGTCGGCGAGTTTTACGGAAGCTATATCACAATGCAGCTCAGCGGCGGCGCGGCGGAGCTCCCGAGAATAGTCCACCCGCACTCGTACCGCGAGGTGTCCGACTATTTTGAGGCGACGCAGTATGTGTACCTCTACGGGAGCAAGTTCACAATCCTCCTAAACTCTTTCAGCGACGAATATCTTGCTCAGAACGACGTGATTTTGCTGGTCATAAACGAGCCGAGCTCATATGTCGACCACGACGCCGGCCCGGTGACTGTCGGAAACGGCAAGGTCGGAATCAGCATCACCCGGCACCGCCCCGACGAGGCGCCGCAGAACGACACGGTCTATCACCTCGTCTTCATTGGCCCGAAGGGGTGCTTCGACGGCGTCGAGGACATGGAGCTCAGCATCGACTTCACCGACGTGAGCGACGCCGGCGAGACCTCGGCATACGACGCCGAGCGGTTCAGAATCTATAACCCCGAATTCTGGAACTTCTGCTACCGCGCCGACGCGCTTACCGACTCGCCCGAGAAGGTTGTCGACATAATCGACGGCTACGACGAGCTCGTCTATTTCTTCGAGACCTACCGCGACGACTACGACCTCGACAGCGAGTTCCGCGAGTATGTCGGGACGCTCTACAACTGGCAGATATGCGAGCGGTACATCATCATCGCGACGGTAATCCCCTGTTCGCGCGCGGTCGAGCCGGTCACGACCGACCTCTTCGTCAACAACCTTGAGATTTATATGACCGTCGACGCCGACGAGATTTCCGAGGGCGAGACGCCGACGGCGGGGTACCTTCTTCTGACCGCGGTCGAGCGATACGAGATGGAGGGCGTCAAGCTCGGGTCGATGAATTTGCTGGTGGAATAAAGGGAGGCGCAGACCTCCCTTTTGCTTTGGAGGGACTGTCAGAGAACAGAAACGAGAAGTCAGAGGTCGGAATTATAAGAGGCCGCCTTATGCAAGGCGTGACGTCGTCTCAAATTTTCCCCGACGATAGGCGGATATCAAGAGATTATGGCGATGCGGAACCCCCTCCCCTTGAGGGGAGGGTCGGGGAGGGGTGACTTTAGATAGCATGAGCGCAGCGAATACCTTATAGTAAGGCAGTGCGTCAGCACACGATTTTTCTAAACCCTGCCAAAGTGTCCCCCTTGCCAAGTACCACTCCCCTCGAGGGGAGTGGTCGCGCCGTTCACGAACGTGAACGGCCGGGTGTGGGGTGGAACCCCCCTCTCTCACTGAGGGAGAGGGGGCAGGGGGTGTGGAAGAAAAAAGACGGAGAAACATCAAAGATGTTGTGTTTAGCGTACGCCGCAAAGTAAAGCATTTAGCGAATTATGACATCGCCGCAAATTTCCCCCGCCGTCAGGCGGCAATCCAAACTTTGGCAACGCAGAACCCCCTCCCATGTGGGAGGGGGAAGGGGGTAGGAGTCTAAAAATAGCATGAGCGAAGCGAATTCCTTTTATAAGGTGCGGCGTTGCTCTATTTTTCCAAGCGCTTCATAGTTTCGAGCAAAGTTATAGTCCGTGCGCAAGCATATCCCGCCGAAAGGCGGCACTCAAAGCCTTAGCTATGTAGAACCCCCTCCCATGTGGGAGGGGGAAGGGGGCAGGAATCTAAAAATAGCATGAGCGCAGCGAATACCTTTTACAAGGCAGTGCGCCTGCGCCCTGTCAGAATACAGATATCAGAAGTCAGATGTCAGAATTCTATCCTCTAATCTCTAACTTCTGACATCTGCCCCTCTGTCCTCTGCCCTCTGCCAGCTCCTACCCCCTCTCATACGGCAGCTTTCCGAGCACCTCGAATGCCCCCGACTGCTGCCACATCTGCGCGGTGACGAGGACGGTATACCCCTCGCCGAAGTCGCAGGCATAGTCGTTCGGCGAATATTTCGGCAGACCGAAGCATGACATCATGTTCATGATAATCCCGCCGTGGGTGACCGCGACCGCCGATTCATAGCCGTTCGCCATCATGTCGCGGATAATGAAGTCGAGACCCTCGCAGCACCGCGTCACAACGCTCCGAAGGCTCTCGCCGTTCGGCGGAGGATTGTCGAGACCGCCCTTTAAAAATGCCTTGTATTCCGGAAGGTCCTTGATTTCGGTCAGAAGCTTTCCCTCGAAGTCGCCGAAATTCATCTCGCGAAGCTCTGGGACGACCCGCGCATACCCCTCGGGATATAAAAACGCCGCGGTCGATATACACCGCTTAAGCGGACTCACATAGACCTTGTCCGCGGGGGGATAGACGAATTTTTCCGCCTTCGCGATAAGCTCGCGGCGCCCCCTCGGCGAAATCTCCGACTCGGTGATGCCGCAATAGCGCCCTTCCTCGTTTGCCTGACAGATTGCGTGGCGGATAAAGTGGATTCTGTAGCCTTTCATTTTTGAGATACCTCCGTTTGGCATTTTTCTACAAAAACCGAGATGAAAATTTATATAGAATACTGTTTTACAATTTGTAAAAAAGGTTGTATAATATTCAGTATGTTATTATTAAATTTGCGATGAGGTGACGATGTGAGCAGCGATTTTGCGCGTATAATGACTCTTCTGAGAAAAGAACGAAAGCTATCACAGAAAAAGGCGGCCGAAGACCTCGGCGTGTCACAGGGACTTTTGTCCCACTATGAAAAGGGCAAGCGCGAGTGCGGACTCGACTTTTTGGTCCGCTCCGCCGACTATTATAACGTAAGCTGCGACTATCTTCTCGGCCGCTCCCCCGAGCCGGAGGGGAAGACGATTTCGGTCGACGATATCCCCGAGGACGACCCGAACCAGCGCGATAAGGTCACGCCCGGGTCGGTTATGATTGCGTTCAACAAAAAGCTTATAAACAACTCTCTCAACGTCCTGTTTTCGATGATGACGCGGTGCGGCTCGTCGACGGTCATAAAAGAAATTTCGGCATATATAATGCTCGCGGTTTATAAGATGTTCCGCTATATTTATTCCGCCAACGGCGCCAACGACGAGAACTTCTTCATGATAGAAAAGACGTCGTCACAGGCGGGCGGAAGCGCCGTCATGAGCCTTTGCGAATCAAAGGTTGCGGCCGCGTCGTCCGGGGTCTCCCTCGAGGGCGAAGACGCCGTCACCGACAGCGAGGACCTCAGAATCGACACCCGAAGCCTCGCCGACCAGTACCCGCGGTACTATTCCTCGATGGTCAATCTCATCAAGAACAGCGAATCCCGCATCAGAAAGCTCGAGGGTAAGGAGTAGCCTCCCCCATTATAGCATAGTTGCGGAAAGATGACAAGATAGAGGATAGAGATTGGAAGATAGAGGATAGAGGCGCGTCGGCAAGCCTCGGCGGGACAGGATTATGATAAGAGAAATTAACGAAAAGGATTTTGACGGTCTTTTGTCGCTTTATACACAGCTGCACGATAACCCGCTTCCCGATAAAGACGACCGAGTTGTTTCGATATGGAACAGCATTATCAACGACGGGAATCATCATATAATCGTCGCGGACGAAAACGGCGTTTTAGTGTCCTCCTGCGTATGCGTTATTATTCCGAATCTGACGCACGGACAGCGCCCCTATGCCCTGATTGAAAACGTCGTTACCGACAGGAAACACAGAAATAAGGGTTACGCGACGGCTTGTCTGAATTTTGCGAGGGAAATCGCGCGGCGCGAAAACTGTTATAAAATTATGCTTCTGACCGGTTCAAAAAGCGAGGACACCCTCCGCTTTTATGAACGGGCGGGATATAACCGAAACGATAAGACGGCTTTTATACAGTGGCTGTAATCCCCGCCCTTATGCACAGCTGCGGAAAGAGATTGGAAGATAGAGGATAACATATGAAAAAATGGTATGATGAAGAATATGAGTTCAGAATTGAAGTTATAGGATTTCTTCAGGGAGACCGCACCGAAAATTATTGCCGCAACGGCGAGGAAATAGGCGATACTTATCGCTGCACCTACGGATGCCCTGTAAACAGCGAGGGATACGGCATTTGCAGCAAAACGATGATGATGCTCTATCCTGTCATGGAAGCGGTGCGAAGCGGCGGTGACTTAGAAAATCTCGGAGGGGACGGCAGATACAGCAAGACCCTTGTCTGCCCCGACGGGTGTGTGAAGTTCCGCCTGACCGCAAAGCCTCTCGGAAACCCGAATTTTCACAAAGGTGAATTTTGGAAAGAACCCTGAACGGCGATACAGATATACTCCCCCACCCCTATACATAAACCGACCGCCTGCGCACTTCAAGCGCAGGCGACCTTTTTATATACCTTATCTCATCGTCTCGCCGTTGTTGATGACGAGAGTGCTGTAGAGAAACAGCACGTCCTTCCCCTCGAAGTCGACGAAAAATTTGAGGTTCGGCGACGGGAGATAGCGAATGTCAATCAGCGTCACCGTCCGGTAGCCCTCGGCGAGAAGGGGTGCGATGCTCGAGCCGAAGCTGTCGCGGAAGACGACAAGCTCGCGGTCGGTCTTCGCGTTCGGGTTTGTCAGCGTCATCAGCGAGCGCGGACCGTCGAGGAAGATTTCATAAGGGTCGCTGCCGCCGGCGTTTTCGAGGACATAAACCCCCTCGGACGCGCCGGTTTCGGCGTTATAAACCTCGATTTGCGACATCTCCTCCGAGTCGAGATAAATCATCTCTTCGCCCTCGAGCGGGAGCGCCGACTGCCCGCAATATACGCCGTAAAACGGCTTGTCAAGCGCCTTTTCCTCATAGTCGCACTCGATTTCGACCCCCATTCCCGCGGCAAGCGCCTTTGCGGCGCCGGTAATCCTCTCCTGCCGCCAGTGGGTGTCGGTGCGGTAGTAGTCCGAGAGGCCGAGACAGGGGAAGATGTCGATATATTCGGCAAAGTCCGCGCCTTCGCGCAGGGTCGAGACGAGCTCGTCATAGTCGAGCTTCGGGTAAATCCCGTCTGCCATAAAATAGTTTTTGTCGGGGATTATTGAGAGATAGACCTTCCCGCCCGAGTCCTTGAGATATGTGTCATAGATATACCCCATTCTCTCGGCGACGTGTCCGACGCCGTCGGGATTGAGCGGGTATTCAAGCTTCGAGGCATAGCCGTCCCGAAGATAGATGCCGTTCGAGTCTGACTGTCCGAAGACGAAGTATTCCCCGAACGCCTTGATTCGCCTGAAGCCGTCGCGGAGTGGGAATTGGTCGGCGGAATATTTCTCGAAGTCGGCGGTAAAGCTTCCGTCCGAAAGGGATTCGGCCGAGAGCTTCGGGAAGACCGCGAGCTTTCGGCGCTCCGAGAGCGAGACGTCGCCGTCTGGGAGGATTAACCCGAGGAGCGAAAGACCGAATATCCAGAGGCCGCAGACCGCCGCCGTGACGGCGTATTTTATCCTTTTGTTCATATCTCCGCCTCCTCAGAATCTGAAATACAAAAACGGGTTGAACGAGCCGTCGACGAGATATCCCGTACAGAGCGCAAGCAGCGCCAAAAGCGCAATCGGTTCGGCAATCGAGAGCACAACCGCGCCCGACGGCTTCTCCTCCGCCTTTTTGATGAGCGTCTTCATAAGCGGCGTCGAGTCGATAATCCCGATGATAAGGATTACCGCATAGCTCCGGAGGTTATAGACCGCCTCGGTCGAGACGAGCGTGAGACCGCCGAAGCCGAACATCTGCGAAACGGTGCGCCCCGCCGCGCCGAGCGATGCCGAGTCGAAGAGCACAAAGCTCACGGTCACAAAGAGGAATTTATAGATATGCGCCAAAATCCTCGACCGCTCAAGCTTTTTCAGATAGAGGAGCTTTTCGGCAATCAGGAGCACCGCGAAGAAGAGTCCCCAACAGATAAAGACCCAGTCGGCGCCGTGCCAGAAGCCGGTCAGCATCCAGACGACGAAGATGTTGAAGAGCCAGCGCGGCTTTGAGACGCGGTTTCCGCCCATCGGGATATAGACGTAGTCGCGGAACCACGAGCCGAGGGTGATGTGCCACCGGCGCCAGAACTCGGTCGCGCTCTTCGAGATAAACGGGTAGTTGAAGTTTTCGGGGAAGTCGAATCCGAAGATTTTTCCGAGACCGATTGCCATGTCCGAATATCCCGAGAAGTCGAAGTATATGTGTATAGCATACGCGACGGCATATGTCCAGACGAAGAGCACCGAGCCGTCGGCCGACGCCTTATACGCCGAAATAAGCTCGGCAAGCTGATTTGCAATCAGGACCTTTTTCCCGAGACCGATGACGAACCGCCGCGCGCCCGCCGAAATCTTTTCGAGCGAATGTGTGCGGCTCTTAAGCTGTTCCGCGATGTCGGAATAGCGGACAATCGGCCCCGCGATGAGCTGCGGGAACATCGCGACATATGCCCCGAGGTCAATCGGGTTTTTCTGCGCCTCAACGCTCCCCCGAGCAACGTCGACGGTATAGCTCAGAATCTGGAAGGTGTAAAAGCTTATGCCGATTGGCAGCGCGATATTGAGGAGCGGCAGCGACAGACCGGTCAGGGCGTTGAGGTTTCTGATGAAAAAGTCGGCGTATTTGCAGTACACCAAAAGTCCGATGCTTATCGCGCAGGAAAGCGCGGTAAAGAGCGCCTTAAGCCGCTTGTTCTTCCGGTATTTTTCGATGCAGAGTCCGAGGACATACCCCTGTGCAATCGAAATTATCATGAAGACCAGAAAGCGCGGCTCGCCGTAGCCGTAGAAAAGTATGCTGAACAGGAGCAGGACCGCGTTTTTAAGCCGCTTCGGCGCGATAAAATAGCAAATCAGCACCGCCGGCAGGAAGTAAAACAAAAACGGAATACTTGAAAAAACCATGTCGTTTTCCTTTTTATAAATATGCCCCCGTTTGGTGCGGGGGCGTTAAGAAGCCGGAAGATTATCCGAGCTCGCCGTCGGGGACGGGAATCGCAAAGGTGTTGTCTCCGCCCGCCTCGGACATATCCTCTTCATACATCACGACTGCGTCGGGATAGACGCTCATAAGCGCGTCCTTGAATGCCGAGACGATGTCGAGGGCGCCGTAGAAGCCGACGACGGTTTTTCCGACCGAAATCACCTCGAGCTGTTCCGGCCAGCCGCACATATAAGCGCGGTTCATAAGTCCGTCGCGAATCGCTTCGGCCACGGTCCCGACGTTTTCGGCGTCAGTGACCTCATAAGCCGCACAGGAGAAGGTGTTTGCGTTGAGCATATGGCGGATACAGGCGACCGCGCTGACCATAGAGACGTCGCTCGCCGGAAGACCGAAGTTTGTGTCGAGCGACTGTGCGTCCTCGTCGGTCTCGATGCTGTGGACGCCGGGGGCGTTCTCGACCTGATTCTCCTCGTGATAGTCCCCGCCGAAAGCCATCGGCTTATTCTCTTCGGGAAGAGCGTCCCACACCGCATTGAGAAGCTCGAGCGCCGGAACGTCGGCCTCGGCGGTATCGGGGGTTTCGGGCGAATCGCCGCACGCCGCCAGCGACAGAATCATCGCGCCGGCAAGGATTATTGCCAATAATTTTTTCATTTAATTGTCTCCTTTTCGGTTTTGTACTTATAATACGCATGACGGGGCAAAAATATTGCGTATAGTTGTTAGAGAATAGTAATTAGTAGTTAGTTTCAAGCACTAACAACTAAACAACTGATAACTAAAAATTGCACCGTCGGGCGGTGCAATCATTATACAATATTATATTAGTTTTGTCAATTAGAGATTAGCACTGTGGTGTGTCCATTCCGCCCACATTATCCTCGACACCTCTAAATTCTGACTTCTGACTTCTCACTTCTGTCTTCTTGATGTGTCCGCTTCGGCCACATCTTTGGCGCGGTCAGCGCCTTGTGTCGGTCCTGCCGAAAAAGCCTCTCAGCTTCATTCCGAGGACCGACGCGCAGGCTATTTTTATTCCGTCGCCGGGTAGAAATGGCAGGACGCAGAGCGACAGCGCCGGAATCGGCTTCGAGCCGGTCAGGACGCAGTACCACGCCGTCCCCAGAAGATAGAGGACCGCCGTCCCCGCCGCCATTCCGACCGGGAGCGACCAAGGCTTTTTAATCTTATCGGCAAAAACGCCGACGGCCAGCGCACAGGGGATATATCCGACGAGATAGCCGCCGGTCGCGCTGAAAAGCCGCTGAAATCCGCCGACAAATCCCGAGAAGACGGGAAGACCGATGAACCCGAGCATGAGATACACCGCGACGGCAGCCGTCCCGCGCTTTGCGCCGAGGACCGCCCCCGAAAGGTATACCCCGAAGGTCGCGAGCGTCACCGATATCGGACCGACCGGCACCGCAAACGGCGATATTACGCACAAAAGCGCCGCAAACACCGCCGTGAGAGTTAAGCTGCGCGTCCTGATTTTATTATCCGAGTTAATCATATTTCCTCCTGTCAGTCGTTATGAAGCGTGAAGCGCCTTTCCGATAGCGCACCCGCCGCGATTTTATCAGCTTTCCGAATAGTTTCCGAGGAACTTGAAGCTCTCACAGGTCTGTTCGAGCGCTTCGAGCATCGCGGCGACCTTTCCGTCGCGGACCGACCCCTGCATCTCGAAGAAGAACATGAACTCGAAGTCGTGCCCGACTATCGGACAGCTTTCGAGCTTGATAAGGTTGATTCCGAGGGCGGTTAGCCGCGCAAGCACCTCGTAGAGCGCGCCCGGGCGGTGACGAAGCGCAAGGATAAGGCTGATGCGGTCGGCGCCGGGGTATATCTCGCACTCGCGGGACACGCAGATAAAGCGGGTATAGTTGTTGTCGCTGTTCTGGATGTCCTTTTTAATCGGTTCGAGACCGTAAAGCTCACAGGCCGCATGCGACGCAATCGCGGCGATGTCGCCGAACTCGGAGCGCGAAGCAAGCTCGGCCGCCATCGCGGTGTTCGGACATGGGACGATTTTGACCCTGTCCCCGAGGGACTTAAGGAACTCGGAGCACTGCCCCAGCGCCTGCTCATGCGAGCGGATTTCGCGGATTCGGTCGAGGGTGACGCCCGGCTGTCCCAAAAGCTCGTGGCGTATGCAGAGCCGCGTCGAGCGGACGATTTTTACGTTTTTGCGGTTCAAAAGCTCATAGTTTGCGCGGACCGAGCCGTTCGAGCTGTTTTCAATCGGGACGACTCCGAAGCGGCAGAGTCCGCTCTCGACGGCATCGAAGACCGCCTCGAAGCTCTTGAAGAAAATAATGTCGCCGCGGGGGAAAAGGCTGTCCGCCGCCATCTGTGAATTCGCGCCCTCGACCCCTTGGACGGCGATTGCTCCGCCCTGCGGGAACTCGCCGGGGTCGCGGGATAGCGCGGTCTCAATCAGCCTTCTGACCTCGCCGCCCGTGGGCGAATGAACCTCGCGGTATGCCCGCGAAAGCTCGAAGACCGAGCTGTAGAACCGGCGGATATAGTCCTCGAGACCGTTGCAGTCCTGCCCCGAGAGCCAGCGCAGAAGCTCGCGCTCGCGCGCCTTGATTTCCGCCGGAGTCAGGACGCCGCTTTCGGCGGCCTTTGCCGAAAGCTCCATCCGCCTCAGAATCAGCGGGAGAAGCTCGCGGTCTATTCCGTCAATCTCTCCGCGTATTTTGTCGATATCCATCTTTGTCGCCCTCCCGTCCGGGTGTCAGTTTTTGTCGATAATCTTCTTGAATCTCTCCGGCGTAATCGAAAGCGGACCGTCGCACATCGCGTGTGCGGGGTCAGCGTGAACGCTCAGGATAATTCCGTCCGCGCCCGCCGCAAGCGACGCCCTCGCAAGCGGCTCGACGAGGGAATATTTTCCCGAAGCGCTGCTCGGGTCGGTGATGACCGGAAGATGCGAAAGCTGTTTTAATACCGGGACCGCCGAGATGTCGAGCGTAAACGACGTTTCGGTCTCGAATGTCCGAATCCCGCGCTCACAGAGCACAACCTTCTGGTTGCCGCCGGTCATTATGTATTCCGCGCTCATCAGAAGCTCTTCATATGTCGCGCTGACAGCGCGCTTTAAAAGAACCGGCTTATCCGAGCCGCCGAGCGCGCGCAGAAGCTCGTAGTTGCGCATATTCCGCCCGCCGACAATAAGCATGTCAATCCCGTCCATCAGCTCAAGCTGCGACGGGTCGGCGACCTCGGCCGCAACAGGCAGTCCCGAGATCTCCTTCGCCTTTTTTAAGTAACGGATTCCCTCTCCGCGGAGTCCTTGGAACGAATAGGGGGACGTCCGCGACTTAAAGCAGCCGCCCCAAAGGATATCGGCGCCGATGCCGCAGAGGACGAGGGCGAGCGAGCAAATCTGTTCCTCCGACTCGACCGACCCCGGACCGGCGATATAGACCGGCTTTCCGCCGCCGATTTCGACTCCGCCGACCGAGATTACGCTGTCGGCGGGGTGAAATTTTCGGTTCGCGCACTTATAAGGCTCCTGTACCCTTCGGACGGCCTCGACGATGTCGAGCGCAGAAATCAGGTCGATGTCGAGGACCGATGTGTCCCCGACAAGTCCGAGAATAGTCTGCTGTGCGCCGACGGTCGTCCGAACGGATATCCCCTTCGATTCGAGCCATGTCATAAGACCCTTAAGCTGTGCCTTATCCGGATTTTGTTTTAAAATGACAATCATTTTACCGCCTTATTCGTAGTCGACGACGTTGACCCAGTTGAGGAGGAATTCGCGCTCCTTCTCGTTCTCCTTTACCGACTGAGACGCCGCGACAATCGGCATCCACTTCTGCACATACTGCTTCGCGGTGTCGGATTTTTTGCAGAACAGGTCGAGATATTTCTTGGCGGTCTCATATTCTCCGCCGAGGCAGAAGAGGAGATATGTCCTTGCGGCATCGGCGGAGGCGTTGCCCTGCGTCGCGTGGGCCCAGTCGAGGATATATGCCTCGCCGTTCGCGGTTATTACGACGTTCGAGGGGTTGAAGTCGCCGTGACAGACCTTGTTGTGCTTCGGCATGCCGTCGAGGCGGACGTGGAGCTCATATCGGGTGGTCGCGTCGAGACGCGCCTGACTGATTTTCGAGTTCATCTTGTCCTTGAGCTTGTTGAGCATCGGGCAGGTCTTCGACTGCACCTCGAGCTGCAAGTCAACGAGCAGTTCAAGGTATTCGTCCTTCTTCTCGGGGTTCTCCGCCATAAGCTCGGCAAGGGTCTTCCCCTCGATGTATTCGGTGACGATTGCCCACCTCTTGTCGACGGTGGTGACCTCGAGGAGCTTCGGCATTTTAACGCCGGTCTCTTCGATTCTGGCGTGATTGAGCGCTTCGTTGAGGATAAGCGCCTTCGAGTACCCCTCGACAAAGAGCTTTACACAGCGGTTTCCGTCGCGGTAGACGGTTTTTGTCGGGCGCTCGGCGATGACGGTGGCGTTTTTAAGGTTCATTCTTCTTCACTCCATTTCTTGCCGTAATAGGCGTTAAGATACATCTTCTTGATTTCGCTCATGAGCGGGTAGCGCGGGTTTGCGCCTGTGCACTGGTCGTCGAATGCGTTTTCGGTCATATCGTCGAGCCGCGCAAGGAAGTCGGCCTCGTCGGGTGCATAGTCGCGGATTGTCGGCTTAATGCCGATTTCTTCCTTAAGGCCGTCGATGGCCTTGATGAGATTTCTGACCTTCTGTGCGTCGTCCCTTCCGCCGAGACCGAGCGTTTCGGCGACCTCGGCATAGCGGCGGCGAGCGTGGGGATAGGCATACTGCGGGAATGTGCCCATCTTCGTCGGCACCTCGGAGGAGTTGAATCTTATAACCTCGTCAATCAGAAGGGCGTTGGCGATGCCGTGCGCGATGTGGTGATATGCGCCGAGCTTGTGCGCCATCGAGTGGCAGACGCCGAGGAAAGCGTTTGCAAACGCCATTCCAGCCATAGTCGCGGCATTAGCCATCTTTTCCCTCGCGACAACGTCGGTGCCGTCCTTATATGCCCGCGGGAGGTATTCAAAGATGATTTTAAGAGCCTGAAGCGCAAGGCCGTCGGTATAGTCGGTCGCCATCACCGAGACATACGCCTCGAGGGCGTGAGTCACAGCGTCGATTCCCGAGGCGGCGGTAAGGCCCTTCGGCGCGGACATGTGAAAATCGGTGTCGATAATCGCCATGTCGGGGAGAAGCTCATAGTCGGCGAGCGGATATTTTACGCCGGTCGTCTCGTCGGTGATAACCGCGAACGGAGTGACCTCCGAGCCGGTGCCCGCAGAGGTCGGGACCGCGACGAAATACGCCTTTTCGCCCATCTTCGGGAAGCCGTAAATCCTCTTTCTGATGTCGCAGAAGCGCATCGCCATGTCGGCGAAGTCGGCCTCGGGGTGTTCATAGAGCACCCACATGATTTTTCCGGCGTCCATCGCCGAGCCGCCGCCGAGCGCGATGATGACGTCAGGCTCGAAGCTTCTCATCGCCGCGGCGCCCGCCTTTGCGGACGCAAGGGTCGGGTCGGGTTCGACGTCGAAGAAACAGGTGTACTTCATTCCGAGCTCGGAAAGCTTATCTTCAATCGGCTTTGTGTAACCGTTTTTATAGAGGAAGCTGTCGGTGACGACAAAGGCGCGCTTTTTGCCCATGTCCCCGAGCTCGGAAAGAGCGGTCGGGAGACAGCCTTTTTTGATGTATACCTTTTCGGGTGCGCGGAACCAGAGCATATTCTCTCTCCTTTCGGCGACGGTTTTAATGTTTAAAAGATGCTTTACGCCGACGTTGTCCGAGACCGAGTTGCCGCCCCAGGAGCCGCAGCCGAGGGTGAGCGAGGGCGTAAGCCTGAAGTTATAAAGGTCGCCGATGCCGCCGTGAGACGACGGGGTGTTCACAAGGATTCGGCAGGTCTTCATTCTCTCGGCGAATTCGTCGAGCTTCTTCTGTTCGGTCTGAACATTGAGGTAAATCGACGAGGTGTGCCCAAAGCCTCCGTCGGCGATAAGCCGCTCGGCCTTGGAGAACGCGTCCTCGATGTCCCTTGCGCGGTACATCGCGAGGACCGGCGAGAGCTTTTCGTGCGCGAATTCCTCGCTCAGCTCGACGCTTTCGACCTCGCCGATGAGGATTTTGGTGGAGGCGGGGACGCTTATTCCGCAGAGCTCGGCGATTGTCGCCGCCTTCTGTCCGACGATTTTCGCGTTTAGAGCGCCGTTGATAATCATTGTGCGGCGGACCTTGTCGGTCTCCTCGGGGTTGAGGAAATAACAGCCGCGGCGGGCGAATTCCGCCTTGACCTCGTCATAAACGCCGTCGAGGACAATCACCGACTGCTCCGAAGCGCAAATCATTCCGTTGTCGAAGGTCTTCGAGTGGATAATCGAGTTTACCGCAAGAAGAATGTCGGCGGTGTCGTCGATAATCGCCGGGGTATTTCCCGCGCCGACGCCGAGGGCGGGCTTTCCGCTCGAATACGCCGACTTGACCATTCCCGCGCCGCCGGTCGCGAGGATTATATCCGCCTCGCGCATTAAAAGATTCGTCATTTCGAGGGTCGGAATGTCAATCCAAGCGATGATGCCCTCGGGCGCTCCGGCCGAAACCGCCGCTTCAAGGACGGTTTTTGCCGCCTCGATGGTCGACTTCTTTGCCCTCGGGTGCGGACTGATGATGATTCCGTTGCGGGTCTTGAGGGATATAAGTGTCTTAAAGATTGCGGTCGAGGTCGGGTTTGTGGTCGGGATAACCGCCGCGATGACCCCGATAGGCTCGGCGACCTTTTTAATGCCGCCCGCCTTGTCCTCTTCGACGACTCCGCAGGTCTTAAAGTCCTTGTAGCAGTTATAGATGTATTCGCTGGCGAAGTGATTCTTTATCACCTTGTCCTCGACTACGCCCATTCCCGTCTCTTCGACCGCAAGCTTTGCGAGCGGGATTCTTGCGCGGTTGGCGGCTGTCGCGGCGGCAAGAAAGATTTTGTCAACCTGTTCCTGCGTATACTCCGAAAACCTTGCCTGTGCTTCGCGGACGCGCCTGATGACCTCTTCGAGCTTCGGAACGCTGTCCACGGTCTCGTACTTTCTTTTTTCCATATATATCCTCCTATATAATAATACAATGCTTATCCAATCTCACGAGAGTCGTACCAATCCCCCGAGAGCGACGTCCAGTTCAGCGTCCGCCCTTCCCAGAGGATAAACCCCTTCGGCGACCCCTCTTTCGGAATCGACACCGACCCGGGATTAGCGTAAACGACGCCGTTTTTAACGGTGTTGTCCGGAACGTGAGTGTGCCCCGAAAAGACGGCGCTTATTCCGCCGAGCGGGAGGGAGTCCATGTTTTTGTGCCCGTGAATCGCGAGCGCCGCAATTCCGTCGTTAAGGATAACGGCAGTCTCGCTCATTATCGGGAAGCCGAGGACCATCTGGTCGACCTCGCTGTCGCAGTTGCCCTTTATACAGATAATTCCCGAGGCGTATTCGTTGAGCATATCCGCGACGGCTTTCGGGTCATACCCCTCACAGAGACCGTTCCGCGGGCCGTGATATAGGATATCTCCAAGGAGCAGGAGCTTTTCCGCGCCGCTCTTCTCGAAACATTCGAGGAGCTTTTTGCAGTATACCGCCGAGCCGTGGATATCCGAGGCAATCATCAGACTTTTCATTCTTCGGCCTCCTTTTTATTCTACTTTAATATAGCAGAACGGCGCGGCAAAGTCAATAAAACCGCGTCCTTTCGGCATTTGATACAAAAAAATCCGACTTAGCAATCTCGAAGTCGGAAATTTTTATCACTCATAAGCGCCCGCGTCGGCGCCGTCCGGTATTTCGGCAAGGATTTTTACCGCCTCCGCGCTGTCCGACTCGTCTTCGAGGAGGCGGAGCGCCGAGAGGATTTTTTCGGCATAGGGCGCCGTTGCCCCGCGCTCGGCGAGCATCCTTTCCGCCACTTCGCCGCAGATTTCGGCGACCTCGGCGTCGGCGTCCGAGGGGATATGCGGGTTCTTGTCCGTCCGCCGGGCGGACTCGGTCATCAGCGCCGAAAAAGCGTGAAGCTGTTCCCCCGCGGCGTTCCAGTCGGAGACGTCCCCGCCCAAGATGTATTTTTCGAGCGAATCCGCCGCCGAGGAGAGGCGAGTCTCGCAGTAAAACCTGTCCCACCTGACGAATTTGTTGATGTCGATTTTTGCCGACAGCCAGAGTATGCAGAAGATTACCGCGGCAAAAAGCAGCGCCAGTATCGCAAGCTTATCCTTTGTTGACTTCGGGATTTTCATGGCTGTCCCCCCTTTTTTGCGCGGGTATAATATAGCAAAATATCGGACTTCTGTCCTCTGACTTCTGATTTCTCAATTCTGTCTTCTTGATGTGGCCGAGTTGGAAGCATTTTATTCTGCCAAATCGCTTGACAAAAATTCAAACTGTGGTATAATATAGGTAAGTGAGGAGACCCGACGGGTCGCTGAACGTGCGTCAATATGTCAGCTTACGCCGACAAGAGCCGCTTGTGTACAGACAAACGGCTCACTTTTTATCATTTTTGTGCTTTAATATGTAAATCAGCAGGTCGAAGATAAACTTGACTATGCTGCATATGTTGGCGACAATTTCAATAATAAAAGCTGTCATGCACATACCTCCCTTGGTAACTTACTCCCTCGGGCGATGTACAAGCAATGTGCTGATATCCCCGAAGGGCATTTCAGCGGCACGCCGTTTTCCGCTTTATTCGCATAAAAGCGGGGTCTCCTGACGAAATTGTATCATATCCGCCGGAATTTGTCAAACAAAATGACCCATGGTTTCCCATGGGTCTTCTTCCTTCTAACTTCTGTCTTCTTGATGTGGCCGTTTGGCCACATCTTTTGTAAAGGCCGCTCTTGACAATTCCGAAAAATGTGATATAATAAAAGTGACAGCGGAGGCCCGACGGGTTGCTGCTAAAGCATATTTTCGTTAGTGTTTACTAACGCGTGAGCCTTCTGTTGCAGCAGACGGCTCACTTTTCTTTTTATCGGTCTTTACTATGTAAGCAACAAGACGAATCGCGCATCTTATCAAAAGAGCAACGCCGCTGATGATACTGCAAAGATTTCCGAGAAAATTCAAAGCTGTCATGCGTTCCCTCCTTTCGGTAAGACCTCAACGGAAGAACGCACGCAATGCGCTGCGCCTTTCCGTTGGAAAGTGAACACAGCAACACGCCGTTCCGATTTCTTTGTTTAAAGTAAAGCGGGACCTCCGCTCCGTTTATGCTACCGTATCCGCCGGAATTTGTCAAACAAAAAGACCCATGGTTTCCCATGGGTCTTCTTCTTTTTATGCCGTCAGTAGGCCTTGCCCCAGACGACCATGCACTGCGCGGGTTTGCCGCAGCAGACGCACTTGTCGTCAATCTGTTCCTGTTCAAAGGGTATGCAGCGGCTTCCGGCGCCGGTCAGCTCCTTGACCTTCTTTTCGCACTCCTCGTCGCCGCACCACATCGCCTTGACGAAGCCGTCGCCCTTTTCGGTGAGAGCGGCGTTTATCTCGTCGATGCTGCGGCAGGAATATGTCCGCCGCATCTGGTTCTCGAGCGCCTTTTCGTACATTCCGTCGTGGACCGCCTTAAGCCTTTCTTCGACCTTTTCGACGAGCTCGCCGAGCGGGATAAAGGTCTTGTTGCGGTTGTGCCGCTCGACCGCGACACAGTGCCCCTCTTCGATGTCCCTCGGGCCGATTTCGATGCGGAGCGGGACGCCCTTCATCTCGTATTCCGAATATTTCCACCCGGGCGACTGTTCCGAGTCGTCGAGCTTCACCCTTATTCCCGCCGCCCTGAGCGTTTCGCAGAGCTCGTTTGCTTTTTCAAGGACGCCCTCCTTGTGCTGTGCGACGGGAATGACCACAACCTGAATCGGGGCGACCGCCGGCGGGAGGACGAGTCCGTTGTCGTCGCCGTGGGTCATGATTATTGCGCCGATGAGGCGGGTGGTGACGCCCCAAGAGGTCTGGTGCGGGATTTTTACGGTGTTGTTTTTGTCGGTATAGGTGATGTCGAAAGCCTTGGCGAAGCCGTCGCCGAAATAGTGCGACGTTCCCGCCTGGAGCGCCTTTCCGTCGTGCATAAGCGCCTCGATGGCATAGGTCGAGACGGCGCCGGCGAACTTGTCGCTCTCGGTCTTCTTGCCCTTGATGACCGGCATCGCGAGCGCCTGTTCACAGAAGTCGGCGTATACGTTGAGCATCTGCTCGGTCTCGGCAATCGCCTCTTCGGCGGTGGCGTGGACGGTGTGCCCCTCCTGCCAGAGAAACTCCCTTGAGCGGAGGAACGGGCGGGTCGTCTTCTCCCATCTCACGACCGAGACCCACTGGTTATAGAGCTTCGGAAGGTCGCGGTAGCTGTGGACGATGTTTGCGTAGTGCTCACAGAAAAGAGTCTCGGACGTCGGGCGGACGCAAAGCCGCTCTTCAAGCTTCTCGGAGCCGCCGTGAGTGACCCAAGCGACCTCTGGCGCAAACCCCTCGACGTGGTCCTTCTCTTTGTTCAAGAGGCTCTCGGGGATGAACATCGGCATACACACGTTTTCGTGCCCGAGCTCTTTAAAGCGGGCGTCGAGAATCTTCTGCATATTTTCCCAGATGGCGTAGCCGTAAGGGCGAATGACCATACAACCCTTGACCGAGGTGTATTCGATAAGCTCGGCTTTCTTGACGATGTCGGTGTACCACTGTGCGAAATCCTCGTCCATCGAGGTTATTGAGGCGACTAATTTTTCATTTTTTGCCATTTTTCATATACTCCCAATCATATTCAGATTTAATATTACTCTTTGTCATCAGAATTATCATTCTGAGCGACGTTATTTTCCGAAATATTTTCATCACCGTCCACCCTTTCGGGTCGCGGGGCCTCGCGGCGGCGGTCAATCAGTGCCGCGATTTTCGGTGTGAGCACGGCGATAAGCCACACTCCGGCAAAGAGTACGGCGACGGTGAGCAAAAGCTGTGCTGCCGCGGGCAGAGTCATTTTAACCGCTCCTTTCAAGGCTATAGGGATAATATACCACAACCCGCCGGGATTTGCAAGAGAAAAATTTAGGGGAGATGTGGCCGAAACGGCCACATCAAGAAGATGGAAATTAGATATTAGATGTTAGAGTTTCAAGGTGTCACCTTCGGTGACGAATTTAGGTGTAGAGGATAATGCGTGCGGAATGGACACTCCCATTTAGGGGTAGAGGTTGGGAGATAGAGGAGCGGGAGGCGGGGGAATCTTGCGGGCAGTATAGATAACTTGCAGGGGCGACGCGCTGACGCAGTATAAGGAATTCGCTGGCGCTCATGCTATCTTTAGACTCCCACCCCTGTCCCCCTCCCACATGGGAGGGGGTTATGCGTTGCCAAGGTTTAGCGTGCCGCCTAACGGCGGGGGAAAATTTGTGAGGCGTCATACGTTGCTAAATGCGTTCACTTTGCGACATATGCTAAATGCAACATCTTTACCGGTTTCTCCGTTCTTTTTCTTCCACACCCCCTGCCCGATTAGAGAACAGAAATGAGAAAGTCAGATGTCAGAAGTTAGAGATTAGATGATAGAAGATAGTGGATAGAAATCTGATTTCTGACTTCTCATATCTGTCTTCTGACCGCGACGGCGCGACCACTCCCCTCGAGGGGAGTGGTACTTGGCAAGGAGGACACTTTTGCAGGTTTTAGAAAAATTGTGCGCCGGTGCCATACCTTGCTATAAGGAATTCGCTTCGCTCATGCTATTTATAGACTCCTATCCCCCTGTCCCCTTTCCACATGGAAAGGGGGAACGCATCGCTTCGGCTTCAGCTCCTATGAGGACGCAGCCCGGCGCGCTTCGCGCGCGAACGAAAATATCGGGAAAACTCCCGCCGGAGTTTTCCCGATATTTTCGTTCCGACCGTCTTCGACGGTCGCGGACTGCGCTTGGTCAGAGAGCATAAGTCAGAGGTAAGATATTAGAATCAGAAGGAGCAATCTACTCCCTCCCCGTCGGGGAGCTGTCCGCCGTAACGCGGCGGACTCCTTATTCCCGTCAGTGCAACGTCTCTCCACCTCTATCCTCCACCTTCTACCCTCTATCCTCTATCCCCCGCCCTCCAACTTCTAATCCCCAAAACTTAATTTGACAACTCGGCTTTTTTGGGGTATACTATATACTAACTTTATATATTCATCTGAAAGGACGGGACCGTTATGGGACTGCTTGATAAAATCTTCGGCACATACAGCGAGCGCGAGCTTAAGCGCATCGAGCCGATAAAAAATAAAGTGCTTGAGCTTGAGGAAAAATACCGCGCGTTCGCCGACGCCGACCTTCGCGCCGAGACCGACCGCTTCAAGTCGCGGCTCGCCGCCGGCGAAACCCTCGACGACATAATGCCCGAGGCGCTTGCCGTCTGCCGCGAGGCGGGAGACCGCGTCCTCGGAAAAAGGGCGTTTCCGGTACAGATTATCGGCGCGATAGTCCTCCACCAAGGGCGAATCGCCGAAATGAAGACCGGTGAAGGTAAAACGCTCACCGCCTGTCTGGCGTCATACCTCAACGCCCTCTCCGGCAACGGGGTTCACGTCGTCACCGTAAACGACTATCTCGCAAAATTCCAGTCCGAGGAGATGGGGCGCGTCTACCGTTTCCTCGGCCTCTCAATCGGCGTCATTCTGCACTCGAAGACGAGCGCCGAGCGCCGCGAGGCATACGCCTGCGACATCACATACGGCACAAACAACGAATTCGGCTTCGACTATCTCCGCGACAACATGGTCAGGTATAAAAAAGACATGGTCCAGCGGGGACATTCCTTCGCTATCGTCGACGAGGTCGACTCAATTCTCATCGACGAGGCGAGAACGCCGCTCATAATCTCGGGACAGGGCGAAGAGGCGTCCGACCTCTACCGTCAGGCGGACCAGTTTGCGAAGCGTCTTAAAAAGGTCGTCACCGTTGAGACCGAGAACAAACAGGACACCGACGTCCTCTATGACGGCGACTATATCGTCGACGAAAAGGCAAGGACCGCGACGCTGACAAAGCGTGGCGTCGAAAAGGCCGAAGAGGCATTCGGAGTCGAAAACCTCTCGGATTCCGAAAACATCACCCTTCTGCACCACATAAATCAGGCGATAAAGGCAAACGGCGTAATGCGGCGCGACACCGACTATGTCGTAAAGGACGGCGAGGTCATCATCGTCGACGAATTCACCGGGCGCTTAATGTACGGCCGCCGCTTTAACGACGGTCTCCACCAGGCGATTGAGGCAAAGGAGGGCGTAAAGGTCGCGCACGAGTCGAAGACGATTGCGACGATTACCTTCCAGAATTATTTCAGACTCTATAAAAAGCTCTCCGGTATGACCGGTACCGCCGCAACCGAAGAGAACGAATTCCGCGAGATATATAAGCTCGACGTCGTCGTCGTTCCGACAAACCGCCCGATGATAAGGGTCGACCACCCCGACGTCGTCTATAAGACCGAGAACGCGAAGTTTAACGCCGTCATCGACGAGATTGTGAGGTGTCACGAAAAGGGGCAGCCGGTCCTCGTCGGCACCGTCTCAATCGAAAAATCCGAGCTTCTCTCGAAAATGCTCGCGCGAAAGGGAATCAAGCACGAGGTCCTGAACGCGAAGTATCACGAGCGCGAGGCCGCGATTGTCGCACAGGCGGGACAGTACGGCGCCGTCACGATTGCGACGAACATGGCCGGCCGAGGCACCGATATAATGCTCGGAGGAAACGCCGAATTTCTCGCAAAGGCCGAGCTTGCGAAGCTCGGTTACGACGAGGAACAGATTTACGACTTCACCGGATTTTCCGAGACCGACGACCCCGAAATCCTCGAGGGGCGCAAAAAATACCGCGAGCTCCTCGACGGCTTCTCCGCCGACATCAGGGAAAAGGCGGTCAAGGTCAAGGAGGCGGGCGGACTCTTTATCGTCGGCACCGAGCGGCACGAGTCCCGCAGAATCGACAATCAGCTCCGCGGACGTTCCGGACGTCAGGGGGACGAGGGCGAGTCCCGCTTCTATCTTTCGCTCGAGGACGACCTTATGAGGCTCTTCGGCGGCGACAGAATCACCGCGATAATGAATTCGATGTCAATCCCCGAGGACATGCCGATAGAGTCGAAGATGCTCTCGAACGTCATCGAATCGTCACAGAGAAAGGTCGAGGGCCGCAACTTCAACATCAGAAAGAACGTCCTCAACTATGACGACGTCATGAACGCACAGCGCGAAATCATCTACGGCCAGAGGGCAAAGGTCTTAGAGGGCGAGGACATTCACGACTATATCCTCAAGATGATACGCGACTTCTGCTCCGAAAGCGTCGGGACATATCTTGCCGGCGACGAACCCGAGCACTGGAACATCGCGGGATTAAAGGAGCACCTGAGCGGTCTCTTCGAGGTCTCGGGCGGACTCGACTATACTCCTCAGCAGCTCGACACGATGACCAAGAACGAGCTTATCGAGACCGTCACCGAATCGGCGCTGAAGGCCTATGACCAAAAGGAGGAAGAGCTCACCCCGGCGATACTCCGCGAGGCGGAGAGGGTTGTGCTGCTGCAGGTTGTCGATACAAAGTGGATGCAGCATATCGACGATATGGACGAGCTCAAAAAGGGAATGGGACTCCGCTCTTACGGAAGTCACGATCCCGTCGTCGCCTACCGAATGGAAGGCTTCGACATGTTCGACGCGATGGTCGCGTCAATCTGCGAGGACACCCTGAGAATGTTATACAACATGCACCTCAGAAAAGACGCGAAAATCGAGAGGCGGCAGGTGTTTAAGCCGATTGACACCGGCTCGGACGGAAGTCTTTCGGCGACAAGGACCGTCTCGAAGAAAAAGCCGGGGAGAAACGACCCCTGTCCCTGCGGAAGCGGAAAGAAATATAAAAAATGCTGCGGGCGGAACGAATGATTCCGGCAGCAAAAAGAGAGGAGAACCAAGAAATGACCTATAACACAGCTTTTGTACCGGCGGATATCCTTTTGCCGAAGTGCGGCGACATGAAAAGGTGGTCGGTGATTGCCTGCGACCAGTTTACCTCGGAACCCGAATACTGGCAGGAGGCGGACAGATATGTCGGAAGCGCCCCGTCGTCATTGAGACTCGTCCTCCCCGAAATATATCTCGGGCGGAGCGACACCGCCGCGCGCATAAAAAAGATTGACGACACAATCCGCGAATACCTCGCCGCGGGTCTCTTTGAGGAGCGCAAAAACGCGATGATATACCTCGAAAGGACACAGTCGAACGGAAAGGTCCGCCGCGGAATCGTCGGCGCAATCGACCTCGAGGCTTATGATTACCGCCCCGGCAGCAGGTCACAGGTCAGGGCGACCGAGGCGACGGTTATCGACAGAATACCGCCCCGCCTCGAAATAAGAAAGGGCGCCGAGCTCGAGCTGCCGCACATTATGATACTGATTGACGACCCCGAGTTTTCGGTAATCGAGCCGATGGCGAAAAAGAACCTCGTGACGCTCTATGACTTCGACCTTATGGGCGGCGGGGGTCATGTCGTCGGAAAGCTGATGGACGCGCAGGCGATATCCGAGGCCGACGCCGCTCTCGGAAGGCTCAAGGAGAAGTGCGAAATGCTCTTTGCGATGGGCGACGGCAACCACAGCCTCGCGACCGCAAAGGAGCACTATGAGAACCTTAAAAAAGCGAATCCGGGCAAGGATTTGTCCCGCCACCCGGCGAGATATGCCCTCTGTGAAATCGTCAATCTTCACAGCGAGGCGCTCGAATTCGACGCAATTCACCGTCTCGTAAAGGTCGACGACCCCTATAAGCTTATAATGGAGATGTCGCTCGAGCTCGGTCTGAGCGGAATTCCGTCCGCCCAGAGGGTGAGAATCCACCGGAACTATACCGTCCGCGACCTCTATATCCGTGCGCCGAAGTCGAAGCTTTCGGTCGGAAGCGTACAGGCGTTTTTGGATACATATCTGAAGGAAAACGGCGGATATATCGACTATATCCACGGCGGGGACACCCTGAGGCGGCTTGCTGCCGAGGACGGCACAATCGGGTTTGAATTCGAGCCGATGAAGAAGTCCGAGCTTTTCCCGACGGTCATCGCCGACGGCGCCCTTCCGCGGAAGACCTTCTCGATGGGTCATGCGCAGGACAAGAGATATTATCTTGAGGCAAGAAGGATTACCGAATAAACCGGAGGGAGACCGGAAAATGAAGAGGATTTTTGTCATATTTTCCTCGACCGACCTCAGAATCGGCCGGATGATAAGATTTATCACCCGAAACGACTATAATCACTGTTCCGTCTGTCTTCGCGAGGACCTCGCCTATTTCTACTCGTTTTCGCGGCTCTACCGCTCAAACCCGCTCATCAGCGGATTTACCGTCGAGTCGCCGAACAGGTATACGCTTTCATCAAAGACGAAGCTTAAGATTGTCGCGGTACCGGTCGCCGACGAGCGCTTTGACACCGTAAAGCAGATGATACGCAAGATGTCGGAGCACCCGGAAAAATATGTCTACAACTATTTTTCCGCGGCGGGATATGTCTTCGGGAAGAGATTCCGGCGGGACCACGCGTTTACCTGCGCCGAATTCACCAATAAGGTTCTGAAGACCGCCGGCGTGAATATGCCCGAGCGCGCGAACATCGAACAGATGGAGGCCGCCCTTTCGGACTACCCGACCTGGGAGGGCCGCGCCGTCGACGGCTTTTTCGAGTCGCTCTGGGGCGACGACCCCTATCTCGACCGAATCGGGAGGCGCCGCCAGTGGGCACAGATGGCGAAGCGCTTCAAAAACCTTGTTGTAGGAGGATGACCGTGCCGAAATACATATTATTTGACCTCGACGGGACTCTCACCGAGTCCGCCCCGGGAATCATCAATTCGATAAGATACACCCTTGATAAGCTCGGTCTCAGACCCATGACCGACGAAGAGCTCAAGCGCTTTGTCGGCCCGCCGCTTATCGAGTCGTTCACAAGATACTGCGGACTTTCGCACGAAGAGGCCGCGCGCGCCGTCGACGTCTACCGCGAATATTTCTCCGAAAAAGGACTCTTTGAAAACGCGGTCTACCCCGGAATCCCCGAATGTCTCGGGGCGCTCAAATCCGCCGGGAAAAAGCTTGCGGTCGCAACCTCTAAGCCGCAGGTGTTCTGTGAACGGATTATCAGGCACTTCGGGATTGACGGTTATTTCGACGCCGTCGTCGGAATCCCGCTCGACCGCGAGGACATGACCAAGGCGGAGGTAATAAAGTCCGCGATGGAGCTTTTGGGCGCCGTCCCCGAGGAGACGGTTATGGTCGGCGACCGGGATTACGACGTCCTCGGCGCAAGGGAGAACGGTATCCCCTGCATCGGAGTCCTCTACGGCTACGGGAGCCGCGAAGAGCTTTCGGCGGCGGGCGCCGTCGGAATATGCGAGACCGTCGCCGACATCGCGGCGGCATGCATATAGATTTAACGCTGTAAAGCGGCAATATATTTTATTTTGGCAAAGGACTGATTATCATGGCTGACACAGTAAAGGCGCCGTGGCTCAATAACTACGGCTCGGTGCCGAAGACACTCGATTATTTCGACGGAACGATGTGGGAGATGGTTGAAGAGGCGGCGAATTCCCGCCCGACACACGTTGCCTATGACTTCATGGGCCGCTCGACCACCTATGAAAAGTTCCGCTCCGACGTTCACGACTGCGCAAGGGCGCTTCGGGCGGCGGGCGTAAAGCCCGGGGACCGCGTTACGGTCTGTATGCCCAACTGCCCGCAGGCGGTCGTGATGTTTTATGCGATAAACCTTATGGGCGGCGTCTCGAATATGGTTCACCCGCTTTCGAGCGAAAACGAGATAATGTTCTATCTCAACGTCTCGAAGAGCGTATGTGCGCTGACGCTTGACCAGTTTTATCCGAAATTCGCGGCAATCCGCAAAAAGGTCCCGACGCTTAAGACCCTTGTCATCGCGGCGGTCAGGGACGAGCTCAAGCCGCTTTTAAAGGTCGGATACAGTCTCACCGAGGGGCGGAAAATCCCGAAGCTCCCGAAGGACGGCGACTATATCACATGGAAGAAATTCATGTCCGCCGGAAAGAGCTATGCCGGGGAATACGCCGCTCACAAGGACAAGAACGACCCCGCCGTCATTTTATACAGCGGCGGCACCACCGGCACGACAAAGGGAATCCTTCTTTCAAACCTCAATCTCAACGCCCTTTCGGCACAGGTCATATCGGCCAACCCGATTTACGACAAGGACGATAAAATCCTTTCTGTCATGCCGATTTTTCACGGCTTCGGCCTCGGCGTCTCAATTCACACCTTCCTCTCCAACTGCGGAAGATGCGTCCTTGTCCCGAGGTTTACCCCGAAGACATATGCCCACGACATCCTGAAAACGCGGTGCAACTTCATCGCCGGCGTGCCGACGCTATATGAGGCGCTCCTGCGTCAGCCGGAAATGGTCGGCGCGGACCTCAGCTGTTTAAAGGGAGTGTTCTCCGGGGGAGATACCCTTACCGCCGAGCTTAAAAAGCGGTTCGACAAATTCCTCAGCGACCACGGCGCAAGCGTCACCGTCAGAGAGGGATACGGCACGACCGAGTGCGTCACCGCCTCCTGCCTTACGCCGCTCCACCTCTATAAAGAGGGGTCAATCGGACAGCCTTTTGCCGACACGTTCTATAAAATCGTCGAGGTCGGGACGAACATCGAGGTGCCTTACGGGCAGGAGGGCGAAATCTGTATCTCCGGTCCGACGGTTATGCTCGGATATCTCGACAACCCAGAGGAGACCGCGAACACCCTTCGGGTGCACGGCGACGGAAGGACATGGCTCCACACCGGCGACCTCGGAATTATGGACGAGGACGGCTTTATCTATTTCAGACAGCGGATAAAGCGAATGATTATCACCTCGGGATATAACGTCTATCCGTCGCAGCTCGAAAACGTCCTCGAGGGGTGCGAGGCGGTGCGTCTCGCCTGCGTAATCGGCGTCCCCGACCCTTATAAGATACAGAAGGTCAAGGCGTTCGTCGTCCCGAAAGAGGGATATGCCCCCGACGAAAAGACCCGCGAGATTATAATGTCATACTGCAGGAAGAACATCGCAAAATACGCGATGCCTTACGAAATCGAATTCAGGGACGACCTCCCGACGACGCTCGTCGGAAAAGTCGCCTATCGCGTCCTCGAGGAAGAGGAGGCAAAGAAGCGGGGCGAGAAGGTTCCCGCAAGCGTCTGAGAAGAATAATCACTGCCGCCGATGTGCCGTAAACAACACGATTGTTTCGTGTACGACATCGGCGGCGGTGTTTTTTTGTGATATAATGTTATTAAAGACAATCGGTAAAACGGTATGCGAAAGGAGAAAACGATGAACGTGGAAATGATAAAAAGGGCGAGAGAGGCGAAATCCCCCGGCGAGCTTTTAAGGATTGCACACGAAAGCGGACTGACGGAGTTCACCGCAGATAACGCCGAGTTTTATTTCAACATTCTTAAAACGGACTGTGAGGTATCGGACGAGGAGCTTGAAAGCTCGGTCGGCGGGTGCACAAAGGGCGGACAGACCGTTGTGACCTGTGACAAGAAGTGTCACAATGGGAAATTCAAGGCGTCGTATTACTATGCCGGCGGAAAAATGTACTTTTATGAGGAGCTGCCCGACATGGGATTAAGGAAGATGTGGGCGGCGCTTACCGCCGGCAACAGCAAGCCGGAGTATCTCAACAAATGCGGAGCATGTAAATATCTTACGTTCAAAAACGCCGTAGGCTGCTGCGGCGCTGAATAAAACCGAAAGGAGAAATTATTATGAATGAAGAAATTTTAACAAGGGCAAGAACGGCAAAGTCGCCCGAGGAGCTTTTAAGGATAGCTCACGACGCCGGATTGACCGACTTTACCGAGGAAAACGCAAGGGTATATTTCAACGCGATAAATAATCGCGGAGAGCTCGCCGACGAAGAATTAGATGTATCGGCAGGCGGCTGTGCCGTTCGCGCACACGGACAAAAGATGGTCTCGAGCCTTAACTCGTGCAGCCACTGGACCTGCGACATATGCAACTCCCGAGTCGCTCACCTGAAACGTAAGGATAACTATCTCCCCGAAGAACAGCTCTTTAAGAACTGTGACAGTAATGATATTCCGTTCCCTTACTCTGCTGCAGTAAGACACTGCGACAACTGTCAGAAGTGCTGCGACATCTGTTATTATTGCAGCTATGAGCGGAGTGCCTGGTGGTGCAACAACACAATCCATTATTACGAATAAATATGAGGAGAATAATTATGAACCAAGAATTACTTAAAAAAGCGAGAGAAGCGAAAACCGCGGAGGAGCTGTTAAAAATAGCTCACGACGCCGGATTGAACGAATTTACCGAGGAAAACGCGAGGGGATATTACGACCTCTTGCATCAGACCGGCGAAATGGCCGATTCCGAGCTCGAAGACGCGGCGGGAGGGTGTACTCAATACTATGAGAACACCGGAAAGCGCATCGTAACCTCGGGAAACCTTTGTGCAAAGAGGATGGACAACGACCGCCTCTGGGTATGCCGCAGCTGCGGTATGATAGCGGCGCTCTGTAACTGCTATCCCGAGCCGAGCTATCTCGAGGATACGCTCGGCGTCGTCACAAGGCGCACAAAGTTCAACTGCGCCGCCTGTAAATTCTACAACGGCAGCCTTGGCATCTGTGAACGCGAAGAGATGATGGAATAAAATCCAAGGAGGTTATATTGTGAACGAGGAAATTTTAGCGAAGGCGAGAACGGCGTCGAGAATTTCACGGAAGTGAACGCAAAATTGTATTTTGATTTTATACACAAACACGGCGAGGTCTCGGACGAAGAAATCGAAAACGCCATAGGCGGCTGCAATACTTACGGTCACCCTACCGTTACCTGCGACCAAAATTGCAACTGCGGCAGGTGGGAGCAGGGATTCGAATATGATTATGAAACTCGCTGGTACAATGCCATTCGCCTTGATAATCAAGCTCTCAGAGAGGTTTGGCATGCACTCACCGTCGGTGGTCCCAAAGCACATAAATGCGGCAACTGCCGTCATGTAGGTTTTAATTCCGGAATAGGCTTCTGCGAGGAACAATAAGGAGGAAATATTATTACCAATGAAATTTTAGCAAAGGCGAACGGCTGAACTGCTCTGTGAAAAACGGACACACCTTTTTCGGGTGTGTCCTTTTTATATCTGACCTCTGACCTCTGACCTCTCACTTCTGTCTTCTGATACGGCTTGATTTTGTTCCCGGAAAGTGGTATACTTTTTGGGTACGCTTCTGTCTGTCGTCACAAGGAGACTATGATGAAAAATATCCTGAAAAACAAGGTTTATCTTTATCTCACCGAATTCTTTGCGGGAATGTCGGTGATGGCGGTCGAGCTTGGCGCGTCGAGGCTCTTGGCGCCCTATTTCAGCTCGTCACAGATTGTCTGGACAATAATCATCGGCACGATTATGATAGCGATGGCGCTCGGGAACATCTATGGCGGGCGCGCGGCGGATAAAAACCCCGACCCCGACCGGCTCTATCTTCGGATTCTCGTCGCGTCGGTCTGGCTTGCGGCAATCCCCGTCCTCGGGAAATACATTATCGTCGGCATTTCCGCCCTGATGATTTTTGCGGTAAACTCGAACCTTCTGATATGGGCGTCGTTTTTCGCCTGTATGGTCGTCTTCGTCTTCCCACTCTTCCTTTTGGGGACGGTCACGCCGTCGCTCGTAAAGTACACCGTCGACAGCCTTGACCGCAGCGGGCGCACCGTCGGTCTTTTAAACGCGTCGAACACAATCGGGAGCATCATCGGGACCTTTGTCCCGACATTCGTGACGATTCCGTCGGTCGGGACCTCGGCGACGTTCCTGATTTTCGCGGGGATACTGCTTATCCTCTGCGGCGTATATTTCATCAGCGAAAAAAAGCGGATTCTGCACGTTGCCGTGGCGGCCGTCCTCGCGGTTCTCTGCGCAATCTTCGGCGCGACCGGGAGCTTTGCCTTCTGGCAGGACGGAATTGAATACGAGGGCGAGTCGGTATATAATTATCTACAGGTCACCGAGGACGAGGACGAGGTAATCCTTTCGACAAACGTCCTCTTCGGCGTACAGTCGATGCTCGAAAAGAACGGCGGTCTGACGGGAATGTATTACGACTATGCGATGGCGGCGCCCTATATGGCGGGGGTCTCCGAAAAGGATTCTCTCGACGCGCTCATTCTCGGAATGGGCACCGGGACATATGCGACGCAGTGCTCGGAATATTTCGACAACATCAGCTTCGAGGGCGTTGAAATCGACGAAAAAATCATCGACCTTTCGCGTGAATACTTCGAGCTTCCCGAGAGCGTCAACGTCGAGCTTTACGACGGCCGGGCGTATCTCAACGCCGTCGACAGGAAGTACGACATAATCATGGTCGACGCCTATAAGGACATCACGATTCCGTTTCAGATGTCGACGGTCGAGTTCTTCACCCTTGTCCGCGACCACCTCAACGACGGCGGCGTTATGGTGATGAACATGAACATGAAGACCGGCGGCGACGGCGGAATCAACAGCTATTTAAGCGACACGGTCTCGGCGGTCTTCGACGAGGTATATACAATCGAGGTCGGGCGGTCGTCGAATGTCGAGCTTTTCGCGGCGAACGGCGTCGGACTGACCGAGAGAATGGCAGTGAACCTTGAAAAAGAGGAGGACGGCGAGCTTAAGCAGCTTATGGAAACGGTCCTCGCCGGACTTGTGCCCTATGAGGCGGGCGGCCGTGTCATGACCGACGACAGGGCGCCGGTCGAGCTCTTGGGAATGAAGGCGATTGACGCGCTGATTAATGACGAGGTCGGCTACTATAAGGCTGTGTTCAAAAAGGGCGGATTTAGTGCGCTGATAAGGAGTCTGAGCTGAGGGGAGGGGGTACATGTCTGGCTTCTGACTCTCTGACCTCTGTGCTTGGACAGGGCGCCGTCCGGCGGCGCACCTAAAAAGGAGTCCGCCTTGCGGCGGACGGCTTATCGCGTCACCTTAGCGGTGACGTGATTACGCCATATCCCCCACCCCCTGCCCCCTCCCCGACGGGGAGGGGGTGCTAAGGAAGCTTATGAGCGCTACGGTAAAATTGCTACGACGTCCGACCTTTTATAAGGAATTCGCTTCGCTCATGCTATTTTTAGTCACCCCTCCCCAACCCTCCCCTCAAGGGGAGGGGGTGTGCCGACAAGGTTTTGATATCCGCCTAACGGCGGGGGAAGTTGGCGAACTGATACGGAGCCTGAGCTGAGGGACGGGGGGTCGACTTCTGATTTCTGACCCTCTGACTTCTATTATCTGATAGGGCGCCGTCCGCGGCAGCCGAAGGCTGCCGAAGCGAAAGAAGTAGGAAAACCCGTGCGGGTTTTCTGTTCTTTCGCTCGCGCGCGGAGCGCGCCGGACAGCGCCGAGGTAGCCGGCGGGGCACCTCGCTTAAAGGAGTCCGCCATGCGGCGGACGGCTTATCGCGTCACCTTAGCGGTGACGTGATTACGCCATATCCCCCTCCCCCTGCCCCCTCCCCGGCGGGGAGGGGGGACGCTAAGGCAGCTTACGAGCGCTACGGTAAAAATGCGGCGGCGTCATACCTTGTTATAAGGAATTCGCTTCGCTCATGCTATCTTAGTCACCCCACCCCGACCCTCCCCTCAAGGGGAGGGGGCGTGTTGCCAAAGTTTTGATTGCCGCCTATCGGCGGGGGAGATTTTTGCAGTGACATGCTCATTTTTTCTTCCACACCCCCTGCCCCCTCTCCCTCAGTGAGAGAGGGGGTTCCACCCCACACCCGGCCGTTCACGTTCGTGAACGGCGCGACCTCTCCCCTCGAGGGGAGCGGTACTTGGCAAGGAGGACACTTTGGGGTGTGTCCAAAGCACTCACATTAAAGAAAATCGACCAATCCGAAAGGCAGGTCGCCTTTAGGATAGCGCTCACGATACATCAATTTTGCAATACCGAACTTATTATAAGCATCAAC
>CANQOC010000002.1 GCA_947625375.1 uncultured Clostridia bacterium | reverse complement strand
GGCAGACTTATTTTACCACACTTGGGCACATTCTTCTTTTTTTATTTTTGGTGTACAAGATGTATTGTAGTCTAACAATAAAATACGTCAACAACCTCAAAAAATTATTGCAATTTTTTTAATACTATGATATAATAAATTAAGATTTGACGTTTCGGACGCGGCCGGGGACCGAAACCGGCGGCGGAAGCGTTTGTCTCTCATCACTACATAGAAAAGAGGAAATGAGATGAAGAATTTGAGTAAAAAGCTTGCTTTGCTGCTTGCTTTGGCAATAGCCGTTACCGCGGCGCTCTCGGGCTGCGGTAAAAACGTCGAAAATCAGGGCGGAGCGGACACTCCGAGCGACCCCGCCGCAGTGACCGACCCTGTCGACGGCGGCGCTCCCGCCGAGGACGGAACCGATGGCACTGCCGACAGCGGTGCTGCCGCACCCGAGTCCACCACTACCGGTGCGGATTCTTCGGCAACACAGGAGAATACGACCGCCGCGGCACCGGTTGCCGCAGAAAACGTGATGAAGGCCGGAGGCGCCGAGGGCGTCTCGCCGCTTTCGGACTACAGCGACGCGCATAAGGTCACCTTCAGGGACAGCCTTAACGGCGCTCCCTCCGACGCCGGAGACGTTTCGGCAAACGGCGGGCGGGGTGTTCTGGCATGGAAGGACGAGGGCGAGCTTATCGTCGCCGCGAACGGAAAGGTCGAAGCGACCGACCTTAGCTATCTTTTCTACGGGTTCAACAGACTCGAAGAGGTCGATTTTTCGGGACTTGATTCCTCGAAGGTCACGAGCATGAAGGGAATGTTCCTCAACTGCAACGCGCTTTCCTCTGTGAACACGGCGGCGCTCAACACCTCGTCGGTCACGGATATGTCTTATATGTTTAACTATTGTACGAGCCTCCAGGAGCTCGATGTCAGCGGATTCGACACGTCGAACGTCAGGGATATGTCCTTTATGTTCGCAGGGTGCGCGCTCGTCGGAGGCCTCGACGTCAGCGGATTCAACACCTCGAAGGTCACGAATATGGAGGCGATGTTCGGCAAGTGCTACCGTCTCGAAACGCTCGACGTCAGCGGATTCGACACCTCGAACGTCGCGGATATGTCGTATCTCTTCTATGATTGCAGAAGACTGCCGGTAATCGACGTCTCGGGGTTCAACACCTCTAAGGCGACGACGATGCGCTCTCTCTTCAACAACTGCTATGTCGTCGAAAAGCTCGACACCGCCGGATTTGACACATCGAGCGTCACCGACATGGCGTATATGTTCCTCGACTGCACCGCGCTGAAGTCCGCGGACGTAAGCGGCTTCAACACCGCCAAGGTCACTGATATGCACAGTATGTTCGCCGGGTGCGAGGCGCTGTCCGAGATAAATGTCGCCGGATTTGACACCTCTGACGTCACCGATATGCAGGCGATGTTCTATGACTGCAAGTCGGTCGGCTCGCTCGACGTGAGCGGCTTTGACACCTCGAGGGCCGAAACGCTGTCGCTCCTCTTCTATAACTGCGCAAAGGTCACCGAGCTCGACGTCAGCGGGTTCAACACGTCGAACGCGACGGACATATCGAACATCTTCCGCGGGTGCGAAAAGCTCTCGGCGGTCGACGTCTCGGGGTTCGACACCTCCCGAGTGACGAATATGCAGGGCGTGTTCTATGGCTGTGAAGCGATGAAGAGCATCGACGTAAGCTCGTTCAACACCTCGCGCGTCACCGATATGTCATGCCTCTTCTACGACTGCGCGGGAATCGACAGCATCGACGTCAGCGGCTTCGACACCTCTAAGGTCACGGACATGTCGAACATGTTCCGCAAGTGCCGCAAGCTTTCGACGATTGACGTCGGCAGCTTCAACACCGCGAACGTCACCGACATGTCGTATATGTTCTCGGAATGCGACGGCGTTGAGGAGCTCGACCTCGGCGCGCTCGACGTCTCAAACGTCGCCTCGGTCGCCTATATGTTCTATATGGACGGGGCGCTCCGCTCGCTGGTCATTCCGTCGGGCAGCTTCGTCTCGGTCAGCGGCGATGACACGATGTTCGCCGGCTGCGAGTCGCTGAATATTGTGTATAAGGAGTAGAGCCTCCGGCACACTGGCGACGATAAAGATTTTGGCAGGAGAATCCGAAAGGGTTTTCCTGCTTTTTTGGTAGGGAACGGAGGACTCCCTACCCGCCGTCAGGCGGCAAACACAGTTTTGACGCACAGACCCCCTCCCATGTGGGAGGGGGCAGGGGGAGGGAGACTATAGATAGTATGAGCGAAGCGAATACCTTTAAAGAGGAGCGGCGTCGCAATCATGTTTTATAAACGCTCGCAAGTTTCCATCACATATCCTCCCCTCGAGGGGGGTTGGGGTGGGGTGACTTTAGATAGTATGAGCGCCAGCGGATACCTTATTCCGGCAGTGCGGTGTTGCACGCCATGGAGCATACGCTTGTTTTATCTGTGAACGCGAGCAATCAATCGTACATGATTGCGAAGCGTGAACAGCTATAAAACAAGCTTATGCAGCGCAGTCCGGCGCGCGAAGCGCGCTAACGAAATGAAGCAGAAAAACCCGCACGGGTTTTCCTGCTCATTTCGTTTCGACCGCCTGACGGCGGTCGCGGACTGCGCCCTCATGGGAACTGAAGCCGAAGCTGTGAGCACCCCTTTCCATGTGGAAAGGGGGCAGGGGGATAGGAGTCTAAAGATAGCATGAGCGAAGCGAATACCTTATAAAAGGCCGGACGTCTCTGCATATTTTTTATAATGCTCGCAAGTTTCCATCACACCCCCTCCCTTCGAGGGGAGAGCCGGGGTGGGGGAATCGGCGAAACGCGTCACGGTCGAGTGACGCGATGAGCGCCCGCCGCAGGCGGACTCCTTATTGACAACGTACGCCACTGCACAGATTTTCCTCCGCCATCAGGCGGCAAACAAAGTTTTGACGCGCAGACCCCCCCTCCCATGTGGGAGGGGACAGGGGGAGGGAGTCTATAAATAGTATGAGCGAAGCGAATTCTTTATAGCAAGGTAGGGTGCCGCTCATGCTTTTAATATTCTTGCGCAAGTGTCCTTTGCACACCCCTCCCCGTCGGGGAGGGGCAGGGGAGGGGGAACAGGCGTAATCACGTCACCGCAAGTGTGACGTGATAAGCCGTCCGCCGCAAGGCGGACTCCTTATTGGCAACGTACGCCATTGCACAATTTTCCCACTGTCAGGCGGTTCTCCAAACCTTGTCAACGCATAACCCCCTCCCATGTGGGAGGGGGAAGGGGGAGGGAGTTTATAAATAGTATGAGCGAAGCGAATACCTTTTAACAAGGTAGGGCCGCCTTTGTTTCCTATAACACTCGCAAGCTTCCTCTACCTCCCCCACTCCCCTTTCAAGTCCGTACTTTTGGACTCCGGCGGTGAAAATACGAGAAATTTTTCAAAAGTTGTACAGAAACGTACAACTTTTTTGTTTTTCTGCATGTAAGTGAAAGGACACTTCCTTTCGGAAAGGATGATTCATATCACAGAAAATGGAAACAGGGAGCGCGAGTTCGCCTATTATCTCCTGACGCTCGGGAACCCCGAGGAGGCGGCGCTGAAGCTTGGCGCGCGTCCCGACGAGGCGCTCGCCGAGGGCATGAGGCTTATGACGAGCGGCGCGGTCAGGCGCGAGATAAAGCGGCTCAAAAAGAGCGGCGTCCTTAAGGTCGAGGCGGTCGCGGGTCTGAGGCGGCTCGCCTTCGGCAGAATCAACGACGCGGCGGCGCTTTTGTGCGACGAACCCCCGCCGGCGGACCGGCTTGACCTATATAACGTCTCCGAGATAAAGCGGCCGAAGGGCGGCGGCGTCGAAATAAAGTTCTTCGACAGGCTCGAGGCGCTCGAACAGCTCGCCGAGATTGAAACGAGGTCGGACGAAACGTCGTCGGCGGACAGCTTCTTCTCCGCGCTGACGAGGTCGGCAAAGGAGACTGACGGCTGATGTGGCGGATTGAGGAATTTTCGGCGAAGCAAAAAGAGGTGCTCACTTGGTGGGCGAAGGACGCGACGAAAAACCGCTGCGCAATCATCTGTGACGGCTCGGTCAGGAGCGGGAAGACCTTTTCGATGGGACTCTCCTTTCTCCTCTGGGCGACGGCCTGCTTCGACGGCGCCGATTTCGCGATATGCGGGAAGACGATTACCTCGATAAAGCGGAATCTTGCCGACGGTCTCGTCGGGTTCTGCCGCCGGGGCGGATTCGGAATCACCCAAAAGGCGTCGGCGAATTCGTTCACCGTCACCTATCGCGGACGCACAAACCGCTTCTTTCTCTTCGGCGGCAAGGACGAGGGCTCGGCGGCGCTTATTCAGGGCATGACCCTCGGCGGGGTACTCTTGGACGAGGTCGCGCTGATGCCGAGGTCCTTTGTGGAACAGGCTTTGGCGAGATGCTCGCTTGCGGGGTCGAAGATGTGGTTCAACTGCAATCCCGACAACCCGTCGCACTGGTTCCTGCGCGAATGGATTAAAAAGGCGGACGAAAAGAACGCGCTCTATCTTCACTTTACGATGGAGGACAACCCGTCGCTGACGGATGAGGTCAGGCGGAGATATGAAAAGCTTTACAGCGGCGCGTTTTACCGTCGGTTTGTCCTCGGCGAATGGACGGCGCTGAGCGGCGCGGTTTATCCGATGTTCGACGAAAACAAACACGTTGTGCCGCGCGCGCCGGATTGCGGGAGATTCGTCGTAAGCTGCGACTACGGGACAGTAAATCCGTCGTCGTTCGGACTCTGGGGCGAGAGCGGCGGAGTCTGGTACCGAATTGACGAGTATTACTACAGCTCGAAGCGTGACGGCGGAATGAGAACCGACGAGGAGCACTATGAAGCGCTTGAAAGGCTGTGCGGCGGTCGGAGCATCGAGGCCGTAATCGTCGACCCGTCGGCGGCAAGCTTTATCGAGTGTATCCGCCGCCACGGGAAATACCCGGTCATACCCGCCGACAACGACGTTATCGGCGGAATAGGGAGGGTCGCCGACGCCCTTAAGTCGGACAGAATCAAAATTGCCGCGCGGTGTACCGACTGCATACGCGAATTCGGACTTTACCGTTGGGACGAAAAGGGCGGCCGGGACAGCGTCGTCAAGGAAAACGACCACGCGATGGACGACCTCCGCTACTTTGTCAACAGGTATTTAAAGCAAAGCGCCGAGGACTGGTATTTCGAGTCGGTGCCGAGATAGCGGCAAAAAGGGAGGCGGGGAGGGGTTTAAATAGATAATTTTATAAACGGGAGTGATAATTTGTCATTATTCAGAAAAAAGGCGGCCGCGCCCGACATCGGCGCCGAGTCGGCGGGGCGGTCCGAAGGCGGCTTCTACCGCGTCGAGGGAATCCCGGGCGCATGTGAAAAGGAGCTTTATTCAAGGCTCAGGGAACAGGTCCCGATAATCGACGCCTGTATCGGGAAGATAATCCGGCTTGTCGGCGGATTCAGGGCGGTCGCCGAGGACGAGCGTTTCCAGAACGGCCTCGACGGCTTCGTCGGGAACATCAGGGTCGGGGCGTCGGGGGTGAGTCTTCACACGTTTTTGGACTGCTACCTCGACTCGCTTCTGACATACGGCTCGGCACTCGCCGAAATCGTCTATGACCGGGGCGGGGGCGTCTCGGGAATATATGTCGCGCCGATGAGGAAAATCGAGGTCAGAGAGGGCGGACGCGAGCTTTCGAGGCGGTATTTTGTCCACAGCGGGACAAAGCCGGTCGAGCTCCGCCATCGCGAAAACCTCATCTTTACGGCGCTGTCTCCGACGGCCGAATCGCCCTGCGGGGTATCTGTCCTTAAAGGTCTTCCGAGCTTATCGGCAATCCTTCTGAGGATATATGAATGTATCGGACAGAACTTCGACAGGGTCGGCAACGTCCGCTACGCGGTGACATATAAGCCGTCGGCGGACAGCGGCGACAAGGCTTTTGCACGCGAGCGCGCAAAGCAGATTGCAAAGGAATGGTCGAGCGGAATGAGCGCGCTTAAGAGCGGCGAGGTCAGGGACTTTGTCGCCGTCGGGGACGTCGGGATTAAGGTCATCGGCGCGGACAACCAGATGATTGACACCGAGATACCTGTGCGCCAGCTTTTGGAGCAGCTTATCGCGAAGCTCGGCATACCGCCGTTTTTGCTCGGACTCTCATGGAGCACTTCGGAGAGAATGTCGGCGCAGCAGTGCGACATCCTGACGAGCGAGCTCGAATATTACCGCAGGCTGATTGAACCCGCGCTCACAAGAATCTGTGAGGCATATTTAAGGCTTGCGGGGAGCGCCGACGGCGTCACAATCGAGTGGGAGAACATCAATCTTCAGGACGAATCCGAGCTTGCGCTTTCAAGGCTCAGGAACGCACAGGCGAGGGCAATCGAGATATCAAACGAAAAGGAGGAAAAGGGACTTGTCTGAGAACAGAATGGAAAAAATCAACAGGTTCACGCGAAAGGAGCTGACCGAGGACGACGTCTACTGTTTTTCGGTGATACTCTGTGACAACGAAATCGACCGCGACTGTGAAAAATTCTCGGTCGAGGCGTTAAAGGAGCTTGCCGGACTCTTTATCGGCAAGACGGGAATCTTTAATCACGACCCCAAGGGCGAGAATCAGACCGCGAGGATTTTCGACACCGAAATCGAGACCGACCCGACCCGAAAGACCGCCGACGGCGAGGAATATACCTGTCTCAAGGCGGAGGCATATATGGTAAAGACGCCGTCGAACGCCGATTTAATCAAGGAGATTGACGGCGGAATAAAGAAAGAGGTGTCTGTCGGCTGTTCGGTGTCGAAACAGATTTGTTCGGTGTGCGGCGCGGAGCGAAATTCCGGAATGTGTCTTCACAAAAAGGGGAAGAGTTATGGCGGGAAGCTTTGCTATCACATTCTCTCGGCGCCGACCGACGCCTATGAATGGAGCTTTGTCGCGGTGCCGGCGCAGAAGGGCGCGGGCGTCACGAAGAGGTATACCGAGGGCGGAACCGAAAAGACGCTTGAAAACGTCGGAATCGCCGAGATGCTCTGTGAGGAGCTGAGGCGTGAGATAATCGGGCTGTCATATCTGAGCGGGGACGGAATTCCCGCCGCGCTCACCAAGGCGGCAATAGAGCGGATGGAGCCGGAGGAGCTTTTGGAGATAAAGCGGGCGCTGTCCGAAAAGGTATCATCACGGCGGGAACAGGGCGAAATCGAAAAGGCGCTCGCAAAACCCGCGGAAAACGACCACTCGAGCTTTCGGGTGTAAATAAAGAAAGGAAGTTAAATTTATGTACAATAACATCACACTTGAAAAGGGACTTTACAACATTTGCGGAAAGACCTTCACCGAGGCTCTTTCCGAGCTCGACTCGGACGCCGAATACGTCGGCACCGAGCTCGAGGGACTCGACGCCTTCGAGCGTCAGCTTAAGCGCTTCGACATCAAGGTCAGCGGCGCAAATTCGGACAGGGTCGAGAAATTCTTCAAGACGACTCAGTCGGCAATTCTCTTCCCCGAATATGTCCGCAGATGCCTTAAGGCGGGAATGGACAGCGCTTCGGTTCTGCCTCACATCGTCGCCGCGACGACCTATGTCGACGGCGTCGACTACAGGGGCGTCAGCATCACCAAGAGCGACTCCTCCGGCGAGGTCAAGACGGTCGAGGCCGGCGCTGAATTCCCGAGCACAAAGGTCACCAACGCTGAGTCGACCGTATCGATTCTCAAATACGGCAGACAGATTCAGGCGGTTTATGAGGTCATCAGAAAACAGCGCCTCGACCTCTTCGGCGTAATCCTCAAGGCGACCGCGGCACAGGTCTCGGTCAACATCAACAACGCCGCCGCTGCCGTCCTCTATGACGGCGCAGGCTCGGTCGAGACCGCTTCTTCGGCCCTCGCCTATTCCGACCTCGCGTCGTTCTGGGCGTCGATGGAGAGCGGCAACATGACCGCGATGCTCGTGTCTCCGGCGATGATGGCGGATATCCTCGCGCTCGACGAGATGAAGGATTGCAGCGGCGACCTCGGAAACGGCGTCGTCACGACTCCTTACGGCGTAAAGCTCGTCAAGTGCCCCGGTCTCGACAAGACCTATGCCATCGGCGTCGACGGCGGCTCGGCGCTCGAAGCCGTCCTCGGAAGCGACATCGTCGTCGACAGCGACAGGCTTATTTCGACACAGATTGACGGAATCACGTTCAGCATCAACGTCGGTTTCGCAAAGATTTATCCTGCCGCCGTGAGCGTTCTCAAGGTCAAGCAGGCCTGATGACACAAAAAAGGCAGGGCGGGCGCAAAACCCGCCTTGCCGCGTATTAAGAAAGGACGTGAATTTATGTCAGCAATAAGCACCGAAGCCGTCACCGCCGAGTTTGAAAAGCTCACAAAGCTGACCAAAAGCGAGGCGGAGAACTATGCACAGACCGTCGGCGCGGCAATCGCGTATTTCAAGAGGCTTTTA
Source organism: uncultured Clostridia bacterium (assembly GCA_947625375.1). GTDB lineage: Bacteria > Bacillota > Clostridia > Oscillospirales > Ruminococcaceae > Faeciplasma. The sequence continues at coordinate 169,566 of CANQOC010000002.1, read as the reverse complement.
AGGCGCGAGCCCGAGGGCGACGAGGTCGGTCTCTGTGAATACGCGGCGGCATGCAAGGCGTTTTTTGATTACACAGTGCTCTGTGCGGCGACGTCGAAGAGATTTTCGACACAGACCGGCGGAATCTTCACCCGAATTTCGGAGGACAGGACCGTCATCAACGCCGAGAGGCTTTTAAGAAACGCGTATGCGTCGCTCCCCGAGGGACTTATCCGCGACGACGGATTTATTTTTGAAGGTACGGAGGGATAGATATGTCGGACCAGACCGAACTGATTAAAAATGCGCTTTCCGAGCGCTTCGACCGCGTCCTCGGACTCTTCGACAGAATCAGCACCGAGGAGCACCGCAACGAGACGCTCTGTTTTGTCGGAATCGAAAGCTATGTCCTCAAGGAAGCCGTCTCGGGGACACAGACAATCAAGCGCCCCGCCGAGACGGTTTATTCGGTAAAGATTTTGGGGACGCGGCGGCAGTCCGCCGAGGAGCTTTCCGAGCTTTTCGACACCGTCGCAATCCCGGCGGTCGACGCCGCTCTCGGGTTCCTCAAGGAGATAAGGCGTAAGCCCTGCGTCTATTCCCGGGAACAGGAGCGCTACTGTGCGTCGGCGGAATTCGTGACCTCTGAGGAGACCGACGCGATATCTCTTCCGGCCGGCGTCGGGTTCAGGATAATGTCGACCGCAATCCCCTATATGAATCACTTCACCTATACCCGCGGACTGATGATTGAACAGATGCCGATGCTCAACGGCAGCGTTATCGCCGGAATTTCGGGGAGGGCGCCGGGAAAGCTCGTCGTCTGGGGCGAGGTCCCCTATTCGGACATATCCGCGGTCAGCCAGCAGCTCAACTCCTATGTCGGGCAGAGGATAATGATGCTCTCGATAGGCGGTATAACGCTTATGATGTTCACGGGGATATCCGTCGAAATCGAGGCGACGCCGTTCGGGGCAAAATTTACGGCGACATATATGGAGGCGGTGCAGGCATGATGACCGATTCGAGCGCGGTATTAAGCCTTTCGGGGACGAGCCAGCAGCTCTCGTACTGCGACTGGTTCAGCTTTGAAAAGGAGAGATACACGCCCTATACCGTCCTCCGCGGGAGATGGATTTGTCCGTCGTCGACGAGAATCGGCGAGATATTCGGACTGAGCTTCTCGCTCGCCGGAAAGCCGCTTCACGACGGATTTGCCGAAAAAATCGACATCGAGCAGAAGAGCGGCTATACCGCCGTGACCGTCCGAAGCTTCGGCTACACCGCGGCGCTTGCGCGGAATCAGTATGAAGACGGACTCCTGACCGACATCAACCTCGACAGCATCATCTTCGGAAAGCTCAGCTTTCCGGGGATTGACCGCGAGACGGGCACGCCGACGGTTGACTATGTAAACTATTACGGCGGGACGACGGTCTGGGACGCGGTCGTCTGTTACGGTGTCCGCGCAAATAAAAACTACCCGTATATTTCGGGCAGGAACAAGGTCATGATAACGCCGGCGGGGGAGGAGATTGCCGCGACAATCGGGAGCGGGGGAATCCTGGCGCACGGCTACGAGACCGACTATTCAAGGGTCATATCCCAAATAAGCGAGCGGGACATCGACGGCGCCGAGAACGCCTATTTTCTGCGCGACAGAGGCATCGAGTCGCGGAGAATCACAAGGCGGCGCGAAATCAACTTCGACCAAGAGTGGATTATGAGTCCGGAGGAGGGTCTTAAGCACAAAATCGCGGTCTCAAAGGCGGGAATGAACGCCGAGCACATCACCGCATACGGCTTTATCGACGTCGATTTGACCCAAAAGTTCATGGCGACCGACCTCGGGATGAGCGGAGAGGTCGACCGGCTGAGGGTCAGCTATTCGCACCAAAAGGGCCTCCTGACGAAGCTCTGGAGCTATCGCGACGGCTACTGTCCGTCGGTGCAGTCGGCGGAGTGAGCGAGGGTCACAATCCGGCAGCCGAGCGCGGCCGCCTCGTCGGGCGAGTGCGTAATCAGAAGGAGCGGCGAGGAATCCTCCGCGACCGCCGCGATGACCGCCGGGAGCGTTTCGGCGTCGATGCCCTTAAAGGGTTCGTCGAGCAGGAGGACGCCGTGCGGCGCCAAAAGCGCGCGGGCGATTGCAACCCTCCTGCGCTCGCCGCCCGAGAGCTCGCATACCGGTTTTATTGATATATTCTCATCAAGTCCGAGACGCAGTAAAAGCTCTCGGACTTTTTCTTTATGCTCTTTTTTCGGAAGGACAAGGCGGCAGTTTGCGACGGCGCTGAGCTCCTCAATAAGCCTGTCCTCCTGAAATACCGCGCCGAAGCGGACGGATTTCGGAACGGTGACGCTCCCGGAATCGGGGCGAATCAGTCCCAGAATGAGCTTCATGACGCTTGTCTTCCCGACGCCCGAGCGGCCCATCAGGGCGGCTTTTTCGCCGTCGGCGAGGGTGAATGAGAAGCCGGAGAGCACCTTCTGCTCACCGTAGGATAAATCAATGTTTTTAAGCTCAATCAATTCTTCGACACCTCGATTCCGCGCTTAATCAGCCGGAGCAGGAGCATGAAAATCCGCTCGAAAACCGCGCTGATGACGATGATGACGGCAGTCCATGCGAGGAGGTCGCCGGTCTCGAAATAAAGCTTAGCCTTATAAAGCATTTCGCCGAGCGAGCCGGACGGAATCCCGATGACCTCGGCGGCAACTCCGCTCTTCCAGCAGAGTCCGAGCGCGATTGAACAGCCGGACGTCAGGTAGGGCCAGACCTGTAAAAAGTAAACATATATAAGCTTTTTCGGGGCGGAAAATCCGAGGACCTTCGACATCTCCAGAAGCTCGGGGTCGGTGCTGTCAATCCCCTTTAATACGTTTAAATAGACGACCGGAAGGACCATCAGAAACGAGATGAAAAGCGATAAATTCCGGCTCCCGAACCAGATGATTGCGAGGATTATGAACGACGCGACCGGCGTCGCTTTGATTACAGAGGTTATCGGTTCCAAGAGCGCGCGGACCGCCCCGAAGCGGCTCGAAAGCGCCGCAAGAAGGCACCCGGCAATCAGCGCCGAGAAGAATCCGCAGAGAATTCTCAGCGCCGAAAACGCGACGGTTTTATAGAATCCGGACGTCCCCAAAAGCTCGAAGAGGCGCGCGAGCGCCCGGGCGGGGGAACAGATGATTATTTCGTTCGAGACATAACGGGCAAGAGCCTCCCAGACCAAAATCCAGAAGGCTATTGCAAGAGTTTTTATCAATATTTTATTAACCCTTGATGAAGTAGAAGCTTTCATCGGGAAGTTCTCCTCCGACGGACTGCGGGTCGCTCTCGAAGAGGACTCCGAGATAGGCCGATACGTTTTGCCTCATCTCGTCGCCGGTCTGACAGACGATGTTGCAAAGCGGCAGTGCCTTTTTGGCGACCGGCTCGGCGACGATGTCGTATGAACCGACGAGGGCGGCGGCTTCGTCGACGTTATTATTGACGTATTCTACTGACGCGGCGTAGTCGCTCATGAGCGCGTCGACCGCCTCGGGGTGCTCCTCCAAAAACGCGGTGCGGACGACCGTCACGCCGGTGACGAGCTGTGTCCCGTCGATTTTCTTCCACTCTTCGGTCAGGTCGAAGACGAGTCGCAGGTTCTCGTTCTGATTCATCGCGACGGTGACATATGGCTGCGGGAGGACGGCGATTGCGTCGGTCGACTCCGCCATCTTTGCCGCGACCTCGGTCGCCTCGGAGAGATATTCGATGTTGACGTCGGCGGTCGGGTCGATGCCGTTTTTGGTGAGGATATAGTTGAGGACGTATTCCGGGGTCGTGCCCTTGCCGGTCGAATAAATCGTCCTGCCCTTAAGGTCGGCGATGCTTTCGAGCGGGTCTTCGGTGTTGACGGCGGAGTTCGGGTCGACCGCGGCGAGGATATAGAGGACGCCGAGGGTGTTTATGTCGATGACCTTGATTCCCTTTTCGGTCTTCTTATAGAGGACCGACGCGAGATTGCATGGGATATTCGCGACGTCGACGTCGCCGTTCACCAAGAGTCCGACGATTTCGTCGGCCGCGCCGTACATCGAGACCTCGTATTTCTGCGACGTAAGGCCGTCCTCCGAGTCCTTCATAAGCTTGACCATGCCCATTGTGGTCGGACCTTTTAGCGACGCAATCCGGACGGTGACGTCTTCGGCAGCGGCATCGCCGTCGGGCACGGGGACTGAGTCGGTAAGGTCGGTTACTCCGGCTTCGGGGTCGGATTCGGGAGCCGCGCCGGCGTCGCCGCAGGACGCAAGGAGGGTCAGGGTGAGCGCGAGCGCAAGAATAAGCGCCAAAAATCTTTTGAGGTTCATAATCTCTCTTCTTTCTTTGGATTTATGTCAGCCGCGCAAAAGCGCCACTTTTCCGCCCGGTGAGACGGCGATTCGCCCCGAGTCGGTCAGCGACTTTATCGCCCGAAAGAGCGACGAGCGCGAGATTCCGATTCGCCGCGCGATTTCGTCTTTAGACGCCGCAAGGTTCACGCTTCCGTCCTCGGCGGTCATCTTCAGATAGAGCCAAAGGCGCTCGGTGCAGTCGGTCGCCGAGAGAAGGCTCAGCCTTTCGGCGAGATAGAGCATTTTTTCGTTGCACAGCCTGACATATCTATACATCAGTCCGGCGTCTGCGGCGAGAAGCCGCGCAAAATCCTCCTTCGGCATGAAGAGCACCTCGGCGCGGACTCTTGCCCTTAGGTCGGTCGGCATTTTTTCTCTGACGAATATGTTGCAGATGCCGAATTCCCCGCCCTTTTTCATCACCGAAACCGAGCTGCCGGCTCCGGCGGATACGGTGAGGCTGCCCGAAATGACGACTCCGACGCAGTCGGTGCCGTTTTGTGTCTCGCTGACAGCCTCGCCCCGCCTGAATGAAAGGATGAAACTGCTTTTCAATGCCGACGGCGATATTCCGCGAAACAGCTCGGAGCACCCGAGCGCCTCGCTTAGCCGGCTGACGTCTTCCATAATAATCCCCCGATATTTTGAAATTATAACATTATTGCAAACAATCCGTGAACAACTGTCTCATATGATACTATATTTTATGTCCGCTGTCAAGTCAGAGGATAGATGATTAGAGGATAGATGTGGGGAGATGTCTTCCTGCGGAGGACAAAATTGGAGAGCTGTCTTTCGACATTTTCGACATTTTCGGAATGTTTTCTTTCCGGTTTCTAACATCTAACTTCTAACACTCTATCATCTAAATCCGCCTGCCGATTGACAGACGGGGACGGACGTGATATAATAAAGACACAGAGAGCCGAACGGCTCAGCCAAACTTAACTAATTGCAAAAAGCAACCGCCAAAATTTGTCAGCTCTGGCGGTTACTTTTATTTTGGACTTGACAAAGTCAATATAGCGTGTTATAATAAGAATGCAGAGAGCCGTACGGCTCACCTAAAATGCTTTGGGTAAAAATAACCGCTGCTTTTGGTCGAGCTGGGCGGTTATTTTTTGGTACTTGACAAAGTCAATGCTGCGTGTTATAATAAAAGCGCAGAGAGCCGAACGGCTCAACCAAACTTAACTAATTGCAAAAAGCAACCGCCAAAATTTGTCAGCTCTGGCGGTTACTTTTTTATTTCACGGATGATTGCTAAAGCAAGGAGCATTATAATCACAACGATGTATAAAGTCTCATTCATCACGCATACCCCCTTTCGGGGTTTCGCCGCCTCGACTCTCTGTAAGCTTGATTATAGCATATAGCTCGAAAAATGTCAATAATCCCCGCACCGCCCGGCAGGCGCGTTTTTTATTCTGCCGTCAAATATCTATCCTCTAATCTCTAACGCTCTATCTTCTAAAAAATGGCCGCAGGGTATTGAAAAATGGAAAACCTTGTGATATAATAATCAAGTTGTAAAAGCAGACGCTTTATCGCTGAAAAGCGAAAGAGCGTCAAATAACACAACGGAGGTAAAGCATGAAGAAGAGTCTGATAAAAAAATATGCCCGGCTTATCGTAAGGGTCGGCGCAAACGTACAGAAAGGACAGTCGGTCGTGGTGAGCTGCGCGGTCAGCCAGGCCGATTTCTGTGCGCTCGTTGTTGATGAGTGTTACCGCGCGGGTGCAAAATACGTCAATGTTCAGTGGAGCGACGATAAAATCTCGCGTCTTAAATTCCGCAACGAGAGCGTGAGGACGCTTTCAACCGTTCTTAAGTGGCAGGAGGAGCGCGTTAAGTGGATGTCTGAGGAGCTTCCCTGCAGAATACATATCGTCTCCGAGGACCCCGACGGCCTTAAGGGTGTCAATCCCGCAAAGATGCAGAAGGTTCAGGTCAACACCTATAAGGTCACAAAGAAATATTCCGACGCGATGGAGTCGCGCCACCAGTGGACGATAGCCGCCGTTCCCGGCGAGGCTTGGGCGAAAAAGGTCTTCCCCGAGCTGAGAAAGAGTCAGGCGGTCGAGAAGCTTTGGCGTGCGATTTTGGAGACGGTTTACGTCACCGAGGACGCTGACCCCGTCGAGACATGGGAAAAGGTGAACGCCGACTTTAAGGCGAGGTGTGCCGAGCTCAATAAGGACAGGTTTGAATATCTTCATTATAAGTCGTCGAACGGCACCGACTTCAAGTGCTGGCTTATGCCCGAGTCGAAGTGGTGCGGCGGCGGTGAAACCGATTTGAGGGGACATTTCTTCAACCCGAATATGCCGACAATCGAGGTCTTCACGACTCCGAAAAAGGGAATGGCGGAGGGAAAGGTCGTCTCGACAAAGCCGCTTTCCTACCGCGGACAGCTTATCGAGAACTTCTCGTTCGAGTTTAAGGGCGGAAAGGTCGTCTCGGTGAAGGCGGAGAAGGGTCAGAAGGTCCTCGAGGAGATGATTTCCTCGGACGAGGGCGCCGCGATGATTGGCGAGCTTGCGCTCGTGCCGCAGGACAGCCCGATATCCAACCAGAATATCCTCTATTACGAGACGCTCTTCGACGAGAACGCGAGCTGTCACATCGCGCTCGGCCGCGGCTACCGCGAGTGTGTCGACGGATACGAGAACATGACCGCCGACGAGCTTTCGGACCGCGGCGTAAACGACTCGATGATTCACGTCGACTTCATGATTGGCGCGCCCGACCTCTCGATAACCGGCCACACCTTTGACGGCAGGGACGTCGAGATTTTCCGCGACGGTAATTTTGTGATTTGAGGGGAGACCCTATAAGGCGCGGCGCTGTCCGGCGCGCTTTGCGCGCTAACGAAATGAAGCAGGAAAACCCGATGGGTTTTTCTGCTTCTTTCGTTTCGGCAGCCTTCGGCTGCCGCGGACTGCGCCCTATTAGAAGACAGAAGTTAGAGGTCAGATGTCAGAGGCAGGGGAGCCGCTTTGAGCGTGTCAAGTTGTCGCACAAATTTTCTCCGCCGATAGGCGCACTCAAATCCTTAGCTTGTGCATACCCCCCTCCCCGTCGGGGAGGGGGCAGGGGCAGGGGGAGGGGGATATAGCGTAATCGCGTCACCGCCAAGGTGACGCGATTAGCCGTCCGCCAACGGCGGACTCCTTATAGCAAGGTAGGTCGCCGTTCATGCTTTTAATATACCTGCGCAAGTGTCCTCCTTGCCAAGTACCACTCCCCTCGAGGGGAGTGGTCGCGCTGTTCACGAACGTGAACGGCCGGGTGTGGGGTGGAACCCCCTCTCTCTCCCCGAGGGAGAGGGGGCAGGGGGTGTGGAAGGAAAAAACGGGAAAGCAGGCAAAGGTGCCAAACTTTACCGCTCACTTTAAGACTGACGCTCAATAGCAAAGCATGACTCAACACAAATTTTCCCCGCCGTCAGGCGGCACTGCAAAGTAGTAGTGCAGCACCCCTCCCCTCGAGGGGAGGGACGGGGTAGGGTGGCTAAAGATAGCATGAGCGAAGCGAATACCTTTTAATCAGCGTAGGAGTCTCTCCAACAGTATGAGCTCCTGCGAATTCCTTTTAAACAGCGTTGCGGACGCCCTTCACAATCATCCACCCCGCGAATTCCTTTTAACCGTTCTTTCCGCTCCCGCCACGCGCAGCACCTTTTTTCGCTGTGCAACCGCCCCTCCACGCCTTTTTAGCCTCTCCCCCTCCCCCTCTATTTACTTTTTGCCCAAAACGCGGCGAAAAGCGGGCGCGCATTTCTACTCGGCGGGACTTGCGTTTTTCGGAGATGAGTTGTATAATATAGCCTGTTAGTGTGACGAAAAGCGGCACGAAAGGAGCGGAGCGGAATGAAAAGAAAGGGAACGGCGGCATATATCGCTAAAAAGCTCTTCGGCTTTGTGCTGACTCTTTTTCTGGTGTCGCTCCTGATATTCTGGCTCGAGCACCTTTCAAACGTCGACCCCGTCGCCGTAATCCTCGGGGGAAAGAGGGCGAGCGCCGAGACGGTTGCCGCACTCCGCGAGAAGTTCGGCATCGACCGCCCGCTTTGGCAGCAGTATGCCGACTGGATACTCGGCATGCTCCGCGGCGACCTCGGCATCGATTTTCGGTATCAACAGCCTGTCTGGACGCTCATCGCTCCGAGGCTCGGGGTGACGCTCCCGCTTATCGCGATGGCGTCGCTCATCACCCTTGCGGTGTCAATCCCCGTCGGCGTCCTCTGCGCACTTAAACAGGGGTCGGCGGCGGACACCGGACTTTCGGCGTTCTGCCTTGCGGCGGTAAGCTGTCCGGGGTTCTTTGTCTCGATGATAGCTATTGCCGTGCTCTCGAAGACCGCGCCGTCAATCCGCTTTACCGGCTCGTTTTCCGGCATTTCGGGGGCATTTGAGCGGCTTTTTATACCCGCGGTATGCATCGCCCTCGGAATGATAGCGCTCGGTGCGCGGGTAATCCGCTCAAAGATGATAACCGAGCTCGACTCCGACTATGTCCTATTCGCGCGGGCGGGGGGAATCCCCGAGAGAAAGGTCGTCTTCGGAAAGGCGCTTAAAAGCTGCATAATCCCCTATGCCTCGGTCATGTCAATCCAAATCGGCTCGCTGCTGGTCGGCGCCGTGACCGTCGAAGAGGTGTTCTCACTCCAAGGCGTCGGCTCGCTTCTGATTTCTTCGATACAAGGCTCGAACTACCCGGTGACACAGGCGATTACAATGCTCACCGTGTTCTTCTTCCTGCTTCTGACGACCGCTGTCGACATAGTGATTGCGGCGGTCGACCCGAGAGTCGGAAAGGAGGGCGGTTCGCTTGACTGACCGAAAAAAGCTTTCGGGGTTCTTCACCCCGGCGGTGACGGTCTCCTGTGTGATACTCCTGATTGTGGCGCTGACGGCGGTTTTTGCGCCGCTGATTGCACCCTATGACCCGCTCGAAACCGACCTCGGCTCAACCCTCCTCCCGCCGTCGCCGAGCCATCTTCTCGGGACGGACCAGAACGGGCGCGACATCTTTTCGCGCATGCTCTTCGGCGGGCGGACGACTATTCTCGGCGCGTTCGGAATCGTTCTCTTCTCGATGGCGGTCGGAATCCCGTCGGGACTTATCGCGGGATATTTCGGCGGAATCGCCGACAGAATACTTATGCGCGTCACCGACGTCATCGTAAGCTTTCCGACGCTCCTGCTGGCGTTTGTGTTCGTCGGGGTGCTCGGGCGGGGACTTCGCAACTCGGTCCTCGCAATCGGAATCGTCTATATCCCGATGACGGCGCGGCTGACGCGGTCGCTCTGCCTCGGCGAAAAGAACCGGGGATATGTCGAGGCGCTTCGGTCACAGGGGTGCCCCGTCCCGAGGATACTTTTTTTACAGATTCTTCCGAACTGCATACCCACTCTTTCGAGCCAGCTGACCCTCGACATCGGCTATGCGATAATCGACCTCGCGTCGATGAGCTTTATCGGCCTCGGGGTACAGCTTCCCGACTGCGATTGGGGCGCGATGCTCGAGGAATCCCGCAGTTTGATATTCACCCGCCCCGTTTCGGCGCTCGCCCCGGGGTTCGCGATAGCGATAACCGTAATCGCAATCAACATTCTCTCCGACGGAGTTCAAAGATATCTCGACCCGACGAGAAGAAAGCTGAAAAGGAGCGTTTTAAGACATGGATAAGCTCCTTGAAATCAAAGATTTGAGGATAAGCCTCCTCACTCCTTACGGGCGCGCATACGGCGTCCGCGGCGTTTCGCTCGACATCGCGGAGGGCGAAAAGTTAGGCATCGTCGGCGAGTCCGGCTGCGGGAAGACATTGACCGCAAAGGCGATTCTCGGACTCCACCGCCGCGAGCGCACCGAGATTTCGGGGAGCATCGTCTATAAAAAGAAGAACGGCGAAACCGTCGACCTCCTGAGACTCCGCGAGCCGGAGCTCAGAAAAATCCGCGGGAGCGATATTTCGATGGTCCTACAGGATTCGTCGCTCGCGCTCAGTCCGATAATAACCGTCGGGCGGCAGATGGAGGACATGATACTTGCGCACCGCGCGGTCGGGCGGCATGAGGCGGGAAGGATTGCCGCAAAGCTTTTGGGCGACGTCGGACTCAGTGAACCCGAAATGCGCTTAAAGTGCCTTCCCGGCGAGCTTTCGGGCGGACAGCTCCAGCGAATCTGCATCGCGATGGCGATAAGCTCGGACCCGCGCCTTTTGATTGCCGACGAGCCGACGACCGCCCTCGACGCCGTCACTCAGGCACAGATACTTGAACTGCTTAAAAATATATCGGCGGAAAAGAAGATGGCGGTGATGCTCGTCACCCACAACTTTTCGGTCATAAAGCGCTTCTGCGACCGCGTTTGTGTGATGTATGCCGGAGAGGTCGCCGAGCGGGGGAAGGTCGCCGAGGTCACCGAAGACCCCCGCCACCGCTATACACAGGGACTTTTGAAGAGCATACCCGACGGCAGAAAGCGCCGCTTAGAGCCGCTTGCGGGGTCGCTCCCCGACGTGTACGAGAGGATAACCGGCTGTGCGTTTTCGGAAAGATGTCCCGACCGCCGCGAAGACTGCCGCGGAGAAATCCCCGAGATTTCGCTCGGCGGAACACACTGCGCTTCGTGCGTCCTTGCGGGAGGTGAGCCGAATGGCGGATAAGGTCCTCGAGGTAAAAAACGTCTCGAAGACGTTCACCAAGGACGGCGTCATGTTCGGCGCGGTGAAAAACCTCAGCCTCGAGGTATATGCCGGGGAAATCCTCGGGATTGCCGGCGAATCCGGCTGCGGGAAGTCGACGCTTTCTCGGCTCTGCATGGGTCTTTTAAAGCCTGACGAGGGGGAGATTTATGTCTGCGGGAAGCGCCTCGGGAGGAGCACCTTCAAAGAGCTTCGCCCCGCGATGCAGACGGTCTTCCAGAACCCGGGCGACACCTTTAACCCGTCGTATACCGTCGGGAGCGGGCTCTTCGAGGCCGGGCGGAGTCTCGGCATCGGCAAGGACGTCTGCAAAAAGAGAATGACCGAGCTTTTAAGCCTTACGGGACTTTCGGAGAGCGTTTTAAAGCGGCGTCCGAAGGAGCTTTCGGGCGGACAGCTCCAGCGCCTCGCGATTGTGCGCGCGCTTCTCTGCGAGCCGAAGATACTGATTGCCGACGAGGCGGTCTCTTCGCTCGACGTCTCGGTCTCGGCGAACATCATAAACCTCTTTTCCGACCTCCGCGACCGCCTCGGAATCGCCGTGATGTTCATATCTCACGACCTCGGGGTCATCGGCTGCATAAGCGACCGCGTCGCGGTGATGTATTCGGGGGAGATAATCGAAATCGGGAGAGCCGAAAAGGTCCTCGGCTCGCCGGAAAAGGAGTATACAAAACGGCTTTTAATGGCCTGACATAAATCAGCCGGACGGCTTTATAAGGTTATATTACAGGAGGTAATCAGAATGAAGAAATTTTTTGCCGCTATAATCGCGGCGGTTGTTATCATGACGCTCTTTGCCGGCTGCGGGAGCGCCGAAAGCTCGGGGAAGACGCTTAATGTAGCGCTTATTTCGGACATAACCGCGCTCGACCCGGCGTTTGCCTATGACGGGCCGACGATTTCGACAATGCTTCAGGTTACGGAGGGAATCCTCCGCCTCAACGCCGACGGAACCATTTCGCCTCAGCTCGCGAAGGACTGGGAAATCGTCGACGACAGGACCTATGTCTACAATATCCGCGACGACGTCTGTTTTTCGGACGGCACGCCGATGACGATGGAGGACGTAATCTTTTCGCTGAACCGCTACCGCGACGAAAGCGTCGCCTCGTATCTCGCATGGATGTATGACAACGTCGAGTCGATTGAACAGACCGGCGACTGGCAGCTTACGGTAAAGCTTTTGGAACCCGACGCGACATGGCAGTATGTATTTTCGACCGCGGCGGGACACGTCATCAAAAAGGAGACCTGTGAAAAGGCGGGCGACGCCTTCGGAACTCCGGCGGCGGTCCTCGATGGGCTCGCGACCGTCGGCACCGGCCCTTATAAGATTAAGAGCTGGTCTGTCGGCACCGAAATATGCCTCGAAAAGAACGAGAACTATTGGGACAAGAGCTATTCGGACACCGACGTCGACAATATCAACTTCACAGTTATCAGCGACGACACAACGAGGATTCAGGCGCTGACGAACGGACAGATTGACCTCGACACAATGCTCCCCGCCGAGCTTATCGGGACGGTCCGCGACAACGAGGGCACCGACGTCCTTCTGAAAGACTCGACGAACTTTATAATGCTTGCGTTCAACTGTGAGGTCGCGCCGTTCAACGACGTAAACGTCAGGCGCGCAATCGCGAGCCTTATCGACAAAAAGGCGATTGCCGACGGAATTGTCGGCGAAGCGGGCGAGGCGGCGACGGCGCTGCCGATGGGAAAGATGCTCTATACCGCCGAGCGGGAGAGCTGGGAGGCATATGCCGAATCTCAGAAGGGTATTGAACTGAGCCTGGAGAATGCGAAGAACTATCTTGCGCAGTCGGCATATCCCGACGGCTTTGAGTGCAGCCTTATGGTCGACGGACAGAACATGAACACCGCCATCGCGACCGAAATTCAGAGCGAGCTGTCCCAAATCGGGATAAAGGTCAGCATCGACAAGGTGTCGCAGGACGAGCTCGTCAACTGTGAATTCGGAGGGGATATCCGCGCCGACGGCACGAGAAACTTCGAGATGGGCCTCTTCGAGTGGGAGTCGGACTATTCGGATATGTCGGGTAATATCAACGGAATATTCTATTCGGGATTCCTCGGCGAAGGCGGCTCGAATGTCCCGTCGTACTCTAATCCCGAGGTCGACGCGCTCCTTGAACAGCAGCTTGCGAGCATCGACCCCGCCGAGAGAACACGGCTCTTGCAGCAGGCTCTTGACATCATCACCGACGAGGTCCCGATTGTCCCGATTGCATATACCTACTATAAAATCGGCTACAGCGACAGAATCGAGTCGGGCGTGGATATCCTGACATGGGCGTTTTATATCAAGGATATAAAGCTTAAGAATTAAAATAGCATATTTCAGTTAATTATCACATAAACGTCATTTTTTCGGAGTAAAATAAACCCAATATTATTTTTCAGGAGATATGTATTGATGAATTTTAAAAAACTTGCCGCAATACTGGCGGCGCTGATGATTTTGATGACATTCACCGCCTGCGGCGACACCGGAAGCGAAAGTCCCGCTTCGTCGGGCGACCAAGCGCTTCCCGAGAACATTCCCGCCGTTTCGGGGGACACCGATTCGGGCGAGGTCCCCGAGATTGTCCCCGCCGTCCCGACGCTTACGATTAACGGCGAGACAATCGACACCGACGGAATAAGCATGATGACGATAAACGGGTATGAGGTCCCGTTCGACGAATTCAGGTACACCTATATGGCGCTCGACAACAACTATTTCTCGTTCGGCGACCCCGCCTATTGGGAGGCCAATCCCGACGCGTTCCCCATCTTCCTCGAGTACCTTGAGCGCAGCCTTATCGAAGACAACTGGGGCGTTTTAATCGCGAGGGACTACGGAGTCGAGCTGACCGACGACGATAAAAAACAGATTGACGACGCGCTCGTCTCACAAAGGGAACAGTTTGAAAGCGACGAGGCCTATGAAAACGCTCTTTTACAGACCGGCTTCACCGAGGACCTTCTGAGAAGAGTCATCGAAAAACAGGTCACGAATAACCGCGTCTATCTCGACCTCTTCGGAACCGAGGGCGCGCCCTATGCGCCGACCGACGACGAGGTCAGAGAGAATCTCTCAAAGGACTATGTCAGGGTGTATCACGTTCTTGTGAACTTCGACCACTTCTCGGGCGAGGAGGGATATGAGGACGCGACCGAGGACGAGCTTAAGGCGGCGGCGAAGGAATATGCTGAGGAGCTTTTGGAACAGATTAAGGGCGGCGCCGACATCTATGAGCTGGCGCAGACCGCCGACGACCCCGGAATGGTCGGCAACGAGGACGGATATTTCTTCACCTACGGCGAAATGGTCGAGCCGTTCGAGGAGAAGTCCTTCGAGATGGAGGTCGGCGAGATTTCCGACCTTGTCGAGACCGATTACGGATACCACATCATTCAGAAGCTCGAAACCGAGCAGTATATCGAGGACAACTTCGACACCGTCAAAAACGACTATATCAACCGCAGCTTCAACCAGTTCATCGACGACTACCTTGCCGACGCCGAAATCGTCCACAGCGAATATTTCGACAACCTCGGCTATGACAGCGTAAAGTAACAAAGAGGACATAACTATGAAAAAAATCGGCTTTCCGGCGCTTCTGACTGTGATACTCTTGCTTCTCAGCGGCTGCCGGGGGGCCGATATTGACGTCAGCGCAGATGTGACCGAAGGTCCGAAAATCACAATCGAGACCTTTGAAACACCGGCGGACGCGCCGGCTGCTGTGCCGGACAACACTCTTCCGACCGAAAAAACCGAGCCGCCGATTTCGGAGTCATCACTCGCGGAAACGTCCGAGGAGGCTGTGCACGACGATTTTGCGCTTCCCGAGGAGTTTTACGCCGAGATGGACGGAATCGTCGAAAAGTATTCGCTCAACCCCGGCTGCGACGGGAGCGAAAGCTGCGCCTGCCGCCCCGAGTATGAGGAAAACGGAGTGAGGGCGAATGTCGTCTCGGTATATTTTAAGGACATCGACAGCGGGACTGAATATGTGCTCAACGGCGGAGCACACTATCCGATAGCGAGCACAATAAAAATCCCGTTCTGTACGCTGATTTACCGCAAGATGGACGAAGGACTCATCGATTCGGAGCAGGTTCTGACCTATGAAGAGCGGCACTATTTCGAGGGGTCGGGGGTCATCATCGAGGGCGACTTCGGGCAGGAGTATACGGTCCGCGAGCTTTTAAAGCTTGCGATAACGCGGAGCGACAATATCGCGTATGAGATGCTGAAGGACCTTGTGAGCTGGGACGAATTTTCGGCGTATCTTGCCGAGAACGGCTGTACGCACGAGGAGGATTTGAGGCGCTCGAAGCAAAAAATCTGCTGTGAGTCGGCGGGGGCATACGGGCGGATTCTGGCGGAATATCTTCGGTCGGACGGCGAGCACGTCGGCGAGTTTAAGGAGGACCTTTTAAACACAAGGATACCGCTTATCGCGTCGGACTATCCGGTGTACAGAAAGTACGGCTGGGCGGGATTTTCGTTCCACGACATCGCGTATGTCGACGCGCCGCACCCATATATTCTTGCGATACTGACGAACTTTACCGGCGAGGGCGCGTCGGACGCGAAGCTGTTCCGGGAGATAACCGCGCTGGTCGAGAAGTATGGACAGGGGGAGAGGTAGGACGAATGTGCCGCCATGCTGTCGCATGGCGGAATCATAAGGGGACGCCCTCTCTTACAGGTCGTCCCCTCTTGCAAAAACTGTCCCCCGGACAGATTTTTGCAATTCACCCCTTGCGGAGCGCACTTCGTGGGGGATTTCGCGCTCTGCGGAGCGCGACCAAAGGCTCTGCCTTTGGAATCCGCCACCCTTTTGGAAAAGGGTGGACCTAAAACTTTTGATTTTGCGAGGTCGGACTGTCGTTCGTCAAGTCTTGACAATCGCAAAAAACTGTAGTAAAATATATGCGCGCAAAATTGCGCCCCAAAAATGCGAGTAAGCTATGCGGCAGCGGACGTCGGGAAACCGGCGGATGAGGAAAGTCCGAGCATCAGAGAGCAGGGTAGCTGCTAACGGCAGCCGAGGGCGACCTTAGGGAAAGTGCAACAGAAAATTACCGCCGATTTTCGGTAAGGATGAAAAGGCGAGGCAAGAGCTCACCGCTTGACGGGAGACCGCCATGGCGTGTAAACCCTACCCGATGCAACACCGTTTGGACCGCCGTATCAACGTCTGCTCGGCGGATACGGCGTAATAGGTGGCTTAAGCTTCACGGCGACGTGAAGATTAGATAGATTGCCGCACTCGACAAAACTCGGCTTATCGGCTTAGTCGCATGAAAATATAACCCAGTAAAGAGGGAGAACGTATAAATGGCAAAAAAGCTTCTCGCCGCAATCGCGGTCATAGCGCTGCTGTTCTGCGGCTGCGCCGGAAAAGAGACTGAAAGTGAAAATATCGACTACGGCTACTTCGAGGGATACTACAGCGTCCTCGCCTATGAGGTCAGGACCGACGCCGGAATCGTCACCGAACAAATGTACCTCCTCTGCACCGACGAGGAGCTTCAGGACCCCGTCGGAAGAAAGGACGTCTATTTTAACGGCGAGACCGGCGAGCTCACAAAATACACCGTGACCCTCGGCAAAGACAAGACCGAGCTCGTCGTCGAATACGTCAAGGGGGACACCTCAAGCGCCTACAGCGAAGCCTATTACAGCGACAGCGAAAAGCTTGAAAAGCTCGTCTGGAAGAACGACTATACCGACGCCGACGGCAACGCGATGACCGAAAGCGGCGAGGAGACGTATTATTCCGACGGCGTCACCAAAAAGACCTTTAAGGACGAGACATACCGCGGCGAAGAGCTTGTCGACAGCAAATACGAGGAGTATGACGAGCACGGAACGCTGATAAGCGGGTAAAAAATACCGGTGGAGATTATCCGCCGGTTTTTTAATGATGTTTACGTCCTGAAATGCGTCATTCTCACGTATTTTAAAATTGTCACTTGTCGGAAGTTGATTTCTATCTTCTATCATCTAACATCTATCTTCTTGATGCGGCGTTTCGGCCGCATCACGCTTTTCCCTTCGCGCCTTTTAGTCCGCCGAGCTTTATCCCCGAGAGGACGTTTGTGTCGAAAGCGTATGTAATCTTCTTTCCGTCGCGGTCGCGCTCGAGCGCGAGCGAAATCATCTCGTCGAGCAGCTTGGGGTACTTAATCCCCGCCGGCTCCCAGAGATAGAACGACAGCGACCCGGGAATTGAGTTTATCTCGTTCATGTAGATGCTCCCGTCGGCGTTGTCAATCATAAAGTCGCACCGCGCGACCCCGCAGCAGCCGAGCGACATGAACGCCCTGACCGAAAGCTCCCTGATTTTCTCCGCCGTTTCGTCGGGGATATCCGCCGGAATGACCCTCTTCGTCGACGCCATGCCCTTTGAAGACTTCGGGCCGCCGACGTATTTGTCCTCATAGCTCAGGATTTCGTCCGTCCCGATCGGTCTTTCACAGACCGATGCACGGGCGGATTTTTCGTTGCCGAGCACCGAGCAGTTTATTTCGGTGAGGTCGGTTATCGCGCGCTCAACGAGAATTCTCTTGGCGTATGACCCCGCCTCGGCGAGCGAGTCGGAGAGCTTTTCGCGGCAGTCGGCGATTGAAATTCCGACGCTTGACCCGAGATTGACCGGCTTAACGACGACGGGATATCCGAGCGAGGCTTCAATCCTCCCGATGACGCCGTTCTCGTCCGCCGAAAGCTCGGCTGAGTCGCACATCACGCAGTCGAGGACGGGAATCCCCGCGTCCCTAAACATAAGCTTCATCGCGTATTTATCCATCGAAAGCGCGGCCGAAAGCACGTCGCAGCCGACATATGGCACGCCGAGGAGATTGAAGTATCCGGCGGCGGTGCCGTCCTCGACATTTGTCCCGTGGACGACCGGGAACGCGACGTCGATATAGCTCAGAAGCGGCTTTTGAAGCATCTTCGGCGCGGTCCGGATTATCCCGACGCGGTCGCCGAGCCTCGCGAACGTCACCGGAAAGCTTTCTGCAATCAGCGATTTGATGTCCTTATAAGCCTCGATGTCCCCGACCCTGTCGCCGCAGAACATCTCGCCTGTCTTCGCGATATATACCGGAATTACGTCGTATTTTCCGCGGTCGAGGCTTTGCGCCGCCTGAAGCGCGGAAATAATCGAAATCTCGTGCTCAACCGACTTTCCGCCGAACACGAGCGCAACAGTTATCTTCATTGAACCATCTCCAAAAATCAGTAGTTATCGGGCAAATCGTTTTCAAGAAGTATTATCTTCCTTTTTCCGCCGGTTGTCAAGGAGTAAATTTTCCGCATCGCTTCGCCGAGCGTCTCGGCCGCGAAAATCCGCTCCTCCGCCATTCCACCGGCGCGGAGTCCTTCGGTGATTGCCTCGCGGTTGGTCTTCCCGACGACCGCCGCGAAGTCGCAGGATTTCGCCGCCTCCTCGCCGAGCTCGCGGTTGAGCTTATATTCCATCTCGCCGAGCTCAATCATTCCCGGGGTGCAGAGGATTCGGAAGCCGTCCATCGCCGAAAGCGCCTCGAGCGCCGCCCGAGCGCCCGAAGGGTTCGAGTTGTACGCGTCGTCGATTATAGTGACGTCGCCGTTTTTCTTGAGCTCGAGCCGGTGGGGGACGCTCTTCAGCCGCCGCACTGCGGGTCTCAGGTCATTGAGCGGGATTCCGAGCGTATTCGCCGCCGCGATTGCGCCGCAGATGTTCACTGCATTGTGCCGCCCGATGAGCGAGGTCTTATATCTGCACCTCTCGCCCGACGGCGAAACGGCGTCGAATTCGGTGCCGTCGGCGGTCACGGCGAGGTTTTCGAGCCTATAGCCGCCCTCGCTCTCAATTCCGTAGCCGATATAGCTGCGGCTTCCGACATATGACCTGATATTTTCGTCGTCGGTGTTGAGCCAAAGGTGCCCCCCGGCGGGGATTGCGTCGGCAAGCTCGAATTTCGTCTTCTTGACGTTGTCGAGCGTCTTAAAGCTTTCGAGGTGCATAGGTCCTACAGAGGTTATAATCCCGTGCTTCGGGTGGACGATGTCACAGATTTCCTTTATGTCCCCGACGTTTTTTGCGCCCATCTCGCAGAGAAAGATGTCGTGCGTCGCCCGAAGCTCGCCGCGGATTGTCTTCACGACTCCGAGCGGGGTGTTGAAGTTGCCGGGGGTTTTTAGGACGTTGTATCTGACGCTCAGAAGCTCGTCGAGGAAGTATTTGACCGAGGTCTTTCCGAAGCTCCCGGTGATGCCGATTACCGTAAGATTCGGGCACTCGGCGAGGATTCGCTTTGCGTCGTTGATGTAGTGCCGGTTGATGGCCTTCTCGACCGGGCGGTTGATGAGGTTTGCGAGAAGGACAGCGAACGGCGCGGCGATTATCATCGCGATATAAACTATCGCCAAAACCGTCATGGGTATCCCGCCCGAGGGCAGAATATTGAGGAGCAGGGGCAGAAGATATATGACCGCAGCCGTGACAAGGAGGCGCTTTACCCGCGCGGTGTACTTAAGGGGTATCTTATAGCTCTTTTTCGGGAAGTGCGCAATTATCGAATATGCAAACATCGCGAGCAGGACGGCATAGAACGCCAAGGAGAGGTGAAGACCCGGGTTGGCGGGGCTCTTGCTCATTGCAAGGCACAAAAGCGCGATGGCGGCGGGAATAATCAGCCAAAAATGATTGTTTTTCCCGAGCCACTTAAGCTGGACCTTCGGTTTGTATGAGTTGAGCTGGAACATATGGACATAATGCCTCACCGGGAACCACGCGGTGAAAATATATAAAATTCCGAGAATTATCCTCAGCATAACGCCCTCCTTATATATTCAGAAACGACGCGACCACCCGCGAGACATACTCCGGAGCCTCCAAGAAGCTGTAGTGCCCCGCGCCGGCGACGCGCACAAGTCCCGCGTCGGGAATAAGCTTTTCCATCAGCTCGGCGTCGGATATCGGGGTGGCGGTGTCGGCGGTGCCCCAAATCAGGAGCGTCGGCGCTTTTATCCCCGAAAGTGTGTGCCGAAGGTCCTCGTTGACGACCTTGACAAGCGTCTGCCGCATTATCGGCGTCGCGGAGTTATAGTCCGCCGAGCCGCGCTTTTTTCTCATCCTCTCGACGGCGTCGGGGAACATCGCCCTCAGCGGCGGGAGGCTCATAATCCTCCTGCCGGTCTTATATGCCGCAAGGCTGAGCTTTTGGCGGAGGGACCGCTTCGGCTTTATTCCGGCGGAGTCGATGAGGATTATCTTTTTTATCTCAAAGGGGAGCTCTCTTTCGCTCAGCTTGAGAATCACCCGTCCGCCGAAGCTGTGACCCACCAGAATCACCGAGTCGGGGGAATAGGGCTTTAAGAATTCAAGGACGAAGTCGGCATACCTTGCGACGTCCCAAGGCTCGGGCGGCTCATCGCTCCCGCCGAAGCCGGGCATATCCGGCGCAAGGACGCGGTATTTTTTTGAGCACAGTTCTATTAAGCCTTCAAAGAGCGAGGCTTTACTGCCCCAGCCGTGAAGAAAGAGGACGACGGGGCCGCTTTCGCCGCGCCCGATGTATTCGGTCGTTATTCCGTTGACCTTTGTCTGCATGATATAAAAAACCTCCGGAGGATATTTTCGCTACGGTACAGTATATCACATTGCGGGCGGGATTTCCACAGTTTTTTGAAAGATTGCCGAAAATATTTTTATTGTGCCGTATAAAGCCGTCGTTTTGCCTATTGAAATCCGCGCCGTTTTATGATAATATGTCTATAATTTGGATTGGAGAACAATCCGAAAAAACAGATTGGAGGCTGATTTATGACAGCAAGCAGTCCCGCAGCGGGTCTCGTAATCGGAATGGGACTCGGAACGGTCTTTGTCGGACTTATCTGCATCATCGCAATCTGCTATATCATGGGCGCGGTGATAAAGCTCTTTGAGTCCAAAAAGAAGCCGGTCCCCGAAGCGCCGAAGTCCGCACCGGCAGAGGTGTCCGAAGAGCTTTCGTCGGCGGATAAGGTAGAGCTTATCGCGGTTATGTCGGCGGTCATCGCCGAAGAGCTCGGCGAAAGCGTTGAGGCAATCCGGATAAAGTCAGTACGCAAGGTATCTTAATTCATTATTGGAGGAAACATCAATGAGAAACTATCGTGTAAACGTAAACGGAAACGTATACGAGGTCGCTGTCGAAGAGATTTCGGCAAGCGAGGTCAAGGCGGCTCCCGCGGCCGCTCCCGCACCGGCTCCCAAGGCCCCCGCGGCGGCAGGAGCTGGGGAGAAGATTACCGCTCCTATGCCGGGAACGATTCTCTCGGTAAACGTATCCGCCGGACAGACCGTAAAGTCGGGCGACGTCCTTATGGTCCTCGAGGCGATGAAGATGGAAAACGAGATTATGGCCCCGAAGGCCGGAAAAGTAACCTCGGTCGCCGTACAAAAGGGCTCGTCGGTCGCGACCGGCGACCTTCTCTGCACTGTTGAATAACGAGGTGCGGAATGGACGCTTTTATTAACTTTATAAAGGGAACGGGATTTGCGCTTATCGGCTCCGACCCGAGGGTGCTGATAATGCTCCTGATTTCCTGTGTACTTATGTACCTCGCAATCGTAAAGAAGTTCGAGCCCTTGCTCCTTCTCCCGATTGCCTTCGGAATGATGCTCACAAACCTCCCGGGCGCCGAAATGTTCCACGAGCTCCTGTTCGCCGGCGGACACGTCCATTGGGACATCTTCGGCGGCGCGGCAATCACACAGGAGATGGTCGACGAATTCGCCGCCTCCGGCGTTTCGGCGAACATTCTTGAACAGATGACCTCGCTCATCGGGCAGACCGTCACCCCCGGACTTTTGGACGTCCTCTATCTCGGCGTAAAGCTCGGAATCTATCCCTGTCTGATTTTCATCGGCGTCGGCGCGATGACCGATTTCGGTCCGCTTATCGCCAACCCGAAGTCTATGCTCCTCGGCGCTGCGGCGCAGCTCGGCATCTTCGTCACCTATATCGGCGCGTCCCTTCTGGGTTATACGGCACAGGAGGCCGGCTCGATGGGAATTATCGGCGGCGCGGACGGTCCTACCGCGATTTATACGACGATGAAGCTTGCGCCCCACCTTCTCGGCCCTATCGCCGTCGCGGCGTATTCATACATGGCGCTCATCGGGGTCATTCAGCCGCCGATTATGAAGGCTCTCACCACCAAAAAAGAGCGTTCAATCGTCATGAAACAGCTCCGTCCCGTCTCGAAGACCGAAAAGATTATCTTCCCGATTGTCGTAACCGTGTTCGTAACGCTTCTGGTGCCGTCGGCGGGTCCGCTTATCGGCTCGCTTATGCTCGGCAACCTCATTAAAGAATGCGGCGTCTGCGACCGTCTCTCGAAGACCGCGCAGAACGAGCTTATGAACATTGTCACAATCTTCCTCGGCGTTTCCGTCGGCGCAACCGCGACCGCTTCGACCTTCCTCACCGTCCGTACGCTCGGAATCGTCGCGATGGGAATCGTCGCCTTTGCAATGGGAACCGCGGGCGGACTCCTCCTTGCGAAGCTCATGAACCTCTTCTTAAAGGAAAAAATCAACCCGCTCATCGGCTCGGCCGGCGTTTCGGCTGTGCCCATGGCGGCGAGAGTCTCACAGAAGGTCGGACAGGAGGAAAACCCCGGCAACTTCCTGCTTATGCACGCAATGGGTCCGAATGTCGCCGGAGTCATCGGCTCGGCAATCGCCGCCGGCGTTCTTATCTCCCTGTTGGGTTAATGATTTTTGGAGGAAAGTTATATGGCTAAGAATCCTTTAAAGATAACCGATACGATTTTAAGAGACGCCCATCAGTCACAGGCCGCGACGAGAATGCGTCTCGAGGATATGCTCCCCGCCTGTGAGCGGCTCGACAAAATCGGCTATTGGTCCCTCGAATGTTGGGGCGGCGCAACCTTCGACTCCTGCATGAGATTTCTGAACGAGGACCCGTGGGAAAGGCTGAGGGCGCTTAAGGCGGCCATGCCGAACACAAAGCTCCAGATGCTCTTCCGCGGACAGAATATCCTCGGCTATAAGCACTATGCCGACGACGTCGTCGACGCCTTCGTAAAAAAGTCGATTGAAAACGGAATCGACGTCATCAGAATCTTCGACGCCCTTAACGACACAAGAAACCTCAGAGCGGCTATCGACGCGACGAAGAAATACGGCGGAATCTGTGAGGCCGCGATAAGCTATACCACGAGTCCGGTGCACAACGAGGAGTATTTCGTAAAGCTTGCGCAGGAGCTCGAGCAGATGGGCGCGGACACAATCTGCATCAAGGACATGGCGAACCTGCTGCTGCCCTATGACGCCGCGTCGCTGGTCACAAAGCTCAAAAAGGCGGTAAAGATTCCGATTCATCTTCACACCCATAACACCACCGGCACCGGCGACATGGTCTACCTCAAGGCAGCCGAGGCCGGGGTCGACATCGTCGACACGGCGCTTTCTCCGCTCGCAAACGGAACGAGTCAGCCGGCGACCGAGTCGCTCGTCGCGACCCTTGACGGCACCGACCGCGAGACCGGACTTAAGCTCAGCGAGCTTTCCGACGTCGCGGCTCACTTCAGGAACGTCGCGAACAAGCTTAAGGCCGACGGAATCCTCGACCCGAAGGTCCTCAACGTCGACACGAAGACGCTGATGTATCAGGTGCCGGGCGGTATGCTCTCGAACCTCATCAGCCAGCTGAAACAGGCCAACGCCGAGGATAAGTATTACGATGTCCTTGCCGAAGTCCCCGAGGTCAGAAAAGACTTCGGTTATCCCCCGCTCGTAACCCCGACGAGTCAGATTGTGGGGTCGCAGGCTGTCCTCAACGTCATCTCCGGCGAGAGATACAAGGTCTTCACCAAGGAGTCGAAGGCGCTTTTAAGGGGTGAATACGGACGCCTCCCCGGCGAGGTCAACGAAGAGGTCAGGAAAAAGGCAATCGGCAGCGAAGAGGTCATCACCTGCCGCCCCGCCGACCTTCTGGAACCCGAGCTCGACAAGTACCGCGAGGAGTGCAAAAACGTCCCCGGCTTCAACGGCTCTGAGGAAGACGTTTTAAGCTATGCGCTCTTCCCGCAGGTTGCGACGAAGTTCTTCGCATCCCGCCTTGCTCCCAAGGAGGAGCCGAAACCGGCGAAGAAGGACGGCCCGAGAGAGCTCTTCGTCGACGCAAGCGGAGTGCTCTGATAAAAAATAAAATTCCTCCGTATGACGGGTGTCCATAAAGAAGTTTTCAATCAAAACTTTTAATTTGCGGCACCCGTCAAGCGGAATTTAGGGCGAAAATAGAGCAGGGATTGCAATGAAGCCAACGGAGTGAAATTAAGACTATGAAAAAAATTTTTGAGAATTCAATAGACTTCCTTCTTGAGAACGCATGTGCAAGCATACGCTATCTCGTGCAGAGAGATTTGCTGAAAACTCCCAAAGACGCGCCTGCCATGCTTGCGCTTCAGGAGGAAATTTTAAGTCAGGATAACGTGAAAAAAATTCTTGCTTCGCAATGTGACGACGGTTGGCTTGGCCATGAACTGCACGGCAACGACGGCATGGATGGGCTGCTGGGTTCGCTTTTGAACGCAGGTGTGGAAAAGGAGAATCCGGCTGTGCAAAAGGCGATCCATGCGCTTGTAACGCCTGAGATCGCGTCGCAGCATAAAAATTGGTTCCACGGCGGCGAGGCATTGGACGCAGGAGGACGGGGCGGAAACAATGCAATCATTGTACAGATTTTATCATGGGTTAAATATCCCGAGGATTATCCGGTAATTGCCGAACAGATAACTCTTTCTTTTGAGCATCTTTCTTCTGTATTGCGTTATCATTCGGTCGATGATTTTTCAATCTTAGGAAAGAATCAGCGATATTATAAGCCCAACGCCAAATTCCCGGGCGCAAATCATATTTCACTGCTTGCCGCGACTCAAAGCTGGAGGACCGAGGAAAATTTGAAAACGGCAAAAAATGCGGCAAAGCACGGATATGAGCTCATGCGCAACGTCAACGAATATATTACCTTCAAAAAGCCGGTGGAATACAGCGGAGGGTTTGTGGGCCCGTTTAATTATAATTGGCAGGCTCTTGCGCCGATTACCAGAGAAAAATTGCAGGCTATTATAAATGATCCGTACCCGTTTCGGTTTGCCTTTTGGCTTGGTTCTGTATCCGGAGTGCCGGATTTTATGCTTCAGTCTACAGGCACTTATGAGGTGCTTTCGGAGCTTCTTGAAAGTGAAAAAATAGAAGATCTTTTGCCCGAAAAAGCTTTTCATGCGTTTCGGCGGGTGATGGGCAAAGAACCGAGCATGCGCAAAAAAAGCGCCAAAAAATGCGATTTGACATACGCGATTCTCCGAGCATGCTTTGACGTAATGGCGTGACTGAAATCATGCCGTAGTTTTGACTTCCTTATGGCTCCTCGTCTAAGGGGAGTTTTTGCTTCATTAGAAAGGGGACGGGGCGATGTATTGTACGGAAATCTTCGGAACGGAGCTGCATCTTGAGACCGTCGACGGAATCTTTTCGCCGAACGGCCCCGACGCCGGGACGCTTGCGATGCTCGGCGAGGTTGAAGTCCGCCCGGACGACAGAGTCCTCGACCTCGGCTGCGGCTGCGGAATCGTCGGAATATACTGTGCGAAAAAGGTCGGCGCCGAAAACGTCGTGATGTGCGACATTTCGCCGGCTGCGGCGGACATCGCCCAAAAAAACGCCGAGGAAAACGGCGTCGGCGGGATAAAGGTGTATTGCGGCGACGGACCCTCGGCGCTCGGCGGCGAGACCTTCACCCTTATCCTTTCAAACCCGCCCTATCACACCGATTTTTCGGTCGCGAAGAGCTTCATTGAGGACGGCTTTAAGCGGCTCGAGGTAGGCGGGCGGATGGTGATGGTGACAAAGCGGCTCGACTGGTACAAAAACAAGCTTGCGGCGGTCTTCGGCGGGGTAAGGATCGCCGAACGCGGCGGATATTTCGTCTTCACCGCCGAAAAGCGCGGTCCGCACCGTCACAAAAAAGAAAAGCGCGCCGGCGGACTCTCGCGGAAGCTTGCGCGCAAAATAAAGCGGCCGGATTGATTAACCCGACCGCAATTTTTATACCGCGTCCTTGATTTCCTCGCGCTCGGAGCTTTCGGCCCTGAGCGCCTTTTTTGCCGACCCGAGCATCAGCTTGATTCGGTTGAGCTGATTGACCTCGGAAGCGCCGGGGTCATAGTCGACGGCGGCGATGTTCGCGAAGGGATAGACTTTTTTAAGATGCTTAATCATTCCCTTCCCGACAACGTGATTCGGCAGGCAGGCGAACGGCTGAATACAGACGATATTCGGGACGCCGCTTTCGAGGAGCTCGGCCATCTCGCCGGTCAGGAACCAGCCTTCGCCGTACTGATTTCCAATCGAGAGGAACTGCTTCGCAAGCTCGGCGACCTTTTGTATCGCCATCGGCGGCTCGAAGCGGGCGCTCTTTTCGAGAGCCTTTACCGCGGGGCGCCTCAGCCATGCGATTGCCGCAATTCCGATTTTCGCGAAGAGCGACGACTTAAGGCTTGTGCCCAAAAATTCGTGCTTATACTCGTTGTTATAGAGCGAGTAGTTCATAAAGTCCATCAAATCGGGGACGACCGCTTCGGCGCCCTCGCTCTCCAAAAGCTCGACAAGGTGATTATTCGCGAGCGGCATGTATTTGACGAGGATTTCGCCGACGATTCCGACGCGCGGCTTCTTTAATCCGTCGACGAGCGGCAGACTGTCGAATTCGCGGACGATTCCCTCACAGACCTTTTTGTATGTATACTTCGAGTGGGGATTCGTCAGCTCGTCGGTACAGATTTCAAGCCACTTTTTGTGGAGCTTATCCGCCGAGCCGCTGACCTTTTCATACGGCCTTGTGCGGTAGAGGCACCTCATGAACAAATCGCCGTAGACGACGCCCTTTCCGGCGGCTATCAGGAGCTTCGGGGTCATTTTGAATCCCTCGGACTTCTCCATTCCGTTCGCGTTGAGCGAGATTACCGGAATATAGGACATTCCCGCCTTTTCGAGCGCGCGGCGGATAAATCCGACATAGTTCGACGCGCGGCAGCACCCGCCCGTCTGCGTCATGATTATCGCGAGGCGGTGGGTGTCGTATCTTCCCGAAAGGACGGCCTCCATAATCTGTCCGACAGCTGTTATCGACGGGAAACAGGCGTCGTTGTTGACGAATTTGAGTCCGAAGTCGATGACGTTTCGGTTGTCGTTGCCGAGGACCTCCATGTTATAGCCGTAGTGCCTGAACACCGGTTCGAGGACCTCGAAGTGAATCGGACTCATCTGCGGCGCGAGTATGGTGTATTTTTCGTCAAACATCTCTTTTGTGAACCGAGTGCTTTCATATGCAATCGGCTTCGGCTCGGCGGTGATGCTCCGCTCGCGGCGCTGGTCCATCGCGGCGATAAGGCTTCTTATGCGTATTCTGACCGCGCCGAGATTGTTTACCTCGTCGATTTTGAGGACGGTATAGAGCTTGTTCGAGCCTTCGAGGATTTCGGCGACCTGGTCCGTTGTGACCGCGTCGAGGCCGCAGCCGAACGAATTAAGCTGTACAAGCTCGAGGTCGTCCCGCTCGCGGACGAATTCGGCGGCGGTATAGAGCCGCGAGTGATATACCCACTGGTCGACGACCCTTATCGGGCGCTCGGGGTTGAAGTCAATCGGGAGGCTGTCCTCGCTGAAGACGTCGAGGCCGTATGACGCAATAAGCTCGGGGATTCCGTGATTTATCTCGGGGTCGATGTGATACGGCCGCCCCGAAAGGACAATCCCCCGGCCGCCTCTTGCCTCCATCTCTTTAAGGACGCGGCGGCCCTCGGCGCGGATATCGGCCTTTGCCCTGAGCTGTTCCGCCCAAGCGGCGCTCACGGCGGCGCGGATTTCGCACTCGGGGATATTGAACCGCTTTGTGAAAAGCCGCACAAGCCTGTCTGCGGCGGTCCGCTCGTCGGTCAGCGCGATAAACGGTCGGATATATTCGACGTCACCGTCGGCGACGGCGTCGATGTTGTTTTTAAGGTTTTCGGGATATGCCGCGACAATCGGGCAGTTATAGTGGTTCTGTGCGTCCTTCGTCTCCTGATGCTCATAGAACACGCAGGGGTGGAAGATTGTCTTTATCCCGCTGTCGATAAGCCACTGAACGTGCCCGTGCGAGAGCTTTGCGGGATAGCACTCGGACTCCGAAGGAATCGACTCCATTCCGCGCTCATAGAGCTTTCGGTCGCTTTGCGGCGAAAGTACGACCCTGAACCCGAGCTCCTTGAAATATGTCGCCCAGAACGGGTAGTTTTCGTATATATTGAGGACGCGGGGGATTCCGATTATGCCGCGGGGCGCCTTGTCCTCCGGGAGCGGCTCATAGCCGAAGATTCTCTTTCTCTTATATTCGATGAGATTTGCGCCGCGCGGACCGTGCTCGCTGCCGCCGAGACCGCGTTCACAGCGGTTTCCGGTGATGTGCTTCCTGCCGCCCGAAAACTGCGACACAGTGAGCATACAGTTGTTCGCGCACTTCCCGCAGCGCGCGGTGGTGTTGGTGTATTTAAGGTCGATGATTTCCTGAAGCGGGAGCATACCGGTCTCGCCGCCGGCGTATCTCTGACGCGCCAAAAGAGCCGCGCCGAAAGCGCCCATAATCCCCGAGATGTCGGGACAGGTCGCGTTTACGTCGGCGATGCGCTCGAACGCCCGAAGGACGGCTTTGTTATAGAACGTCCCGCCCTGTACGACGACATGGCGGCCGAGCTCGCGCGCGTCGGCGAGCTTTATGACCTTATAGAGCGCGTTTTTGATGACCGAATAGGCGAGTCCCGCCGAGATGTCGCTGACCGGCGCGCCCTCCTTCTGTGCCTGCTTGACGTTCGAGTTCATGAAGACGGTGCAGCGCGTCCCGAGGTCGACGGGGTTCTTGGCATATAGCGCCTCTTTTGCGAATTCCTCGGCGGTATATCCGAGCGAATTCGCGAAGCTTTCGATAAAGCTTCCGCAGCCGGACGAGCAGGCCTCGTTCAGCAGCACGTTGTCGACCGAGCCGTTTTTAAGCTTGATGCACTTCATGTCCTGTCCGCCGATGTCGAGGACGCAGTCGACCTCGGGGTCGAAGAACGATGCCGCCGCGGTGTGCGCGACAGTCTCGACCTCGGAGTCGTCGAGCATGAACGCGGATTTCAGAAGCGCCTCGCCGTACCCGGTCGAACATGAGCGGACGATTTTTGCGGTCGGCGGAAGCTGTTTTTTAAGCTCATAGATTGCAAATTTCGCCGCCTCAACGGGATTTCCGCGGTTGTTTGCATAGTGCGAGAACAAAAGCCGCCCGTCCGAGTCAATAAGGGCAAGCTTGGTCGTCGTCGAGCCGGCGTCGATTCCGAGGAAACAGTTCCCGCTGTACGACGAAAGGTCGGCCTTTTCGACGACGGCGCAGTCGTGCCGCGCACAGAACGCCTTATATTCCTGTTCCGACGCGAACAGCGGGGGAAGGCGCTTTATTTCAAAGCTCATCTCGACCCCCGAGCTGAGCCGCTCAATCAGCTCCGAGAGGACGGTCTCGCTTCCGGCCTCGACCTCGAGCGCCGCGCCCATCGCCGCGAAGAGATGGCTGTCCGACGGGTCGACGACGTTTTCGGGGGTCAGCCTTAAGGTCCGGATAAACGCCTTTTTAAGCTCGGTCAGGAAGTGGAGCGGTCCGCCCAGAAACGCGACGCAGCCGCGAATCGGCTTGCCGCAGGCGAGTCCGGATATCGTCTGGTTCACTACCGCCTGGAAGATTGACGCGGCGAGGTCGGCCTTTGTCGCGCCCTCGTTGATAAGCGGCTGGATATCGGTCTTCGCGAAAACGCCGCACCTTGCGGCAATCGGGTAGATTTCTTTATAGTCCTTGGCGTAGTTATTGAGCCCTTCGGCGTCGGTCTGTAAAAGCGCGGCCATCTGGTCGATGAACGAGCCGGTTCCGCCGGCGCATACGCCGTTCATGCGCTCGTCGAGTCCGCCGCGGAAGTATATGATTTTGGCGTCCTCGCCGCCGAGCTCGATGGCGACGTCGGTCTGCGGCGCGACCCTTTCGAGAGCGGACGCAACCG
Organism: uncultured Clostridia bacterium; assembly: GCA_947625375.1. GTDB lineage: Bacteria > Bacillota > Clostridia > Oscillospirales > Ruminococcaceae > Faeciplasma. The sequence continues at coordinate 139,341 of CANQOC010000002.1, read as the reverse complement.
CCGATACCTCCTGTATAAACGGGATTCCGAGCGCTTTTCCGAGGTTTATCGAACCGGAGCCGGTTATTCCGACCGAGAGGACACAGTCCCCGACGGTCTTTTCGGCTTCTTTAAGCAGCTTTACAAGTGTCTCCTGAATGTGCGCACAGTGGCGCTCATACATTCCGAAGAGGATTTCGCCGCTTTCGTTGAGCAAAACAAGCTTGACGGTGGTCGAGCCAACGTCGATGCCGGCTTTAAGTAATCTCATTTTACGGTCCTTTCCAAAAAATTACTTGCGCTTTCCGCGCTTTTCAAGCCTTTCGGCAATATCGCGGAGGTGGTCGTTAAGGCTTCTTGCCGAATGCACGGCAAGAAGGAAGCTTGAGCGGAGCGAGTGTGAATCGTTGAAGCTCCTGATGTGTGACTTAAGGTTCTCGTATCTTACGATGACGTCGTTTTCATCGGCGAATTTCTTTATCTTGATGACGATGTTGCTCGAATAGGCGACGTCGATTATGAACACGCCGAAGAAGAGGCCGATGAAGAACGAAAACGCGAGATTCTGGGACAGCCAGACGAGTGCGGACAGAATCCGCGGGTGAATCAGGAAATAGTAGGCCGCGCCCATCAGCGCCCAAATCAGCGAGAATTTCGGACAGATAATCCCCTGAATGTTGCCCCACTCAGAGCGGTAGTCCCAGAGGCGGAGATTGAAGCACTTAAGGCTTACGATTCCCGCGATATATTCTATGACGGTCATGCAGAGCGCCATTCCGGCAAAGAGAATCAGTTTTTTCACCGCCGGGTTGACCGCGGTGATTCTGTCCTCGAGGCTTGCGAGCAAAAAGAGGATACAGAGCCCGGAGCCGTAGAGCGGGAGATAAGGTCCGACGCAGAAGCCGGGGTTAATCCATTTTCGCTCGGGATTTGCGCCCGAGAAAAAGCGGCGGTAGAACAGCTCGAGCACCCAGCCGAACACCGACCCGATAAAGAATAAAAACGCCAGCGCAAGCGGAAGATTCACCAAAAATTCCCCCTTTTCCAAAAACCGACGCTTTTCGCGTAATCATATTCAGTATATCATTTTCACCCCGAAATGTCAACCCGAGATGCGGACGCATCAAGAGGGCAGAAGTGAGAAGTCAGAAGTTAGAAATTAGATGTTAGAAGATAGAGGATAGAAATTTGACAGCAGAATAAAAAACGCGCCTGCCGGGCAGTAGGCGGTTTATATTGACATTTTTCGAGCGGTATGGTATAATTATCTGTACAGAGAGTCGTGGCGGCGATGCCTCCGAAGGGAGGTGCGTTTTATGGAGCAGTTGATTTTATACATCATACTCGCGTTTATTATCTTAGAGATATTAAAAACCATAAAAAAGTAACCGCCAGTGCTTCCTAAAACTTGGCGGTTACTTTTTGTAACAAGTAAAGTTTCGGCGAGCCGTTCGGCTCTCTGTGCTTTTATTATAACACGCAGCGTTGACTTTGTCAAGTACAAATAAAAAATAACCGCCCAGCTCGTCCAAAAGCAGCGGTTATTCTTTATGATAACTTTAAGTGATTAGGTGAGCCGTTCGGCTCTCTGTGTTTTTATTATATCACGTCTACCCCCGTCTGTCAATCGGCAGACGGTTTTTCATCTCCGTCTTTCCAAAAACTTGACTAAACATCAAAAAGATGGTACAATACTAAGGATTATGAATACAGGCAGGGTGATTGGTATGTCAGCATTATATAAATACGAAACGCATATGCACACGTCGCAGGGGTCGATGTGCTCGTCGAGTCCGGGGGCGGCGATGGTCGACCGGCTTTATCAGCTCGGCTATACCGGCTGTTTTGTCACCGACCACTTTTTCGGCGGGAACACCGCCGTCGACCGCTTCCTTCCTTGGGAAGTTAAGGTCCGGCTCTTCTGTCAGGGCTATGAGGACGCGAAGCGCCGCGGCGACGAGCTCGGGTTTCAGGTCTTTTTCGGCCTCGAATACGGTTGGCACGGCACCGAGTTTCTGACCTACGGAATCGACATGGAATTTTTGCTCGCACACCCCGAGCTCGACTTTATGCCGATTGACGAATTTTCGGATATAGTCAGGAAAAACGGCGGGTTTACCGTCCATGCGCACCCGTTCCGCGAGGCGTCTTATATAAGAATGATACGGCTTTATCCGCATGCCGTCGACGGCGTCGAGGTCTATAACTGCGGGAACTATGACGAAAACTTCAACGACCGCGCCCGCGCATACGCCGAGTCGTACGGACTGCCGATGACCGGCGGGTCCGACGCGCATCACGCTTGGTGTCACCCGGGCGGGGGAATCGCGCTCGACGAAAAGCTTTCGGGACCGCTCGACTACCTTGAGCGGCTGCGTTCGGGGCGAATCACCGAAATTTTAAAGCGCGACGGCTCGCTCTCGCTTCCCGTGCCCGAAGACCCTTGGAGCGGAGCGGTAAGACCGAATCCCGACCTTCTGCCCCAAAGCGTCAGGGAAATGATTAAGGAGAAAAAATGATTTCTGCAGTTATACCGGCATATAACGAAGAGGACAACATCTTTCCCGCGGCCGAGGCGATATCCGCGGCGCTTTCGGGCGAGGATTACGAGATTATCTTTGTCGACGACGGCTCGGCCGACGCGACATGGGAGCGGATTTCCGATGCGTCCGGGAAATTCGGCGCAAGAGGGATAAGGTTCTCGCGCAACTTTGGAAAAGAGCCGGCAATCCGCGCCGGTCTTGAGGAGAGCGCGGGCGACGCCGTCGTCGTAATCGACTGCGACCTGCAGCACCCGCCCGAGGTCATTCCGAGGATGATTTCGGAGTGGCGGAACGGCGCCGAGGCGGTCATCGGGAAAAAGTCGGCGAGGGGGCGCGAGTCGAAGGGATACGGCTTTTTGGCGCATGTCTTCAACTCGATGATGTCCCGCGCGACCGGCTTCGACATGTCAGGCGCGTCCGACTTCATGCTTTTGGACAGAAAGGTCGTCGGCGCAATACTCGAATACGGCGAGCGGGGGAGCTTTTTCCGCGCGCTGGCGCAGTTTGTCGGCTTTAGGACCGCCGAGGTAAGGTATGAGGTCGCGGCAAGAAAGAACGGCAAGGGCACATGGACGCTCAAAAAGCTGATTAAATACGCGGTGTCAAATCTCGCGTCGTTCACGACCGCGCCGCTTTTGGCGGGGCTCTTCTTCGGCGGGATATGCCTTTTGGCGGGTGCGGTTCTGCTGATACTCAGGGCGGCGGGAATCCCGCTCGGAAGCTTCAGCGCCGCTGTGTCGGTGATGATAATCATTTCGGGACTGGTTTTAATCTGTCTCGGGATTTCGGGATACTATCTTTCAAAAATATATGACGAGATTAAGCACAGACCGCGGTATCACATTGCCGCAAAAGTGAACGAAAGGAAAGATAACAATGAGCGATAACGACATCATCGGCGCGGCGCCCGAGGAATCCTCCCCGCCCGAACAGCTCCTCCCCCCGAGGCAGAATCCGCTTGTGCGGTTTTTCGACGGCAATCCGGCCGGACGGTTTTTGAAAAAGCACCGCTGGGGGTTCCTTATATTCTTCCTGCCGGTCGCGCTGATGTATTTCATCTATATAATCTTCGGCGTGCACCCGTTCGGCGACATGTCGGTGCTCGTCCTCGACCTCAACGGACAGTATGTGAGCTATTACGAGATGATGCGCGACGCTATCTGGGGCGACGGAAGCTTAATTTACAGCTGGTCGCGGAACCTCTCGGGCGAAACGCTCGGAATGTTCGGCTATTATCTCGCGAGTCCTTTCATGTGGATAGTCGTCCTCTTCCCGAGGTCGATGATTCTCGGCGCAATCGAGATAATGGAGCTTTCAAAGGTCGGCTGCTGCGGTCTCGCGATGGCTTATTATCTAAAGCGCAGCAAGGGCGCAAGGATTTCGTCACAGGTAATCTTTTCGACGAGCTATGCCCTGATGACATATATCATCGTCGAGCTGATGAACCCGATGTGGATAGACGGAATGATTTGGCTGCCGATAATCCTTCTCGGAATCGAGAGGCTTGTCGACGAGGGGAAGATGCTCCCGTTCATTCTGCCGCTGACCGTGATGTTTATTTCACACTTCTACATCGGCTATATGATAGGCTTCTTCTGCGCGCTGTATTTTGTGTACTATATCTTCTCCCGCCCGGGGCACGCCATCGCCCCGCACTGGTTCTCTTCGGGACTTAAGTTTGCCGGCTCGGCGGTCATATCCGTCCTGAGCTCGGCGATAATCCTCATTCCGGTGTACAGCTCGCTGAGCCTCGGCAAGCTTAGCTTTTCGACCCCCGACTTCACCCCGAGGAATCAGTTTGACATCTTCCAGTTTCTCTCGAAGCTCTTCTCGGACAGCTATGACACAGTAAGGCCCGAGGGTCTGCCGATGATAGCCTGCGGCACGATAATAATTATCCTCCTGCCGCTCTTCTTCCTGAACACAAAAATCAGGGCGAAGGAAAAAATCTCGATAGCGATTTTAATGCTCGCGGTATTCGGCTCGATGTATATCTCGACCGTCGACATCGCGTGGCACGGGTTCCAGGTCCCGAACTGGCTCCCCTACCGCTATTCGTTCACCTTCTCGTTTTTGATGATAATCTGCGGCTTCCGCGCGTTCGAGAACCTCGGCGGAGTGTCGTATAAAGAAATCTGCCTTACGGCATTCGGCTGGGTCGTGCTCTTGGCTTATATCAACAAGCAGCAGTATGAGCATATGTACCTGTTCGAGACGGTTTGGTTCGGGGTGCTTGCGCTCGCGGTGTTCGCCGGGTTGATTTGCGCCTGCAAGAAGGACCCGAAGCGGGTGACGGTTTTCGTGACCGGCGTCTTCGTCGGAATCGAGATTGTGATAAACGGCCTCTGGACGGTCTTTTCGATTGACAACGACGTCGTTTACAGCACCTATTCGTCATATGTCCCTTATTTCAACGACGGGCGCGAAATCGTCTCGCAGCTCAAGGACCGCGACGGCGGACTCTACCGCGTCGAGAAGACCTTCCACCGCACCGTCAACGACCCAATCGGAATGGGGTATGCCGGGATATCTCACTCGAGCTCGACGATGAACTCGCCGGTGCTTTCAATGTTAAAATCCCTCGGATACGGCATGCAGGGACACTTTACGAAATACACCGGGCAGACCGTCGTCACCGACTCGCTCTTCGGGATAAAGTATATCATGTATAAGGAGTCTTCTCCCGAGGAGCCGGAGGACGGGACCCCGGTCAGCGCCGACGACATTAAGCGCGTCGGATATGAAAACGAAATAAAGCGCCCGTTTTCGGGGTATGAGAGAATCATGACTCCCGAGACGACCGGCGTCGACGATATCGAGGTATACGAGAACCCGTATGCGCTTCCGGTCGGATATCTCGCCGACCCGTCGATTTTAAAGACTGTCCTCGACTCGGAGGACCCGATTACGAATCAGGAAAAGCTTTTGGGCGGAATCCTCGGGAGCGGGACGGAGAGGGTATATAAACAGCTTTATCCGCGCTCGACCGACACGGTGAACTGCACCACCGCGACCACCGGCGACCACATCTGGTATACGACAGCGGTCGAGGGGAAGGACAGCTATGTTGAATTCACGGTCGAAATCGAGGACGACAAGCCGGTATACGCCTTCTTCCCGACGCAGTATCAGCGGCAGTGCAATATGTGGCTTAAGGCCGACTCCTGGGACATCGACAACTATGCCTTCGTCGACTATTTCTTCAAGAGCGAGAACTACAGCATACTGAACCTCGGTTCGTTCGAGCCGGGAGAGACGATAAAGCTGAGAATGACTCTCGCGAACGGCGAGGCGATTTTCTCGGACGTCCTCTTCTACAGCCTCGACCTCGACGCCTTTGAGGAGGCATATGCCGAGATTGCAAAGGGCGGCTGGAACATCACCGAGCACAGCGACACCTTCCTGCGCGGAAGCGTTACCGCCGAAAAGGACGGTATTTTAATGACGACAATCCCGATGGAGCCGGGTTGGACGATAAAGGTCGACGGGGTCGAGGTCGAGCCGGTAAAGCTGATTGATTCGCTTATCGGAATCGAGGTCCCCGCCGGGGAGCACGAGATAACGATGAAATTCTTCCCCGACTGCCTTGTGCTCGGAATCATCGTCGAGCTTATCGGTCTTTCGTTTATCGCGATTGTCGCGGTGTTTGAATACAAGGATGGGAAAATAATCAGAAAAATCATCAAAAAAACGGCATGAACGCAATAATTTTTCCCCTTTCCGCGTATTATCATCAGAAAGGGGAATTTTTATGAAAAGAATTATTTGCGCGATTCTTGCCGCGTCGGTGCTTGCGTCCTGCGGAGCCTCCGAGGCGGATATGCCGGGCGGAATCATGACGGCGGGCGTCGGATTTTCGACCGATTTTCCCGGGTCATATCGGGTCGACGTCCCGCCCGAGATGACGGCGGACCGCCCCGAAACCGCGGCGGCGGCATCATCATCACAAAAACCGGCACAGACCGACACCGCGCCGGTCGGACGCGACGGAATAATCGAAAAAATTCCCGCCGACGACGGGCACGGCGAGGGACTTTGGCTCGACGTCGCCGTCTCCCCAGAGCATACAGGCGCCGACTACCGGATTTTTAACAGGACCGACGGGGACATCACCTTCGGCCCGGACGAGGACTGTAGGCTTATGGTGCGCGACGGCGGCGGGTGGCTCGACATCGAGTTTCCCGAGAGGCCGATGGCCGGAATACTCCTGACGCTTCCGGCAGGAGAGGTTTATACGGCGCACGTCGACTGGACGGACCTTTGCGGCGAGCTCGACGACGGGGCGTATCGGCTTATAAAGCCGGTCAACGACGGAAGCGATTCGGTCGAGATTGCCGGGGAGTTTGTCGTCGGGATTTCGGTCGACATCGTCGGATTTCATTCTGTCGACACCGTCGGCTTTCCGAAGAGCGGACTCGACTATACCGTCACAAACGGCACGGGGTATACCGTCACCCTTTACCCGGACGAATGGAATATCGAGAAGTTTGACGGCGAAAATTGGGGACGGATTGAGGACCTCGCGGAGCAGAGCGGAGAGAGCGAGGCGGTTATCCTCGCACCGGGGGAGAGCTATGACGGCACCGTCGACTGGACCGACAGGTACGGGGATATCGGCGCCGGAGAGTTCCGGCTTTATATGCGCGTGTCCGCACTCATGCAGAATAGCTATTTTGACGACGCCGAGAACACCGACTTCTATCTCTCATGCGAATGGGCGTGCATGAATCCGGTGTGAGAAGAGGGCGGAAGTCTGAGGTCAGAAGACAGAATCACAAGGAGCCGCCCCGAGAGGCGCAGCCGACGCGTGAAGCGCGCAAACGAAAGAGCATAAAAACTCCCGTCGGAGTTTTTATGCTCTTTTCGTTTCGACCGCCTGACGGCGGTCGCGGCTGCGCCCTTTCAGAGAACAGAAGTGAGATAATCAGATATCAGAATGAAAAGGAGCAACGCTGACTCCTCCCCGTCGGGGAGGCAAACGACGCAATACACTTTGATATGACTATTACTTTCGGTTAGCGTCGTTGTGTGTTTCGCTTCGCTCACACCGAACTAAGTCAGTCAGGTAACAAGTGGGGGAACAGGCGTAATCGCGTCACCACTAAGGTGACGCGATAAGCCGTTTGCCGTAAGGCGGACTCCTTTTAAGCAATGTGTGACGTCGCGTCATGTTTTAATATACCTGCGAAAGTGCCCTCCCCGCCCGGTACCACTCCCCTCGAGGGGAGTGGTCGCGCCGTTCACGAACGTGAACGGCCGGGTGTGGGGTGGAACCCCCTCTCTCTCACCGAGGGAGAGGGGGCAGGGGGTGTGGAAGGAAAAGAACTGAGAAACCGTCAAAAGTGTCAAATATCTCTGTCTGCCGCAAAGCGGCACTTTATAGCAAGGCATGACGCCGCGCCAACGTTCCCCCGCCGTCAGGCGGCTCTCAAAGCCTTAGCGACGCAGAACCCCCTCCCATGTGGGAGGGGGCAGGGGGTAGGAGTCTAAAAATAGCATGAGCGAAGCAAATTCCTTTTAATCGCGGGTGCAGGCGCTATTCACATATACCCCGCGCAGCGAATCACTTAAAGCAAGGTTTGACGTCGCGCCGCATTTCCCCCGCCGGCAGGCGGCACTCTAAACCTTAGCGATGCATAACCCCCTCCCATGTGGGAGGGGGTAGGGGGTAGGAGTCTAAAAATAGCATGAGCGGAGCGAATACCTTTTACAGTGCAGAGGTGCGTCGCCTATGCAAGTTATCTATACCACTTGCAAGTTTCCTCCCCTACCCCTCCCCACCGGGGAGGGGTAGGGGAGGGGCGCTATAATAGCATTCGCGCAGCGAATTCCTTTTGAGCGCGAGTGCGTGGGCTATTCACAATATAGCTCCGCGAATTCCTTTTAATGGGTGCACCCCCGCACTCAGCATAATTTGCGCCCTCGTTACGCTATACTCTCCACCTTATCCAGCTTAGCCCCGCAGGCGTCGATGGCAGCCTTGCCGCCGACGACACAGGTTCCCGCGCCGTCGAGGACGGTGTCGAGGATATGGCTGAACGCTTCGATGTCGGCGTATGTCGTGCCGAGAATCTCGCGGCGCTCGCGGCGGATGTCCTCCTCGGTGCGGCCGACAAGCCTGTACTCCATCGCGCGGTCGCCTGTCGACTGCGGCGTCATGACCGGTTCAATCGCCGAGACGGTGCCGATGATGTATTTTTCAAGGTCGCCCTTCGACGCGCAGAATTCGCGCAGGACGTCCGCGGTGCTGCCAAAGGTTTCGAGAGAGCGGCTCGGACTCGGGTCGCGGTATGAGGTCATGCTCACGTCGCCGCCGATTCTCATGGTCATGTGCGTGCCGTATGCGCCGCCCTTGATCCTGACCGTGTTCCAGAGGTATTCATAGGTGAGGAACTGCGCCGCGACTCTTGCGGCTCCCGTGTATCCCGAGCCGTGGAGAATAAGGTTCGACGAACGCGCGGCAAAGCCGATTTCCGCCGGAATGACAAAGCCTTCACGGACTTTCGGGTTCGGGACATATTTAACCCTTTCGCCGATTTTTCCGCTTCCGAGGACCGAGATTATTTTCGAGACAAATTCGCGGTCGAGCGGTCCGGTGACGCCGATTGTCAGTCTTTCCTTCGAGAAGAGATTCATATGATTGCCGAGGTCGGCACAGAGCGCCTCGCCCTTTGTCTCAAAATCGGAGTCGGCCGACTGGAACCACCTTAAGAGGGATATGCCGTGGAAGCGCTCGCCGACAGCGCCTTTTGCTGAGCACTGCGAATTCGTCCTCATCGCGGCGAACGAGTCGCCCGACATCGCAATTCCCTGTTCAAGCGCAATCCTGTTCTGTCTCAAGATGTTGTAGACATAGTTTTTGTCCGAGAAGTCGGAGCGGTTGAGGATTTCTTCGGTAAGGCGGACGGCGTCGTCCTTCATTCCGTCCAAAAGCGCGATTTTTACTTTAATATATGGCGTGACGGCGGTGAGGTCGCCGAGATGCGCATATGAATCCGCGCCGACCGAGAAACGCCCGAGACAGCCTTGAAGCTCGCTCTGAAGCTCAATAGCCGAGAAGTGCTCGGTTGCGGTCTGTCCGACAAGGGACGCGAAGAAAGCGGTCTCGGAGAGCTTTTCGGCGGGAATGTCCGAGATGTTGAAGAATAAAGTCAGATAGGTTATGCCCTCGGTTTCGACCGGAACGTGCATCACGCGGATTCCGTCGACCTCCTCCTCGCGCAGCTCGGTGACCTGTGCCTCGGTCGGGATATCCGAGACCGAAAGCTTAGGGAGCGAATTGAGCGCTTCGGCGCTGTCCGGCGCGTCCTGACGCGCTCTTAATGCCGCGAATTCGTCCATGATTCGCTTGATGTCGGCGTCGGAGAGCTCTGCCTTGATTTTCTTCAAGCGCTCGGCTTCGGCGGCCGCCTTTTCTTCGCCGAGGGTCTTCGACGGAAGGAGGCACACCCGCGCGGTGTGCTCACAGCGGAGCATTATATCCCCCAGAAGCTCTTCAAACCAACCCTCGTCAATCTTCTTTCTCAGCGAGGCAAAGACGGCGTCGCAGCAGAGGTTCTGTGCGGGATTGCCGCCGTAGAGCCAGCTTTCGAGGGTCGTCATCGCATAGACAAGGCCCCTCGGCATTCCGCCGTAGTCCTTTTCGCGCATCGCGAACTCCATGCGGCTGAGAGCGCTGTGGAGCCTCTTACGGTCGAGTCCGCCGTCGCAGAGCTTTTTGACGGTCTCGTCGACAAGCTTCCAGATTTCGCCGCGCTTTTCGGGGTCGCAGTTTTTGACGACGAGAACGCTCGACATCTGCTGTATCCCGTCGTTCTTCGAGAAATAGACGTCCTCGCAAAGTCCGGCGTCCAAAAGCGCCTTCGAGAGCGGAGCTTCGTTCGAGCCGGCGAGAACGCGGTCGAGGACCGAGAACGCAAGGCTTTTTTCGAGGTCGCGGTAGTCGCCGAAGACCCAGCCTGTCGCAATCATCGCCTTGTTGGCGGGGTCTTCCTCGGCGCCGATTTCATAATATGCGATTTTTTCCTCGGGGCGGACCGGCTTCTGATACGCGATGTCCGAATCGACGTCGAGGCGGTCGTAGTCGCGGAGGAAGCTGTCTAATTTTGCCAGAACGGCGTCGATGTCGAGGTCGCCGTCGAGGATTATGCGGGAATTCGACGGGTGATAGAACCTGTGGTGCCCGTCGAGATATCTTTCATAGGTGAGCTCGGGAATGTGTTCGGGGTGACCGCCCGACTCGAAGCCGTAACAGGTGTCGGGGAAGAGCTGTCTTCCCATCTCGAAGGTCAGAACCGAGTCGGGAGAGGCAAATGCGCCCTTCATCTCGTTATAAACGACGCCGTTGCAGCGGAGGCTGTCCTCGGGGGACTCGAGCTCATAGTGCCAGCCCTCCTGCCGGAAAGCGTGCGGGTCCGAAATGCTCAGCGGGTGAAGGACCGCGTCCATATATACGTCGACGAGGTTTAAAAAGTCCTTCGGATTTCGGCTCGAGACCGGATACATCGTCTTGTCGGGGAAAGTGAACGCGTTTAAAAATGTCGACATCGAGCCTTTGAGCAGCTCGACGAACGGCTCTTTTACGGGGTATTTTTTTGAGCCGTTAAGGACCGAGTGTTCAAGAATATGGAACACGCCGGTGTGGTCGCTCGGAATCGTCTTAAAGGCGATGGCGAAGGTTTTGTTGTCGTCGTCCCTCTTGAGCCAGACGAGGTCGGCGCCGTTTTTTTCGTACGTCATTCTGTAAAGAGTCGCCGAAATTTCGGGGAGCTCTTCCGAATATTCGACCCGAAAGCCGTGTATTACGTCGTTTGTTTTCATGGTATCCACCTTTCAGTCATTTTTAGTCGGTCGGTTTGCGGACCTGTGACTATTATAAACTAAAAAAGAGGGGTTGTCAAATGCAAGATGTGCCCGGTGCGGGCACATCAAGAGAACAGAAGTGAGAAGTCAGAGGTCAGAATTAGAGGTGTCGCCTTCGGCGACGTTTTTTAATTGTGAAAAATGTGCGCGGAATGGGCACTGACGATTGAGGGGGAGGGTAGAAGAGAGGGGGTAAACATGTGAGCGTTTATAAAATGTGATTGCGAATCCGCACCTCTTAAAAGGAATTCGCTGGCGCTCATGCTATCTTAATCACCCCCCGACCCTCCCCTCGAGGGGGAGCGTGGAGGAAACGTAGCAACGCTGCAAAAGCCGAGAGCGACGCTACAGTTTTCTAAAAGGTATTCGCTCCGCTCATGCTATCTTTAGTCTCCTACCCCCTGCCCCCTCCCACATGGGAGGGGGGAACGCATCGCTCGGCTTCAGCTCCTATGAGGGCGCAGTCCGCGACCGTCGAAGACGGTCGGAACGAAAATATCGGGAAAACTCCGGAAGAAGTTTTCCCGATATTTTCGTTCGCGCGCGAAGCGCGCCGGACTGCGCCCTTTCAGAGAACAGAAGTGAGATAATCAGATATCAGAATGAAAAGGAGCAACGCTGACGCCTCCCCGTCGGGGAGGCAAACGACGCAATACACTTTGATATGACTATTACTTTACGCGAGCGTCGTTGTGTGTTTCGCTTCGCTCACACCTGAATTTCGGCAGTCAGGAAACAAGTGGGGGATATAGCGTAATCACGTCACCGCTAAGGTGACGTGATTAGCCGTCCGCCGCAGGCGGACTCCTTATTAGCGACGTTTGCCGTCACGCGATTTTCCCCCGCCGTCAGGCGGCTCACCTGCCCTTAGCTATGCAGACCCCCTCCCATGTGGGAGGGGGATGGGGGTGGGAGTCTAAAAATAGCATGAGCGCAGCGAATTCCTTTTAGAAAGGTGCGGCAACCTTCTCGGCTTTTTGTAGCTCTACTAAGTTTCCTTCACGTTCCCTCCCCTCGAGGGGAGGGTCGGGGTGGGGTGGCTGAAAATAGCATGAGCGCAGCGAATACCTTTTACAAGACAGTGCGGCGCCCCACCGTTTTTTTAAAACTGCGCAATCTTCCTTTTTTCTGTCAGCACGACGCCATATCAGAGGGCAGATATCCGATGTCAAAAATCCGACTTCTATCATCTAACCTCTAATCATCCATCCTCTAATCCTCTGTCCTCTATCCTCGGGAGTGTCCGTTCCGCCCACATTATCCTCTACACCTAAATCCGTCGCCGAAGGCGACACCTCTAAATTCTGACATCTGACTTCTAACTTCTAACTTCTGTCTTCTTGATGTGGCCGCTTCGGCCGCATCTCTATCCTCTAACCGCTTGACAAACTCCCGCGTTTAGCTTAACATTACATCAAGCAGCATCATCACGGCGAAGCCGGCGACGATGCCGGCGGTCGCAAAATAGGGCTGTGCCTCGCGGTTCTGCTGACACTCGGGGATAAGCTCGTGCACCGCGACGAGTATCATCGCGCCGGCCGCAAAGGACAGCGCATAGGGCAGCAGCGCCTCGATATATACCACCAAAAGCGCGCCGACGACTCCGGCTATCGGCTCGACCGCGCCCGACGCCTGACCTATCATGAAGCTCTTCGCGCGGGAGCACCCCTCGCGCCTCATCGGAAGCGATACCGCCGCTCCCTCGGGGAAGTTCTGGAGACCGATTCCGAGTGCAATCGTCACCGCGCCCATAAGTCCCTCGGCGTCACACCCGCCCTTCAGTGCCCCGAACGCCACCCCGACCGCGAGTCCCTCGGGAATGTTGTGAAGCGTCACCGAAAGCACAAGCATTATGATTCGGTTCATTCGCTCCGAGGGTCGCCCCGCCGTGCAGGCCGCCTTTTTCCGCGCAAAGGCGACGGTTTTGTCCGACGCCCACATAAATACAGCGCCGAAGATAAACCCCGCCGTCGCGACAAGATATGCCGGCAGACGCGAGACCGCCTCGGCGCGCTCAATCGCCGGCTGGAGAAGCGACCAGAAGCTCGCCGCAATCATCACACCCGACGCAAACCCGAGCATTATGTTCATCACCTTTTGATTGGGTGATTTAAAGAATACCACCGTCGCCGCGCCGAGAGCGGTCACAAACCATGTGCCGAGGGTCGCCGCGAGCGCCGGAAGAACAAATCCGTTCATCTTTGACCTTTCACCTCCTGCGTCATTATATTCCGCGGGGCGTAAAAGCGCTATCGGAGGACGGACAGACACAGGTCGGTCAGGAGGAAGAAATGAAGATACTTTTTATTTGTCACGGCAACATCTGCCGGTCGCCGATGGCGGAATTTGTGATGAAAGAGCTTGTTAAAAAGAGCGGGCGGACGGATATTTATATCGAATCGGCGGCGACGAGCACCGAGGAAATCGGAAACGACATTCACCCCGGGACGAAGCGAAAGCTCCGCGAGGAGGGAATCCCGTTCGAGAGGCGCGCGGCGCGGAGAATGACGGCGGCGGACTATTCCCGCTTCGACCTTATTGTCGGAATGGGCACCGAAAATATCCGCAATATTTTGAGGATAACCGGCGGCGACCCCGAGAACAAGGTTCACCGGCTTCTTGAATTCACCGAGCGCGTGCGCGACATCGCCGACCCTTGGTACACCGGCGACTTCGACAAAACCTTCCGCGACATCGACCGGGGCTGCCGCGGCATTTTAGAGGACAGAATTGAGAAATCAGAAGTCAGATGATAGATTTCTGACTTCTGACCTCTGATTTCTGCCCATCTGAAAAGCGACGGTACGACCTGAGTCATACCGTCCGGTTTTTATTATCACTTTGTTTTCTTCTTTTTCTTCGACGCAATCACCGCCGCAATCACCGCGATGACGATTACCGCCGCGGCAGCAGCGATTATTATAACCGCCGTAGGCGCCGAGCTTCCCGCCTTGGTCAGCTCAAGGGTGAAGCAGTCGACATAGAGCTTCGACTCGAGGTCTTGGTCAAGACTCAGCAGAACCGTGTTCTCGCCCTTTTTGAGCTTTACCGGGACATTGACTATCGCCCAGCCGCCCGAGGTGTCTTCGAGAGTCGCGGCGGTCTTCTTTCCGTTGACCGAAATCTTCACCTCGCCGCCCTTTGCGCGGTATCTCAGGCCGAGGTCATATTCTCCCGCCTGTTCGGCGATGACGGTGTCGCGCGCCTTTGCGCCCGCGTCCATGCCCATGATAAGGTACCCCTGTCCCCAATAGTCGCGGACGTTTCCGGAGGCGCCGTTTTTGATGAGCTGGTCGACCGAGAGGGTGTCGAAGAACTCGCCCTCGTGCTGGAGGATTCCGGAATATACCGGCGGGGCGGCGGGTTCGGTGACCGTCGCGGTCTTATATTCGGTGAGGCGGTTTGCGCCGTCGCCCGAACAGCCGATTTTAACGTCGACGGGTCCGTTGTGGCTGACCGTGAGGGTGAACACTCCGTTTGTCCAATCGCTCTTGTATTCACAGCTTACGGCGTCCTCGCCCCGGTCGGTGACCTCGACTGTCGGCTCGGCCGACGCGCCCTTTATTGTGATGACGTCGTCCTTACGGATAAGCTGGTTGTCCTCGTCGTAGTTTGAAAGATAGATTGAAACGCTGTCGGCATATTCCTGCATCACCGCGGTCGAATATCTCGGAAGAGAGAACGAGATGCTCTGTGCGGTGTTGTATTTGAACGGGATTTCGCCGTTTGCGGTCTGCGTCCTCTTATACGGGTTATATATGACCCAATTGTTCTCGTATCTTCCGGCATAGATGTCGCCGGTATACTCCTCGGGGAACATGTCGTCGAAGTCGAAGACCTTGTCAAGAACCGTCTCCCAGGTCGCGTCGAACTCGGTCTTTTTCATCACGCGCTCGAAGAGCTGTTCATATTTGGCGTCCGCAAAGCCGGCGGTCGTCGGGACGGTCGGATAGCGGCCGGTCTTCTTGAACTGCGAGTGATTGTCCTTAAGATAGCCGTCGTTGTCCATCTTATAGAGACCGTCGAACATCGTCGGCGGGGTGCAGTATTTGTCGTCGTCGCGGCCGGTCTCGACGTCGTTGACGAGAATGAACTTCGTCCGCGCAATGACCTCTTCGCGGGTCGGAATCCGGTATTCGCCGGTCGTGAACTTCCGGAACATGTCGACCATGTCGTTGCGGAACTGCGGGAATGTGCCCCACTTGCGGATTGAATAGCCTTTTTTGTCGACCTCGGGGTCGTCCTCAAAGAAGTCGTCCTGCCAAGTGAGCTCGGGGGCGTCGATGACGGTCGCGCCGTTTAAAATCATTCTCTCGAAGTGAATCGGGAGACCGGTCGCAAGGGTATATCCGCCGGTGCCCTTTCCGTCGTCGTCGGTCCAGCCGGACGAGTCATAGCGGACGCCGAAATTGCCGCAGTACCCCGAGAGATACGTCCCCAAAACAAGGCTCTCCATGTCGGAAAGATAGCCGGTCTGGGTGTATTTTTCGAGGAGGATGAAGTTGTCGCTGTAGTTGCGGGCGGCCTCCTCGAATTCGGGGATTCGCTTTATCATCGCGAGGGGGTTGATCGACTGTCCCCACTCGTTGCCGCACCAGCTGTCGACAAGGTATCCGCCGTATTTGTGACAAAGCTCCAGGAGTCCCGCAAAGTGCCTGTAGCGCTCCTCGGCGGTTATCGGGAAGCCCTTGACGTAGTTTTCAAAACCCCAGAACTGCTCGCAGTAGTTATAGCCGATGAAGTTGGGATAGTCGCGGAAGAACTCGGCGAAAAGGGTGTCCTCATAGTCGGTCGTCGCGGGGTCATAGTCGGGGAAGTGACTCGGTCCGCCGCTCGCCGGCTGAATCATCGCCCAAACGCCGGCCTCGGCACATGCGCGCAGCCAAGACTTCGCGGTCTCATAGCCGTATTCGACGCGGGTAAACTTCTGCTGTTCCTCGTCCCAGTTGATGGACATCGAGATGTTGAAGACGATATAGGGGCGAATGTCCTCGGGGATAAGCTCGATGATTCTCTCGGGGTCGGCTTCGTTCCAGCTGTCGATATGTACAATCCACATCGGCATGTCCGGGGAGACCGGTCTTCTCAGCGGTGTTTCCGCCGATGTCTCGCCGGCAGCCGCCGACGGAAGCGCAAACGCCGTCAAAAGCGTCACCGCCGCCAGAAGCGCCGAAAGAATCCGCGTTATAATGTTCCTCATAAATCTACCTCCGTTTTGCGCCCGCGGCGCTCGAATAATAGTTATATTATATCACCGGGTTGCCGAAAAATCCACTGTTCGTCAACAGCGTTAATCATATAAAAGACCGGATTTTCCGCTTTTATCCGCTCAAACCCCCGCAGCTCTTCACCGCGGGGGAAACGCTTATGAATTCTCGGCGATATAGTCCTCGATGATTTTATTCTGTTCCTCGAGGTAGTAGTCAAAGCTGTCGGAATAGGTCTCCTTAAGCTGCGCCCAGGTGGTGTTGGCAGAGCGGGCGATATCGTCGCGGAAGTGATTGTATACGGTGTTGAGGTTGTCGATGAGGTTGCCGTTAAGGTACATCGTCGTGTTGTTGAGGACGATTTCGCGACATTCGTCATACATGTCGAGCATGTCCTGATTCCAGAGATAGACCTCTTCGAGCTGCTTTCTGTCGATTCTGACGACGGTCGGGTCGATAATCTTGAAGCGCTCGCACTGCGCGAACAGGGCGACGCCCTCGGGGTTCTTTGCACCCGAGACTATCATATAGCCGGTCGGGATTGCGGCGAGGTAATAGTTGCCGTCGCCCTCCTGCCACCTCGGGAGCGGGACATACATAAGCTCGCCGGCGGCGATGTCGCCCCAGACCTCGGACATCTCGGCAACGGGTCCCTGAATGTTTCCGAAGAGGCACATATAGAACAGTGTCTGTCCGTCCTTGACGCCCGCGCCGACCTGGTGGTCGTTTCTTCCCGCCCAGTAGTCGTTGCCCTCGTGATATGTACAGCCGTTCTTTACGAGGTTATAGAGGAGGTCGTTCACGGCCTCGAAAATCGGGTCGTCGATGTTCGAGTAGTATTTTCCGTTTTCGTCCTTATAGATGAACTTTGCGCCGGTCGCCTCCTGATTCAGAGCGCCGTTGAAGGTGTATCCTTCGAGGGCAAAGCGGTTGTCGTCCTCGCTCGAGAACTCCATGCACATGTCATAGAAGACGTCCCATGTCCACTCGTCGTTATAATAGAGCTCGGCGGGGTCCTCGAATCCCCAGCTGTCGACGACCCTCTTGTTATAGGGGCAGATGTCGCGGAAGGTGACGTCGGTGACGAGCGCGAAGTGGTGCTTGCCGAGCGCAAAGTAGTCGGCGGCTTCTTCCATTCCCTCCCAAAGCTTGTCGCTGTAGTCGATATAGTCGTCGACGGGGAGGAAGGTCCCTTTAATGCAGTACATCGGGAATGTCGCCTCGGAGCTTATGCCGGCGGGGAAGAAGTCGGGCGAGTCGTCCGCCATGATATAGCGGGCAAGCTGTTCATAGCGGTCGTTATAGCTTGCCTCGATATATTCGACCTCACAGCCGTACATGTTCTTGAAGGTCCAATATCCGGTGTTGACGATTTCGTCCTCGGTGTAGTTGCGGATTGAGTCGAACCAGGAGAAATAGGTGATGGTGCTGCCCGCGGCCGACACCTCTTCGACGCTCGGGAGTCTTATTCCGGCGGCGTTGAGGATTGCCGCGGAGTCCTCGGTCGAAAGGGTGAGCTCAATCGGTTCGCGCTGTTTTTTCCCGCAGCCGAAAAGGGTTATGACCAATACGGCGGCGAGCGCAAGCGCAAGAAGTTTCTTCATAAAATAATGCTCCTTTCAAATGTATACGGTGTATCAACACTCGATTAAGTATACAATATAAAAGGAGCGTCTGTCCTTGCGTCAGGACTGAAAGTTATTGCGGATTCACAGTTAAATCAGCTTTATTGAATAAAGGTCGAAGTCGCACCCCGGGAGGAAAATAAGGGTTATGCGGCTTTTTTTCGCGATTTTAAGCGGGAACCTCTCGGTGTGCTCGTCTTTTCCCGAAAAGCTTATGACCGAGACGTTCTGTCCGTCCTCGCCGTCGGCGACGATGCGTATGCTCTCGGCGTCGTTGCGCGTTTTCCCGCGGATTTCGATGAACCCGGTCGGCTCCTCCGGCTCGATTCCCTCAAAGATGACGGTGACGTTGTTGCCGATGCGCTCAATCCCGTTCGGCGTCTTTTCATACGAGTCTCCGAAGACGCTGTCGCACTCCGCCGCCGGGATTTCTCCGCCGACGGTCGGAATTTTATTGAACCTGAACCCCTCGAAGCGAAGGGAATCGCGGAAGACAAAGCAGATGTCGCGGACGCCGCGCAGGGGCGCGCCGAGCTTAAAGGTGTTGTATTTATAGGTGTTCCACTGGCTCTCGGCCTGATAGACAAAGCTTCCGATGACGTTTCCGCCGCCGTCGCAGAGGTCGAAGGGAATCGGCTCGCTCGAATAGCTGAAAATCCCGACGGTTAGGGAATCCGCGCCGGTCTTTCCGAAGTCGACGCCCTCGAAGCCGATGCGGCACTCTTTGTCCTTGAGCGTCTGGAGTCCGCCCTGCATGACGACCTGAAGCGGCGTCCCCGACGAAGAACAGAGCGACGCGCTGACCTTTTCGGAATACGGGTCGAAGCCCGCCTTTCCGAAGCCGGTGTTTTCCATTTCGGTTTCGGAGAGGACCGCCTCGAACGGCGTGCCGTTCCTGCAATATGCGCGAATACGGTATTTTCCGTCGCCGACGGCGGCGATTTTCGCCCTTCCGCCCGAAAAGCTGACCTTTGAAAGATTCGTCACGACCCCCGAGTCGCTCGTCGCCTTGAACATGATGTCATCGGGCGTATAGGTCGTGTTTTCGGGGAAAAGCTTCACTGTCGCGACCGCCTCGGGGCAGTCGGGGGTGAGCGTCTGGGTGCTCAGCGAAAGCTCAATCTTCCTGACCGGCACCTCGGGACTGTAGGGACTCTCATAGTTTTCCGCGGTGCAGCAGGCCGCCTCGCCGTCATATTCAACGGCGCTCAGCGAAAGCCTTGCGTCGGGAAGACCGGCCGAGCGCACCGTCATTTCGATGTCCCCGGCGAAGTCCCTCGCGGCGATGATTGCGATAAGCTTGCCGTTGAAGAGCCTCCGCGAGCTCCCCTTGTATTGGTCATAGTCGGTCGAGTCGCCGTTGTCGAGGCCGACGAGCCGTCCCGCGCCGGTGACGGTGACATAAACCCTGTTCCTCGCGTTCTCGACGGGGTTTCCGTCCTTGTCGGTCATTCCGATTTCGACATAAATCAAATCCTCGCCGTTCGCCGAGATTGTCCGCCTGTCGGGGACGAGGGATATCGCGGACGGGTCGCCGAAGCTCTTTCTTACCATCTCGGCGACCTTGTTTCCGCGCTCGTCATAGCCTATTGCCCGGATTTCTCCGCGGTGATAGGGCACCTGCCACCTTCCCGAGAGCTTTCCGAAGCCGGTGTGGTCGTGCCGGTGCCGCCCGAGACATTCGCCGTTCACCCAAAGCTCGGATTCAAAGCAGTTCGAGAAGATGAAGAGGTCGATAAGCTGTCCTTCGTTCCAGTCCCAATAGGGATAGACGTGTACAAACGGGTCTCCCGCGAGGTTCCATTCCGCCTTATAGGCGTAATAGGTGTCCTTCGGGAAGCCGGCGGTGTCGACGTGCCCGAAGTGGGAGTTTTTGGTGTGAAAGGGCGTCGGCTCGCCGATATAGTCGAGCGCGGTCCATGTATACTGTCCGAGCGAGAATTTCTTTGCGCGGTCGATGGTGATGTTGTACTCGGGGTTGATTGCGCCGTAGCTTGTCGCGCAGTTCATCAGCGACGAGCACTGTTCGTCGTCGAAGGTCGACGTCACCGTCGACGCCGGGAAGTGATATACCCCCCTCGACTGATAGGTCGACGAGGTCTCTGAGCCGTAGATTTTCCAGTCGGGGTATTTTTCGTGGTGCTCGTCATATAGCCGCTCGAGATAGTTGTAGCCGACGATGTCGAGGTGCTTGGCGCACTCCTGCCCTCCGTCGGTATACATCGTGTTCGACCCGAGGGTCACGGGGTACATGTTCTTGTAGTCATGCAAGCGGACGCACCGCTTCAGCTCCTCGGTGACCTCGGCGCCGCGGGGGAGAAAGTTTGTGTCCGAAATCTCGTTTCCGATTGACCACATAAGCATACAGGCGCGGTTGCGGTCGCGGCGGACCCAGCTTTTAACGTCCCGCCCGTGCCACTCGGGGAAGAAGCGGGCATAGTCGTATCTGTTCTTCGGGCGCTCCCACATGTCGAAGCACTCGTTGTCGACCAAAAATCCCATCTCGTCGCAGAGGTCGAGAAATTCGACTGACGGCGGGTTGTGCGACGTCCTCAGCGAGTTCACGCCCATGTCCTTAAGTATCTCAAACTGCCGCCGAACGGCCGCCTTATTCACCGCCGAGCCGAGCGCGCCGCAGTCGTGATGTATACATGTTCCCAAGAGCTTATAAGGCTTTCCGTTGAGGAAGAGTCCGCGGTCGGAGGTGAATTCAAGGGTCTTATAGCCGATGCCTTGCGTCACCCCGTCGACCGCCTCGCCGCCCTGAATCAGCTCGGTTTTGAGGCGATAGAGGTTCGGCTCCTCGGGACTCCATGTCTTCGGCGAAAATTCGGGGAGGCAAAGGCTTATGACCGAGACCTCTTCGCCGAGGGTGACTTTCGTCTCGACGGAGGAGACGGCGTTTCCGCCGGTGTCAGATATTGTGTGCCGCAAAAGCGCCTCGCCGCGTCCGCGGAGCTCGGTGTCGGTCTCGGTTATAAATCCGCCGGGGGTCTTTTTCGGGGTGACATATATCCCGTCGGGGAGGATTTCGCTCTCGCCCTTAACGGTGAGCCATACGTTTCTGTAGATTCCCGCGCCCGAATACCAGCGCGAGTTAGGGTGACGGTGCCGTACGAGGACCTCGACGGTGTTCCTGCCGCTCTTAATGCCCGAAAGCGGGACGTCGAAGGTCGTATATCCGTATTTCCACTCAAAGATTTCGCGCCCGTTGAGATATACGGTGCAGTCCTGATATACCCCCTCGAAGCGAAGGACATAGTTAAGTCCCGCGTCGGTGACGTCGATTTCCCGGCGATAGTGTCCGTCGCCGTCCTTATAGAGATTTTCGGCGTCATATATAAGCCAGTCGTGCGGAATGTCGACGGGGGAAAAGCGCCCGGGTTTTCCGTCGGGTTCGCAGAGGCAGAATTCCCAGCCGTGATTCAAAAGATATCTTTCCATGGCAAAATCTCCTTCTGATTGATTATCATTATTCTATCACGGCGGCGGGGGATTTTCAACACGTTTTATGAAATTTTGATTACGGGGTTGAAATCGTCGCCGAAAGGTGATAGAATGAAAAAAACCGAAAGGAGCGAGATTATGTCACAGATAACAATTTTCGACCACCCGCTTATCAAGCACAAGATTTCACTTTTAAGAGACAAGTCGACCGGCACCAAGGATTTCCGCACTCTTATCGAGGAGATAGCGACGCTTATGGGATACGAGGCGCTTCGCGACCTTCCGACCGATATGGTCGAAATCGAAACGCCGATTTGCAAGACTATACAGCCGATGGTTGCGGGCAAAAAGCTTGCGATTGTCCCGATTTTAAGGGCGGGACTCGGAATGGTGAACGGAATTCTCGCGCTTGTCCCGTCGGCAAAGGTCGGGCACATCGGAATGTACCGCGACGAGGTCACGCACATTCCGCACGAGTATTACTGCAAGCTTCCCGACAACATCGGCGAGCGGCTTATAATCGTCCTCGACCCGATGCTCGCGACCGGCGGCTCCGCCGTCGACGCAATCAACCTTATAAAACAGCGCGGCGGAAAGCACATCAAGTTTATGTCGATTATCGCGGCGCCCGAGGGACTCAGGGCGCTTTCGGTCGCCCATCCCGACGTCGAGATATACTGCGGCAACCTCGACGAGTGCCTCAACGAGAACGCCTATATCGTCCCGGGACTCGGCGACGCAGGCGACAGGATTTACGGGACGAAATGAGAATACGGACATGAAAAAGCAGCCATTTTACGGCTGCTTTTTATATGCGTTTTATCCGAGCTCTATTGTCGCGGTCAGCTTTTCGTCGCTGAAGCTTAACAGCTCTGACACTTCAAGGTTGACCGTTGCCGATGTGTCGGGTAGCTCGTACGCCAGCACAACCTCAATTCCGGCACCGGGTTTGACATACAGAGAGGAGGCGTCGTTGCTGTCCGCAAAGTAGGCACGCTCAAGCTCAACGCCGTTTTGGAAGGCTTCCGCGGAAATGCTCAGTGAGAAGCTTGCCTCCTTTTTGCCGTTGTTGGTAAATCCATAATGAACGATAAGAACGTCTTTGCCGTCATAGTCGTCTCCGATTTCGCTCGATATGATAGAAACGTCATAGTCGCCGAGCGTACCGCTTTTACTGCCCTGCGGAGCGGTAGGATATTCGGTCTTGCCGTTTTCGTCGATTACAAAGGTCTTTCCGAGCTTGTCGTCACTGAATGATATTGTCTCTTGAAGCTCATATTCTATCGGAGCGCTTTCGCTCGACAGTAAAAAGCCTTCCTTGATTTCGATGCTTGCGCCGGGCTGAATGTCCTTCATAACATCGGCGGAGTTGACTATGCTGTCATCGCCAAATATTGCCGTTTCAAGGCTTACGCCGTTTTGGAACGCTCTGTCCAATAAAGCTACCATTGCGCTCTCCGCTTCGTCGCCGTTATTGGTGAACGTATAGCTTATAACCGCCGCCGCTCTGCCGCTGTAGTCTTTTGTGAGAGTGCACTCACCGATTTCAACATGATAATTGCCGAGGTCGCCGGAGGGTTCGAGAGGCGCGGCTTCCGGACGCTTTGCGCTGAGGGTGTCCGAGGAATCGTCGGGGGAGCTGTCGGGACTTGCCGCAGCTGCGTTTGCCGAATCGCCGTCAGAGGAAGATGAATCGCTGTCGCCGTAGTCTGCCACGCATGATACCGCCGCGACGAGTACCGCAATAACAACGATTATGATGCCGAGAATTTTTACAAGTTTTTTCATTTTGATGTCTCCTTTACGAATAAAGTGAGAATATTATAGCATACTTTTCTTAATTACGCAAGTGCGTACACGCATTTGCGTAAAATTTTTTAAAATGTCCTTGAGGTGATATTATGTCTGTCAAGGACGCAGTTACGGAAAGGATTTTGGAACTTTGCCGTGAAAAAGGTATAAAAATCAACGAATTGGCAAATCGCTCGGGCGTTACTCCGTCCACGGCTTATTCAATGCTTGACCCGAAAAGGCGGGACATCTCGATTACGACCATCAAAAAATTTTGTGACGGACTGAATATCACACTCGGAGAATTCTTCTCGGCAGAGATTTTTGACAGTCTTGAACAGGAAATATATTAGTTGCGGCCGCTCAGGCCTCATCTCTATCCTCTAACTTCTATCCTCTATCTTCTGACTTCTGACTTCTCATATCTGTCATCTTTGCCCGTGCCTCTTGATTTTTTCACCCGGCTGTGCTATACTGCATATAATACAAAAAGGCGATGAGCGGGAAGAGTAGCCGAGGGTACCCGAAAGAGAGCCGCGACAAGGCTGGAAGCGCGGCGGGGAGGGCGGCGAAGGTGCGCCCGTAAGCCCGGCGGAGGAAATGCCGCCGCGTCGGCCGCGTTAAGGCTTTCGAGAAATAAATCGGAGTGGAACCGCGAGAACTCGCCTCCCTTTTGCCGCCGGGTGCGGCAGGGCGGCGTTTATTTTTTGAAAAGAGGGATTTGTTTTGGACATTTTTGGTGCAATCGGACGGATTAGGGACGAGGTTGAGCTTGTCCGCGAAAGAGACCCGGCCGCCGGCTCGGGCGTCGAAATCCTCCTGACATATTCGGGGCTGCACGCCGTATTCATCTACCGAATCGCCCACCGGCTTCATGTCAACAACTTTAAGACCGCCGCGCGCGCACTGTCTCAGCTCGGCCGCCTTATCACCGGCATCGAGATTCACCCCGGGGCAAAAATCGGGAAGAACCTCTTTATCGACCACGGCGCCGGCGTCGTCATCGGCGAGACCGCCGAAATCGGCGACAACTGTATTCTCTATCAGGGCGTGACCCTCGGAGGCACCGGCAAGGGCAAGGGCAAGCGCCACCCGACCCTCGGCAACAACGTGATGGTCGGCTGCGGCGCAAAGGTCCTCGGACCGTTTACCGTCGGAGATAACGCAAAGATTGCCGCAAACGCCGTCGTCCTCGACGCCGTGCCCGCAAACGCGACCGCCGTCGGCGTTCCGGCGCGGGTCGTCAGAAGAAACGGAGTCCGGGTGAACGACCTCGACCAGATTCACATTCCCGACCCCGTGTCGCAGGAGCTCTGCCGCCAGCGCGCGAAGATTGAAGAGCTCGAAGGAAAAATAAAACTGCTCGAAGACGGGCGGAAGGAAGTGCAATAATGAAGCTATATAACAGTCTTACGCGCTCGAAGGACGAATTTGTGACCCATACCCCCGGGCGGGTCGAAATGTATACCTGCGGCCCGACGGTCTATCACTACGCGCACATCGGAAATCTTCGGTCATATATAATGGAAGACGTCCTCGAAAAATACCTCCGCTATTCGGGGTATACGGTCAACCGCGTCATGAACATCACCGACGTCGGACACCTCACCTCGGACGGCGACACCGGCGACGATAAAATGCTCAAGGGCGCGAAGCGGGAGCACAAGACGGTGATGGAGATTGCGAAATTTTATACCGACGCTTTCTTTGACGACTGCAAAAAGCTTAACATCAGGACGCCGGACACCGTTGTCCCCGCGACGGGATATATCGGCGAATTCATTCGCGTCATCTCGGCGCTCATCGACAAGGGATACGCATACGAGGCCGGCGGGAACATCTATTTCGACACGTCGAAGCTCGAAAAATACTATGTCTTCAACGACTTCGACGAGGAAGACCTTGCGGTCGGCGTCCGCGAGGGTGTCGGCGCCGACGCCAATAAAAGGAGCAAGACCGATTTTGTTCTTTGGTTCACCAAGTCGAAGTTCGAGGACCAGGAGCTTAAGTGGGACTCGCCTTGGGGACTCGGCTATCCGGGGTGGCATATCGAGTGCTCCTGCATCTCGATGAAGAACAACGGCGAATACCTCGATCTCCACTGCGGCGGAATCGACAACGTATTCCCGCATCACACCAACGAAATCGCACAGTCCGAGGCATATCTCGGTCATAGCTGGTGCCCGCAGTGGTTCCATGTCCACCACCTTCTCTCGGAGGGCGGGAAGATGTCGAAGTCGAAGGGCGAATTTCTGACGGTGTCCTTGCTCGAGGAAAAGGGGTATGACCCGCTCGTCTACCGCTTCTTCTGCCTCCAGAGCCACTACAGAAAGGGTCTTACGTTCAGCTGGGACAACCTCGGCAACGCCGCCGCGGCGTATTCAAAGCTCGCCGCAAGGATTGCACAGCTTGATAACACCGGCGACGTCGGCGGAGATGAATATGACCGCCTGAAAGAGAGCTTTTCCGCCGCGATGGATAACGACCTCAACACCTCGCTCGCGATAACCGCGCTCTATGACGTGCTGAAAAGCAATATCTCCGGCGCGGCGAAGCTTTCGCTGATTGCCGACTTCGACTCGGTGCTGTCGCTCGGACTGATAAATGCCGCCGAAAAGCTTAGGGAGAAGAACGGCGGCGGCGAGGAGATTCCCGAGGAGGTTGCGGCGCTGATTGAACAGAGAAAGGCCGCAAGGAGCGAAAAGAACTTTGCGCTCGCCGACGAAATAAGGGGGAAAATCCTTGAGCTCGGCTATACCGTTGAAGAGACAAGACAGGGGACGGTTGTAAAAAAGGCGGATAACGCTTAAGAAACGGGGAGAGACTGATGGAAGACGAATATAAAAACCCGAACAAGCCCTTTGTGAACCCGTTTAAGAGCAAGACGTTTACAAGATACTTCTGGATATCGATGGTGGTTATTTTCATCATCGTCGCGTTCCTGTTCTTCGTCTGGATTGCCGGAGGAAGACAGCGGGGGATTCCCGACGAAATCGACTTCGTACAGCTTTCGACCCCCGACGACAGCGCGCCGGTCGCGGTCTTCGAGACGAATATCGGGACGATGAAGGCGGTTCTTTTCCCGGAGGACACCCCGGAATACTACCACTACTTTAAAAACCTCGTCGACTCGGGGTATTACGACGGGACGTATGTCTGTGCCGTCGTCGACGGGGCATATGCCCTCGGCGGAACGAAGGACCCGAACCCCGAGACCGCCGAGACCGACGACTCGGATTTAAGCCACATCAAGGCCGAGATTTCGGACAGGCTTTGGCCGCTCAGAGGCGCGCTCTGCTCATATGTCGGCTCGAAGTGGTGGACAAACTATGCCGGCTCGAGCGTCATCTTTATCAACGACGTCACCGTCGTCAACTCGGCATATATGGACGAGGACGCTTTAAAGCGCGCATACGGCGACCAGCTCGGCGGGAAGTTTGCCGAGCTCGGCGGAATCCCGAATTTTTCGCGGGAATACACCGTGTTCGCACAGATATATGACGGCTGGGACGTTTTCGACGCGCTCTGCGGCGCCGAGGTCCTTGAAAGCTCACAGCCGGCGTCGGACATCGTCTTTGAGCGGGTGTATATGTCGACATACGGCGAGGAGAAGCCGGAGGAATAGTCCAAAAAACTTTCAAAAAGGTATGGACATTTTCAAAGGATTATAGTATAATAGACGGGTATGCCGAAGAAATCGGCGAAAAACTCCCATTTTCTGAAAAGAGGAATATCAAAAATGAACCTTAAAAAAAGACTTGCCGCGCTCCTTCTTGTGCTCTGCATGGCGATATCGCTCGCCGGCTGCGGCGACACCACCTGGATAGCCGAAATCGACGGTGAGACCGTCCCGAGCGGACTTTATATCTATTTCCAGACCGACGGCTACGGCGACGCCCTCTATCAGCTTTATCAGGAGGACGACTCCTATCTGATGCAGTATCTTTACTACTATAACTACAGAACGGTTATGCCCGAGGTTCTGACGATTCAGCTGAGCAGCGGCGAGACCGTCGAGGAGCATATGAACAGCTATGCCCTCGATATGTGCAAGCAGACGGTTGTTGTCGAAAGGCTCTTCGACGAGCTCGGACTCAGCATCTCCCCCGAGGACCGCGACGTCATCGATGCACAGCTCAGAAACGAATGGACCAACAACGGCGACATGTGGGAAAAGGCCGGTGTAAGTCAGGATTCGCTGAAGCTTGCGCTCGAGTCCCACTATAAAGAAGACGCCGTCTTTGACGCTTATTACGAAATCGGCGGTATCAACGGCACCACCGAGGAAGAGATTGAGAACTATTTCGCCGACAACTATGCGAGAGTCAAATACATGACCTTCACCTTTGCCGACGACATCGACGCGGCCGTCGACGAGACAAGAAAGAGCGAACAGTTAGAGCTTGCGAACTCGTTTGCGGACAGGGCGAACGCCGGAGAGTCGATGGATGACCTCATCAAAGAGCATAACGACGCGCTTGCCGCCGAAAATGCCGAAGAAACCGAGGAAGACGCCGAGGCGGACAGCGAGGAAGAGTCGGACGACGAGGTCCTTAATGCCGAAATCGTCGACGAATACGCGAACGAATCCGTCTTCGACAGGAACTATAAGTACCCGACCGAGAAGTTTGTGAGCTATGTCTTCAACAACTGCGAGACCGGAACGGTCAGCGTCATTCAGGACGACCTTTGCTTCTATGTCGTCCAAAGGCTCGACATTCTCGAGCGCGACGACCTCTATGACAACTATCGCGACGTTGTGCTTCAGGACCTGTTCGACAGCGACTACACCAAGCTCATCAACGACCGCCTTGCGGGTTACAGCGTTGAGGAGAACGCCGCCGCAATCAAGAGATACAAGGCGATAAACGCCTTCCCCGACGCGGAGGAGAACTGAACCGAATAAAAACGGCGCCCGTGCACTGCATGGGCGCTTTTAGATTGCGGAAATGAGATTGACAGAAGGCAGAGGGTGGAGAGTAGAAGATAGAGGGTGGAAGATAGAAATGATATTAGACGTCAGGCGGTTATACAAACTTTGGTGACGCGGAACACCCGCCCCTCGAGGGGAGGCAAACGACGCATTGCACTTTGATATGACTATAACTTTTAGTGAGCGTCGTTGTGTGTTTCGCTTCGCTCACACCGGAATTTCGTCGGATTTGTGACAGGTGGGAGACTAAAAATAGCATGAGCGAAGCGAATACCTTATTTCCGCCAGTGCGGCGTCGCTCCACCCCGGGCGCGCCCGGCGCGCTTTGCGCGCGAACGAAAGAAGCAGAAAAAACCCGCGGGGGTTTTCCTGCTCTTTCGTTTCAGCAGCCGTTGGCTGCCGCGGGCTGCGCCCCTTGTCAGAGAACAGAAGTCAGAGAGTCAGATGTCAGAGCTGTTAAACCCGTCTTGAGCAAGTTATGTTGCCGCTCAATTTTCCCCCGCCGTCAGGCGGCACTCAAAGCCTTAGTTATGCAGACCCCCTCCCATGTGGGAGGGGGCAGGGGGTGGGAGTCTGAAAATAGCATGAGCGAAGCGAATTCCTTATAATAAGGTGTGGCACAGGCTCACAATTTTTCTAAAACCTGCCAAAGCGTCCTCCTTGCCAAGTACCACTCCCCTCGAGGGGAGTGGTCGCGCCGTTCACGAACGTGAACGGCCGGGTGTGGGGTGGAACCCCCTCTCTCTCCCTGAGGGAGAGGGGGCAGGGGGTGTGGAAGAAAATGGACGGAAAATCCGTCAAAGGTGACACCGTTAGCGTCCACTGCAAAGTGCGCATTTAGCGGCGTATGATGTCACTGCAAATTTCCCCCGCCGTCAGGCGGCGCTCAAAGCCTTAGCTATGTAGAACCCCTCCCATGTGGGAGGGGGCTGGGGTGGGAGTCTAAAAATAGCATGAGCGTCAGCGAATTCCTTTTACAAGGCGGTGACGCGCAGTGAGTTTTAATTCCGCGCAGCGAATTCCTTTTAATCGCTGGCACGTGCGCTATTCACCACATACCCCTCTCCGCGAATTCCTTTTAGCAAAGCATGCCTCCGCGCCCTATCAGAGAACAGAGGACAGAAGTCAGAAATCAGACTTCTATCATCTAACCTCCACCTTCCGTCACCCCGGTCCGCGCTTTCGCGTTTTATCGCGCCGGCGCAGGATTTGCGCACTTTTCCGCCGCCGTCCCTCCGCATATTCCCCGAATAACAGATTGCACAGATTTTTCGGTTGAAATTCACCTAAATTTCACAAAAACCCACTTGACAAAATGGAAAATAAAGTGTAGTCTTAACTCGTTAAAAGTTAATGGACTAACTTTACCTGCGCAAAGCAAAACCGCTTCACACCACGACAGACGGCTTTGACCGGAGAAAGAATGAAAGGAAACAGAATCATGAAAAAGACCACCAATGTCAAGCAGCAAAAGCTCAGCCAGTTCATGCACGAATTCACCCACGTCAACAGACTGCACAGAACAATGGTAGAGGCCGAGATTTCCAAGCTCGGCATTCACTGCAGTCAGTACCAGATGCTCGTACTCATCGCACAGAGCAAGAACATCTGCCAGAAAGAGATTGCACAGAAACTCGAAATCTCTTCTGCGGCGGTCGCCGTAACTCTCAACAAGCTCGAGCTTTCCGGCCTTGTCGAGAGAACGCAGTCGTTCGACGACGCAAGAATGAATCACATTACCGTCACCGATAAGGGCGCGGAGCTTCTCAACTCCACCAAGTCGCTCCTCGACGACGTCGACAACCGCTTCTTCGACGGAATCGACGAGGAAGACATCGACACCGCGCTTGATGTCCTTACCGCGATGACCGAAAACGTAAAATCAAGCAGAGAATAATTCGCACACACCAAGGAGGCAAATATAGTTGAAACACAGTTGGTTCAAGTATATACGCCCCTACCTGCCCTATTTTATCCTCGGACCGATTTGCATGGTCGTCGAGGTAATAGGCGAAGTTGTAATGCCGAAGCTGTTGGCGCGCGTGATAAACGGCGCCAACAGCGGTGTTTTAACCTGGCAGGGGAGCGTGCTTACCATGTTCGGCATGATAGGCATGGCAATACTTATGATGGCAGGCGGCGTCGGAGGCTCGTATTTCGGAGCCAAGGCGGCCGTCAATTTTGCGGGAGACTTAAGACGCGACATCTTCCGCAAGGTACAGAGTTTTTCATTCGCAAATATCGATAAATTTTCGACAGGTTCGCTTGTGACGCGCATGACCAACGACGTCACACAGCTTCAGAATTTCATAAATATGGTGCTCCGAATGGCTATCCGCGCGCCGGGTATGCTTATCGCCGCGCTTATAATGGCGATATCGATGCAGCCAAGGCTTTCGGTCGTGTTCGCGGTCGCGGTGCCGGTGCTGATTTGCGCAATCGCGTTCATAATCGCGTCGAGCTTCTCGAAGTTCTCTGCGGTGCAGAAAAAGGTGGATAACCTCAACTCGACCGTTCAGGAAAACGTCACCAACGTCCGCGTTGTAAAATCGTTCACCCGCGAGGAATTCGAGACCGAAAAGTTCGCGAACGCCAACGCCGACTTAAAGAACACCGCCATGAGCGCGATGAAAATCGTCATCTTCATGTCGCCGGTGATGACGCTCGTCATGAACGTCACGGTCATCTGCATCATCTATTTCGGCGGAAGCATCGTCCTCGACTTCGGAATGGAGGTCGGCGACCTTTCGGCATTCATCACCTATGCGACACAGATACTTTCGTCGCTTATGATGGTCTCGATGCTTTTCATGGTGACCTCCCGCGCGCTCGCTTCGGCAAAGAGAATCGGCGAGGTTCTCGACGAGGTCCCCGATATCTCGGACGCGGACGCACAGCGCTATGTTCTCGATAAGGACGGCAAGCCCGTCATCGGCGAGGACGGAAATCCCGTCGAGCTTAAGGTCGAAAACGGCGAAATCGAGTTCCGCGACGTAACCTTCAGATACTATAAAAACAGCGAAGAGCCTGTTCTTAGCAACATCAGCCTTAAAATCCCGGCGAAGTCGATTGTCGGAATCGTCGGCTCGACCGGCTGCGGAAAGACGACGCTCGTCTCGCTTATCTCCCGCCTCTACGACACCGACAGCGGCGAGGTTTTGGTCGACGGAATAAACGTAAAGGACTATTCCCTCTATAATCTCCGCGAGGGCGTCGGAATGGTGCTCCAGAACAACACTCTGTTCAGCGGCACTATCGCCGAAAACCTCCGCTGGGGCGACGAAAACGCGACCGACGAGGAGGTCGCCGCGGCCGCCGCGAGCGCACAGGCGGATAAGTTCATCGACTCGTTCCACGACGGCTATTCAACCGTAATCGACCAGGGCGGAACCAACGTCTCGGGCGGACAGAAACAGAGAATTTGCATCGCCCGCGCGCTTCTGAAAAAGCCGAAGGTTTTGATTCTTGACGACTCGACGTCGGCGGTCGACACCGCGACCGAGGCGCAAATCAGAGAGGCGTTCCGCAACGAGCTCGCCGACTCCACCAAAATCATAATCGCACAGAGAATCACCTCGGTAAAGGACGCCGACATGATTATCGTCATGAACGACGGCAAAATCGCCGGCATCGGAACGCATGAGGAGCTATTGAGGGACAACGAGCCCTATCAGGAGATTTATTACTCCCAGAACGACTCCGAGAGAAAGGAGGCGGGGAAGTAATGGCAAGAACACTTGAACAGCTCCAGAAGCAGTACAATAAAAAAGCCGCCGCAATGAGAATGGGCGGCCCCGGAGGAGGCCCCGGCGGAGGAAGAGGCGGCCCGAGGATTGTCGGCGGAAAGAAGATGAAGAACTCCCGCGCGACTATTCTCAGAATGTTGAGCTACCTTAAGCCTTATAGGCTCAGGCTGGTGCTCGTCGCGGTGTGTATGCTCTGCTCGACGCTTACCGCGCTCTTCGGCTCATATATGCTCGCGCCGGTCATCAACCGCCTCACCGTCTTTACGACCGGAAGAGAGCTCGAAAGCATGTCCTCGATGGAGCGGCTCGCGACCGACATAATTGACCGCTTTGCCGGCTCGCTCCCGTTCGACGCGGGAAAGAGCGAAATCCTCGGATATATAATCTCGGTCGCTATGTTCCTCGCGGTCATATACGGCGTCGGAATCATCTCGAACTACTTACAGGCGAGGCTGATGCTCTCGATATCGCAGGGGTCGATTGAAAAAATCCGCAACGATTTGTTCACAAAGCTCCAGCGGCTCCCGGTCCGCTTCTTCGACCAGAACCCGACCGGCGAGGTTATGTCGAGATTCACCAACGACATCGACAACATCGACGTGATGATAAACAACTCGCTGACCTCGTTCTTCTCGGGCACGGTTCAGCTTATCGGGACATTCATCTTCATGATAACGACGAGCTGGATTTTAACGCTGATTACCGTCGTCTTTATCCCGATATTCGCGTTCGGCGGACGTGCAATCGCAAAGCTCTCCTCCCGCTACTACAGCGGGCAGCAGGCGGCGCTCGGCGCGGTCAACGGCTATACCGAAGAGACCGTCACCGGACAGAAGGTCATCAAGGTCTTCAACCACGAGGACACCTGCATCAAGGAATTCGACGAGCTCAACGACGACATGCGCGACAAACAGTTCAGGGCGCAGTTCTGGGGCGGCGTCATGGGCCCGATTATGGGCAACACGTCCCAAATCAGCTACGGCGTCACAATCGGCGTCGGCGGAATCCTGATGATTTCGGGAATGCTGACCGCCGGTGCTCTGACCCTCTTCGCCAACTATTCGCGGCAGTTCTCGATGCCGATTAACATGATTTCACAGCAGATGACGACGATTTTCGCCGCCCTCGCGGGTGCCGAGCGCGTCTTCGAGGTTATGGACACCGAACCCGAGCCCGAGAATTCGCCGAACGCCTCGAGGGAGCCGATTAAGGGCGAGGTCGTCATGACGGACGTCACATTCGGATACGTCCCCGAAAAGACGGTCCTTAAGCACATCAGTCTTTACGCCCACCCGGGACAGAAAATCGCCTTTGTCGGCTCGACCGGCGCCGGAAAGACCACCGTCACGAATCTTCTGAACCGCTTCTATGACATCGAAGAGGGCGAAATCACGATTGACGGGCGGGATATCAAGGACTACGACCGCGACTGGCTCCGCGAGAACATCGCGATGGTGCTACAGGATACGCACCTCTTCACCGGCACCGTCAAGGACAATATCCGATACGGTCGGCTCGACGCCACCGACGAAGAGATTGTCGCGGCGGCAAAGACCGCGAGCGCGCACAGCTTCATCATGCGCCTTGAGCACGGCTATGACACCGTCCTCGAGGGCGACGGCGCCAATCTTTCACAGGGACAGCGCCAGCTTCTCAACATCGCCCGCGCCGCGGTATCTAAGGCGCCGATACTCGTTCTCGACGAGGCGACGTCGTCGGTCGACACGAGGACCGAGCGGCACATTGAGCACGGCATGGACCGCCTTATGAAGAACCGCACGACCTTCGTCATCGCCCACCGCCTTTCGACTGTCCGCAACTCGAACGCCATAATGGTGCTCGAACAGGGCGAAATCATCGAGCGCGGCGACCACGACCAGCTCCTCGAGATGAAGGGCAGGTATTACGAGCTCTATACCGGCGTGAAGGAGCTTGACTAAAAGAAAACAGGGAAGCTTAGACTTCCCTGTTTTTATCATTTTTTATCCCTCAGTCCCCGGAAAAATTCGCTCAGCACCCCGCCGCACTCGTCCCCGAGCACTCCGCCGACGACCTCGGGGCGGTGATTATATCCGAGGTCGAACATCCTCTGCACCGACTCGACCGAGCCGGCCTTTTTATCCCTTGCGCCGTAGACGAGCCGCTCAATCCGCGAGTTTATGATTGCCCCGGCGCACATAGGGCAGGGTTCGAGGGTGACGTACATCGCACAGCCGATGACCCGCCAGCCGCCGAGTGTGCGGCTCGCTTCGTCGAGGGCAATCAGCTCGGCGTGCGCAAGAGGGGACTTTTTCGTCTCGCGGAGATTATACCCCCGCCCGACGATTTCACCGTCCGACATTCTCACTATGACCGCGCCGACGGGGGCTTCACCCTCATCGGCGGCTTTTTTCGCAAGGCGGAGCGCCTCGCGCATATATTCTTCGTCAGATTTCATTTCTGTTCTCCAGCGCCTTATAAAGCGTAACCTCGTCGGCATATTCCAAAATCGCGCCGATTGGGAGACCGAACGCCAGCCGCGTGACCTTTATCCCGAGCGGCTTTAACAGCCGTGAGATATACATCGCCGTCGCCTCGCCCTCGGGGGTTGGGTTTGTCGCCATGATGACCTCGGAGATGCCTCCGGCCTGTATCCTCTTTAAAAGCTCGGTGATGCGGAGCTTTTCGGGGGTGACTCCGTCAATCGGGGAGATTAGTCCGTGCAGAACGTGATACACTCCCTTGTATTCCCTTGTGCGCTCAAATGCCGAGACGTCCTTCGGACTCTCGACCACGCATACCGTCGAGCGGTCGCGGGTTTCGTCGGCGCAAATCGGGCAGACGTCCTTGTCGGTGAGATTCTGGCAGACCGAGCAGGCGTGCACCGTTTTGTGCGCATGGACAATCGCGTCGGCAAAGGCCTTTGCCTCGCTGTCCGACATCGACATCACAAAATAGGCGAGCCGCTGCGCGGTCTTCATTCCGATTCCGGGGAGCTTTGCGAACTGTTCGGCCAGAAGCGTCAGCGGAAGGGCGCCCGAGGTGTTTGCACCGCTCATTAGAACAGTCCCGGCATGTTCATTCCGCCGGTGATTTTTCCCATTCCCTCGGTGCTTTCGGAGTCGATGTTTTTAAGGACCTCGTTCACCGCGCTCGCGATAAGGTCCTCGAGCATCTCGGAGTCCTCGGGGTCGATGACCTCGGGCGAAATGTGGATTGCGGTGACCTCCCTCGCGCCGTTCATGGCGATTTCGACCGCGCCTCCGCCGACCGAAGCCTTGAATTCGCGGGCGGCAAATTCCTCCTGAAATGCGGCCATGTCCTCCTGCATTTTCTGAGCCTGCCGAATGACCTGATTCATATTGGACGGCTGCTGCATACTCTGGGGTATTCTTGCTTTCATATTGAATCTCTCTCCTTTTTTCAGTCTATGCTGCCGATGTCGACAGGTATATTCGCGCTTTTTGCCCTCTCGATAAGCTCGTCGACGCCGCCGGTGTCGGCGGGTCTTTGCTGTTCGGAGGAAGGGCCGTCGGCGCACTTCGCGAGAATCGTATACGTCTGCCCGGTGACGTCGAGCGCGGCCTTTTTGAGCGCGGCGGCGTTCTCGGGTTTCTTAAAGAGACCGAGGAAAAACCGGTTCTTGACGACGAGGAGGAGCTTGTCCCCCTTGATGAACGCCTCGGACTCCTGAAGCGCTCCGGCACAGCCGGGGTTGATTTCGGTCAGGCGGTCAAGAATCTCCTCCCACCGCGCGCACCGCACCGTTTCGGCGGGTTTTTCTTCGCTCTTTTGCGATGACGGCGCTTCGGGTATATCGGGCGGGGGAGACGGCTGTCTCTCCTCTTTTTTCGGACTCGGTTTTATCGCCGCGGTGCCCGAACCAAGGCGCTCGATTTCGTCCTCGAGGCGGGCAATCCGCCTTTCGAGCGCCGATATATCCGCTCCGCCGGACGGCGCCGCAGCCATGCAGAGCTTTACCGCCGCCATCTCGAACTCGGTCCTCTTTGAGACCGCTCGCGGAAGCGCTTCGGCACAGTCCTGCAAAATCCCGAGCTTTGAAAGAATCTCGCCGAGCGAAAGCCTTTCGGCGATTTCGCCGAGCCGCTTTGCCTCGCCGTCGAGGCAGGAAATCAGCTCAGGCTTCCCGGGGACGGTTTTTATCAGCATAAGGTTCCGGAACTGCTGTATAAGCTCTTCGCAGAGCCGCGCCATGTCCTTGGACTTTGAATAGAGGTCGTCGACGATGCCGATTGCCCTCGGGGTATCGCCCGAGGCGGCGGATTCAATCAAATCGAAGAGATAGTCCCGCCCCGCGATTCCGGCGGCGTTCGAGACGGTCTCGGTGTCGATTTTCTCGGAATACGCGACGCACTGGTCGAGAAGCGAAAGAGCGTCGCGCATCGCTCCGTCCGAAAGCCGGGCGATAAGGGCGGCGGCGTCATGACTGAGGTCAAACCCCTCCTGCCCCGCGATGTATTCAAGCCGCGCGACAATGTCCTCCTCGCGGATTCTTCTGAAGTCGAAGCGCTGGCACCGCGAGATTATCGTCGCGGGGACCTTGTGGACCTCGGTGGTCGCGAGAATGAACTTAATGTGCTCCGGAGGCTCTTCCATAATCTTTAGAAGTGCGTTAAACGCCGCATTCGAGAGCATGTGAACCTCGTCGATGATATATACTTTATAGCGGCAGAGCTCGGGGGTATAGACTGCCGCTTCTCTTAATTCGCGGATATCGTCGACGCCGGTGTTCGACGCCGCGTCGATTTCGACGATGTCCGAAAGAGTTCCGGCGTCGGCGGCCCTGCAGATGTCGCACTCGAGGCACGGCTTTCCGCCCTTCGGATTGCGGCAGTTTACGGCTTTGGCGAGGATTCGCGCACAGGTCGTCTTTCCGGTCCCGCGCGAGCCGGTGAAGAGATAAGCGTGCGCGGTCTTTTGTTCCTCGACCTGCCGTGAGAGGATTGCGGTGATATGCGGCTGCGACACAACGTCGTCAAAGGTCAGCGGACGCCATTTGCGGTACAATGCTGTATACACCTTTAATCCCTCCTCATTTTTGAAAATCCGATTCGACATATAGACGCACGGGCCAAACTGCGTCACACAAGGCAAACCGCTTAATGCTGCTCGGTTCCCCGCCTGACATGGTTCACGGCGCGATGTTGCACAGAACCCGTACGCCTACATCTCGAATCGGCTGAAAGTATTGTACCACAAAGCCGACGGAAATGCAAGAGCTATTGAAAATTTCTTTTCGCCGCCGCCGTCCCAAAATTTTATAATCCTATTGAAAACCGCCGGATTTAGTGATATGATATCATCAGGAAAATATGGACGGGAGGAAATAAGCATGTCCGAAAAAATAAGACTCTACGCCTTCTCCGACGAGGCCGGCGGAGAGATTAAAAAACAGATTGCCGCGATGAAGCGCAACCGCCTCTGCGGCTCCGAGCTTCGGGGGACCGAGTTCGGAAACGTCTCCGACCTAAGCGCCGAAAAGGCGCGTGAAATCTCGAGGATGCTCTCGGAAGAGGGACTTTCGGTCTGGTCGCTCGGCTCGCCGCTCGGCAAAATCGGGATTGACGACCCGATGCCGCCCGAAATCGATAAGCTCAAGAGGACGCTCGAAACCGCCGATATCCTCGGTGCGACCAACATCAGAATGTTCTCGTTCTATATCCCGAAGGGCCGCCGCCCCGAGGAGTATCGGAACAAGGTCATCGACCGCCTCTGCGAGATGTCCGAGGCCGCGGACACCCTTCACACCGGCATAACGCTCTGTCACGAAAACGAAAAGGGAATCTACGGCGAGAACGCCGAGTGCTGTCTCGACATTCTTAAAAGCGTCCCCGATATCGTCGGCGTCTTCGACCCCGCGAATTTCGTGCAGTCGGGCGTCGATACGCTCGAAGCATGGTCGCTTCTGAAGGACAGAATCAGGTATCTTCACATCAAGGACGCCCTCTCTGACGGAAGGGTCGTCCCCGCGGGAAAGGGAATCGGTCACGTCGCCGAAATCGCCGCGGAATACATAGAGCTCGGAGGCAGGAGAATGACCGTCGAGCCGCATCTGACCGTATTTTCGGGACTGTCCGCCCTTGAACGCGAGGGAGAGCGCTCGAGGGTCGGCGAAAGCTTTTCATACCCGTCGGCAGACGCCGCCTTCGACGCGGCCTGTTCCGCAATAAGGGAAATTCTGGGGGATAATGCCTTATGAAGACCGGCGCACAGCTTTACACCGTCCGAAGCTTCACGCAGACGCCGGACGGTCTTTCCGAAACCCTCCGCCGCGTCGCCGACATCGGATATAAGAGCGTACAGATTTCGGGGACCTGTCCCTTCGACGCCGGATGGCTCGGCTCCGAGCTTAAAAGGAACGGACTCGAATGTGCGGTGACGCACACTCCGGAGCAGAGGCTTCTTAATGACGCCGAAGCCGTCGCGAAGGAGCACCTGATTTTCGGCTGTAAATACTGCGGACTCGGCTGGAACGCTTTTAAGCTCGACAGCGGCGACACCCCCGAGCGGTTCACCGAAAAATACCTCGGGGTCGCAAAAGCGCTGCACGGCGGCGGGGTAAAATTCATGTACCACAACCACGACCAGGAGTTTCAGAAGGTCGGCGGACGGCTTATCATCGACATTCTCGCCGAGGCGTTTTCGCCCGAGCTGATGGGATTTATCGTCGACACGTTCTGGGTGCAGGCAGCGGGAGGCGACCCCGCCGCATGGATAAAAAAGCTCGCGGGGCGGGCGCCGTGCATACACCTTAAGGACTTTTCATACGGAAGAAAGTTCGCCGCCGTCGGCGAGGGAAACATGAACTTCGACGCGATATTCAAAGCCGCCGAGGATTCGGGCGTCGAATATATGCTTGTGGAACAGGACGACTGCTATGGCGAAGACCCCTTTGACTGCCTGAAGAGAAGCTATGAATACTTAAAGTCAAGGGGATTTG
Source organism: uncultured Clostridia bacterium (assembly GCA_947625375.1). Taxonomy (GTDB): domain Bacteria; phylum Bacillota; class Clostridia; order Oscillospirales; family Ruminococcaceae; genus Faeciplasma. Next base: position 100,268 of record CANQOC010000002.1, on the reverse strand, counting down.
AGTGACAGAAAGGGAGAATTATCATGGAAAAAATAAGGCTCGGAATAATCGGAATAGGAAACATGGGCTCGGGGCATGCTCAGAGGATTATGGCGGGGAACTGTCCCGACTTCGTCCTCGCCGCCGTCGCCGACATCAACCCGAAGAGGCTTGAATGGGCGGAAAAGGAGCTCGGAGGCGGCGTAAAGAGATTTCCGACCGCCGAGGAGATGCTCGACTCGGGCGAAATCGACGCCTGCATCGTCGCGGTGCCCCACTATGACCACCCGAAATACGTCATCGCGTGCATCGAAAGGGGAATACACGTCATGTGCGAAAAGCCGGCGGGTGTCTATACAAAACAGGTCCGCGAGATGAACGAGGTTGCGGCGAAGCACCCCGAGGTCGTCTTCGGAATGATGTTCAACCAGCGCACAAACTGCGTCTATAAAAAGATGAGAGAGCTTGTGCAATCGGGGAAATACGGGCAGATTCGGCGCACAAACTGGATTATCACCGACTGGTACCGGCCGCAGGCTTATTTTGACTCGGGAAGCTGGCGGGCGACATGGTCGGGCGAGGGCGGCGGAGTCCTTCTGAATCAGGCGCCGCACAACCTCGACCTCTGGCAGTGGATTTGCGGTATGCCGGTAAAGATTTCGGCGCACATGAAGTTCGGCAAGTGGCACGACATCGAGGTCGAGGACGACGTCACCGCATACTGTGAATATGAAAACGGCGCGACCGGCGTATTTATCACGACGACAGGCGACGCGCGCGGCGACAACCGCTTTGAGATACAGCTTGACGGCGCGAAGATTGTCGCCGACTACAGCGGTCTTTCGGTCACCGAGTTCGACGTCCCCGAGCCGGAGTTTTCACGGACAAATACCGTCCCGTTCGGAAACCTTTCGGCGCACAGCGTCGACCCCGGACTCGACGGCGAGAACCCCCAGCACGACGGCGTCCTTCGCGCATGGGGCGGGGCAATCCTCCGCGGAGAACCCCTTGTGGCGCACGGAAGCGAGGGCATCCTCGGACTCACCATCTCGAACGCAATCCACCTTTCGGCTTGGCTCGGAAAGGAAATCGACCTCCGCGAATTCGACGAGGACCTCTTTTACAGCGAGCTTCAGAAGCGGGTCGCGTCGTCGCGCCGAAAGACCAACGTCAGAGAACAGGTCGCGGACACCTCGGCGACCTATGCCGGCAACAAGTGATGGAGAGAATAAGGCTCGGAATCGTCGGCGTCGGCGGAATCGGCTCGGCGCACTTTAACTGCGTCGGAAGCGGGAAAATCGCGGGAATGACCCTCGGCGCCGTCTGCGACATCGACCCCGAAAGGCTTGAATACTGCAAGGGGGTTTACCCCGGCGTCCCCCGGTTTTCGGACTGCGGCGAGATGTTTTCGAGCGGACTTATTGACGCCGCGCTCGTTTCGGTGCCCCACCCGCATCACGCCGAAATCGCCGAAAGGGCGTTCGCTGCGGGGTTGCACGTCATCGTCGAAAAGCCGGAGGACATCAGCGTAAGCGCGGCAAGGCGGCTCAACGAGGCCGCGAAGAGGAGCGGAAAGGTCTTCGGAATAATGTTCAACCAGCGGACCGACCCGATTTTCCGCCGCGCAAGGGAGATTGTCCGCTCGGGCGGAATCGGCGAAATAAAGCGCTCGGTCTGGATTATCACCAACTGGTACCGCACCCAGCACTATTACGACTCGGGGGACTGGCGGGCGACTTGGTCGGGCGAGGGCGGCGGTGTCCTTCTGAATCAGGCGCCGCACAACCTCGACATCTGGCAGTGGATTTGCGGTATGCCGAAGAGGATTACCGCCTTTTGCGGCGTCGGAAAGTGGCACGACATCGAGGTCGAGGACGACGCGACGATTTTCGCGGAATATGAGAACGGCGCGACCGGCGTCTTTGTGACGTCGACCGGCGACCTCCCCGGCACAAACCGCCTCGAAATCACCGGCAGCCTCGGGAGCGTCACAGTCGAGCAGGGGAGGCTTATCTATAAAAAGCTTCTGACCGACGAGCGCGTCATAAGGACGACCGAGACCCGGCCATGGTTCGAGCCGGAGTATACGACCGAGATTTTTGAGCCGAAGGAGCGGGGCGAGGCGCACGCCGGAATCCTCCGCAGTTTTGCCGACGCGGTGCTTCACGGGAGCGAGCTTATCGCGCCGGGGTACGAGGGACTGAACGAGCTTGCGATATCGAACGCGGCTTATCTCTCGGACTGGACGGGGAAGGGCGTTGAAATCCCGTTTGACGAGGAGCTTTTCGACGAAATGCTCTCGGAAAGACGGCGCTCGGGACGCAAAAAGTCGGGCGGAAAGCAGCAGACGCACGAGTCCTACAGCGAACGGTGGAACGTGAGGTTCTGAACAGAGCTTGACGGCACAAAATCAAAAGTTTTCGGTCCACCCTTTTTCAAAAGGGTGGCGGGGTCGAGGGGCAGCGCCCCTTGTCGCGCTCCGCAGAGCGCGAAATCCCCTACGAAGTGCGCTCCGCAAGGGGTGAATTGCAAAAACAATCCTGTGAATTGTTTTTGCAAGAGGGGACGCACTGTAAGAGAGGGCGTTCCCTTATGATACCGTCATGCGCCCGCATGACGGCACCATCTTGACACCTCCCGTCATTCGCCCCTATCCCCCTAAACCCGTCTTGACATATTCACGCCCTTGTAGTATTATATATGAAACTGTTTTCGCGGTAAAGAAGGGATAAAATGGAAACGCGGGACATACTTTATATTCTGTGCGGATATCTTTGCGGGAGCGTCCTCTTCGCAAGGGTGTTCGGACGGCTTCTTGGGCACTGCGACGTCGCCGCCGAGAGCGACGACAACAACCCCGGCGCGGCGAACGCTTTTAAATACGGCGGATTCCTCTGCGGTCTTTTAACGCTCGTCTTCGACATTGCAAAGGGGATTCTTCCGGTACATATGTACATACGCGGACTCGATTCCGACGAATACGGACTTGCGCTTGCGCTCGTGATGGCGGCGCCGGTCTTCGGACATATCCTCCCAGTCTTCTTTAAATTCAGGGGCGGAAAGGCAATCGCCGTCTTCTTCGGCGTCCTTTTGGGACTTTTCCCGGTGTTTATGATGCCGGGACTGATTCTTGCGGCGGCGTTTATCTTTTTCTCGGTGATTGTGAAGATTTCGCCGCACTATTACCGCACGGTCGCATCATACGGAGCTGCGGTCGTCGGCGTATTCGCTTTCGGACAGTGTCCGCCGGCGGTCGCAATCGGCTTTTTATTGAGCGCGGTCGCGATAACGCTTAGGCTCCTTCGGAGCACAGAAGAAAAAGAGTCAATCGAGGTTAAATTAGCATGGAAGCACTGATACTTACCTGTTCGACCGGCGGGGGGCACAATGCCGCCGCCAACGCCGTCGCCGAGGCGCTTTCGCTCAGGGGTCATACCGCAAATATCCTTGACCCGTATTCCCTCTTCGGGGAGCGTCTTGCAAATGCCGTCGGCGGAACATATGTCAGAATGGTACAGATTTCGCCGAAGCTCTTCGGCATCGTCTATAAAATCGGGGACACCTATCGCCGCCTCCCGATAAAATCGCCGGTATACGCCGTCAACGGAATGATGGCGCACCGGCTCGACAGCTATTTCAAGGATAATCCGACCGACGTCGTGCTTTGTACGCACGTCTTCGCCGCCGAGATGCTCACATACATGAGGCGGCACGGAATGGATACCCCGCCTGTCGTCTTTATCGCGACCGACTACACCTGTGTGCCGTTCACCGAGGAGACCGACTGCGACTACTATATCGTCCCGTCGCAGGATTTGAACGACGACTATATCAGCCGCGGAATTCCCGAGGAGAAAATCGTCATCAGCGGAATACCGGTAAAGAAGGCGTTCCGCGACAAAACCGACAAAGCCGCCGCGAGGCAGCAGCTCGGACTCGACCCGAAGTCGAAATATATGATTGTCTCGGGCGGGAGCATGGGCGCCGGAAAGCTCAGGACCGCAATCCGCGCCCTTGAGCCGACACTCGAGCGCGAGGACCGCCGGCTTATCGTCCTCTGCGGCAACAACGAGGGACTCATGGAGTCGCTCAGCGGCCGCTATGGCGGCAACCCGAGGGTTACTCTTCTGCCGAGCACCAACGACATGCCGCTCTATCTTCACGCTTGCGACATCTTCATCGGCAAGCCGGGCGGACTTTCGTCGACCGAGTGCGCCGCCGCGCGCGTCCCGACGATTTTCATCTCCCCGATTCCCGGGTGCGAGACTTATAACAGCAGATTCTTCGGCGGCAGGGGAATGGCTCTGACCGTCAACAACGTCCGCAGCGGACTTCTCCCGGCAATCCGCAGACTCGAGACCGACTCGGCGCTTTCGCGCATGAAGCGCCAGCAGGAGAAGTATATCTCGGGCGTCGGCGCCGAGGACATCGCCGACCTCTGTGAAGAGATTGCGGGACAGGGGGAGTAAGAGAAAGCGCGGCGAAGCGGGTCATAGGAGATATTTATGTGCCTGATATGCGAACGGATTGAAATGATAAAAAAGGGCACGAACCCTTATTTTGTAAAGGAACTTGAAACGGGATATGTGGTGATAGGCGATAATCAGCATTTCTACGGCTATACGCTGTTTCTTTACAAGCACCACGGAGAAAAAACCGAGCTGTTTCATCTTGACCGTTCGGAGAGGACAAAGTTTCTTGAAGAAATGACTGCAGTTGCCGAAGCTGTGTCAAAGGCTTTCGGAGCCGAAAAGATAAACTGTGAGTTACTCGGCATGGGCGACGCTCATCTTCATTGGCATCTTTTCCCGAGAGTCAGCGGAGACATCGAAGGCTATGGAAATAACGGCAGAGGCCCTGTATGGTGGTATCCTATGGAGAAGATGTATTCCGATGACAGCAGACCCGGCGCGGAACAGCTTGCAGATATGAAGCAAAAGCTGCTCGGTGAATTAGAAAAATTACTGTAAATTTCCGATTATCTGTCAGACGGAGTTATGCAAAAAAGCAGGCGGGAGTCCGTCTGCTTTTTATGTTTTAAGGAGCCGCCATGCAGGCGCATGACGGGATAAAGCTTACATATCGCCGGAGTTTTCACTTGCCTCACTCATCGTTCGGCAAGCAGGGGACCCCCGGCGAGGGTCCCCTACGTCAAAACAGTCCACCGGACTGTTTTGACTACCCTCCTGCGCTTCGCTTCGCAAGTGTTCCGCGACTGCGGTCGCGGCTCGGGGACTCTGTCCCCGAGACCCCTGCACGCCTTTTGGAAAAGGCGTGACCGAAAACTTTTATTTTTATTCCGCCGGAGCGGCTTCCTCCGCGGTTTCCGCGGCATTTTTCTCCGCCTCTGCTTTTCGTTCCTCGTCCTCAAGGGCGTATGCCGTCTCAAGCTTCTTTAACAGCTTTAACATATCCTCGCTCTGACGCGGGGTTTTTTTATACTTCCCGAGCTCGCCGACGAGCTTCCGCGCAAGCTCCTTCTTGTGAATCCTCAGATACACCAGGCCGAGGTAAAGCCCCGCCGAGACCCTTATCTCGTTCGAGTCGCACTTCAAAAGCTCCTCAAACTCCTTCTGCGCGGCGTAATAGTCCTGTTCCGCATACTTCAGAAGCGCGGCGGTAAGGCGCTGCGACGGCTTGTCGGCGTACTTTTGCGTGAACGGCTCGCCGAGCGCGACGGTCGAGCGCGCGCTCTTGATGTCGCCGGTCAGCAGGAAGAGATATGTATAGAGGTTGTAATATTCCGCCGCCATCTTCGAGTCGAACCGGTCGAGGTCGATGTCGCGCAGAACCGCAAAAGCGTCCTCATACCGGCGTCCGTCGCAATATGCCTTCGCAATGCAAAGGTCGTTCCGAGGCCCGAGCGACGTCCCCGCGAGCTTGCTGCGCTTTTTTTCAAGAAGGTCATAATATTCCTTGGAATAACCCGTGCGCCTTAACGTCTTCGCGGCCTTGACGCGCTGTGAGCGGAGAATGAGGTATACAATAAGATAGACGACAATCGCCGAAAAAGCTATCACCCCGATGACACAGGCAAGGGAGCAGGCAAAGCTGAAATTATCGGCGAACCACGCCGGGATTTCGACCCCGAAGACAGTCCCCGAAATCGAAAGATTAAAGTTGAGGAACGGCAGCAGGCTGTAGAACATCGCCTCGGAATAGAACCCGAGCGCCCTCGACACAATCAGCACCGCGCTCAGAAAAATCACGACGCAAACCAGCCAAATCCTCAGCGTCCGCGCCTCAAGCCTTGCCTTAATCATTTTCATTCCCCCTGTGACAGTTGTTCGGTTACAGTATACCACACCTTTCCGCGGATTTCAAGACCCAATTAGAGGGCAGATGGTCAGAAGACAGAGGTCAGATGTTAGAAGATAGAGGATAGAGGATAGAGGATAGAGTAACGAACTCAGAAGGGAAGATGTCAAAGCGCATGAACCTTGTACAAGGCACATCTATCCTCCAACCTCTATCATCCAATTTCCAACTTCTGACCTCTGACTTCTCATTTCTGTCTTCTGGCCGCCTTGACACCGCTCCTTATTTAGTATATAATATAAGCACCATGCCGACAGGCAAATTCAGGTAAAGGAGCAACGCATGATGATTTCAAGAGAAGTATGCGCGCGGGTCCTGTCGAAAGCGGTTTCGACCGGTGCGGACTACGCCGAAATCTTCGTCGAGCGGACGGTGAACCATGCAATAAACATGATTTCCGATAAGGTTGACTCGATTAACGATTCGGTGGTGGCCGGTGCCGGAATCCGCGTATTCAAGGGACTCCGCAGCGTTTCCGCGTCAACCGTCGACACCTCGGTCGAGGGTCTTTTAAGATGCGCCGAAAAGGCTGCCGACGCTCTCGGACAGGGCACTGCACAGATTTCGGTCGAGCTTCGCGAAAGGCTTTTCGGCGACATTCACCCGGTAAAGGTCGTCCCCGCAAGCGTCCCGAACAGCGAAAAGGTCAGGGTCTTAAAGGACGGATATTTTGCGGCAAGGGAGCACTCCGACTGCATTAAACAGGTCAGGGGGACCCTTTTGGACGTCGACCACAATATCCTTATCGCTTCGACCGACGGGATTTACGCCTCGGACAGACAAATCCGCACAAGAATCTCAATCAGCGCCGTCGCCGAGAAGAACGGCGAGACCCAGACCGGCTTCTTCGGACCCGGCCGCCGAATGGGCATGGAGATGTTTGAGCACGAGGTCGACGCAAAACAGGTCGGAATTATCGCCGCGGAACAGGCCGAGGTTATGGCCGGCGCGGGATACTGCCCTGCCGGTGTAATGCCGGTCGCAATCGGAAACGGCTTCGGCGGAGTCATCTTCCACGAGGCCTGCGGGCACTCGCTCGAGGCGTCCTCCGTCGCCTACGGACTGTCGCAGTTCACCGGAAAGCTCGGTCAGCAGATTGCGAACCCGAAGGTCACGGCGCTCGACGACGGAACAATCCCGAACGCTTGGGGTTCAATCAATATCGACGACGAGGGCACGCCGGCGCGCCGCAACGTCCTCATCGAAAACGGAATTTTAAAGACATATATGGTCGACAAGTTCAACGGCAGGAGAATGGGAATGGAGCCGACCGGTTCCGCCCGCCGCCAGAGCTACGCATATACCACGACCTCGCGCATGACCAACACCTTTATCGCCGAGGGACCCGACTCGAACGACGACATCATCTCGTCGATGGAATACGGTCTTTTCGCAAAGGCGATGGGCGGCGGCTCGGTCAACCCCGCGACCGGCGAGTTCAACTTTGCCGTAAACGAGGGGTATCTCGTACGGAACGGAAAAATCTGTGAGCCGGTGCGCGGCGCTTCGCTCGTCGGAAAGGGCTCCGAGGTCATCATGAACATCGACATGGTCGGAAAGAAGCTCGACCTCGGCACCGGAATGTGCGGCGCGTCGAGCGGCTCGATTCCGACGACCGTCGGCGAACCGCTTATCCGCGTGTCAAGCATCACCGTCGGCGGAAGATAAGGAGGTCAGGACATGGATTTCAACACTTTTAAGAAGCTTGTCACAGAGGCCGCCGAGGAGGCGGGGATTTCGGAGTATGAGCTTTATTACAGCACCTCCGAGAGCACCGACGTCGGCACCTTCAAGCACGAGATAAACGAGTTTTCAAGCTCGGTTGACGGCGGCGTCTGCTTCCGCTGTCTTTCGGGCGGAAAGATGGGTTATGCCTCGACCGAGGCGCTCACCGCCGAGGAGGCGAGGGAGATTGTCGCAAGGGCGGTCGAAAACGCCTCGGTCCTCGAGAGCGACGAGCAGCAGTTTCTTGTCGCCGGCGGGCAGACCTATAAGGAGATTGAGGATAAGAGCTATGACCTCCCCGACACCGCCGAGCTCGTCAAGACCGCGCTCGACGTCGACGCCGCGCTTTATGCCGCCGACCCGCTTATAATCGACGGCTCACAGGGCGGGGCGGGAATCCTCGCCGGGCGGATTGCGATTTATAACTCAAAGGGCCTCGACCTCAGCTGTGAGAACCGCGCGGCATATTATATCGCGGCAGCGGTAGTCTCGAAGGACGGAGAAATGTCCGACTCATACGAGATGAAAATCGGCTCGTTCAAGGATATCGACATCTCCGAGGCGGTAAATAAGGCCGTCGGCGACGCAAAGGCGATGCTCGGCGCAGATGTCGCGCCGACCGGGTCATATCCCGTCGTATTCGCCCCGCGCGCGATGTCGAGCCTCTTGAGCGTATATTCAACCGTATTCTCCTCCGAGAGCGCACAGAAGGGTCTTTCGCGGTATGCCGGAAAAGAGGGCGAAAAAGTCGCGTCCGACATCGTCACACTGACCGACGACCCGTTCTATAAGGACTCCGCGATGCCGCGCAGCTTCGACGCCGAGGGTTCGCCGACATATACCAAGAACGTCATCGAAAACGGTGTTCTGAAGACCCTTCTTTATAACCTCAAGACCGCCGCCGTCGCGGGGGTAAAGACGACCGGCAACGCCTCGAAGGCGGGATATGCCGCGTCGATTGGAATCAGACCGTTCACCTTCTACTTCGCGCCCGGAGACATCAGCGAAGAGGAGCTCATTAAAAAGGCGGGGAATGGCGTTTATATCACCGAGCTCGGCGGACTTCACGCCGGCGCAAACGCCGTCTCGGGCGACTTCTCGCTCCAAAGCTCCGGTTTTATGATTGAGGACGGAAAGAAGACCGACAAGGCGGTGAAGTCGTTCACGGTCGCCGGGAACTTCTTCGACATGCTCAAACAGATTACCGCGCTCTCCGACACCGTTGAAAAGCCGCGCTCGAGCGGGAGCACAGCGTTCTGCTCGCCGTCGGTGCTCGTCGAGGGACTGAGCATCGCGGGAAAGTAGTATCATAACAGCGTTTTATCACGCCAAAAAGCCGCCGTATTTAATATGGCGGCTTTTACATTACGCAAACCGCAATTTTGTAGGAAGTCACAAAAATAATGTATAAAAAGTTTAAACTCGGGGGGGGTCTTGACAAAGTTGCACAATAGTGTATAATATAACTAAAGTATCATTTGGCGAATTCTGCCCTTTTGGCTGAAATTCGCCTTATTACACCACGGAGGACATTGGGTATGGCATATATGCGACTCGGCGATCTGCTTAAATCTGCCGGTCTTATCGACGAAGAGCAGCTTCAGAAGGCTCTTGAAATACAGAAGACCACAAAGCAGCGCCTCGGCACTGTCCTCATCGACTCCGGATTCATCACTGAGCAGCAGTTTATCGACACCATGGCGATGCAGCTCGGCATCAGCTACATAGACCTCACCAAAACCACCATACCGACCGACATGGCGAGGGTTCTGCCGAAGAACATCGCGAAAAAATACAGCGTCGTCCCCGTAAAGGTCGTCAAAGACGAGCTTATCCTCGCGATGGCCGACCCGATGAACTTCGTCGCGCTCGAGGAAGTCAGAACCGCGACGAGAAAGCGAATCTCCCCGAGAATCGCGCAGTCGAAGGCGGTTGACCGCGCAATCGCGACGCTTTACGGAAACGAGGGCGCCGCCCGCGCAATCGAGGACATGAGAAGCGAAGGCAGCGCCACTGTCGTACAGGTTTCGACCGACGCACAGGAAATCGTCGACGAGGGCACCAACGCCGCCCCGACCGTCAGACTCGTCAACTCGATTATCGAGCGCGGAGTCACCGAGCGCGCCTCGGATATACACATGGAGCCGAGGGCGGGCGACATGGTTGTAAGAATGAGAATCGACGGCGTATTAAGACAGATACTGACCGTCCCGCGCGACCTTATGGGTTCGGTCGTGTCGAGAATAAAGGTCATGTCGAACCTCGATTTGACCGAGCGCCGCGCGCCGCAGGACGGCCGTGCGAACGTAAGGGTCAGGGGCGTCGAAATCGACCTCCGTATATCGACTCTGCCGACAATTTTCGGCGAAAAAATCACAATCCGTATCTTAAATAAGAGCGCACAGCTCAGAAGCGCCGACTCCCTCGGACTTATGGGCGAGGACCTCGAAAAATACAATCTTTTGATGAACAACTCGGACGGAATGGTAATCATCGTCGGTCCGACCGGCTCGGGCAAATCGTCGACGATGTATACGATGATTGGCTCGCTAAATACGCCGGAGGTAAACCTTGTCACCCTCGAGGACCCTGTCGAATACAATATCGACGGCGTAAATCAGGTACAGATTAACGATAAAGTCGGAATGACCTTTGCGGGCGGCCTCCGCTCGATTCTGCGTCAGGATCCCGACATCATCGCGGTCGGTGAAATCCGCGACGGCGAAACCGCCGAAATCGCGCTCCGAGCCGCCATCACCGGGCACCTGGTGCTCTCAACGCTCCATACAAACAGCGCCATCTCGCTTCTGGACCGTCTTCTCGACATCGGCTGTGAACCCTATCTCATCGCCGAGGCGCTGAAAGGGGTTATATCACAGAGGCTTGTCAGGAGAATATGTCCCGAGTGCAGGACCGAATACATCGCCGACGAGGACGAACTCATCAGAATGGGTCTCCCGCCCGACTCGAAGGACGTAAAGATATATAAGGGCAAGGGCTGTCCGAGCTGCTATCACACCGGGTATCACGGAAGAATCGCCGTTTTCGAGATTCTTGTCATGAGCCGGAAGACAAAGCGGATGGTCGCCGAAAACGTCCCGCGAGCCGAGCTGATGGAGGAATTCGTCAGAGAGGGGCACTACCGCTCGCTCCGCGACGGCGCCCGCGACCTTGTTCTTCGCGGCGTAACGACCGTCGCCGAGATGACGAGAATTCTCAACGCGGTTGAAACAGACTGATACCGGAGGGAAACATGACCGACTTAACAAAGGTTATACAGGATTCAAGACAGAGAAGAGCCTCGGACGTTCACGTTGTCCGCGGTCTTCCGATAAGAATAAGGGTCGACGGCGATCTTCAGGACTATGATGACCACATTCTGACCGACGCCGAATGTGAGGCATATGCCAAGGAGATGGCGGGGGAGGAATACTCCAAGATAGAGAAGTGCGGCGAGCTTGACCTCGCGATAACCTTCGACGGCGGAATCCGCTGCCGTATCAACATCTTCCGGCAGAGGGGTTCGGTCTCGAGCGCTATCCGTCTTCTTTCCGAAAAAATCCCCGACCTCGATTCGCTCGGACTCCCCCCGGCGGTACAGGGTTTTCCCGCGCTCAACCGCGGAATCGTCCTCGTCACCGGCGAGACCGGCTCGGGCAAGTCGACGACCCTTGCGGCGCTCCTCGACCGCATCAACCACAACTATCCGAATCACATCGTCACACTTGAAGACCCGATTGAATACATATACACTCCGGACAGGTGCACCATCAACCAGAGGGAAATCGGCACCGACACCGAGAGCTATGAGACCGGACTTCGGGCAATCCTCCGCGAAGACCCCGACGTCATTCTCATCGGCGAAATGCGCGACCTCAACACCATTGAAACCGCGCTGACCGCCGCCGAAACCGGTCACCTTGTCTTCGCAACGCTCCACACCAACTCGGCGGCAGAGGCCATCGACCGCGTCGTCGACGTCTTCCCGGAAGGCAGACAGAAGCAAATCAGGCTCCAGCTTTCCACCACCCTTATGGCCGTCCTTTCGCAGCAGCTTTTGCCGAGAAGAACCGGCGGGAGAGTCTGCGCGTGTGAGCTTATGATGGTGACGCCGGCAATCCGCAACCTTATCCGCGAGGGAAAAACGCCGCAGATTATAAGCGCGATATCCACCTCGGCGGCAGAGGGAAGCATCACTATGGACAACGCGCTGATTCAGCTTTATAAGAACAAGACCATCTCCGCCGAAACCGCAAGGGGAGCGGCGCGCGACCCCGAATATGTCAGGAAGAATACAATGTACTGATGTCTGAGGTGAGATAATGACCACATACAAATATAAGGCGCGAACCGCCGAGGGCGTCCTTGTGACCGGAGTCGTCGAGGCGTACAGCGAATTCGAGGCTGTCGAACAGATTAAACGAAGCTGTACTATCGTCGAGAAAATCTCCGAGGTAAAGTCGGGGGATAAAAAACACTTCGACATCAACGAGCCCCTTTGGGTCGAGGATAAGGTCCTGTCGCTCACGGCGTCACAGTTTTCGATTATGCTCCGCGCGGGAATATCAATCGGACGCGTCGTCGAGCTTATCGCCGGACAGACCAACGACCGCCTTATGAAGCGGATACTCACCGAGTGCGCCGCCGACGTCAACGCCGGATATTCCTTGGCGCACAGCCTCGAGAAAAACGGCAAGAAAATCCCCGCCGCATTCATCGAAACCGTCCGCGCGGGAGAGGAATCCGGAACGCTCGAGCTTTGCTTCGACAGACTCCAAAAATACTATGAAAAGGCTTATAAGGTCAAGAAAAAGGTCCGCTCGGCGCTGACATATCCCGCGGTCGTAATCCTTCTGTCGTTCGTCGTCGTCGGAATCGTCATGGTCGTGCTTGTGCCGACGATGCTCGAGCTCTACGGCAATATGGGTCAGGACCTTCCCTTTATCACCCGAATCCTTATCGCAATCTCCGACTTCTTCGTCGGATATTGGCCGTTTCTGCTCGTCGGAATCGCCGTTATCGTCATCGTGTATAAAATGTACAAGAAAACGCCGAACGGCGAGCTTAATATCGATAAAATCAAGCTTAAAATCCCGGTAATCGGCAAAATCGGAATCATGAACTCGGCGAGTCAGTTCGCAAATACCGTCTCGACCCTCTTGACCGCCGGACTTCCCGCCTCGCGCGTCCTCTCGATTGTCTCGCGGGTCATAGATAACCGCGCCGTAGGAGTTACGCTTGAAAAAGCCGTTGTCGACCTTGAATCCGGAAAGGGATTCGGCGCTGTACTGCAAAATCACCCCTATCTCCCCGAAATGCTCGTCGAGATGGTCTCGGTCGGCGAAGAATCCGGCTCGCTCGAGGAGACGATGGACACAATCGGCACATATTACGACGAGGAAGCCGTCGCCGCTTCGGATAAGGCGCTCGGAATGTTAGAGCCGCTTTTAACGATATTCCTCGGAGTTTTCGTCGGATTTATCCTCCTTGCGGTATATCTCCCGATGTTCAATATGTACGGAGGGATTGCGGCATGAGAGCGAAAAAAGGCTTCACCCGCTTCGAGCTTGCCGCCGGAATCATCATTGCCGCGATAATAATCGCAATCCTTGTCCCGGTCGTCCTTAATTTCTTCGAGACCCAGCGCCGCTCGCAGGACAGGCAAAAGGCGGTAAGAGCCGAGGATTTGGCTCGTCAGGAATATATGCTTTCGCATTATGACGGCGAGCCGGTAGTATATACGTTTTCGGGGCGGTCAGAGGTTTTGATGATAGTTTCACACGCCGCTTTAGACCCCGAGACCAAAGATTTTTCCGCAATTGAGCTGCCGAAAAAAGACGCCTTTAACGACGGCGGAAATAAGGCCTTCGGCGAGCTGGCGCACGGTGATTCCCGCGCGGTCGGCGACCGGGATCTTTTCGTTATAATCGGCGGCGAGGGCGACGTCCTCTTTAACAGCTGGCTCGACATTCTTTTAAACTAAAGGTTAGAATTACTCGCAGCAACCCGCGGGTTTTCTGATAAATAATTTAATTGAAAGGAAGATTTAACTAATGAAAAGGCTTAACAAAAAGGGCTTTACCCTTGCGGAACTCCTTATCGTTATCGCTATCATCGCTATCCTCATCGCTATCGCTATCCCTGCGTTCGGCTCTGCCCTCGATAACGCACGTCTCCAGACCGACCATGCGAACATGCGTTCTGCATATGCCATGATGCAGGTGGGAAGTTTGCAAGGTTATATCGAAACCTGTGATACTACCACTCCTAAAGTTGATGTAACTGCTGCCAACAAAGGTAAATATTACTTTAATGCTGACGGCTCTTTAAGCGCCAAGGATGACGCTAGCAAGGCTTATAAGACATCAGCAAAGGGCGACGCTGATAAGTGCGCAGCTTCTGCTTTCTGCCAGAAGGTCACCGTTGCAAAACATCTTAAAGATAAAGGCTTCGGCGTAAAGATTACTTCTTCCGGCGATATTCAGCTCTTTATCGATTAATCACTTAACCTACCTACCTTTAACGTGCACGTTTAATTAAACCCAACTACCGCGGGGGCCTCTTTGGGTTGCGGCTCCCGCGGACAAACCGAAGAAAACAGAAAACGGGTTGTCAGAAAAAAGAGAAGAACCCTCTTGTCTCTGACGATTCGTAAATCTGTTTTCTGTTCGCGCATATAAGGACAGAAAACCATGTCGATTTTTTACTTTAATCCTCTGCTCGCCGCCTATATGCTCCTGCTGATGTTCTTTATCGGCGCCTGTATGGGAAGCTTTGTGAACTGTATACAAATTCGCCTCTCAACCCGTTCCGGCTCGGTATTCGGGCGGTCCGAATGTCCCTCATGCGGTCACCGCCTCGGGGTCTTCGACCTGTTGCCTGTATTGAGCTGGATTTTTCTGGGAGGAAAGTGCCGCTACTGTAAATCCGCGATTTCGCCGCGCTATGTCATTGTCGAAGCCGTCTTCGGGTTAGTCTATTCGGGACTTCTGGCGCGGTTCGGCCTCTCCTGGCTGACGCTCGAATATATTCTTTTGTTCACAGTGCTCCTTGCGGCGTCGCTCTCGGATATTTCGACGATGACCGTCCCGGATTGGCTTCATATCGCCGGGGTCGCGGTGTTCCTCGTCTTTTTGGCGACACATTCCGACCCGCTGATTCGTCTTCGCGACGGGGCGCTCGGCGCGGTGATTTATGGCGGGGGAGTCCTCGCGATATCGCTTATTGCCGATAAAATCTATAAAAAGGACACGCTCGGCGGCGCCGACATAAAGGTCTTTGCGCTTTTGGGACTTTTCTTCGGTCCGGTGAAAATGCTCTTGCTTCTGATATTAAGCTGTATTATCGGACTTATTCTTGCGCTTATTGCCAAAGCGGGACTCGGGAAGGAATTCCCGTTTATCCCGTCGATAACCGCGGCGGCGTATATTGCTGCGCTCTGCGGCGACGAGGTGATAGGCTGGTACCTCGGGCTGTTCAGCTTCGGGCACTGATTTTTGGGAGGTTTATATGGGAAAAAAGACAGCCGGATTTGACATAGGGGGGCACGCGCTCCATATCGCGGTAGTGACGAAAAAGGGCGTCAAGCGGGTATATACCGAAGCGCTTCCCGAGGGAGCGGTCCGCGAGGGGCGGATTGTGTCCTATGAGGCTATGGGCGACTTCATCAAACAGACCTGTAAGAAGCAGAAAATCCGTTTCGACGACGCGGCGGTAATCCTGCCGTCGGGACTTTGCTTCTGCCGCAGAATGAATATCCCGGTGATGTCGCACGAACAGCTGACGGTAAACCTGCCCTACGAGTTCCGCGACTTCATCACGAGCGAGAAAGAGGCATATTTCTATGACTACGCGGTTCTCCGGACCCTTCGCGACGCAAACGAAGAGCCTGCCGAGCTCGACGTAATGGCCGCCGCGGCGCTAAAGTCGACTATTTCGGACTATAAGTCGATGTTCCGCCGTGCGGGGATAAAGCTTCGCACAGCGATACCGATTGAGATGTCGTTTGTAAACCTTTTAAGCCGTATCAAGGACGGGCATTGCCACTGTATAATCGACGTCGGGCATACGTCGGTGCGGTTATACATGTTCAACGGCAACAGGTTCGAGTCCTCGCATATGATAGACTACGGGTGTTCCGCGCTCGACGGTGCGATTGCCGAAGCGCTTCATATCGACCCGTTCATCGCGGCGTCCTACCGCGAAGCGAATCACGACGACTGTCAGAATCTGCCCGAGTGCGAGTCGATTTACCAGAATCTCGCGGTCGAGGTCCAGCGCGCGGTGCATTTCTTCCGCTACAACAACCCCGACATCGAGCTTGAGCATATCCATCTGATTGGCGGCGGCGCGATGATAGAGCCGCTTCGCCGGACTCTTGAAGAGACCCTGTCCGTGCCGATATATAACGCCTCCGAGCTTCTCGACGTCGACGGCGTCGAGACCGAGTTCGGACTTGCGGCCGCCGGTGCGGCGCTGCAGTAAGGGGGTGTCGGACAGATGAGCAAAGAAAAGCAGAAAAAGACGATTAAAAAGCTGCCGTCGAAGACGACGCTGAACCTTGTCGTCAAGGTTAAAACCCTCGCGCACCCGACGCGGCTTATACCGATACTCCTCCTGATTTTCGTCGGAGCCGCCCTTTTCGCGCAGTTTGCGGTAATCCGCCGTCTGAATCAGGTGAAGCAGGCCGAAGCAGAGCTCGAGGAGATGCGCAACCTCCTGACGATGACCCAGAACGCCTATGCCGACTATGACGAGGTCGAGGAAGAGTACAACAAGTACACCTATGACAACTTTGACCGCTCTCTCTTCAACCGCCTCGACATTTTGGACCTCATTGAGCGGAGGCTCTTCCCGGTCTGCACCGTCCAGAGCCTGAGCATCAGCCACAACACGACCACTTCTAACGACGTCCTCTCGATGACCGTCACCGGGCCGACACTCGAAGAGACATATGCGCTTGTGTCCGGACTTCTCACCGAGCCGATGGTGCAGGACGTCGACATCGCATCATATGTCGACAACAGCGAGAACGCCGGCGCCGACCAGCCGAAGAGCACCGTCACCATGACCATCACCCTTATCGACGCGACGACTCTCGACGAAAGAATCGCCGAGCTTGAAGAGGCAAAGAGCCTCCTTGACGGCGCACTTCCGGATAATGCCGAAGCGGACGCGGAGGTCACGGCTCCCGAGCCGGAAGTGACCGCGGCTCCCGAGGCGTCGGAGTCCCCCGAGGATACCGCCGCACCGGATACAGAAGAAACCGAGAACGGAGGCGAAGTCTGACATGCTGATGAGAAGCTTTACCAAGCGCGAAAAAATCGTAATGCTCGTGTTGGCGATTGCGCTGCTCATCGGGTTCTATTTCCTCGCTATCCACTACCCGGTGAAGACCCGTCTCGAAGAGATTGAGCTCGAAAAGGCGGACGTCGACGAGCAGACGATGCTCGCCAACGCGATGCTCGCGAACTACAACAAGATGAAGAACGAGCTCGAGGAAATCTTCTCCGAGCAGGACGAGAATATAACCGTCATGCCGGAATATGACAACAAGCAGACGCTTATTTACTACTTCAACAACGTATTTGCCGATACCGCCCCGAACCTCCAGTTCTCACAGGCACAAATCAACGGCAATATCGCTTCGCGCACAATCAGCTTTAACTTCACCGCCGACAGCTTTGAATCGGCGAGGGATATCCTCGAGCTTCTGACCGGAACCGGCTTCCGCTGCTCGATGGACAACATAACCATTTCGCCGACCGAGGGCGACATTGCGCACAACGAGCTGCGCGTCTCGGGGAGCATTGTATTCTATGAGCTTGTAAAATAATTTTAAGAATTACTGAGGTGTGTTCTGATGAAATTATTGCGACGAATAAACGAAAGGAAAGGCTTTACATTTGTCGAGATGATGATGGTCATCGCAATTTTGGCGGTGATACTCGCTTTTGCCGTGCCCGGATTTGCGTCATACTCCAAGCGGATAAAGCTTATGGAGCTCGACGACTCTGCGCGCACTATCTTCATGGCCGCACAGAACAGACTCATGTCCCTTCACACCTCGGGGGCGGATATTGATTTTGCCGAGTCTAAACCTGTGGAAATAGAAAATGTCCCCGAAGAATTCAAAAACGAGGCTCTCGACTATTCCGCAGACGGCTATTATCAGCCGAAATTCAGATATATTACGTCAGACTCCATAAAAGCAATAAACGACAGTGACGACGCTGACGACAAAGACGACAGAGACCGCTCGATTATTGTCGGTCTCAGCAGCGGCGGCGCGACCTCGATTGAGGACCAGCTTTATCAAAATTACTTTATTATTGAATACGACGCCTCGACCGGCTTTGTCTTCGGCGTGTTCTATTCCGAGACGGACGGCGGACTCGACGGCTATAACACCGAAACGTCCCCCCGCGACTTTGAGGAACGTCTTAAAGACGGCGGCACCGTCGGCTACTACGGCGGCGGAACATTGGTGAATATACCGAGGGGCGCGGAGGTTGCGCAGCCTGTGGCGGACATGGGCAACTATGAGAAACTTGTATTTACTGTAAAATACCCTGAAGAAGAAGCTCCCGGAAAGAAGTTTTATGTTAGCTTTAAAATTTGGGAAGCTGACGAAAACTTGAAAAGAAAAGAAGAAACCGAAGTAGTAATTATTCCGGGACCTGAAGACATAAATCCTTACGATGTTGATAATCCGGGCGCAAAAAATAAACATCCGTACTATATTACAGACAAAGGATATGTCACTGTAATTCTCGACTCGCTTGCCCCCGAAATGGGAGCCGACAACGGAAACTGGAATCTGCCGGTTGATGGCAGCGAAATAGATTTGACAGAACAGACTGTTGATAATCCTAATGGCTATGTCCTTGAACGCGATTTCAAGGGCTGGGTTTACCGCGACCCGTCTACGGGAAAGCCTGTCCGCGACAACACAATGTGGGCAGATAACAGTTATCCTAACAAAAAGGGCAGGTACTATTTAATTAACCCCGGCGCTAATATTGTTGTCGAAATAAAATTCTATGACCCAACTGATTATAGAGAAGCGTATACTTTGACTTACGGCGACAAACCCGAAGCGCCGGTCAACAGCTATTTTGAAAGTTTGGACGGCGACCACGCCAGCATTGCTGCGGGCAGACATTTGCAGAATCTTGCAAACTACGTTGACGGCAATCTTGTTCAGTATGCCGATCTTAACGAAACGATTGATTTCAGCAACGATTTGAGCGGTGAGCCGACACCGACTTGCTATAGAGCATGGAACTCCGCCGAAACCTATAAGGGCACCGAAAAGGGCTTAAGAGCGCAAAACCTCTATGACTTCAAGCCAGTCGGCAGTCAGTTTGTGGCTGAATCAACATTTTTGAAGGGTTTTAACGGCCATTACAGCGACAAAGGCAATATGATTAAGTATCTCAGGATAAACACCGACCCGGATGTTCATCCCGAGTATGAGAATACGGAAATTGACGTTTATAATTTTACCGGATTCATGGCAATGATGTATAACTCTTCGGGAACGGATAACTTCTGTTTCTACTGCCCTGTTGTAAAGGGCAACGGCGAATTCACCGGTACATTTATCGGCGCCGACTACGGCGGCTCGCACTATACTAACATAGTTATAATAAACCCGATAGTTGAGGGTCCCGGATATGTCGGCGGCTTTGGCGGCGGAAAATCGGGCGGAGGCGATTTTGAGGGCGATACCGTTAAAGTTGAGGAAGTAGATAACTACTTTAATAACTATGCTGACGATTATAAAGAACGAAAATATACCGGAGAGAGTATAACTTGGAAGTACCCGGATAAAGACCCGTATGAAAGGTTTGCAATTAAAGGCTTATCGGCAGACAATTATAAAGCGGGTCCTATTGCCGAGAAATTTAGAGTGCATATACAAGACTTAATTTATTCCGAGAAGATTGCTTATGCCGGAGGAATGACCGGCTGTCAAAGCGGAATAATTAAACAGGCTAATGTAGCCATAAGAGTAGAAAGCACAGGTTATGCCGGCGGACTTTGCGGGTATGGCTATAATTCGGATATTCAGGACAATCAGGTAGGCGGTCACACTTATGAGGGCACCTTTATCGGAACATTTAAAGATGAATCCGGCGCAGACAAGGAATATTGTCTTATAAATATCAAAGGCGTTCTCGGAGCCGGCGGAATAGCGGGAAAAACAAATAAGAATGAGGTAACTAAATGCTATACAACCTGCTCTGTAGGATATATTAGCGACGAAAAAAGCGATACCTTTATGGGAGAGTGTCCCGCCGGTTTCTCAGGACAGCATCCTGCCTATGCCTTGGGTTATCTTATTGATGAAAGCAGCAAAACCATAAAGAGCTTCAGGTCTAACAAAGAAAGAGTACTCGACAGAATCGGTGCGGCTAATGAAGGCGTATTTAATCATGACGCTATAACGTACGACGAAACTCTCGACAAATTCCCGTATACCCGTAAACCGGCTGAAAGTGGAACTCACACGGGCGACTGGCCGGTCGACCCGCCGGTTATGGGCATGTTCTATTGGGAGAGCGTCGGCGGCGAGTACGGCATTTTGGGCAAGTTCTATAATGCCAAGACCGGCGAGTCCGGCAAAATTGACACGCTCACGGGCAAAGAAGACGCAGAAGTCACCGAGTACGGCTACGGGTACTTCTATACCCCTGCGGTGACCACCGCGTCTAAGGATATGATTAACGACATTGTCAATACTAATAAGGACATCGTTTCAGAACCCAAAGAAAAGCTTCGCGGCGTTATCGAAGACAAAACTCAAGTCATGCCGATTATAGTTTTGGGCAAGGCAGACGGTACCAAATCCGTCCACGACCTTGTGTCGCTGAGCTTTGACTACAGCTATAAGGACGCGTCCGACGAAAAGACCTTCCGGTTCAACCCCGATTTCTGCGGCGTGAGTGCGGACGACGACGCCCACACCATCGGCGAAGAGGAAAACCGCTATCGCATACGCAGTGCGGTGCAGTTCAGCAATATAAAGAATTCCCTCGGCGCGGCATTTGAGCAGGATTTGAGTATTAACCTTGTTAATCATTATGCCATCGGTTCGCTTAAAAAAGGCGCTTTCACCGGTATGTATAACGGCAACAGCAATAACACCGCGTTCGTAAAGAAAATTGAGGTCGGCACTTTGTCAGCCGAAAATAATACAGATTCCAACGACGGAAACGGCATCGGCATTTTCGGCATGACCCGCGGCGCGACAATCGAAAACATTACCGCCATATATAATGTTAGCGGCGGATATACCGGCGGCAGCGGAACGGATTCCCGCGACGGTATCGGAGGAATCGTCGGCATAGCGATTGGCGGAGAAATCAAGAATTGCAGCGTCAAAGGCTTTGCTGTCTCGACGGTTGACACCAAAAACACTGCCGCCGGCGGAATTGTCGGCTACAGCAGCGCCGCGATTACGGACTGTAAGCTTTTGAAGTCCGAGGGATACGGCAATAAGATTGTAATTATAAATTCTACTTTGGCGCCGGACAAAGACAAGAACAGTGTCGCGGCGGCGGGCGGAATTGCCGGCTCCGCGAGCGGCGTTATAACGAATTGCAAGGTCGAGCAGTGCAACTTGTCCGAATTGCAATCCGGCTTGATTAGCGAGGGCGGCTCTCTTGTTATCGGCGGCGGAATTGTCGGTAATAACGTGTCGTTTGAGGGAAAGACCAAGCTTACTGTTGATAGTTGTATCTCTCATGCTCAACTTACCAGAATGAGTAAAGATGTATCAGAAAACGGTAATAGCATTAAAGTATATGACTGTAATGTTTTGATTCACCCGATTGCTCCGGATATCTTTACTATCGATTTGAATAATCTTGAATTATACCACGAATATGAAAGCAATCCGGAAGCTGACGAAGAGACTAAAAAGATTAATATTATGGCAACATTGGTTTCACATAATATAGTCAAACAAGATGCTGAAAGCATACCAATCTATCATGTAGCCACCGGTACCGGCGTTAGTGATGTAAATGCGGTGCATCAATATGATGCCGAGAACTTTAACGTAGAGCTCACAGTTACAATTACTAATTGCTCTGCATATCAGGGAGAGAATCATTATAATTCAAGAGTCTGCGGCGATAGTGCCAACAGCAGCGACAAAGTTATTATACATCCGGAAGAAGGAGACATCCCTCCGACGCGCAACCCATTTGATGTCTATGTATTCGTTCCTCCGGAAGAGCGCTCTTACGTCGAATATGTGAAACTCGCCCCCACCGCCGGCATTTATAGCCTGTATGAAAAAGACGGCACGTCGATTTTTGCAAAGGAGTATCTTGACAATCCGACGCTGATTAACAAAGAAAGCGAACAGCCTGACGACCATTCCGACCCGCTTTACAGATACGGCGTGTTGGTGACGCTCGGACGGTTCGACGAAGACGAAGTCGTCATCACGATTGACAAGGGCAAGCCTAACGAGCATATCATCAAGGCCATCGGGCAGTCGTATACCGACCAGAACGGCAACGCGATTACCCTGTCCACAAGTGACTCCGGCAACGCCGCGGCGAAGTATTTCGACTTCTCGGAAGAAATCATCTCAGAGCCGGGCTCGCACACTGTCACTGTGGAATTCAACGGCGAAACGGTGCTCAACACGACCATCAATATCCCCGAGCGCTACCCGTATGTCGGCGTATATCAGCTTAGGGAGGATAGCGGCACAAAACTCGACGGCGTATATACCGATGAAACGCGCGTTGGAGACCATCTGAACGAGATTACGTCCAACGGCACGGAGATTGGCGAGTACGGCATTATGCTCGAGCACTCGGACGTCGCGCCGCACACCCTCAGCGAAATCGAAGTGACGCTGAGTTATAAGGTCGATGAAAAGGTCGTCGAAAAAGTGCTCAAGCCTTCCGAGCTTGTGAACGCCGGCAAGGACGCATATTCCGGCGAAAACTGGGTTAAGCCGCAGGTCCACGGCAAGAGTTTCGACTTCTACGGCATCAGCGAGGCGGTTCTCGAAGAAATCCCCGAGTACACGGAGATTACGATTACGGTCAGGTACAAGGACGGCGAGAAGACCGGCAAGGAGCTTGCGTCCGCCACCTATACGACCCCGCTTCAAATCCCGCACTTCGGAGTGTACGGGGTGGAGAGTGTGCCGTTTATTGGTGAGAACAACGGCAATCCGTATAATGTTATTAAATATATCACCAAGTTTGCAAAAGACGGCGACGACAAGCGCTTGGTAAAGAACGAGATTGCCCATAATCCTTCAAATATTGACAAAGAACATGTTGTGCTTGACAGCTACGGCATACTGCTCGAGAAAGGCTATGACATCAATAAAGTCACAGTCAAGCTTTCGGGCGGAAAGAAAGATGTCACCATTGACGGCAAAGACCTTGTACGTTGCAACGAGCAATATAAAGACTCGGCTGACCAATGGTTAAACAAATTCCAGAATAACGGTCACTTGTCTGACGGCGTCACTTACGTCCTCTACAAAATTGACCTCGAAGATGTCCCCGAGAGCACCGCGAAGATAGAGCTTATCTATACCGGCGCGGAGACATATACGATGTTGGTTGACATTACAGGAGACTTGAACGCCGAGACAAAGGGACACCATCACAAGCTCGATGGTGACTGGATTCCCGGCGACACTCAGCACTGGAAATTGTGCACAGATAAGGAGTGCCCCGAGCTGCTGAATGGCGGCGAGCTTCAGCCTCATGACGTTGCTGACCATACCTTCGAGTGGGTAGTTACTAAGGAAGCAACCGCGACCGAAAACGGCGTTGCGACCTATAAGTGCACAGTCTGCGGTCACGAAACAGAGAAGACCCAAACTCTTCCTAAGCATAAGCACATTTACAGCGACAAGTGGGAGTCAAACGAGACTCAGCACTGGAAAGAGTGCACTGAAATTACCACAACCGTAATAAATGGCGAAGTTGTTAATGGCAAGTGCTCCGCAAAGAGCGAGGAAGATGAGCACAATATATCGTATGAGATTATAGAAAACAACTATAATCAGCATAAGGCATTTTGCGATAAATGCGGTCGTGAATTTGGCGATAGTGCGCACACAAGTCACACATGGCAGGACGACCCGGACGATAATACTCAGCTGATTTGCAAAGACTGCAAAATGACTCGTAAAAAGGATATGCCCGACGAAGACGAAATCAACAATGTGGGTATATATGCTAAGTATGCCGGTATGTATAACAGCTATTACCGCGCTTGGTTCAGTGACAACAAGGAATATATTCCTGATAATGTTGATTTGACATACCCGCCCAATGGCGAAGTCGGTGTAGTATTTAATAAAGAATTTGAAAATCAGATAACGGTGTATGTCGACGGTGAAGAAGTTAAATTGTTACCTGATAATGGCCTTGACTATCATATTATTTATCATTACGGGTATGATAAGGAACATACCGCTTTCAAGATTAACCCCGAAGCAATCAAGAACAAGGAAGTTATCACAATTACAATCGCCAAGAAAGGCGAAAATTCAAGCGGGGGGGGGTTACCGTTTACTAAGACTTTGAGAGTCATCGCGCATGAACACAATTATGTCTGGCGTCAGGCTCTTGACGGCGAAGACCAAAGTATGCACTACGGAACCTGTGATTCTCCGTACTGCACCGACAACGATTTATTGGTAAAGCCGCATACCAAGGGCAATCAGAAGATTGTTGTTGAAGCGACCGAAGAGAATCCCACCGGAACAATTAGTTATACTTGTGAAGAGTGCGGATATACTTGGACGGAAGAGTACCATTACAGCGCCAAGCCGGTTATAGGACATGCGATTATTCAAGTGTATTATAGTTCCGAAAATATATATTCGGGTTACGGCTTTGTGAACGAAGAAAAAATAGGAACTTACATCGATAATTTCCACTTTAGCGGTGTAAGACTCCTTATTGGAGCTGGAGTAGATATCAGCAAGGTTGAAGTAAGAATTCCATCGTGGGGTAATGTCCTTCTTAAATTAGAACCGGAAGATATTTCTTATCTGTATAATGCAAGCGACTTTAAAGACTATACCGTTTATAAAATGATTAACAGTGCTGATAATCAGTTGTTTACTAATTCAGAGGCAATAACCATAACGTATGACGGAGAGGAAATTTATAGCGGGAAACTGTCACTTTAATCGTAGAAAGGAGCGGCGACATGACTGCCGAAGTAAAGCGAAAATTTAACAGCAGGCGCGGGGCTTCCGTTGTGCTGGCGCTCTTTCTGCTGCTGGTCTGCACCTTTGCCGGCACTGCCGCGCTTACGGCGGCTCGGGCGAACGTGGGGCGGCACGCCGGCGCGCGCGATGTCCAGGAAAAATACCTCTCGGCGACCTCGGCCGCAAGGCTGATGATTGACGAGCTTCAAAAGGCAAACGGCAAGATTTCGGGCACTTTCGACCCGACCTTGACCGACAATATTGAGTTCGGCGGACTTGACACCAACTCCGTTTATAAGCTTATTGCCGATGACATTAAGGCGGTTTTGCATAATGCCGTTTACGAAAAAGTGAAGGGCGATGCCGATTGGAGCGGATTCCCTAAGCCAACTCACACCTTTGAGGAGCACGAGTTTGAGCTTCGGGTCGACGGAGACGATTCATTTGAAAATGTGCGCATAACCATAAGCGTCGGGGACACCGGCGACGGCAACGGCGGAAATATCGAGGTCACGTCGAAGTGCGGCGACTATGTATATATGTTTGTTATGCCGTATAATACCTCGTTCAACAAGGACACGGGAAAATGCACCTTTTCTGCGACCGCCACGCCCGAAATCCGTCCGCCATACAAGGGGGAGAGTACGTCATGAAGCTGATTAACAAAATCCGTTCGCGGCGCGGCGAAACGCTTGTCGAGATGCTCGTGTCGATAACGCTTCTTGTCCTCGCGATGTCGATTCTCGCCGCAATGCTTTCTGCGGCGTATAATTCCGACGTCTCGGCGCGGAAGATGGACGATAAATTGCGCGAAGAGCTCAGCGCCGCCGAGGAAGCGTCTTCGGCGGAGTCGACGGGAACGGTTTCGATTTATTCAATCAAACCCGACGGCAAGCCGGACGAAAGCGCTCCCGACGTTCAGATTGACGTCGACGTCTATGGCGGCGCGGGCGCGCTCAGGATTTATAAGCCGAAGTCGACGCCGTAAGGAGGGGAGCATATGCTTAAAAAACTTAAGAATACGGCGGGTCTGACGCTTGTCGAGCTTATGGTGACGCTGCTCCTTTTGTCGCTGTTTTCGTCGGCGTGTCTTGTCGGCATAAACGCGGCGTTTGCGTCGCGGCGGGACCATATCCGAATCGGCGACGCCGACATTTTAAAGGCGACGCTGACCGAGGCGATATCCCAAGAGCTGAGAATGTGCACGAAAATCGAGGGCGAGACGACCGATTCCCCAACGATTAAATACGAGGGCGGACTGACCGTCGACGGCGAGCTGCAAAAGAAAGCGATGCTAAGCGTCGGCGACGACAGCGAGGCATATAAAGGCGTCCCCGACCCCGAAGGGCGGCTTATAAAGACAATCCGCGACGTCGTTGTCGACGATAAGCCGAAGGACGTTCCGTATAAGATACTCAACGATTCGGCTTACGGCGAGGACGGGTTATTTATGATTAAGGACCTTAAATTTACGGCCGACAAGGACGCGCAGAAAATCAGCGTCGAGTTCCGAATTGTGGACGGAAATGACGTCGAGTATGCGACTGCCGAGTTCGACGTCTACCCGCTGAATAAGTTTGATGTAAAATAGTCAGAATCGCCGGACTAAACTCCGGCGATTTTATGTCCCTATATCCAAAATTTTCCCTCTCCCTCTTGACATCTGACCTCGGCGCTGATATACTGTCTTTGTGCATTGTGCACTGATTCAAACTTCAATTTTGTAACATCAGACAAAAGGGATATTCCCGGAAAGGACATATTATGCCGGAGTCTTATTATAAAGAAGCACTCAAACTCGGACAGCGCGAGGTCAGGGCGTGCGCTTCGCGCGGCGAGCACCCCTATCTGCCGCAGCTCGACGACTTTCTCCCCGCCGAGAGGATAAATAAGGGCACAAGCGTCGGACTTCAGTGGATACCAACCGAGCTCATCGTCGGCACAAAGAACGCCGGACGTGCAAACGCCTTTGCCCGAAACTTCATGCCGCTTTTGGGCGACAGCTCGGAATTCGCGAGCAAGTGGACGTCGCTCTGCGAGGCGCATATCGAAGAGGGAATCCGCGACCCTGTCCTCTGCTATGAATATATGAACCGCTTTTACGTTGAGGAGGGTAACAAGCGCGTAAGCGTGCTGAAATATTTCGGCGCGCCGACAATATACGCGAAGGTCATTCGGATTATGCCGGAACAGAACGGCTCGAAGGAAGTCGAGCTTTATAACGCATACCTCGAATTCAACCGGTGCAGCAGGATGCACCTCCCCGAATTTTCAAAGCCGTCGAGCTATTCAAAGCTCCAGCACCTTCTCGGAAAGGAACCCGACGAAATCTGGACCGACGACGAGCGGAAGGACTTCATGGCGGTATATCACTATTTCCGCGAGGCATATGCCCCGAACGGGAACAAGGCCGACGCATCGGTCGGCGACGCGCTTCTCGTTTATATCGAGGTCTACGGCTATCAGGATTTGAGGGGAAAGAGCGCCGCCGAGATTAAAAAGGCGGTCGCGAAGGTCCGCGAGGAGATATCGCTCCACCGCGAGGAAGTCCCGATTGAAATAAAGACCGACCCGAACGATGAGAAGCAGCCGAACGCCCTGCTCTCGATACTGAAACCCGAGCCGAAGCCGATTAAGGTCGCGTTTATACACGACAAAACGCCGGTGACTTCGGGGTGGACATACGGCCACGAGCGCGGACGGGCGCACGTCGAACGCGTCTTCGGCGGCGAAATCGAGACGTCGGCTTATTATAACGCGCTCGACGACGGCGACGCCTCCGAGGAGATTGAGACCGCGATTGCGGACGGAAACTCGGTCATCTTCACGACGTCTCCGCGGCTCCTTGCGGCAAGTCTTCGCGCCGCGGTCGAGCACCCGAAGGTCACGGTCCTGAACTGCTCGCTCAACACCTCCCACCGCTATATCCGGACGTATTACGCGCGAATGTACGAGGTAAAATTCATCATCGGCGCGATTGCCGGCGCGATGGCGCAGTCGAACGACGTCGGCTATATCTGCGACTACCCGATTTTCGGACAGGTCGCGGGAATAAACGCCTTTGCCCTCGGGGTACAGATGGTGAACCCGCTCGTAAAGGTTCGGCTCGAATGGTCGTCGGTCGGCGGGGGACTCGAGGACGCGACAAAGCGCCTCCGCGACAGGGGAGTAAAGCTTATTTCGACGCAGGACACAAGGAGCCTCAGCAGCAAGAACCGCTCCGGCTTCGGCCTCGCAATCATAAACGAAAACGGCGAGACGCCGCTTGCCCGCCCGATGTGGATGTGGGGAAGATACTACGAGGCGATGATTCGCTCGATTCGCGACGGAACCTTTAAGACCGAGTACGAGGGCAGCAGCCGCGCGCTCAACTACTATTGGGGACTGTCGTCGGGGGTAATCGACGTCGAGTGCTTCGATGTCCTCCCCGAAAGCGTCAGAAGGCTTGCGGCGCTACTTAAGGACAGCATATGCCGGGGTGTCGAGCCGTTCTGCGGACCGCTCTTCAACCAAGA
The DNA here is from genome assembly GCA_947625375.1 of uncultured Clostridia bacterium. Lineage (GTDB taxonomy): Bacteria > Bacillota > Clostridia > Oscillospirales > Ruminococcaceae > Faeciplasma. The sequence continues at coordinate 71,519 of CANQOC010000002.1, read as the reverse complement.
GGGCGAGAGCGTCATCGGAGAGGAACAGTCGCTTACACTTGAGCAGATAATCAACATGGACTGGCTCGTCGAAAACGTCGTCGGGGCAATCCCGAAATACGACGAGCTCGACGAGACCGGAAAGGCGACGGCCGACGTCGTCGGAGTCGAGCCTTCGACAAAGGAAAAGCAAAGCTGAGGAAAAGAGGCACGGAAAATGCGGATACTCGCGGTTGCGGACACCGAGTCAAAATATCTTTACGACAACTATACTCCCGGAAAGCTAAGCGGCTTCGATTTGATACTTGCCTGCGGCGACCTCAGCCGCGACTACCTCGAATTTCTGGTCGACGCCTCGAAGTGCCCGGTGCTATATGTAAAGGGGAATCACGACGAGAGCCTTGTGACCGACCCGCCGGGCGGGTGCATCTGTGTCGACGACAGGGTATATGTCTATAAGGGTATAAGAATTCTCGGCATCGGCGGGTCGCACAGATACCGCGAGGGCGGATATATGTTCACCGAAAAACAGATGAAGCACCGCATATCCCGCCTCCGCCTCCGGATTTGGCGCCGCGGCGGAATCGACATCTTAATGACGCACGCTCCGGCAAGGCACCTCAACGACTTCGACTCTCTTTCGCACCGCGGCTTCGAGTGCTTCAACGGTCTTCTGGACAAATACACTCCGCGCTATTTCGTCCACGGTCATATACATAAAAACTACGGCATCAATATCCCCCAGCTCTCCGAGCACGGCAGGACCACAGTCATCAACGCCTATGACTACTGCGTGTTCGACTATGAACCCGAGGGTGCCGATAACTCCGAAAACGACCTCTGAGCCGCGGACAGAGGTCTTCGGCTTTTTATCAAGACAAACCCAACCGGCACCCGGTGCATATAATACAGTAAAGCGATGATATTGATTTTTCAGGTTGATAAAATACATTCTGCGTATTGACTAAAAAATTTTCGCAACACGGTCGAATTTTTGTTGACATATTCTTCTTTTCATGGTAGAATAAATAAGGCGGGGTTTTTCATGCCCGCTAAATCATTCATTCTCTTGAATTGGGGGATATATATGTTCAGCGTTGTGACCGCTTCAGCGTTCACTGATGCGGAATTAACCGTTGCAGTAATACTTCTGTTTATTGCCGTGGTTGTTCTTGTCGTGATTCAGGTTGAAAGTATCGTGAAGAGCATTAAAAACAAGAACGACGCCGAAAAGCTTGCCGAGGTCGATTTGACTACCGGCATCGGCAACCGCGTCCATCTCGCAAGGGAGTATGAAAAAATCCCCGCAGAAATCCGCCATGAATACGCGCTGATTTGTTTCCACCTCGACAGTGAACACGTTGAGCGCGCGTTCGGGCGCACCGCCCTCATCAACTACATCAAGAATTCAATCACCGCGATAAAAGAATACGCTTCGCCCGACGACTCGTTCGCGCGGGTAATCGGGGCGGGACTTGTCGCGCTTGCACACGTTGACGACGAAAATATCCGCATCGGACTGATTCATATTTTAAGAAAAATCCGCAGCGACATCACCAACCTCGACCCTCTCTTTACCGGGACCATCGCGGCGGGCGTATACCGCTTAAAAGACACCGATAACGACGTCCATAAGTCGATTTTCAACGCATGGCAGACCGCGGAAATGGCCGCCGACGCCGGCGAGGACTTCTTATTCTGCACAGACGAGCTTGTGAAGCAGTTCGATGAGGAGCGAAGCCTTCGCACAGAAATCGGCCGAGCCTTCGACAATCACGAATTCGTGACGTATATTCAGTTCTGCGTCGATACCCCGAGCGCAAGAATCGTCGGCGGCGAGGCGCTCGCAAGGTGGAATCACCCCGAAAAGGGCGTCCTCTCACCCGCGAAGTTTATCCCGTTCATGGAGCGCGAAAACATCATCAGCCGAATGGACTACTATACACTCGAGGAAGTATGTAAATTCCTCGAAAAAGTCTCGACCCTCGGGATTAAGGACTTCTTTATCTCCTGCAACTTCTCGCGCAAGACCTATGCCGAGGAAGACTTCGTTAAGAAATGCGAAAAAATTATACAGAAATACCGGTTCGACCGGAATATGCTTGTATTCGAAATAACCGAAAGCGCCGAAGAGAAGAACACCGACATCATCAACCAAAACTCGCGCGAGATTAAGGAGCTCGGCATAAGAATCCTTCTCGACGACTTCGGCGAAGGCTTTGCCTCGTTCTATGACCTCCACGAATATCCGATTGACGGACTTAAGCTCGATAAGGCCCTTGTAGATAGGTATGACACCGAAAAGGGTAACGCGATTCTCCGCGGAATGACCCGCATGGGGCACGAAATGAACCTTACGGTCGTCGTCGAGGGCGTCGAAAGCGACGAACAGGTCAATGAGCTCAAGAACATCAAGTGCGACATCATCCAAGGCTTCCGCTATCACCGGCCGATTCCGGTCTCTGACGCATGGAATACCCTTTTGGGCGAGGTCGAGCGCGAAAGACAGGTTGTCTGAGTCATCAAAAATACAGCCCCCGAGCGGGCGGAAAAGGTGAACTATGCCGATTGTAGTAAATAAGGACGATGAGTTTGTATCGGACATGATTCTCATCGTCGACGACGACGAAATCAACAGGGGTATCCTCGACAACATTTTCTCCCCCTATTATTCCACCGACGAGGCCGAAAACGGCCGGGTCGGACTCGAAAAAATTCTCGCGGACCCATCGAAATACTGTGCGGTCCTTTTAGACGTTATGATGCCCGAGATGAACGGCATCGAGGTATTGAGAAACCTCTATGACCGCGGACTTCTGTCGAAAATACCGGTATTTCTTATTACCGCCGAGGTCAGCAGCGACTCTCTCCACGAGGCGTATCACCTCGGGGTTATGGACGTCATATTAAAGCCGGTGACCCCCTATATCGTCCTGAGAAGAATCAACTCGATTGTCGAGCTGTTCAGGGCGAGAAAGCGCCTCGACAACCGCGTCGAAAAGCAGAATGCCGAGCTTTTGGAAAACGCGAAGAAGATTATCGCGCTGAATCAGGGCATGATTGAAGCGCTTTCGACCGCAATCGAGTTCCGAAACGGCGAGTCGGGGGAGCACGTCAGGAGAATCCGCGACATCACCGGATTTTTGCTCCGCAACACCGAGCTCGGCGATGGTCTTTCCGAGACCGAAATCGAGAACATCGCGATTGCCTCGATTATGCACGACGTCGGAAAAATCGCAATACCCGACAATATCCTCGGCAAGCCGGGAAAGCTTACCCCCGAGGAATTCGAGATTATGAAAACTCATACGACACAGGGCGGACTCCTCCTCGAAAAAATCCCGCAGCTTCATGACAACGGCATATATGAATATGCCTACGACATCGCCCGCCATCACCACGAGCGCTGGAACGGAAAGGGATATCCCGACGGCCTTAAGGGCGACGAGATATCAATGTGGGCACAGATTGTGTCCATCGCCGACGTATACGACGCGCTCAGCTGTAAGCGCGTGTATAAGGACGCTTTCCCCCGCGAAAAGGTCGTACAGATGATTAAGGACGGAGAGTGCGGAGTTTTTAACCCCAAGCTTCTGGAATGCTTCTTCCGGGTCGAGGAAGAGCTCAGCAAGCTCTATGTTAAGCACGAATGATACATAAACTGTAAAGGGGGAAATCCTGTGAACGAAGAGAGAATAAACCGCCTTAAGGGCGCCGGCATCGACGTTTCCGATGCGCTTGAAAGATTTATGGGCAACGAGGGAATGATGGAAAAGTTCCTAAAGAAATTCCTCGCCGACCAAAACTATCAGAAGCTCTGTGATGCCCTTGACGGAGAGGACTTCGAGGCAGCGCTTGCCGCGTCGCATACCCTTAAGGGCGTCAGCGGAAACCTTTCGATGACAGTGCTTAACGGGCTGCTGACCGAACAGGTCAAAGCCTTCAGAAGCGGAGACAACGACAAGGCAAAGGCGATGATGCCCGAAATTGACAAGTCATACAGGGCGGTTGTCGACGCAATAAACGAATAATCCTGCTTCCGGCGTAAGCTTATGCCAAGGCAACGAGGAGGTTACAAATAAATGCAGAAAATTTCGGCAATCATACAGGACAGAAAAGAAAGGGAAAAGCTGTACCTTGTTGAAGGCAAGAGGAATATCGCCCAAAACAACATCAGCACCTTGCTGCAGCTCTCGCTGACTTCGCTGATTCTTGTCGTCATCCTTTTGGCGGCGGCAAAGATTCTTATGCCGACATGGTCCCCGGCTCCGGTTCATATCGCATATATCCCGGTGGCGCTGGCATACGGCGTGGTGGCGTTCCTGCTGCGAAAGGGGAAGGCAAACCCGAGGCTCATTTCGGCGATTTGCTTCTCTTATAATGTTGTGGCGGCAATATTTATCATTCTGATAGACATTTATGCTCACGCAGAATCTCCCGCTTGCTTTATGCCGATAGTAATCGTCGCGCTTGCTTCGGGACTATATTTCCCGTCGAAGGTGTCGAACATCTATCTCGCCGCCTTCGGAATCGTGTTCATCTTTGCGGACATGATGCACAAGGTCGACTATGAATACGCTTGGCGGTACGACGTGTTTATCGCGATTGTCGGAACGCTTGTCGCCCTCGCCGTCGGCGAACACTTCAGGACGACACAGGTCACAAGCTTCGAGACCAAGATGAAATATAAGTCGCTGAGTATGCGCGACCCGCTGCTCGAAAACATCTTTAACAAGAGGGGATATGAGGACGCAATCGAGAGGTATCTCTTCGCGAGAAATCCGAGGGTCAACTGTGCGTTCATCGTCCTCGACCTCAACAACTTCAAGCACATCAACGACAACTACGGGCACGACATGGGCGACAACATTCTCCGCTGCATGAGCAGTACGCTTCTGAGCCTCTTCCGCGACAGCGACATCATCGGGCGCTTCGGCGGCGACGAATTCATCGTTCTGGCCGACGGCCTCGACGACGAGGACGCTCTCGAAAAGAAGTGCCGCTATATAAGCGAGCTTATCGGCAGAAGGGCACAGGAGACCGGCGCGATAAAGGTCTTCTCGAGTATCGGCGCGGTCATCTGCAAGAACCAGAAGGTTGAGTTCGAGACGCTCTTCGAGCTCGCCGACAAGGCGATGTATGAGGCAAAGGAGATGGGCCGCGACGCCGACCGCTTCGTCCTCCGCCACTATACCGACGCCTCGGACGCCGAAACCGCAGAGGCGTAATAATACCGAAAAAATATCCGCTCCGGAAATCCGGGGCGGATTTTTGAATGTGAGCGGTCACGGCTCCTTGTCCGTATATTCCAGCAGGTCCCCCGGCTGGCAGTCGAGGGCACGGCAGATGGCGTCGAGGGTGGAGAATCGGATTGCCGAGACCTTTCCGGTCTTGATTTTCGAGAGGTTGACGTTCGAGACGCCGACCCGCTCGGAAAGCTCGTTGAGCGAGATTTTTCTGTCCGCCATAACGCGGTCAAGCCTTAAAATGATTGCCATAGTTTCACCTCAGAGCGTCTCGTCGGCCTGCTTCTGGAGCTCTTCGCCGTAGTGGAAAATATAGCTGATTAAATAAATCAGTATCGCCGCGAAAATTCCGTCGAGCGAAACCGTTATCGGCAAGGGCTCGGGTTCGGCGGAGATGGCGATTAAAACGGTGTCGAACAGGAAGCCGATAAACGCGCGAATCACTGTCGCGGCGAGGACAAAGTGCCCGAATTTTTTGATGACCGCCGAAATTCCCTCCTCGAACGGCCGCCCCTCCTTCATCGGCACAAGAATCCTCCGGAAAAGCTTTGCGCCAATCATCAGAATGACGACCGAAATCGCCAAGGTAATGCTGAATGTCAGGATATAAATCGCAAGCTGCTGCTTTGTGACCAAAAGCTGCCCGTTTTCAATGACCGCGAAATCGCTGTCATCAAAATCGAAAACCAGCGAAAGCGCCTTGGGCATATCCTCTATCGGCAGATTTATCGCTACAGCCATAAAAATATTCGCGGCGATAATCATACAAATCGAGACGATGCAGAAAATAAAGAGAATTTTCGCGAAAACGTCGAGAATTCTCGCGGTCTTAGTTAATTTTTCCATAATATTCCTCCAATATTATTTTTCGGCCGATGATTGGAGTATATCACAACGGTTTATGTTTGTCAATAGTTTTTTATCGATAAACATAAAATTTTTTATTTTTTCGATGACGGTGAGCTAAACGCGCTCCCGAAACGTCTAATATATGCAGCTGCAAAAAGGAAGTGAAAAATATGGGCGGAAGGATTTCGGACTGCGAGACGCGCCGTTTTCTCGGCGAAGCGTTCGGCGACATCGGCGGCGAGCTTTACCGCGTGGCGTTCATATATCTGAAAAACCGCGACGACGCCCTCGACGCGGTGCAGGACGCGGCATACCGCTGCTGTAAAAAGATTAACACCCTTAAGGACCGAAGTCTTTTCCGGACGTGGGCGGTCCGCACCGTCATAAACTGCTGCCTCGACAGGCTGAGAAAGAGCGGCAGGACGGTTTCTTTCGACGAGACCGGCGAGCTTTCCGACCCGGTCTCGGAAGAGGACGCCGTTGTCTCGCGGATTGCGCTGACCGACCTCATCGACCGGCTCGACCCGCCCGAAAAGAGCATGATTATTTTAAAGCACCGATACGGCATGACCTTCGGCGAGGCGTCCGAGGCGCTTAAAATCCCGCTCGGGACCGCCAAATCGGTGTATTACCGAGCTGTTTCAAAGCTAAAGGAGGGCTTAGAATGAACGGTTCTCTCGACAGATTATTCGGCGAAATTGAGATACCCGAAGAGCTTTGCCGCCGGATTGACGCCGGAATAGCTTTGGCTGAATCCGAAAGGAGAAAGGTTATGAAGACAAAAAAGATTCTTATTGTTGCCGCGATTGCAGCGGCGCTGGTGCTCCTCTGTGCGGCGGGATTCCCGCTATTAAGAGGCGCGGAGTATGGCGAGTCGGCGGAGGCGCAGTTCAACGACGAGGGCAAAATCACCGGGGTGACCCAGTCGATATTCGACCCTGCGGTCTACCGCCCCATGGGAATGAAGTATAAGATTGAATACCCGTCGGCAAACCTCGGCGATTCGGAGGCCGAAATCATGACGGTCTTCGCGGGTCTTGCGGAGCTTGAAACAAGTCCGTTCAGATTCTATGAGGAAAAGGACGGCGCCGAAATCGCCGACATCGGCTCATACCGCATCGACATCGGCGGGAGCATCTATATGGTCGGACCGTGGAGCGAATTTACCCTCACCCGAAAGGACGAAAACACCTTTGTGATGCTCGACTCCGAGTCCTGCGGCTACACCTATTACATCTACCCGCTGACCGGCGACACCGTGATGAAGCTCGATTTCACCCCGACCGGCTTCTTTGCGCCGCCCGAGGGTGACGTCACGGAAATCGAACCCGGCACGACCGATTTCACGGTCAAGGACGGCGAGACCGTCGTCCTTGGGACAGAGCCGACGACCGCGAAGAAGGGCGACCGCGTGAGATTCAGGGTGAAGTTCAAGGACGTCCCCGAGGAGAAAATCGGCGAGAGCGTCATGGTCGGATTCTATCTCGACCCGTCCAATCCCATCGCCGAGACCGAGGGTCCGGCGTATCAGGACGTCAACACATGGATATACCCCGCCGACATCCTCCTCGACGGCTATGAGACGGTCCTCGAATACCCGCTCGCCTACAGCGGCGAGTACCGCTTCTCGATGTATAACCGTTACGCGGAATGCGACATTGAGGTCGAAAGCTTCAGCGCCGAGGTCATACCGGCGGAGTAAAGGAAAGGGAGAAGAAACGCCCCTCTGAGACAAGAAAACAAGACCGCAGAATCTAACTCAAAGCCGCCATCTTCATTGTTGGCGGCTCTTGCATTCCACAAAGGAGTGCGTGCGAGCCGCCGCCTTGAATCTGGCAGCTTTGAGCGATTCTGCGGTGCTTTGCAGCGTCCGCCGGACGCTCTTGTTTTCTTGTCTCAGAGGGGCTAAACCTCTCCCTTGTTTTATTTGACGTATTCCATCTTCTCGGGCGTCCAGTCCTTAAGCACCTCAATCATATCCCTCGCGACGCGCTTGGCGCCGTCAAGGTCGTGCTCAAGGTAATTCCCACATTCCTTTCGCTTTGCGCCGGGGATTTCGCCCTCGAACGAGGCGATGAACCTAAAGGAGTCTTTAATCAGCGAGATGAACCCGCCGCGCCCGACGCTGTCCCTCATCACAAGATAGAACCCGGTGCGGCAGCCCATCGGACCGACATATATGACGCTGTCCGAGTATTCGCTGTTGCGCGCATAGGTCGCGAAGAGGTGCTCAAAGGTGTGCAGCTCGGCGTTTTTAAGGTAGTCCCCGCCGTTCGGCTTCTTCATTCTGATGTCATAGGTGACTGCGTCGCCGTCGATACGGGAGACATAAAGTCCCTTTTCAAGCCGGTCGTGGTCGACGGTAAAGCGCGCGATTTTCTTCATATGTCCTCCGTCATTCAAGAATCTTTTTTCTAAGCATCTGTGCAAATTCGCTCTTCTTTTCCTCTTCGGGTAGCGCGCCGTTTCCGGTGAATCTCATCTCGACCGGCGTTTCGTCACAGAACGGCTTCCATTCGGGAAGCGCCGAACCGTCGGCGTCGTCGCCGTTCGGGTCGCCGGTCTTGATGAAGTTGCAAAGGTAATTCGTCATCTGCCGCGCAAGGTCATAGTGCCGCCCGACGAAGGGACGCCAGCACTTTGCAAGAGTCTCGAAGAAGAACCAGAGGTCGACCGAGTGGAATGTCCCGGGATTGTCCCAGCCGGGAATGTCGGGCTCAAAGCGGTAGTAATAGTTTTTGTTGGGACAGCCGGAGCGCTTTTTCGCCGCGAAGAGCGCCTTGACCGACTGCTCGATGCCCGACGTCTTCGCGGACATTCCGCCCTCGGCGAACCTCGCCTCGGGTGTGCCGAGAAACCTTTCGGCGTCGCTTCCGAAGATTTCGCGGACCTTTTCGGCATATTCCGCCTCGGTCTCGGCTGGGATAAAGCTCGGGAACTCGTCGCCGGTGTTTCCCGCCATCATCGGGACGTCGTTGCAGTCGCCGCGGAGTATCTGTGTATACGGCTCGCCGGTGCAGAAGATTCCGTCCTCGACCGAGAACATTCTGTGATGGTCGGCGACATATTCGTTATATTTTTTGAGGACGGTTTTTGCGTCGATTTTCCTCGCCTCGGCGATGCTGTCCACCCCAAGGGTGCGGATAAACTCTGCACCCTCTTTTTCGGCGTTTTCAAGGGTGTTCGGTGTGCCGATTCCGCCGCGCATATAGGGATTTTTGATGATTCCGCTCATTACGACCGCGCGGTTGAAGAGACCCCTGTTCTGCGGACTCGCCATCTGGCTCAGGACGCTTCCGCCGCCCGCGGACTGCCCCGAAATCGTGATGCAGTCGGGGTCGCCGCCGAACGCCGCGATATTTCTCTTGACCCATTTAAGACCCGCCTGTTGGTCAAGGCTGCCGAAATTCGCAGGCGCGTCGGGTTGATTTTTCGTCAGGTCGGGGTGCGCAAGGAACCCGAAGACGTTGAGGCGGTAGTTTACGCTTACGACGACGATTCCGCGCCGCGCAATCCGCTCACCGTCGAACTCCATCTCGGCGGGATAACCCCACTGGAGTCCTCCGCCGAAGAACCAGACATAGACGGGGAGCTTTTCGTCGGCAGACTTCGCCGGCGTCCAGACGTTGAGATAGAGGCAGTCCTCGTCCATCGCGATGTCGGGGTCGACGTGCCATTCGCGGCAATAGATGTCGGTGCCGACGCCCGGGGTGTCCTGTACCGAAATCGGGGCGAAGCGACAGCAGTCGCGGACGCCGTCCCAATTCTCGGCCGGCTGCGGCGCTCTCCACCTGTTCTCGCCGACCGGCGGCGCCGCAAAGGGGATTCCCTTGAACGCGGTGATTCTCGGGTCCGCCGCCTCAATCCCGCGCACGATTCCGTTCTCTGTTCTTGTCATTCTCAGCATATAATGTTCCTCCAATCCGCGCTTGTGCACGTTTATATATTGATTATATAATAGTTGCGGGAGGATGTCAACATCAGAAGGCAGATGTGAGAAGTCAGAAGTCAGAAGATGTCGGATTCTTAATTTTTGATTAAGATTTACTTAATTCGATTGACTTTACACCCTTTCCGCACGATAATAAAATCGTCGGAAGGGGCGATTTGATGAGCACAAAAAAGCATTATTATCTTAAAACTCCCGGGAAAATCCTCATCGCGGCGGCGGTTCTCGGACTTGTCATAGCAATCTGCAGGATATTCAACCTCGGCGCGGTGTTTCGGTATTTCTTCGGCGGAGCGACCTACAGCAACGCGGATTTCGGCATCGCGGACTACATAAGCCCTGTCGACCGCGACGGCGACGGCATCGACGACCAGAGCGATATTCTTGCGGGCGCGCGGGCATATGTCTCGACAAAACCGAAATATGAAAGCCGCTACTATAAGGGCGGCTATCCCGACGACGGATACGGCGTATGCACCGACGTAGTCGCGCAGGCGCTGAAAGCTGCGGGTTATGACCTTATGGAGCTTGTCAGCGCCGATATCGAAAGGAACCGAAGCGATTATGACGCCGACGTCGGCGACAGGAATATTGACTTCCGCCGCGTGAGAAATCTGATTGTATATTTCAGGCACACCGCGAAAGAGCTGACGACCGACATCGGGGAAATCGGCGAGTGGCAGGGCGGCGATATCGTCGTGTTCGAGGGGCACATCGGCATTGTCTCGGACAGGCGCAACAAAAACGGCACGCCGCTCGTTATCCACCACGGCAGCTCGAACCAGCCGCACTATGAGCAGGATATACTCGAGCTGCGAGATGATATCGTCGGGCATTTCAGGGTGACGTGAGGGGGCGCAGCCGGCGCGCGAAGCGCGCAAACGAAAAGAAGCATAAAAACTCCGGAGGGGGTTTTCCTGCTGCTTTCGTTTCGACCGCCGGTGGCGGTCGCGGCTGCGTGCATAAGCTTGTTTTATAGCTGTTCACGCTTCGCAATCGAAAACGATTGATTGCTCGCGTTCACAGATAAAACAAGCGTATGCTCCTATGGCGTGTAGCTTCGGTCAGACATGGCCTCGGCGCTCCAAACACACCCTCCCATGTGGGAGGGGGCAGGGGGTAGGAGTCTAAAAATAGCATGAGCGTAAGCGAATTCCTTTTAGCAAAGTGAGGCGCCACTTTCAAATTTTTACAACGCAGCTATGTTTCCTCGCCGTTCCCCTCCCCGCCGGGGAGGGGCAGGGAGGGGGAACAGGCGACACGCGTCACGTCCAAGTGACGCGAGGAGCGTCCGCCGCAGGCGGACTCCTTTTATATGGCAGTGCGGTGTCACCGCAAGTTATCAGTAACGCTCGCAAGTGTCCTCCTTGCCAAGTACCACTCCCCTCGAGGGGAGTGGTCGCGCCGTTCACGAACGTGAACGGCCGGGTGTGGGGTGGAACCCCCTCTCTCTCTGAGGGAGAGGGGGCAGGGGGTGTGGAAGGAAAAAGAATAGTGAGACATCAAAGATGAGGCATTTATCGTTTGTTACAAAACGACACCTTATAGCAACGCATGACGCCGTGCAAACTTTCCCCGCCGTCAGGCGACTCACCAAACTTTGGCAACACATAGCCCCCTCCCATGTGGGAGGGGGAAGGGGGTAGGAGTCTAAAAATAGTATGAGCGCAGCGAATACCTTATTACGGGCAGTGCGGCGTCTCCACAACCTCGGGCGCAGACCGGCGCGCTTTGCGCGCAAACGAAAGAAGCAGAAAAACCCGCAAGCGGTTTTCCTGCTCTTTTCGTTTCGACCGCCGGTGGCGGTCGTGACTGCGCCCTCCCGCGTCAGTGCTATCCAAGCCTTAGTTATGCTGAACCCCCTCCCATGTGGGAGGGAAAGGGGTGGGAGTTTAAAAACAGCATGAGCGAAGCGAATACCTTATAAAAAGTCGGACGCAGATATAATTTTCCTATTACGCTCGCAAGTTTCCTCTATACCCCCCTTGAGGGGAGGGCGGGGTGGGGTGATTAAGATAGCATGAGCGAAGCGAATTCCTTTTACAAGCCGATGGCACGCAGTGCCTTTAATTCCGCTCAGCGGACTCCTTATAGCAAAGTACGGCGCCGCGCCAATTTCCCCCCCGCCGTCAGGCGGCTCTCCAAACCTTGTCAACGCAGAACCCCCTCCCATGTGGGAGGGGGTAGGGTGTAGGAGACTAAAAATAGCATTCGCGCAGCGAATTCCTTTCCCTCAATACGTATCAATAAACTGTATAAAGCACTGTCTGAAGTGGTCGAAGTATTTCCGCCCGATGGGGAGGGTGACCCTGTTGTCGAGGGTGATGCCCAGCGCGCGAGAGAAGTGCGACACGCGGGAGAGGTTGACGGCGTATGAGTTGTGGCACCGCGCAAAGGTCGACGACGGAAGCTCGTCGAGGAGCTGCGAAAAGGTCATTCGCGTGTTATAGTCCTTCGTACGGGTATGTATCGTAATCGCGTGGTCGATGATTTCGACATATATGATGCTGTCGACGGGTATCGGAACGTGCTTCCGCTCACAGCGGATAAAGATGTTCATGCTCTGCTGACGGCGCTTAAGGTCGGCCTTGAATGCCTTTTCAAGCTCCTCGGGGTCAATCGGCTTCATCAGGAAGTACACCGGCTGGACCGAATACCCCGCGAGCAAAAAGCTGCTGTCAACGGTCATCAGCACAACCGAGGTGTCCTCGCCGCGCTCCTTGAGCTTTCGCGCAAGGTCGATTCCGTTCTTCCGCCCGAGCCTTATGTCTATGAACATAAGGTCGGTTTTTCCGCCGTGAGAGATGTCGCGCATAACGTCTTCTTCGCAGAAAAACGACTTAAGGCTGTACTGAATTCCGGTTTTGTCGAGCACAGCTCTGCACATTCTCACCATCGACTGGTTGAATTCTCTGTCGTCGTCGCATACAGCAACAGTATACATAAGGTCAGTCCTCCTTGCTGCCGATCTGAAGTGCGGTCTTGACCGTATAAACGCCGTCCGCCTCGCCTTTGATGAGGTCGGAACCGTAGTGTCTGCAAACCTTTTCCATATTCTTAAGACCCCAGCCGTGCGAAATATCGCCGCCGTTTGAGGACTGTTCGCCCGAAGTGCTGTTCTGACACCTTATCGCGAGGAAGCCGTTCTTCATCTCGGCGGTAAAGTTGATAAACTTGTTTTCCTTGACCTTTTCACAGGCGTTAAAGGCGTTGTCGAACATATTAAGCAGCAGCTGACAGAGATCCTCTTCCCGTATATTTATCGTCGGGGGAATGTTTACATGCGTCTTAAGGTCGACTCCCGCTTCGTCCGCACGCGCCGACGCGGAATTGAGGATAACGTCGAACACGAAGTTTTCGGTGAGGCGGACCTTTTCGGTATTGCTCAGAAACTCGTTCTTTTCCTTAAGATATTCCCCGATTTCGTCGATTTTTCCCTTGTCATAAAGAAGCGACAGCGAAAGAAGGTCGTGCTTCCATTCGTGACGGACCTCGGCGGTCTTTTTTACATTATACACCATGTTTTCATACCCCGCGACAATCGCCCTGTTCTGACTTTCAAGGGCGGTGTTTTCGGCGTGAATGGCGATAAGTCCGCGAATGTGATAATAAAGCGCCGCCGCGACACATATGATGATAAGATAGTTGCAGGCGATGGTAAGCGCCTTCTCGAACATCTGATTATAAAGAAGATATACGATAAACCCAAGCTGCTTGACGGGCGCCGGGACGTTGTCGAAGATAAGTCCGAGGACATTCGCCAAGAGCATCAGTCCCGCGAGGATTCCCGTGAAAATAAGTATATATTTTATAATCCCGACCCTGCGGTTTCGGATTGTAAAGACGATAAAAATGATAATCATCGGCAGAGTCAAAAGCTGCTGCAGGTCGAACACAAGTCCGACGACCGATTCGGGGCACTGCACCGCGCCGGTGTTGAAGAGCATTGTCACACAGTTGCAGATAATACCGACTGCGAGGAAGATAAGGCTGAAATCGGTGTGCTCAAAGGCGATGCTCAGAAGGAACAGAGCGGCGGTGATTACAAAAGCGATGCCCGAGATTCCGGCGAGGATTGCCGAGCTGTTCGTCGCGGCGGCAAGACGCCTTGCCGAAACGTCGGGATTGGTGTTCACAAGCAGAGCGGGATAGATGTATGCCGTCGTGTCGGTATAGCGGTATAGTACCCGTCGGTGCGGATATTTCCGAGCTCGTCGCCGGTGTGAACCTCCAAGGTCTCGTCACCGTCGGTCGTGAATGTACACGATTCCTCCGAGAGCCATTCCTCGTCCATAAGAGGCGGGTCGAGCATGAACACAGTGAAGAGAGCTATCATCAGACAGCAGATAACGAGAAACACCGCCGAGAGAAGAATATTCCTTGGTTTCCTCATTATCCCCTCTCCTTGCTTTAAAACAAAAATATAAAGCTATTATAACATCTTACAGTTTGTTTTGCAAGATTTTGTGACAATAAAAATTGCGGTTTACGACAAAAAATTTACGTAAACGTAGGGCAAGGGACAGAATTGAGATTTTCGGAAGTCGTAATAATGAAGAGACAATCAATGGAAACAACAGGACGGAATGGAAAATAATGTACGGTTTTCGCCGCGCCGGGGAATAAAAATGTCGCAAACGACATAAAAACAACGCAGACAACATTGCACTGACGGAAATTTTAATGTATAATGTAAGATAGATGAAGAATGAGATAAAATCGACATCTCTGAACATATACAATCCGGGAGGAAGTTTTCGTGAAAGAACAAAAGATTAAAAAGCCGGTACAGGGCGGCGTCGCAAAGACGCCCGTGGTGATGCAGCTCGAGGCGCTCGAATGCGGCGCCGCTTCGCTCACTATGATACTCGCGTATTACAACAAGTGGATTCCGCTCGAACAGGTCAGGGCGGACTGCGGCGTCTCGCGCGACGGCTCAAACGCAAGGAATATCCTAAAGGCCGCGCGGAGCTACGGTCTGGTTGCCAAGGGCTACCGCTTTGAACCCGACGAGCTTAAGACAGAGGGGAAATTCCCCTGTATCGTCCACTGGAACTTCAATCACTTTGTCGTCCTGAACGGCTTCAAGGGCAACAAGGCGTATCTCAACGACCCCGCGAAGGGGAGCTATTCCGTCCCGATGGAGACCTTTGACAGCTCGTTCACCGGAATCTGCATGATGTTCGAGCCGGGCGAGAACTTCGAGCCGGGCGGAAAGCAGAAGAGCGTCATCGATTTCGCAAAGAGCAGACTTAAGGGCACCGGTCCCGCAATCGCCTTCGTCGTCCTCACGACGATAATCTCGTCGCTGATTGGAATCATCAACCCGGCGTTTTCAAGAATCTTCCTCGACCGCCTTCTGACTCACCAGAATCCCGAGTGGTTCACTCCGTTTTTGATTGCCCTCTCGGTGATGACCGCGGTACAGCTAATCGTCTCCGCGATACAGGCGTCGATGTCACTGAAAATCAACGGCAAGATGGAGATATACGGCTCGAGCTCGTATATGTGGAAGGTCCTGAGAATGCCGATGGAATTCTTCTCGCAGCGCATGGCGGGCGACATTCAGCAGCGTCAGTTTACCAACGCGAGCATCGCGAACTCCCTTGTCGGGACATTCGCCCCGCTGGTATTGCAGACGGTGATGATGATTTTCTATCTCGTCGTCATGATTCGCTACAGCTGGCTTCTGACGCTTGTCGGAATCGCCTCGATTTTCATCAACCTCTTCATGTCCCGAATCATCTCCAAAAAGAGGGTCAACATCACGAGGGTACAGATGAGGGACGCCGGAATGCTCGCCTCGGCGACGGTCGCCGGCATCGAGATGATTGAAACGATTAAGGCGTCGGGCGCCGAAAACGGCTATTTCGAGCGCTGGGCGGGGTATCAGGCCGGAGTCAACTCGCAGTCGGTAAAGTTTGCGAAGCTGAGTCAGTACCTCGGAATCATTCCCGCAGTCGTGTCCGACATCACCGGCATACTCGTAATGATTCTCGGCGTATGGCTCACCATTCAGGGAAAGTTCACCGTCGGTATGATTATGGCGTTCCAAGGCTTCCTCGGCTCGTTCACCGGCCCTGCGATGACGCTTATTTCCGCGGGGCAGACGCTTCAGGAAATGCGCACACAGATGGAGCGCGTCGAAGACGTCATGCAGTATCCGACCGACGTAAACTATGACAACGACACCGTCGACGAGGGTAAGGAATACGACAAGCTCTCGGGCGCCCTCGAGATGAAAAACGTCACCTTCGGGTACTCAAAGCTCGCCGACCCGCTTATTGAAAACTTCAACCTGAGCCTTAAGCCGGGCGCGAGGGTCGCGCTCGTCGGGTCGTCGGGATGCGGAAAATCGACGCTGTCGAAGCTTATTTCCGGACTCTATCACCCTTGGAGCGGCGAAATCCTCTTCGACGGAAAGCCGATGTCCGAAATCGACCGCTCGGTCTTCACCGGCTCGCTCGCCGTCGTCGACCAGGATATAATTCTCTTCGAGGACACCATCGCGAACAATATAAGAATGTGGGACACTTCGATTGAAGACTTCGAGGTTATCCTCGCCGCCAAGGACGCACAGCTTCACGAGGACATTATGCTCCGCGAGGGCGGATACAACTATAAGCTCACCGAGGGCGGCAAGGACTTCTCGGGCGGACAGCGCCAGCGCCTCGAAATCGCCCGCGTTCTCGCACAGGATCCGACAATCATTATCCTCGACGAAGCGACGAGCGCCCTCGACGCAAAGACCGAATACGAGGTCGTCAAGTCGATTAAAGACCGCGGCATAACCTGTATCGTCGTGGCGCACAGACTTTCGACAATCCGCGACTGCGACGAGATAATCGTCCTCGACAACGGAAAGGTCGTCGAGCGCGGGACACACGAAGAGCTCTATGCCAAGGGCGGCTATTATACCGAGCTTGTCTCGAACGAATAAGGCGGTGATGAAAAGCTATGGGATGGTTTGACGAACAGATTAGACAGCGCAAAGAGAGCGACCAACAGATTTTTGAGGAGGCGTTTTTCGAGCTTTCCGACTGTGTTACCGGAAAGAACGAGTCTTCGGCGTTTATGGGCGACGCCGACCGCGCGAAGGACGCTATTGCCTTAATACTCAAGTATTATCACATTAAGCCGAAGGAGCTTCCCCCGAACATAAGCGACATCAACGAACAGCTCGAATTCCTTATGCGCCCGAACGGGATAATGCGGCGGACCGTAAAGCTTGAAAAGGGCTGGTATAAAGACGCCGTCGGCCCGTTCCTGATGACAAGAAAGTCGGACGGCGCGGCGATTGCGGCGGTTCCGGGGCCTTTGGTCGGATACTTTTTCACCGACCCCTCGACCGGCAAGCGCACAAGGGTCACAAAGGCCAACGAGGGCGACTTTGAGCAGGACGCGATTGCGTTCTATAAGCCGTTTCCGCTTAAAAAGCTCAATATCCCCGAGCTGATGAAATACGTTATATCGACGATGTCGGTCGCCGACTTTGTCCTGTACGGCTTGGCGATGCTCGCGGTAACGCTTATCGGACTTATGCTCCCGAGACTGCAGAATTTCCTGTTTTCTACCGTAATCGAAGAAAAGAGCATAAGCCTCCTTCTGTCGGTAATGGTGTTCTTCATCTGCATCGGAGTTTCGCAGATGATGATTTCGGCGACCCGCGACCTCCTGCTCGCGAGAATGAACACAAAGATGTCGATGTATGTTCAGTCGGCGACGATGATGCGCGTGATGAGCCTTCCGCCGAGCTTCTTCAAGGAATACAGCTCGGGCGAGCTTTCGAGCCGCGCACAGTATATCGGCTCGCTCTGCGATATGCTCGTCTCGACGCTTCTGTCGACCGGTCTGACGTCGGTGTTCTCGCTGGTATATATCGGGCAGATTTTCATTTACGCCCCCGTTCTCGTCGTTCCGGCGCTGACGGTTATAATCGTGACGGTCGCGTTCTCGGTCGTCACCTCGATGACGCAGATGAGCATCTCGAAGCGGGCGATGGAGCTCGGAGCGCACGAAAGCGGCCTTAGCTATGCTCTTATCTCGGGCATACAGAAAATCAAGCTCGCCGGAGCCGAAAAGAGAGTCTTCTCGAAGTGGGCGAAGGGCCATGCCGAAGAGGCAAAGCTCAACTATAACCCGCCCGCGTTCATCAAATACAACGGCGTTTTCTCGATGTTAATCTCGTCGGTCGGTATGATTGTGATGTATTACGCCGCGGTAAAGAGCGGAATTTCGGTCGCCGACTACTATTCCTTCAACACGGCATACGGAATGGTCTCGGGCGCGTTTTCGTCGCTCGCGGGAATCGCTCTCACCGTCGCGAACATCAAGCCGATTCTCGACATGGTCAAGCCGATACTCAACGCCGTCCCCGAGGTATCCGAGGGGAAACAGGTTATCACCCGCCTCTCGGGAGGCATCGAGGTCAACAACGTCACCTTCCGCTATAACGACAATATGCCGAACATCCTCGACAACCTTTCGCTGAAGATTACCCCCGGTCAGTATGTCGCAATCGTCGGCTCTACCGGCTGCGGAAAGTCGACGCTGATGAGGCTTCTCCTCGGATTCGAGACGCCCCAGCGCGGCGCCATCTACTACGACGGGCGTGACATTTCGACCCTCGACCTTAAGTCGCTGCGCCGAAAAATCGGCGTCGTAATGCAGAACGGAAAGCTCTTCACCGGCGACATCTTCTCGAACATCACCATCTCGGCTCCGCAGCTCACGATGGACGAGGCTTGGGAGGCCGCCGAGCTCGCCGGTATCGCCGACGACATCAGGGCGATGCCGATGGGTATGCACACGATGATTTCCGAGGGTTCGGGAGGAATCTCGGGCGGACAGCGCCAGCGCCTTATGATAGCAAGGGCGATTGCGCCGAAGCCCCGCGTGCTGATGCTCGACGAGGCGACGTCGGCGCTCGACAACCTCACACAGAAGAGGGTTTCACAGTCGCTCGACAGCTTAAAGTGCACGAGAATCGTCATCGCTCACCGCCTTTCGACGATAAAGCAGTGCGACAGGATTATTTTCCTCGAGGGCGGACACATCGTCGAGGACGGAACATATGACGAGCTGATTGCGCTCGGCGGAAAGTTTGCCGAGCTTGTCGAGCGTCAGAGGCTCGACACCTGACGCCCTTTCGGCGCACGGATTATTATCATAAGCAGTCGCCGCGGATTTCCCGCAGGCGTATAGCTAAATACATGTATTGAAAGGAATTTTTGCCATGACAATCACTAAAAATCAGGAAGGCAGCAAACTCACAGTAGCTCTTGAAGGACGTCTTGACACCGGTACGTCGCCCCAGCTCGAAGCCGAGCTCAAAAACTCCGTGAACGGAATTACCGAGCTTGTGCTCGACCTCGAAAAGCTTGACTATATGTCTTCGGCGGGACTCCGCGTCCTCTTGGCGGCACAGAAGGTCATGAACCGTCAGGGAAAGATGACCGTTATTCACGTCAACGAGACCATCGCCGAGATTTTCGAGATTACCGGCTTCAACGAGATTCTCACAATCGAATAACGGAGGCGCTCGATGAAGACAAATGTTATCTCAGTAAAGAACACCGGCCGCGGAATAAACGCGGCTCTCGCCGAAGCAGAGCGCTTTGCTGAGTATCAGCACCTTGACCGCAAGGAAGCCTTGCGCGTCCGCCTGCTCGCCGAAGAGATGATGGGTCTTATAAAGGGCATCGTCGGCGACTTTTACGGTGAATTTTGGGTCGAGGGCGAGGGAAAGGATGTCTCGCTCTGCCTCGAAGCCGACTGCAAGGTCGACTATGACCAAAGGGAACAGTTTCTTTCGGTCTCCTCTTCCGGCAAGAACGAAGCTCTCCGCGGATTTATGGGAAAGCTCACCGGAATCTTCGAGTATTGCCTGATGTCCTATGACGCGTCGATTCAGTATTGCGGCGACTACTCCGACTATATGTACGACAACGTCCCGAGCTTCGGATACGAAAGAATGTGGTCCCTCGCCGCGATGAGGGAAAATCTCGGAACCGTCCCCGATTCGGAGGACGCAAGGGAGAAATGGGACGAGCTTGAAAAATCGATTGTCGCGAGTCTTGCCGACGAGGTCCTTGTCGGCGTAAAGTCCCATAAGGTAAGGCTTATCATTAAAAAGTCCTTTGCCTGAACATCACAGACCGATATTAGGGAGTGAAAATAAATGGCTGACAACAGCATCTTCAGAAAAAAGAGTCTCGAAAGGGTACAGTCTCCGGAGCAGCTCAACGACTACATCAAGGTCGCAAACCCCGGGGTCTGGCTTGTACTGATTGCGGTGATAATCTTTCTCGCCGGAATGATAGCTTGGGGGCAGTTCGGGCGCCTTGAAACAACCGTCAAGGGCGCTGCCGTGATAAGCGGCGGCGAGGCGACCTTCTATCTCCCCGAGAGCGGCGCCGAGAGCGTTAAGGCGGGGCAGACCGTAAGGGTCGGCGACAGCGAATATACCCTTGAAAGCCTGAGCGCGGCACCGGTCGAGGTCGATGCCGGCTTCGACACCTATCTTGTCCACGCCGGAGGATTTGCCGAGGGCGACTGGGTTTATACCGCGAAAATAAGCGGCGGAGCGTCCGAGGACGGCATTTTCGGCGGCGAAATCGTCACCGACAGCGTATCGCCGCTCAGCTTTGTGATGAACTGACACGCCGCGCGGTTTAATTAGGAGTTTTTGATGAAAAAAGAAAAACCGCGCAAGTCTATCCGCAGGCGGGTGCTCGCGGTGCTCCTCTGCGTGAGCATCGCGGCGCTTCTGGCGACCGACCTTTTGTGGCTCGGAAGTCTTTTTGTCGTGCGCAACCGCGTCGCATCGGACAGCAGCGACCTCGGCGAGACCGCCTATTCGGTCAGCGTCGACACAGTGACATCGCTCGGCGAACAGAACTATATCGTCACCGCCGAAAACCGCGCACAGACTATCGACGCAATCCTTGAGCGCTATCTCGGATATGTCGCCGACTTTGCGTTCTATGCGCACCGGCTGCTCGAATCGCCCGAGGAATACGTCATGAAAGAGGTCCTGCCGCCGCACGTCTCGAACGCCTATCACTTTGTGCTCCAGCTCTGCTATGCCGACGAAAACGCCGACCGCGAGGCGCTTGCCCCCGAGGTCGGACTATTGGCGAACGCGGTCCATATATGGCAGCCGGTGATGGAGAGCGCGAATTCGCAGATCGGGTCAATCTATCTCAGCACCGAAAGCGGGTTCATGATTAACTATGACGAGCGGTCCGACCTTACGCCCGAGATTTTCGACTACTTTGAGAAAGAGTGGTACACCGTCCCGAGGGACACCGGCGAGGTCATTCTCACCGACGCCTATGAAGACGCCTTCGGACGCGGACTGATGGTTACCTGCGCCGCTCCTTTCTATAACGTCGACCAGAGCTTTGCGGGCGTCATGTGCATAGATATACTGATTAACGACCTCGGTAACGTCCTTTCCGACGTCGACATCGGCGACGGCTCATATGTATACCTCGTCGACGGCGCGGGAAAGGTTATTCTCTCGCCCGACGGCTTCACCGAAGCCGCCGAGAGCCTTACCGAAGAGGAGCGCTCGGGCGGCGGCCTTGCGAGTCACATCATGACCGGCAAGAGCGGCGGCGAATACGGCGGAATCGACGGGAGCATGTTCTTTGCGTACAGTCCGATAAAGTCGGCAAACTGGATGGTCGTGTTCCAGATACCGTCGCACCTTCTGACCGACCCGTCGACCAACGCCGCAAAGGCTATCGGCGAAAAGACCGAGGCGACGGTCGGCAGTATCCACAAGACAATCCTCACCGCGCTGCTTCTTAATCTCGGCGCGCTCGTGATTGTATATATCGCCATCGCGGCGGCAAGCCGAATCTTCTCGAAACAGCTTACAGAGCCGCTTTTGGAGCTCGGGGAGGACGTTGCCGTAATAAGCGGCGGCGACCTTGCGCACCGCGCCGAAATCTGTGACATCGGCGAAATCGGCGACCTTGCGCGCTCGTTCAACGATATGGCTGAGTCGCTCGACGGATATATCCGCGACCTGACCGCCGTGACCGCTGAGCGCGAGAGAATTGGCGCCGAGCTCGGAGTCGCGAAGCATATTCAGGCGTCGATGCTGCCGTGTATCTTCCCGGCATTCCCCGACCGCGATGAATTCGACATTTACGCGACCATGACCCCGGCGAAAGAAGTCGGAGGAGATTTCTATGACTTCTTCATGGTGGATAAAACCCACCTCGCGATAGTCATGGCCGATGTCTCGGGAAAAGGCGTCCCGGCGGCGCTGTTCATGGTCATCGGAAAGACGCTTATAAAGGACCACACCGAGCCGGACGAGGACCTCGGCGAAGTCTTCGGAGAGGTCAACAACCTTCTGTGCAAGTCTAATTCCGAGGGACTGTTCATCACGGCGTTCGAGGGCGTCCTCGACCTTGTGACCGGCGAGTTCCGGTTCGTCAACGCGGGGCACGAAATGCCGTTTATCTCGAAATCCGGCGGCGAATTCAAGCCGTATAAAATAAAGCCGGGGTTTGTGCTCGCCGGAATGGAGGACATGAAGTATAAGTCCGGAAGCATAATCCTCGACCCGGGGGACAGGATTTTCCAGTACACCGACGGCGTGACCGAGGCGACGGATAAGGACAACCGGCTCTACGGAATGGAGCGGCTCGAGGCCGTCCTGAGCAAAAATTCGACCAAGCCGCCCGAGGAAATCCTTAAAGCGGTTAAAGAAGATATCGACCGATTTGTCGGCGAAGCGGAGCAGTTTGACGACATCACGATGCTCGCGCTTGAATTTAAAAAGAAGATGGAGGGAACGCCGTGAAAGAGCTGACTATTGCAGCCGAAATCGAGAATATACCGGCGGTAACCGAATTTGTCGACGCCGAGCTCGAGGAATGTGGCTGTCCGATGAAGACGCAGATGCAGATTGACATTGCCATCGACGAGCTTTTCGGGAACATTGCGCGATACGCCTATGACCCCGGGACGGGGGACGCGACGGTAAGGGTCGACGTAAAGGAGAATCCGGCCGCGGTCGAGATAACATTCATCGACGGCGGAGTGCCTTATGACCCGCTGAAGAAGGCCGACCCGGACGTGACCCTGTCGGCGGACGAGCGCGAAATCGGTGGCCTCGGGATATTCATGGTAAAGAAGTCGATGGATAATATCGCCTACGAATACCGCGACGGGAAAAATATCCTGTCGATAACGAAGAATATCTGAAACAAGGCTTTTGATTAAGTACGAGGTGGGGGCAGACGCCGTGCTGCCCGTAATAAGGTATTCGCCGCGCTCATGCTATTTTGTTTCACCCCGCCCCGCGAATTCCTTATAACAGGCAGCATCGTCTGCCCATCTCCACACCGCCTATCATTTCTCTCCTCCCTCAATACGCCCTGAACTTCTTAACCACCTTGCTCGCCAGCTTATACGCCGGACCCTCAAGCTTGCCCCTGACGTTCTTAAGCTCGGCGGGGATATCGATTCCCTGCGGGCAGTGCTGCTTGCACTTGCCGCAGGCGACGCAGTTTGACGCCGCGGACGGCTTGCTGCGGAGCGCGGTGCACATGAAATACTCCTTCAGCGACGTAAACCAGCCGTCGGAATAGCGCCGGTTATATGCCGAAAAACAGCCGGGAATGTCGACGCCCATCGGGCAGGGCATACAGTACCCGCAGCCGGTGCAGCCGACCTTCATCTTCGAGTTGATGACCTTGACGACGCTGTCGAGCATCTCGCGGTCGTGCGCCGAAAGCTCGCCGGCATACGAGAGCGCAGCGTTCTGGACGTTGTCCTCGACCATCTCGGGCGAATTCATTCCCGAAAGCACACAGGTCACCTCGGGCTGGTCCCAAAGCCACTTGAACGCCCACTGCGCCGGGGTATAGTGCTTCGGGTTCGCCGCAAAGAGCTTCTCCGCCTCTTTCGGGAGATTGTTCACAAGCCGCCCGCCGCGCAAAGGCTCCATAATCATCACCGGCAGACCCTTCGCGTTCGCATATTTAAGACCGCGCCTTCCCGCCTGTGAGTTTTCGTCCATATAGTTGTACTGAATCATGCAAAAGTCCCAATCATAGGCGTCGACAAGCTGACAGAACATCTCGCTTCCGCCGTGATACGAGAACCCGACCTGTTTAATCTGCCCCGACGCCTTTTTTTCTTCAATCCACTCGACGATGCCGAGCGCCTTAAGCCGCTCCCATGTCCCGATGTCGGTCAGCATGTGCATCAGGTAGTAGTCGATATAGTCGGTGCGGAGGCGCGAAAGCTCTTCGCGGAAATACTTTTCGGCGTCATTTTCGGTTTTGATGAGATAGTGCGGCAGCTTCGTCGCGATGTTGATGTTCCGGCGAATTCCGTTTCTCTCGACGATTTCGCCGAGGGCGGCCTCGCTCCCGGGGTAGATGTACGCGGTGTCGAAATAGTTGACCCCGCCGCGGTAAGCCGCCATTATTTCAAGCTCGGCCTTGTCGACGTCGACCTTCCCGCCCGAGCGCTTGAACCTCATGCACCCGTACCCGAGTATCGACAGCGGATTCCCACGCCTGTCCTTCCTGTAGTTCATCTTCACGTCTCCTTTCGATGCGGTGATATGTTAAATGCTTAATTAAGCAGCCGTCTTGTTCACTTTCCAAACCCCACCGCTCTCAGCTGCGGGTCGCCGGAGCCGGAGTATTCGAGGTAGAGGGCGCTGACGCCGTCGGGGAGGGGGACGGCGGCGGAAAAGTCCTGCCAGATGTTGGCGCTCTCGACCTTGACCGCGCCGAGCACGGGCCCGTCCCAAGAGGTTCTGACCCTGAATTCGCCGTGCATATATCCTCGGACCGAGACCGTGACGCTCTTTATCCCCTTAAAGTCGAAGTACCGGAAGCCGACCGAAATTCCGTCGCGGATTCCCGTGATATAGCCGTCGTTTTCGTCGCCGTCGCGGCCGTCCTGGGCGATTTTTGCGTTGCGGCGCATGTCCTCGCCGAAAATGTGACACGCAAGATACGCCGGGTATTCGCCCTCGCCCCTGAGCGGCCCGCCGTTGAGTCCGCAGGAGGTGATTTCGACCTGCGGAATCCGCCCGTCTTCCGAAATCACAATCTCCTCGGCGCAGCCTTGGCGCGAGAACCAAGTCCCGTTTGTCTGCCGGTGATAGAAGATGTACCACTTTCCGTTGATTTCGACGATGCTTCCGTGATTGTTGCCGATGTTCGACATGACCTTTTCGGCAGGCTTATAGCCCGAAATTCCGATGTCGCCGTTCGAGACGATGACCCCGCCGTATTTAAAGCCGCTCCTCGGCTCCTTCGACGTCGCATAGCAAAGCTCGTGCATGACCGCGGAGGAATAGATAAAGTAATATGTATCGCCGATTTTTCGGATTGACGGCGCCTCGAAGAACTCGTGTCCCTCAAACCCCGTCCCCTCGGCATACATGCAACCCGGCGCGACTATGACCGGCTTTTCGACGACGGTGAGCATATCCGGGCCGAGGACCGTCGCCTGTGCGCCGGTGCGCGAGCGGTCGCCGCGTCCGCAGAATCCGGTATAGAGATAGGTCAGCTCGCCCTCGGTGATGACGCCGGGGTCGAACTGCGGCTCATCGCCCGCCTTTTCGCCGAGGCGCATTCCGTCGGGATAGTGAACATATCCGTAGAACTCGTATTTTCCGGCGGGAGTGTCGCAGACCGCGACCGACACGACCGAGACTTTGTCCAAGACATAGTAAAGATAGTATCTCCCGTCCGGGCCGACGGTGACGTCGGGGGCATAGAGGCACATTCTGCCGTCGCGGTTGAGCGGGTCTGAGGTCTTCGGGTAGATAACGCCCTCGTACCGCCAGTTTCCGAGGTCGTCGACCGGCGCCGACCAGCAGACATAGTCGCCGAGACAGAACACCCAACCGTTCGAGAGGTCATGCGAGCCGTAGACATAAACCCTGTCGCCGAAGACATAGGGTTCGCCGTCGGGAATGTATTCCCAAGAGGGGAGATACGGATTGTAAGCCTGTTTTTTCATAATATCACCTTTCCTTCAATGATAGTGTATCATAAATCGCGGCAGATGTAAAGTCTGAGCGCCATTACAAAACTCCGCCCTTCTATCTTCTATCCTCTGATTTCTATTCATCTGATTTGACATTTTCCTTCTCATATGTTACAATAACACAAATATGCTTATAATCTGCCGAACGGAGGAAATGTGATGAAAAAATGGCTCGATAAGCTGCTGCTGATTGTTGTGACCCTTGCCGTTGCCGCGGTGACGGTCTGTATCGGCGTGTTTTATTTCGACTTTATCTCCGAACGGATTTACAGGGACAGCACCAACCATCTCCGCGAAATCTACGGACAGGTAAATCACACCTTCGGCGGATTCGTCGAGCGCAACCGCCGCCTCTTGAAGAGCTGCAGCGACTACCTCGACACCTCGGGGAAGGACGCCCTTAGCCCCGAAATCGTCAAAAAGCTCAAGGAAAGCTGGGGATTCTCCGAGTTCTATTTCATCTCGGCGGACCGCAAATGTATCCGCTCGGACGGAAGCTCCTACGAAATGATTCTCGAGAACAGGTGGGACACTCTTCTTTCCGACCGCGAGCCGATTATGGCCGCCGAAATCCTCCCCGGCAACGAAGAGGTGACGATTTTTGCCTCGCCGGTCACGGGCGGGACATATAAAGGCTTTGAATACAGCGCCGTTGCCGTAAGCTATACAAACGCCGACCTCTCGAATTCGCTCTATGTCGACGCGTTTTCGGGAAATGCCCGCTGCTTTGTGATTCACAGCGACGGAAGCGTCCTCTTATCGACACAGAGCGGCGGAAGCGTCTTCGGAAACTATCTGACATATCTTCGGACCGCCTCAGACCTCGGGACCTCGGGCGTCGCCGCCATCGAGGAGGATTTGAAATCCGGCGGGAGCGACGTCCTTCTCTGCAAAATCGGGAATGTTAAGAGCTATCTCTTCTATGAACCCGTCGGATTTCAGGATTATTCGATTTTAAGCGCCGTCCCCCAAAGCGTTCTGAGCGAGGGATTCCTCTCGATACAGAAGACAACGGTCAAGGTTTTGATAGCAATCTTCGGCCTTATCGGCGCGGCGGTCATAGCGCTCCTCATCTTCCGAAGCTACCGGCAGTCGAGAAAGAGCGAGACCGAGCTTCAGTACCGCGAAAAGATGTTCGACGTCCTGTCTAACAACGTCGACGACATCTTTATAATGCTCGACGTCGGGAAATACAGCGTCGACTACATCAGTCCGAACCTCGAACGCCTTCTCGGAATCCCCGTGTCCGAGGCGAGAAAGAACATCAGGGTGCTCGAAAAGTGCACCGTAAACTATAACATCGTAATCCCGAAGGAAGAGCTCGACGGAATCCCGCTCAACGGCAATAAATACTGGGAGTGCGAATATATGCACCAGCACACCGGCGAGCGCCGCTGGTACAGAATGACGATATACAGAATGAGCATACAGAATGTCGAAAAGCTCATCGTCGTAATGTCCGACCGCACCAACGACCAGAACATGACCCTCCAGCTCCGCGAGGCATTGAGCGCGGCACAGACCGCGAATGAGGCAAAGAGCAACTTCCTCTCGAACATGTCGCACGACATAAGGACGCCGATGAACGCAATCGTCGGGTTCTCGATGCTCCTCGAAAAAGACGCCGACCGCCCCGACAAGGTCCTCGAATATTCGCGGAAGATTACCGCGTCGAGCCATCATCTTCTGAGCCTTATAAACGACGTCCTCGACATGAGCAAGATTGAGAGCGGAAAGACCTCGCTCAATGTCGACAGGTTCAGCCTGCCCGACCTCCTTGAAGAGATAAACATCATCATGATGCCGCAGGCGAAGGCGAAGAGTCAGGAATTTTCGATACACGTCGAGGGCGCGCCGCCCGAAATGCTTATGGGTGATAAGCTCAGGCTTAATCAGATACTGATAAACCTCCTCTCTAACGCGGTCAAGTACACCCCCGACGGCGGAAAAATCGACTTCACCGTAAGCGAGCTCGAACAGCCTATGCCGCAGTACGCAAAGCTCCGCTTCACCGTCAAGGACAACGGCATCGGAATGAGCCGCGAGTTCCAGCGCAAAATTTTCGCACCGTTCAGCCGCGAGATAAATTCGGTCACGAATAAAATTCAGGGCACCGGCCTCGGAATGGCCATCACCAAAAACCTCGTCGACCTTATGGGCGGAATCATCACCTTAAAGAGCAAGCCGAACGCCGGCAGCACCTTTGCGGTCGAGCTTTCGTTCGCGCTCGCCGAGCCGGAGGAGTCGGACGTTTGGTACCGCCAGAAGGTCGCAAGAATTCTTGTCGCCGACGACGAGGAGAGCGTCTGCACGAGTATCCGCGAGCTTATGAAGGACACCGGCGTCGAGGTCGCAATCGCGACGGACGGCACCGCGGCGCTTGAATCCGCCCTTTCGGCACAGAAGACCGGGCGCGGGTTCGACGTCATTCTCCTCGACTGGAAGATGCCGGGTCTCGACGGCGTCGAGACCGCAAGGCTTATCCGCGAGCAAATCGGGCACGACGTCCCGATTCTCGTCTTAACGTCATACGATTGGTCCGACATTGAGGACGAAGCGCGGAGCGCGGGCATAAACGCGTTTATGCCGAAGCCGTTCTTTGTCTCGACATTCTGGCAGACGATAAAGCCGCTCTTCGACTCGCGCCCAGAGGAGAGTGCACCCGAAAAAGAGCTTCCCGAGACGGACAGTCCGCTAAGGGGACTCCACTTCCTTGTCGCCGAGGACAACGAGCTCAACTCCGAAATCCTCACCGAGATGCTCGAAATCGAGGGCGCAAGCTGTGAGCTCGCCGTCAACGGCGAAGAGGCGGTAAAGCTTTTCGAGTCCTCCGAGCGGGGGCACTTCGACATGATTCTTATGGACGTGCAGATGCCGGTGATGAACGGATATGACGCGACGCGGAGAATAAGGGCGTCGGCACACCCCGAGGCCGCGCTTATCCCGATTGCCGCGATGACCGCGAACACCTTTGCCGAGGACGTGAGAAACGCGCTCGACTCGGGAATGAACGGACATCTTGCGAAGCCGATTGACATGAACGCCGTGAGAGAGCTTGTCGCAAGGCTTATGGATGAAAAGAAGAGGAGAGAGGAATGACGATGATAAAAAGGGTTATTGCGGTCCTTGCGGCGGCGGTTTTGGCGGCGCTCTGCCTTTCGTCGTGTGCCGGAGGGAAGAAAACTCTGACGGTCATGGGGAAGAAGAGCGACCTTGAAAAGAGCTATATGAAGAGCATTTTTGAACAGTACGAGTCCGCGACCGGAAACCGCCTTAAAATCATCGCTTATGAAGACACCGAGTTTGAGGACAGGGCGGCCGAGGCAATCGAAAAGGGCCGCGTGCCGGACATATTCATGCACTTTCACAACTCCGACCTCAACCGCTTCGACGTCGAAAATAACTTTATGTATTTAAATGACGAGAGCTGGGTCGGCGACCTCACCGACAGCGCGAAGGCCTATTGCCTCGACGCCGACGGGAACCTTCTGGGACTGCCGTTCTGGGAAAATTCCGTCTCGGGTTGCTATTATAACAAGACGATTCTCGACAGCCTCGGTCTTCGCCCCGCGGCGACACAGGCCGAGTTTGACCTTTTGTGCGAGGTGCTCACCGAGGCGGGGTATACGCCGATTTGCTGGCCCGCGGACGGGTGCTCCTGGATGCTTCAGTTTGCGCTCGACCCGATTTTTGCCGACGACCCGTCGCTCCTCGAAAAAATCAACGAAAATAAAATCACTTACGCACAGATTCCGGCGGTCGCCGAAGCGGTGAAGTGGGTCCGTGACGCCGCCGAAAAGGGCTGGCTCGGGAGCGACTATCTTAACATCGGCTGGTCGCAGATAAGTCCGACGATGGCGTCGGGCAAGGCGGTGATGACATTTATCTGGGACACCTGGTTCTATACCGACCTCGAAGCCGGCGGAACGTATTCAAAGGACGATTTCGCGCTTATGCCGGTGTTCCTGAACACCGCCGACGGCGGGACATATGAGGGCGGCAACCTTAACATGATGATGGTCAACAAAAACAGCCGCAGTCTCGACGAGGCGCTCGGGTTCCTCGGATTCTGTGCGACCGCGGAGAACTATAACCGCGCCTTCGACGGCATTTCGACGGTGAGCTGCTTCAAGGGCCAGACGACGAATATTCAGTCGAAGATGGTGACGGACATGAGCGTGTCGGTCGCCGAGAAGGAGCGGGTGTCGACCGCCGCCTCGCGGATTGTCGGCTACAGCGCCGACCGCGTCGCCGCCGCGATAGGGGATATGCTCCGCGGCAAGACCGACGTCGCCGGCTGTGTTTCCCGCCTCGACAGCGACCGGATTGAAGCGGCAAGGAGCGAGGGCACGCCGGGGTTCTGACAGAGGGCAGAGGACAGATAGACAGAAGACAGATTATGCGGAGCAGCCTTGTATGGTGTAGGCTCCGCTGAGTTTTTTGCGGCAACTTATCCGCGGCGAAAGGCGGCGAGATTGGCTGTCGGCCGTAGGCGGCTCACTAAACTTTGGCGACGCAGAACTCCCCTCCCCGTCGGGGAGGGGAAGGGGGAGGGGATATGGCGTAATCACGTCACCGTCAAGGTGACGTGATAAGCCGTCCGCCGTATGGCGGACTCCTTTTATATGGCAGCGCGGCGTCTCCACAACCTCGGACGCACCCCGCGCGCTTCGCGCGCAAACAAAAAGGAGCAGTAAAACTCCCTCTGGAGTTTTACTGCTCCTTTCGTTCCGACCGCCTCCGGCGGTCGCGGCTGCGCCCTCATAGGAGCTGAAGCCGGAGCGATGCGTGCCCCCCTTTCCATGTGGAAAGGGGGCAGGGGGATAGGAGACTAAAAATAGCATGAGCGAAGCGAATACCTTATAAAAAGTCGGACGCAGATATAATTTTCCTATTACACTCGTAAGTTTCCTCTACACCCCCTCCCCTTGAGGGGAGGGCCGGGGTGGGGTGACTAAGATAGCATGAGCGTAGCGAATACCTTATTACGGGCAGTGCGCCGTTATCCGCCCCTCTCCGCCATCTTCTCCCTCCGGCTGTACATATCGAGGTACGCTTCATGGCGCCATGTTTCAAGGCGGCGCCTCAGCTCCCCGCGGCGCTCGGGGGAGTTTATCAGCGCGACGACGTACGGCGCATATCGCTTCCCGCTCTCGGCCTCGAGCGACGCACAGACCTCCTCGAACGGCATTTCGGGGCGGTAGCGGCTCGAAAGCTCCTTTGTGCACGAGGCCAGCGCGTCCGCGGCGGCGACGGTGTATATAAGCGCACGGACCGGCGAAGCCGACGGCGAAAAGTCGGTCGGATATCCGCCGCGCTCGTCATAGCGGCAGTGGTGCCCCTTGGCGACGTCCGCATAGATGCGCGTCGATTCGTGCATACTCAGAAGCTGCGCGCCGCAGTGCGCGTGAAGCTGAATAATCGCCTCTTCCTCGGTGAAAAGTCCGCGGCAGGCCGACGCCTCGAGGTTCACAAAGTGAACCATTCCGGTGTCATAAAGCCGCCCCGCCTTTTCGGCAAGTTCGCCGAGCTGTTCTTTCCGGCTGACGACGTCCTCGGCGGTCTTTGTGTCCGAAAGACCGACAAGCTTTTCGGGACAGTCGTCGACCGCCCAGAGAATAAGCTGGCGCGAAATTTTCCCGGCAATGAACATTCTTGCATAGGTGACCGGGTGGCGCGCGGCAAAGGCGTTCTGGAGTACGTCGAAGAAGGGGATTCCACCGGGGTATTCGGTATATGTGTAAAGATACTGACGAAGATAAAACATCAGCATTTCGTTGCTGTCGCTGCTCGGGGCGCGGACAATCCACGCAAACATTCTCTTTGTCATGTTGTGGACTGCGGCCGGAAGCTTGTGCGCATAGCGGTCGTTACTAAGCTGTTTAGAGTATTCCATATAGAGCGCGGGGACGCTGACGTGCGAGAAAAGGGCGTTTGCGCCGTAGCTGTCCTCGGTGTCGACCGAATAGGACATGCTGTAAAGCGCATCAAGAAGCTCTTCGAGCAGCAATGCGCCGCAGTGATATCTTGCGGCAAGATAGGCATACTGCCACCTCGGCTGGAGCATTTCTCCGCGCTCGCGCATCTGCTTAAGCTGGTGTTCCTGAACAATCTGCGCGGATTCAAGGACCTGTGCGAACGCGTCGGGGTTGGCGTGACCCGTGCGGAGAAAGCTCAGAAGGCTCGTCCGCTCCTGATGGCTCTTATAAAGATACACGTCCCAGGGGAGCGACGGCGTCTTTGCCCGGACGTCGGGGTCGGAGAGAATGTTTATCGAGCGGGTCACGGCGGCAAGCTTTTCCTTGGCCGACTCGGGGTCCGAGGTGTCATAGCTCAGGGCGATATTTCCCATGCTGCGGTGGATATATCCGCGCGTCTCGGCGTCGGTGATTCCGTCATAGTCGCCCGAATCGAAATACGACGCCGCCTCGGAAAAATATACCCTCATTCTGACGGTGAAGAGCCGGAGCGCATTCGGACTGAGCATTGTTTCGAGGTTATAGAGCGCCATCGCGGTCTGATAAAGCTCGCGGATAAGCATCTCCTTAAGTCCGCTGTGCCGCGCATAGCTTAAAAGCGCAAGGTGAATACGGTAGTGAAGACCGACGTCCTTCTGTTCGACGCCGCTCATAAGCTTTCCGGCAAATTCGTTCAGCGATTCAAGCTCTTCGTCCGACGCCGAAAGAATGTTGTCGAGAAGCGGAAAGAGATTTTCGCGGAGGATTTCCGTCCCGCGCTTGATTTCTTCGATTGAAGCGGCATTCGCCTCGCTCAGCGCTTCGAGAAAAGAATCCGGACTGTGCTCCTCGGCGGGCGGACAGGTGCTCTTTGCGGCGCGCTTTAGGAGTTCAAGATATTCTTCCTGATATTTTTCCATATCCGTCCTCCCGCTCAGTCCGCGTCGAAGACGGGTTCGCCGCCGCCGTGAAGAAAGCGGCTCATCGTCTCGGCAAGACTCTGAATGCTGACCGGCTTCGGAACGTGTGCGTTCATGCCCGCGCGCTTACATGCCCGAATGTCGTCGACAAAGGCGTTTGCGCTCATCGCAACAATCGGAATCGTCTTTCCGTCCTCGCGCGAAAGCGCACGGATTGCCCTTGTCGCCTCAAAGCCGTCCATCTCGGGCATCTGTATATCCATGAAAATCAAATCGTATTTTCCGGCGGGGGAGTCGCGGAACATTTCGAGCGCGACGCGCCCGTTTTCGGCACATTCGACCTCCGCCCCGAGCATGCCGATAAGCTCGACGCCGATTTCGCGGTTTATTTCGTTGTCCTCGACGAGAAGTATCCTGCTGCCCGCAAAGCTTTCGGAATCGCCGTTTTCCGACTTATTCCTTGCGGTGCGCCCCTCGTCGGTATAGCTGTAGAGCAGCTCGCCGAGGCGGGAGCGGAACAGCGGCTTCGGGAGGAATTCCGAGACGCCGTATTTGTGCATTTCGTCGGCGGTCATCTTCCACTCATAGGAAGACATGATTATAATCGGGGTCTTCTTTCCGACAATCGCCCGGATTTCGCGGCATGTCTGCACCCCGTCGACGACCGGCAGACGCCAGCCGAGAAGGATTGCGAAATAGTCCTCGCCCCTGATGTGCGCCTTTGCGGCGAGGTCCTGTGCCTCCCAGCCGCTCGCAACCGCGTCGCACTCCATTCCGAAGTCGCCGAGCATTCTTTTCAGGCTGTCGAGCGAGGCGGCGTCGATGTCGGCGGCAAGGACCTTCAGTCCGCGGAGTGCCTCGAATCCGCCCTCGGCGCGCTCAAGCTGTTCGAGCGGGAGGGTGACGGTGAACTTCGTGCCCTTTCCCTTTTCGCTCTCGACGGTGATTTCGCCGTTCATCATCTTGACGAGATTCTGTGTGATTGCCATTCCGAGGCCCGTCCCCTCGATGTGGTGGACGTTTTTGTCGCGCTCGAACGGCAGGAATATTTTTTCGATGAATTCGCGGTCCATGCCGATGCCGGTGTCCTGAACGGTGAACTCATAATACGAGAATTTGCGGTCGCCGCTTATAGTCTCGGCAGTCTCGCGGACGGTGAGCGAAATTGTTCCCTCCTCGGGGGTGAACTTTACGGCGTTCGAGAGGATATTCACCAGAACCTGCTGAATTCTCAGCGGGTCGCCGAGTACCTCTTCGTGGACGATACCGGTGAAGTCGAGAAGAATCTTCTGCCGCTTCGCCTCGGCGTTGGGGCGGAACACAGCCATCAGCGAGTGAATGAAGTCCGCCATCGTGAATGTCTCGGACGAGACTGTCATCTTTCCGCTTTCGATTCGCGACATATCGAGAATGTCGTTGATGATTGCGAGGAGGTGCTTAGAGGACAGGCCGATTTTTTCGAGGCAGTCCGCAAGGCGCTCGCGCTCGTCGAGGTGCGCCTCGGCGATTGTGGTCATTCCGATGATGGCGTTGAGCGGGGTCCTTATGTCGTGGGACATGTTCGACAAAAAGTCGGTCTTTGCGCGGTTTGCGGCGTTGGCGGCATCAAGCGCGCTGCGAAGCGCGGCGTTTGCCGAGCCGACCTCGTCGGAGAGCCGGGGAATGTCGTCGGTGATGTCGCGCACGGCGGCGATTGCCCGCTTTTCCTCGGGATATGAGACGACTCCGAAGAGCTCGCGGTCCCAAAGACTTGTGCGCCATTTGTCCGCGCCGGCGGCAAGCGCCTCGGACAGCGACCCGAGAAGCTCGTCCTCCATGCCGGAGCAAAGCTCAACCGCAAGCCGGTTCATATGCTCAATTTCCCAGCCGTTCTCTCCGCGCCCGAACTCAAACACCGGCACCGGCATCAACTCGCAGTACCCGTTAAATCCGACGTCCGCCATTCCTCCGCCCCCTTAAAGGTAATATTTAGAATATTATAACATGAAGAGGGAGGGATGTCAATAATTGAGGGAGTATGGGGAATAAACAGAAGCGTCAAGAAGACAGAAGTGAGATTGTCAGATGTCAGAAGATAGAGGATAGATGATTAGAGGATAGAAGATAGAGGATAGAGACCCTCCGAACATATTCCGCTTGACTTTTTCAATCATTTAATATACACTCTACAGAGACATCTTCAACAGGAGGCACCTATGACACTCGGTGAATTCAGGAAAAAGTATTTCGGCGACAGGGCGTTTTATAAAATGCTGTTCGGGGTGTGTCTGCCGATTGTGGTGCAGAACGCGATAACGACGTTTGTCGGTCTGCTCGACAACATTATGGTGGGACAGACCGGAACCGACCCGATGACGGGCGTATCCATCGCGAACCAGCTGACCTTTGTCTTCAATATCCTCATATTCGGCGCAATCTCGGGCGCGGGGATTTTTACGTCGCAGTATCACGGCAGCCGCGACGACGAGGGCGTCCGCTATACAATGCGCTTCAAGCTTATTATCTGCACGGTAATCGCGGCGGCGGGGATTCTGGTCTTCGGACTCTTCCGCGACAGCCTCATTTCGCTTTACATATCCGGAAACGCCTCGGTCGGCGACCCCGCTGCGACCCTGCGTCACGGCTCGGAATACCTTGCCGTAATCATGG
This sequence comes from uncultured Clostridia bacterium, assembly GCA_947625375.1. Classification (GTDB taxonomy): domain Bacteria; phylum Bacillota; class Clostridia; order Oscillospirales; family Ruminococcaceae; genus Faeciplasma. The sequence goes on along the minus strand of CANQOC010000002.1, from coordinate 35,932 downwards.
CGGGACTCCTGCCGTTCGCGGTGACACAGGCTTATGCCGGAACACTCCGCGAGACCGGCGAAACCGTCGTCCCGATGCTCGCGGGAATCGCGGCGGTCTTCGTCAACCTCTTCCTGAACTGGGTTCTCATTTTCGGCAAGCTCGGCGCACCCGCCCTCGGGGCCGTCGGCGCGGCAGTCGCAACCGTCGTCTCGAGATATGTCGAGGCGGTCATCGTCATAATGTGGACACACCGGCACACCGACCGCAACCCGTTTGCGAAGGGGTTGTACAGGAGCGCGCATATTCCGAAGAAGATCGTCCTTGAAATCATCAGAAAGGGCACGCCGCTTCTGCTCAACGAATCGCTTTGGAGCTTCGGCATCGCCGCGGTCACGATGTGCTACTCGGTCCGCGGACTCGAGGTCGTCAGCGCCGACAACATCTGTGTGACGGTGATGAACCTGTTTAACGTGGTTTATCTTTCTCTCGGAAGCGCAATCGCAATCATCGTCGGAAACGCGCTCGGCGCGGGCAAGACCGACGAGGCGGTCGACGTCGACCGAAAGCTTCTGACCGTCTCGGTCGTGTCGAGCGTCATCACGGGACTTGTGATGGCGGCCGCGGCGCCGGTCTTCCCGATGTTCTATAACACCGAACCGGAGATTCGGAGCCTCGCGACAAAGCTTATTCTTGCGGTTGCGGCGGGTATGCCGATACAGTCGTTCCTGAACGCCTGTTATTTCACCCTCCGCTCGGGCGGAAAGACCGTAATCACCTTTATTTTCGACTCGGGTGCAATCTGGGCGATAAACTTTCCGCTCGTGTTTGTGCTCACCCGCTTCGTCCCGTCGATGCCGGTCGAGATGATAATGCTCGCCGAACAGCTCTCCGGCCTGATTCGCTGCGCAATCGGCCTTGTGCTCGTCCGTAAGCGGGTCTGGGTCAATAATCTGACGGGGTGAGGGGGAGCAAGCGACGCACTGACGGTAATAAGGAATTCGCTGACGGACGTAGAGCGGCACAGCTCTGCCCCCGTAATAAGGTATTCGCTTCGCTCATACTGTCTTTAGACTCCTACCCCCTACCCCCTCCCACATGGGAGGGGGTTCGCATCGCTAAGGGTAGAGAGCCGCCTGACGGCGGGGAAAGTTTGTGAGACATCATGCCGTTATAATGTGTCGCTTTACGAAGGACGCTAAGTGTAACATCTTTAGTTGTTTCCACGTTCTCTTTCTTCCACACCCCCTGCCCCCTCTCCCTCAGTGAGAGAGAGGGGGTTCCACCCCACACCCGGCCGTTCACGTTCGTGAACGGCGCGACCACTCCCCTCGAGGGGAGTGGTACTTGGCAAGAGAGGACACTTGCACATGTATAATAAAACATGAGCGCGGCGTCATACCTTGCTATAAGGTATTCGCTTCGCTCATACTGTTTTTAGACTCCTATCCCCCTGTCCCCCTTTCCACATGGAAAGGGGGAACGCATCGCTTCAGCTTCAGCTCCTACGAGGGCGCAGTCCGCGGCAGCCTCCGGCTGCCGAAACGAAAAGAGCAGGAAAACCCTTTCGGGTTTTCCTGCTCAATTTCGTTAGCGCGCGAAGCGCGCCGGACTGCGCCCGAGGCGGTGCGTCTCCGCACAGCCTTTTTTATCTCCTCATTCCTCTCCCGTCTCTTTCATCTTCTCTCGGTACTCGAGCGCGAGCATCGTGATGTCGTCGAACTGCTCCGCTTCGCCGACGAACCGGTCGATGTCCGCCTTGACCGCCTTGAGAATCTCCTCCGGGGATTTCGTCGAATTCGCGGTCAGGACCGCTTCGAGACGCTCCATTCCGTAGAGCTGATTGTCCTTGTCGGTGGCCTCGGTGACGCCGTCGGTGTACTGGAATATCTTGTCACCCGGCTCAATCATAATGCTTCCGGACTTGTATTTCATATCCTCCATGCCCGCAAGGACAAATCCCGGCTTAATCTTGTAAGGCTTGAACTCTCCGCCCGCCTTCGAGATAAACGGCATTTCATGCCCCGCGTTGACGAACCTGAACTCGCCGGTCACGAGGTCGAGCACGCCCTCAAACGCGGTGATAAAGAGTCCTTCGGAGTTGGAGGTGCAGAGAAGATTGTTTACAACGCTGAACACTTCGCCGAGGTCCTCGTTCGGCTCGGTGTGGTCCTTTATAAGCGTCTTTCCGATGACCATGAACAGCGCCGCCGGGACGCCCTTGCCCGAAACGTCCGCCATGACTATCGCAAGGTGAGTCTTGTCGACCATGAAGAAGTCGTAGAAGTCGCCTCCGACCTCCTTTGCCGGGGTCATGGTCGCGTAGATGTCGAATTCGACCCTGTCCGGGAACGCCGGGAAGATGCAAGGCAGCATCGACGCCTGAATATGCTTCGCGACTCCGAGCTCGGCGCCGATGCGCTCACGCTCAGCCGTGACCTTTGCGAGACTGTCGATATAGTCGACGATTTCGCGCTCCATAAACCTGACCGATTTGCTCAGCTGGCCGATTTCGTCACGGTTTTTGATGTCGAGATGAGCAATCTGCGAGCTTCCCGACTTAACGGTGTCTTCGTTAGAGAGGTCGGTGACGAACGCCCTTGTCGCCGAGGTCAGCTTCTTTACGGGGCGGACGGCGTTGTGGTCGACCAAAATTATCGCGAGCACAGCGACGACAATCGTCACCGCGATGAGGATTATAAGAAGGGTGACGAGGAAGGTGTGCTGCTCGTTCTTGATGTCGTTCATAAGTATATCGGCGAACGTGAACGCAATGACCTCGCCGTTGTCGTTATATATCGGCGCGCCGGCGGAACAGAGCCAGCCGTATTCCTCGGTGTGGGTGATATAAGCCGGGAAGCCTATCGTCGGGTCGTCAAAAATCGCGTCCTTGTTGTCGCCCAGAAGAATCTGCCACGTTCCGGGGAGGCACTTCGTCTCGGTTTCGTCCGCGTCGATAACGTATATCCCCGCCTTTGTCCCCGGGTCGAGGACACAGAGATACACCCACTCGACGTCGTTCGCCGCTCTGACCGAAATAAGGTAGTCATAAAGCGCGTCATAGTCCTCGCCGGCCGTCGCCTCAAGATAGGGGGCATAATAAGCGTCGTCGAGGTTTTCGCTCATCGGGTTCTGCTGATAGATTTCGAGAACCGCCTTTGCGTATTTTTCGACGGCGGCCTTGTCGACCGAAAGCGAGACGGTCTCGACAAGTCTGTCCGCAAGGCTGTTATAGGTGCGGTCGACCCAGTCCGAATAGACGTACGAGCTGACCGAAAGGGTCACGGCCGCGATTGCCGCCGCAAGGATGACGATAAGGATTATCGCCTTGAATCTGAGTGTGAATTTTGTCTTTTCCATTCTGTCACCTAAATCCTTATTAGCAGTGTGTTAAAACCCTTGTACCGCCGATACTGCATCTCCTTCGAGCGGTCCTTGATGACGTGAATCCCGACAGTGTCGAGTCCGGCGCCGCTCTCTTCGACAGCCTTTGTCTGATATTCGACAAGGTTGAACTGTGAGGCGTTGTCGCGGATAAACAGCTCGAAATCTCCGCCAGAGTTTTTTACTACCGTAATCTGAATAAAGCCGTTGTCGTCCTGGTGCTTCATAATTTCAACACATATTTCCTCGACGCACATTCTTACAAAATAAATCTGTTTCATAGATGCGCCGTTAGTGCTGCAAAATTCTTCGATGCCGTCGTTAAGCGCATCGAGGTCGGCGACGGTGCCGTTAATCGTCGAGCCGTAAACCGGCTCGGTGACCTTCGCCTTCTGCGAGTCGATTTTCGCGATGATGAGCGCGGTAATAAGCGTCATAACCTCGGCGGCGGGATACATCCACCAGATAGCGTTAAGCCTGAATCTCGAAAGAATCCAGAGGAGCGGCAGGGTATACGCCGCGCCGCGCAGAGTCGCAATCAAAAACGCGATTTTTTCGTTCTCACAGGCCTGCGCCGAAAGCTGAATCAATAGGTTGATGCCGCCGAAAAGCGTACTCAGGAAATACACCCTCAGCGCATAGTGCGCTATGTCAACAAGGCTTCCGTCGACGCCGAACAAAAGGGTCATAAGCCGCGGGAAGACCGCCAGCAGCGCCGCGACCGTTCCGCCGACGACGACCGCCGACGCAAGGCTGAGCGCAAAAATCTTCTTCACGCCCTCGGAGTTGCGCTCGCCGCGGTATGTCGAGACAATGGGCTGCGCCGAATTCGCCGCCGCTTCATAGAGCGGGAGGATAATGAACGACGCGTTTTGTATAAGGTCGAAAATCGCGACCGCGCTGTCCCCGCCGAGATTGAGCAATATCCTGTTCGCGGTGAGAATGAACACCATCATGAATATGTACTGAACCGAGGACGAGAAACCGAGGCGGAATGTCCTCATTCTGCACTTATCCCTGATGATTCCGCCGCAGAGCCTAAGTCCGCTTCCGCCGCGGATCGCCGCGCCGACAGAATAGATTATCAGAGCTACCGCACAGCCGAGCACCGTCGACAGGGCCGCGCCCGACGCGCCCATGTTCAGGAAAATAACAAAGAAGACGTTGCAGCAGAAGTCGAAGACATTGGCGACCGTGAACCCGACCGCCGCAAGCTTTTCGAGACCGTCCGCGCGGAGGTAGTAGTTGAGTATATAGGACAAAATGATTATCGGCGCGCCGGTCAGAAGAGTCCGCGAATAACCCTTGAGCGCCTCGAAGAGCACGCCCGATTCGCGGCTTGCGCCGAGAATTACCGCGATTCCGTCGATAAAGACGTTCCCGAGAATTGCAATAAGGATTCCGATTACCGCGCCGGTGCGGATTACGGCGTTGAAGTTGCGCTTTGCCTCGTCGCGGCTTCCTCCGGCCATAAGCCGGGCATAGATGATTGCGCCGCCCGAGCCGAAGCCCTCCATGATGACGTTGAGGACCATGACGAGCGGCATCGCCATTCCGACCGCCGCAAGTCCGGTCACGCCCATCTTCACGCCGACACAGACCGCGTCGGCGACGCTTCCGACCGCCTTTCCTATCGACGACACCAAGAGCGCCGGAAAGGACTTGAAGAACATTTCCCGAGTGAAATATTCAGATTTGCTGCGAATTCTCTTTGACATAATCCGTTATCTCCTGACTGCCGACGCGCGGTACATTTTTATCATGAATATCGGGCGCATGAGCTGTTTCATGAGCCGCAGTCCCTCGATTCCGAGGTCCTCTTCACAGTTTATCATTTTGATTCTCTCGGGCAAACTCGCGATAAGCTCATGCCTCGCGTATACCGAGAGTCCGACGGGATATTCGCACTGCTTGAAGACGCAGATGTCAAAGGTGTCGGGCGAAAGCTCGAATCCCGCCGCGACCGCGCAGGGACGCCCGTCGATTTTTACGGTGACGCCGGTTCCGCCGAACTCGTCGAGCAGCGAGAGAAATTCGCCGGCGGCGTCCTCGAAGTTGGTGAAGAGCTCCTTGCTGCGGTCCTGCTCCCGCTCGGCAGGCTCGAACGGCAGGACCTTCCCGGTGAACGGCTCAGCGGTGAACCCGCACTCGCGGATTCCCCTGTTCATCTGTTTCCTGACGTTTGCGAACCGCCCGCCCTTCATCTCGAGCTGTTCGGTGCGGTCATAGACGTATTCGTCGTCCTCGGGCGACGGGGTAAACTCAAAGGCGCCGGCGAATTCGCGTTCGATAAATTCGCGGTCGCTTTCGGTGACATATAAAAGCCTCGCACCGGGGGTCTTTAATATTTCCGAGATGATTCCGGCCTTTCCGGCGGGGTCGCCACAGGGCGAGAACCAAGTGTTCTCTCCTAACTTCTCGCACTTATAAGTGTATGCGCCGTCGGTCTTCGCGATTTTCAGCCCGAGGTCGTTCCGCCAGATATATGTCGACGGAAAGGCGCTTGCGGCGGTTATGCTCCCGCAGGAGAGCCGTATTTTTTCTACAAAGTCACAGTCCCGAAGAACGGGAGTGCTAAGTTCAAACATTCGTTTCACTTCACAGTTTATGTATTTTCCTCGCCGATTTTCTTTTCGAGGAGGGTATTGAGCGGCAGAAAACCCCTGTCGGCATAGAACGCCGACGCCGAGGAATTAAAGCTCCAGAGGTTCAGGGTGATGCGCTCATATCCGCGCTTTTTGGCGTATTCCTCCGCCGCCGCGACAAGGGCGCTCGCCGCGCCTGTGCGCAGAAATCCGGGGTCAGTCACAAGCTCGTCGATGTAAAAGGTCGGAATATCCCTTATGACCGGCTCGCTCGGCGGCTCGGCGCGGTATCCGGCAAGATATGCCGCGGGGACCCCTCCGCTTTCGGCGATGAGGATAAGCCGCGAGGGGTCGGACAGCCACTCCGCGAACTCGCTCTCGGTGAAAAGACCGGCGCCGGCGTCGAAGATATCCGGCCGCGCCTCGGCGTGACACTTATAAAGGGACTCTTCAAGACGGCGGACAAAGCCGAAGTCGGCGCTCGCCGCCTCTCTGACCGTTACCATCTCGCACCCCGCCCTCCGAAAAAATCAGTACAAAGCTATTATACCATATCATAAGCACATTTGCAGTGTTGTTTACGACAAAAAAGAGGAGTGAATGAACGAAAGTGCCGACAAAAATAAGAGCGGTCTTTGTCACGCTCTCATTTTATTCACCTATCCACCAGCTGCAGGTCATACAGCTTCTTATAAAGTCCGTTCTGCTTGAGCAGCTCTTGGTGGGTGCCGCTTTCGTGGATTTCGCCGTGGTGCATGACGATAATCTTGTCGGCGTGCTGGATTGTCGAGAGGCGGTGGGCGACCATTATCGTCGTGCGCCCCTCCATCAGCTTTTCGAGCGCCTCGGTGATAAGTCCCTCGGTCTCGGTGTCGATGTTCGCGGTCGCTTCGTCGAGCACGAGTATCGACGGGCGGTGTGCAAGCGTCCTCGCAAAGCTTATCAGCTGCCGCTGCCCGGCGGAAAGCGTCGAGCCGCGCTCGGTCACCGCCGAGTCATATCCGTCCGGCATCTTCTCGATAAACGTGCTCGCGCGGACGGTCTCCGAAGCCGCCCGAATGTCTTCGTCCGAGATGTCCTCGCTGCCGAGCGAGATGTTCGACTTGATGTCGCCGGTGAAGAGGAACACGTCCTGCTGGACCTGCCCGATAGCGCCGCGCAGGACGTCGGTGTCGACAAGCTTTATGTTCACGCCGTCAATCAGGATTTCGCCCCTCTGAATGTCGAAATATCTTCCGATTAGATTCAGAATCGACGTCTTTCCCGCGCCCGTCGCGCCGACAAAGGCGACCTTTTCGCCCGGCTCAATCGTAAAGCTCACGTTTTTGAGGATATAGTCGTCCTTCTCATAGGCGAACCAGACGTTTCTGAACTCGATTTTTCCGGTCATCGGCGGGGTCCTCGGGTCTTCACAGTTGGTGATGTCCGGCTTTACGTCGAGGACAGAGAAGACCTTTTCGGCGGAGGCAAGCGACGACTGAAGCGTACCGAACTGCTCGGCGAGCTCCTGAATCGGTTCAAAGAACGAGCCGATATAGCTGATGAAGATAAAGAGCGTTCCGAGCGAAATCTTTCCGTTGAGCACAAAATACGCGCCGGCGGCAATTACAATCACCTTCGCGATAATCGACACCAAAAAGATTGCGGGGCGGAAGATTGCGAAAATCATCATTTCGCGCCAGCTTGCCCCGAAAAGCTCGGAGGACTTCTTCTCGAATTCGGTGTATTTTTCCTTCTCGCGGGCAAAAATCTGTATAAGCCTCATTCCCGAAATGTGCTCCGAAAGGAAGGTATTAAGCTCGGTAATCTTGTTTCTCGTCAGCTGATACGCCTTCCGCGAGACATATCTGAAATAGAAGGTCAGCGCGCCGACGACCGGCAGGAGGATAAACGAAACAAGCGTCATTCCCGGACTCCGCGAGAACATGATTACGGCATAGCCGCCTATCATTATGACGTTGCGGAAGAGCCGGACGAGGATTGTCGTGAAAAGCTCGTTTATCGACTCGGTGTCGTTCGAGACCCTTGTCACAAGCTTTCCGACCGGCGTCGTGTTGAAGAAGTTGAGCGAAAGACCCTGAATGTGTGAATAAACCTCGGTGCGCATGTCGTAGATGATGGTCTGTCCCATCTTCTGGAGCATCCATGTCTCGCCCCAGTTGAGGACAAACCCCGCCGCGAGCACCGCGAGATAGAGCGCTGCCGCGCCGATGATTCCGGTGAAGTCGGATTTTCGGAGGGATTTAAGCTCCTGCTTCGTAAGCGGGACTCCGTCGGAATGTGTATCAATAAAGCTTTTTATCTCCTCGGGTTCGGCGTCGATGAGCGCGACCGATTCGGCGGCGGTAAGTCCCTCGGCCATATAGTACCCGTCGTCATAGAGAAGGAGCTGGCGGTATTTCGGCTCGTCCGAGAGAAGGTCCCCGTCCGAGAGTCCGCCGTAGCAGCGCTCAAGCTTAATTCCGTCATAGACGGCCGTCCCGGCGTCGCTTTCGACATAAGGCTGATAGTAGCCGTTGATGTAGTCGTCGATGGCGTCGCCGATGATAATCGGGCGGTAGAGCTCGACCGCGATGATAAAGAGCACAAGCACCGTCGCCGCGAGCATCGTCCACTTATGGGGTTTAAGATATCCCAAAAGCCTTTTCATTCCGCCGCCCCCTTTGCCGCAACACTGTCGATATCACGCCGAAGCGCGGCCTTCTGTTCGCCGATTTCGGCCTCGAGCTGCTGTTTTTCAAACATATCGGCATAGATTCCGCCCTTTTCCATAAGCTCCTTATGGCTCCCGATTTCGACCGCCTCGCCGTCCTCGAGTACCATAATCACGTCCGCGCCCTGTATCGTTGAGACGCGGTGGGCGATGATGATGTTCGTCTTTCCGGCGCGGTTTTCGCGGAGGTTTTTGAGGATATGCTCCTCGGTGTCGGTGTCGACCGCCGAAAGGGCGTCGTCAAGAATAAGTATCGGCGCGTCCTTAATCAGCGCGCGGGCAATCGAGCTTCGCTGTTTCTGTCCGCCCGAGAGGGTCACGCCGCGCTCGCCGACGACCGTCTCGTATCCCTCGGGGAATTCGATGATGTTGTCGTGGATACACGCCGCGCGCGACGCCTCGACAATCCGCTCCATGCTCTTTTCGTGCGTCCCGAAGGCGATGTTCGAGGCAAGGGTGTCCGAGAAGAGGAAGTTATCCTGCGGCACATAGGCGATGTTCTCGCGGAGCGTATGAAGCGGGACGGTGTTGATGTCCCGCCCGTCGAGGAGAATCATTCCCGGCTTTGTATTATAAAGGTGGAGAAGAAGATTCACGAGCGTCGACTTTCCGTTTCCGGTCCGCCCGATGACCGCAAGCGTCGTTCCGGCGGGGATATCGAGACAGATATCGCGCAGAGTCGGCTCGCTCATTCCCTTGTGAATGAACGTGAGGTGATTAAAGGTGATGTTCCCCAAAAGCTCGGGGACCGGCTTTATCTCTTCCGAATCGGCGACCTCCGGCTGTTCGGCAAAGACCTCCTGCAAGCGCCTTGCGGACGCAAACCCCTGTGAGAACATATTTATCGCGTCGCCGCAGGCTATCATCGGCCAGACGAGCATTCCGACGTATTGGTTAAAAGCGACGAACCGCCCGAGAGTGATGTCGCCGACGATTGCGAGATATCCGCCGTAGAGAAGCGTGATAAGGCTGCTCGACCCGATGATTACGGTCAGGAGCGGATTCACCACCGACTGCCACCGCGCAATCGCAAGGTTTTTGTCCATCGCGTTGCGGTTTGCCTTCGCGAATTCGTTCAGCTGATGCCGCTCGCGGACGAACGCCTTGATGACGCGGATTCCCGAAAAGCTCTCCTGTACGAAATCGGTGAGGTCCGAGACCGCCTCCTGACGCTTTTTGTACATTCCGTGCATTATCTTTCCGTAATAAATCTCGCCTATCATTATAATAAGCATCGGAATAAGCGTTAAAAGCGTCAGCCTGACGTTTACATATACCATCATCTGTATTATGACCATAAGCGCCATGACGGTCGCGTCGAAGATGCTTATAATCGCGGGACCGATTGACATTCTGACCGAGTTGAGGTCGGAGGTGAAGCGGGTCATAAGGTCGCCGGTCTTGTGCCCGTTATAGTATTCGACGTCCATCGTCTCGAGGTGCGCGAACATATCGTCGCGGATTTCCTTTTCGACCGTCCTCGCCGCGCCGAAGAGGAAATATCTCCAGAAAAACCTTCCGACTGCAAGCGTCACGCCGAGCGCGAGGATTTTCAGGACCGTTGTCATCACGCCGTGCATATCCATTGTGCGCGCGGTAAGGCCGTCGGTGACGTCGCCGGTGAGCTCGGGGATAAACAGGTTGGCGTAGTCGACGATGAAAAGGGTGATTATGCCCAAGATGTACTGCCACTTATGCTTTTTTACATATGACATCAAAAACCTGAATGCTGTCATGTCCGCTCCTTTCTTCTCCCGTTGAATGCGAATGCACCTATTATAATGCAGGCGCGCGAAATTTGCAAGACCTTTTTCGATTTTTCCGCCAATCCGTTTTTTCGCAGCGGACAGTCTATACTCAGTCGGGCGGAATATTCATATATTTGTGTATATATACATAAACCGTGCATAAAAAGTACGCCGTGAGCGTACAGCTGTGCCCGCACCGCGGGATATCTTCACCGGTTCATCGGTTTAAATCAGCGCTTGACGAAAAACATGAACCGCAAACGCCGGGGTAGAGGATATCGTCATTAGTCAGATTCTACTAAGAATCGGGAAAATCATTATCAATTTTGCTGTCAGTCGGGGGTCAAATGTAAAAAAAACAGTGCAAAATCCCGAAATCCTTCAAAAGCTATTGACAAAAGGCGGTCCGGCGTATTATTATGCAGATAAGCTTATGATGACCCGAAGTATGTTTCGGGCGCCTGAGCGCAAACATACGGTAATATTTCCGTAATCCTTTAAAGGAGGCACTTTTAATGAAAAAGCTATTATGCTTACTGCTTGCTGCGACAATGCTCTTCACCCTCGTAGCTTGCGGTGACGGCTCCGACAACGGCGGCAATACCCCTGCGGTCAGCGGCGACGCTAACGTGGGTAATGTTCCCGCTGACGTCGGAGACGGTGCGGATGCGGTAAACACCAGCGGTGTCACCGAATTCGATCCCAACGCAACATACACCTATAACTCCTGGACTTCCGGTCTTTCCGCAAACTGGAACCCTCATGACTATGAGGATGCCAACTCGAGCGACCAGTTCAGCTACCTCATTGACAGCTTCTATACCTTCGCTTTCAACGATGAGCTCCACCCGATGGAAGACCCCGAGCGTCAGCCCTTTGACGGATATGTAATTATCCCCTCGATGGCTGCCGATATGCCTGTCGACGTTACCGCCGAGGTTGCGGCGGAGCACCCCGATTGGATCCCCGAGGGCGCAACCTCCGGTTATGCCTGGGAAATCCCGCTCAGGGAAGACCTTTACTTCGACACCGGCTTACACATCACCGCCAACACTTATGTCGAGAGTATGAAGAGAATGCTCGACTATAAGCTCCAGAACTACCGCTCGACCGACGTCTATGCCAACACCTACGGCATCGTCGGCGCCGAGGATTACTTCTTCCAGGGCCAGCTCCAGTACAGAGACAACGGCGACGAGGGTCACACCCTTGACGAAATGGTTGTCGACGAAAACGGACAGTACACCCTCGACGGCAACCCCGTCTACATCGCTGTTGACCACCCTCTTTCGTGGAATCAGGGCGACACCCTTAAGCTCTACGTCGAAAGCTATGGCGACACTTACTTCGGCCTCGACACCTGGGACGCTCTTGTTGCCCTTATGGACGAGAACGGACTTGTTCCCGCAACCGACGACAACCTCGCCCTTCTTGCCGGCGTAACCACCACCAACCCCAACTGGGGCGAAACCGAGGCCGAACTCCCGAACTACCTCGTCATCGCCGAGCAGAAGCCCGACGGTCTTGCATATGAAGACACCGTCGGCTACTACGCCAAGGACGACTATCATCTTGTTCAGGTCTTCAAGGCTTCCTGCTCCGGATTCACCCTCTTCTACAACGCGATTCAGGATTCGCTCATTCTCGTCGAACCCGACGTCTATGACTCCTGCATCACCCAGCAGGCCGACGGCACCTATGCCAGCACCTATATGACAAGTGCCGAGACCTCTCCTTCCTACGGTGCATACTCGATGACCGAGTACCAGACCGATAAGCTCATTCACTACAGCCGCAACGACAGCTGGTACGGCTATAAGGACGACGTCAACAACGTCTATAAGGACCCGACCGACGGCAATATCTACAGACTCTATGAGACTACCGATATTGACATCCAGGTTCTTTCGGGCGAAGCTGCCGTTGCTACCGCAAAGAACATGTTCCTTTCCGGCGAGCTCGTAAGCTACGGCCTGCAGGCTGCCGATATGGACCAGTACAGAAACAGTGAATACTGCTTTGATACTCCCGGTGCGTCCGTATTCTTCCTCCTCCTCACCGGCAACAAGTCCGGACTCGATGCCCGTGAAGCTGCCGAAGGATTCGACACCACCAAGGAAGACATTCAGACCATCATGTGCCCGAGCTTCCGTAAGGCCTTCGCGGTCAGCTTTGACCACCAGGCATACTGCGACGAGACCAGCCCGTCTCTGACTCCGGGTTACGGTATCTTCGGTAAGACCGTTATCTACGATCCCGAAACCGCTGCCTACTACCGCGACACCGATGTTGCAAAACAGGCTCTGTGCGACTTCTATTCGATTGATGTCTCCCAGTACGCGAGCCTTGACGACGCCGTTGATTCCATCACCGGTTACGACCCCGAGGCTGCTAAGGAGCTCTACACTGCTGCATTCCAGGAATCCCTCGACGCCGGCTATATCACCGACGCTGACGGCGACGGCAAGTGCGACCAGACCATCAACATCGTCTATGCTATCGGCGCCTCTTCAATCACCGATACCATGCAGCTCAGACTTACTTGGCTCGACAACGCTCTCGTAAAGGCTACCGAGGGTACTCCGTTCGAGAACAAGTGCCACATTATCGCTTCCGCGCCTCTCGGCGGCGGCAACGAGTGGGCCGACGGTCTTAAGGCCGGTACCTACGACCTCTGCCTCTGCGGCTGGACCGGTTCCGCTATGGATCCGTACAATCTCCTCCAGGCTTACACTTGGGATTCTTACGCCTATGCTGCCGAGTGGTATCACCCGCAGCAGGATATGCTCACCCTCACCCTCAACGGCGAGACCATCGAGATGAGCGTATATGACTGGGCCGAGTGCGTCACCGGTAACGACGTTACCGTCGGCGACAAGACCTATAACTTCGGCACCAACAACGCCGACCAGGAAACAAGAATGCAGATTCTTGCCGGCGTTGAAGGAAAGCTTCTCCAGACCTTCACTTATATCCCGTTCACCAACGACGGCTCCAAGGCTCTTCTCAGCCAGCAGGTATACTATGTCACCGACGAGTACAACGCCGTTATGGGCCGCGGCGGTATAGCTTACCTCAAGTACAACTATAACGACGAAGAGTGGAAGGCTTACTGCGACGAGCAGATTGCCGCTCACGGTATGCTTCAGTACTAATTCACTAACCTGCCTTAGAACGAATATACCGTTCCCTGAGCAAAGACGCGGGAGGGGGCAAATCGCCTCCTCCCGCTGTGGCATTTCCCGATAGTTAGCATGTTATTAGTTTTCATATGTCCCGCGGCGCTCCCGAGGGGCATATGAGAGCCAATGATTGGAGGAAATAATATGATTAAGTACGCATTGCAAAGGATTGTGTACATGTTCTTTGTCTTTATGATAATAACATTCATGTCCTTTGTGCTCATCCGTATGCTGCCCTTGCCGGCTCTTCCTCCGAACGACCCGCATACCGCAATTCTCGAGATAAGACGCGAGGCGCTCGGATATAACAAGCCGTACCTTGAGCAATTCGGTATATTCCTTAAGGGAATCATCACCAAGTGGGACTGGGGAACCAGCGAAAAGCTTTACATCGGCCGCGATGTATGGCAGGTGTTTGTCGAAAAGCTCCCCGCCTCGATGATAGTGAACCTTTATTCGATTATCTGGACGATACCGGTCGGAATTGCGCTCGGTATCTGGGCGGCGCTTAAAAAGAACACCATGGTCGACTATACGATATCGACGCTGACGATGGTGGTCATTTCGGTGCCGAGCTTTGTCTATGCTTTCCTTATACAATACATACTCTGCTTCAAGCTGCGCCTATTCCCGTTCGTAATGAAGCCGGGAACCGACTATTTCAGCTGGGAGATGTTCAAGTCGATAGTCCCGCCGATTCTTGCGCTTTCGTTCGGCGTTATCGCCGGATTCACAAGAACGACCCGCGCCGAGCTCACCGAGGTCTTAACGAGCGAATTCATGCTCCTTGCGCGCACAAAGGGACTCACGAAGACACAGGCGACGGTGCGGCACGCATTGAGAAACTGCTTTGTCGTCGTCGTCCCCGCAATCTTCGGCGAATTTATCGGCATCATCGGAGGCTCGCTCATCATCGAGCGAATATTCTCGATTCCGGGCGTCGGCGGACTGACGCTCAACGCGATAACCGGTCTTGACTACAACATTTTCATGCTGTCGACCTGTTTCTACACCGCGATAGGGCTTGCCGCCGGACTTGTCGTCGACATCAGCTACGGATTCATCGACCCGCGCATCCGCATGGGTTCAAAGAAATAAAGAGGGGGGCAGAATATGGAATACGAAAAGATACCCGCCGAAAAGTTCCGGTTTGTACAGGAGAACGAAAAGCTCCACGACACCGAGCTTCAGACCAAGGCGAGAAGCTTCTTCAGCGACGCCATGATAAGATTCGGCAAGAACAAGTCCTCTGTTATCGCAACATGGATTCTTCTCTTCCTCATTCTCTTTGCGATTATTTCTCCGATACTCTCGCCCTACAGCATCTGGGACAAGGATAAGATGTACCTCAACTACGCCCCGTATGTCCCGTCGATTGCTAAAATGAACATCGGTATCCTCGACGGCTCGCGCGTCTATACCAGTCAGAATGACGCACAGATGAACTATTGGAAGGGCATCGCCGAGGAGACCGGAATGAACCCGGTCATCCGCTCCGTCGGAACCCACGAGGTCACCACCAAGTACCGCGGGCAGGACGTTATAAGATATACCTATGACCTCGAAATCAACACCTACTACGCCATGGGTATGCTCTACCGCACACTTACATACGCCGAGTTCGACGCCATTCAGAAGTGGCAGAACGAGACGGGGATTCAGGTTATATATCCCTATGTCGAGCAGAAGGACATCAGCGGCATCACCGACAACCCGAACCTTTGGTACGAGGTTGACTCGAAGGGCGCCGCAATCACCGACGCCGACGGAAACCTTATCCCGGTCTATTCGACGAGGCAGGAGATTGCCGGCCGCGAATACAACTCGATAAGAATCCCCGGCGACCCCGGCAACTATATCTATTCATACGGCAAATCCGGCGCGGTGCAGTGCCGAATCCTCTACTACAACTACTATATCTATGAGAACGGTCACGAGCCGTCGTTCGTGATGGGCACCAACGCGATGGGACAGGATATATTCTGCGGAATCGGCGTCGGCGCAAGGTTCTCGCTCCTCTTCGCCATCTTCGTTTCGGCAATCAACCTCACAATCGGCACCTTCTACGGCGCTGCACAGGGATATTACGGCGGCGCGGTCGACATGATTCTCGACCGTATCTCGGACGTCCTCTCGGGTGTTCCGTTCATCGTCGTGACAACGCTGTTCCAGCTCCACCTCGCCAAAAAGGTCGGCGTTGTCGGCTCGTTCCTGTTCGCGTTCATACTGACCGGCTGGATAGGAATGGCCGCGCTCACAAGGCGTCAGTTCTACCGCTTTAAAGGACAGGAATTCGTCATGGCGGCAAGGACGCTCGGCGCCTCCGACCGCAGACTCATGTTCAAACACATTTTCCCGAACGCAATCGGTTCAATCATCACAAGCTGTGCGCTCGTTATTCCGGGCGTAATCGGCTCGGAGACCTCGATGACATATCTCGGAATCGTCGACCTCAGCGCATTTGCCGGCACCACAATCGGTACGCTTTTGTCACAGGGCAACGCGGTCGTCACCACTTCGCCTCACGCCGTGCTCTATCCGAGTATCTTCCTCGGACTCCTGATGATTTGCTTCAACCTCTTCGGCAACGGCCTTAGAGATGCGTTCAACCCGTCAACGAGAGGAGTGGATGACTGATATGGAGACCAAGCTTTCGGTTAGAAATCTTAGAATTTCATTCCGCACATCAAACGGCAAGGTCCAAGCGGTCAGGGACATAAGCTTTGACCTCGCAAAAGGCGAGACGCTTGCCATCGTCGGCGAATCCGGCTCGGGAAAATCGGTCACCTCGAAGGCTATTCTCGGAATCCTCGCCGGAAACTCGATTGTCGAATCGGGCGAAATCATCTATGACGGCAAGGACCTCTTAAAGATTTCGGAAGAGGACTTTCACGCTATCCGCGGCGATAAAATCGCGATGATTTTCCAGGACCCGATGTCCTCGCTCAACCCGATTGTAAGAATCGGGCGGCAGCTCACCGAGGCCATGCTCCTAAAGGGCAAGGCGAGACAGCGCGAGAGCCGCTCAAACTTCAACACCTACTTGAAGACCCTCGAAAAGACGATGATTGAATCGGTAGCAAAGGGCGACTCCGCCCGCGCGGCAAAGATATCCGAAAACTGCAAGAACTTCGACAAATTCGAGTTCAAGCACATCGAGCTCGAAAAGGCATATAAGACCGCGTATGAATCCGCGAGCGAGACCGTCGACGACATCGACAAGCTTGCGTTCGAGCTTGAAAAGAAGTCGGCCGGAAAGGACGCCGTCGACCGCCTCAACGACATCATCGTGCAGACAAGGGCGACCGTCAACAAATATGTCGTCGGCGAGGAGCATAAGGACGAGGTGCACAGCCTTGCGGGAAGCCTTATGTCGACCTATAACTCCGAGAAAAAGGCGAACGACTATCCCGGCACCCTTAAGATTCTCTACAGAATCCGCGAGCTTTGCAAAGAGGGCGTCGAAAAGGAAGCGCCGAATTTCTTCAGAATGGGTTATTACCTCACATTCAGCGGCAAGCCGCTTCCGGATATGCCGGTCGGCGAGCTCAACGACTATATGAAGGACTATCTCGACAAGGAGTTTATGCTCGGCTTTATTTCCGACGCCGAGACCGCGCTCCGGTATTCCGCCAATCGCAGCGGCGAGATGATGAAAAAGGCGATTGATGAGCTCAACGCCGCCCGCCCGGTCTTTAAGCGCGAGAGCCTCGACAAGAAAGAGTGCTACGCCAAGTATAAAGAGCTTTCGGCGACCGTAAAGAGCTGCATCGACCCCCTTAATGTCACCAAGGACAGCCTTACGTTCACCTTCAGCCCGAGCATGAAGAGTCAGCTTGACACTTATTTCCACGGCATCGGCGCCAACAAGAAGGCAATCCGCAAGCACGACGCCGACCAGCGCAAGCACGACAGGATTGTCGCGAAGGGAAAGAAGCCGGAGTGGGAGGTCGCCGAGGCGAACACCGTCGACCTTGAGCTCATCAAAGAGAACATCGAGAGAATCATCACAAGGCTTGTCGACCACTATGACGAGCTTCTGGCGGCGCTCCCGAACCGCAATTTCCGCGAAGAGACCGTCGGCTCAATCAACTATCTGATGGAGAACGCCTCGGGAGTCATCGAAAAGGTCACAAGAAGAGTCGCGAAGCACAGGGCGATAAAGCTTATGGACGAGGTCGGAATCGCCGAGCCGCATAAGCGCTACCGTCAGTATCCGTTCGAGTTTTCCGGCGGTATGAGACAGCGCATCGTCATCGCGATAGCCTTGGCGGCGAACCCGGATATCCTTATCTGCGACGAGCCGACGACTGCCCTCGACGTCACCATTCAGGCACAGATACTCGAGCTCATCAACAACCTCAAGGAAGAGCGCAAGCTCTCGGTTATATTCATCACGCACGACCTCGGAGTCGTCGCGAACATGGCGGACAGAGTCGCGGTCATGTATGCCGGAAAGATTGTCGAATACGGCACCTCGGAGGACATCTTCTATCACTCGGCTCACCCGTATACATGGGCGCTGCTGAGCTCGATGCCCGACCTCGACACCGACGAAAAGCTTGAGGCAATTCCGGGTACTCCGCCGAACATGATTTATCCTCCGAAGGGAGACGCGTTTGCGCCGAGAAACCGCTATGCGATGGCAATCGACTTTGAGCGTCAGCCGCCGATGTTCCAAATCAGCGACACTCACTTTGCCGCGACTTGGCTGCTTCACCCCGACGCGCCGAAGGTCGACCCGCCGAAGGCCGTTGTCGACAGAATCAGGAGAATGAACGAGAGGAGGGCGACCGGCAATGAGTAATCAGGAGACATTGCTCAGGGTTGAGCACCTTTGTCAGTATTTCAAATCCGGCAGCTTTGTAAACAAAGCCGTCGACGACGTCAGCTTTGACATCAAAAAGGGCGAGGTCTTCGGTCTCGTCGGCGAATCCGGCTGCGGAAAGACGACGACCGGCCGCTCAATCATCAAGCTTTATAACATCACCTCGGGAAACGTCTACTTCAAGGGCGTGAGAATCGCCGCCGGCGTGCAGTCATATAAGGACGCCATAAAGAAGGCGAAGGAAGACAAGATTCCCAATCTCAACGAATTCGTCGCCGAGCAGAAAAAGCTCATCAAAGAGGCGAAGCACGACCAGAAGAACTGTGACCGCGAGTATTCACAGAAGCTTGTCGCCGAGCTTGAGGCGAAATATAAGCCGCTTCTCGAAAAGGCCTCGGGCGCCGAAAAGGATAAGCTTTTAAAAGAGTATAAGGACGAGGTCTATAAGGCGAGAAGGACAAAGCTCGTCACCCAGATACAGATGATTTTCCAGGACCCGATTGCCTCGCTCGACCCGCGTATGACCGTCCGCGAGATTATCGCCGAGGGACTTATCATTCAGGGCGAGCGGAATAAAAAGGTCATCGACGAAAAGGTCTATGAGATGCTCGAGCTCGTCGGTCTCGTCCCGGAGCACGCTTCGCGCTATCCGCACGAATTTTCCGGCGGACAGAGGCAGAGAATCGGCGTCGCGAGGTCAATCATCATGAACCCCGACCTCATCATCGCCGACGAGCCGGTTTCGGCGCTCGACGTTTCGGTTCAGGCACAGGTCATAAACCTTCTTAACGACCTTCGCGACCGCTTCGGACTGACGATTCTCTTTATCGCGCACGACCTTTCGGTTGTAAAATACTTCTCGGACAGAATCGGCGTCATGTATTACGGAAAGATGGTCGAGCTTGCGGACTCGGATGAGCTCTTCGCGCATCCGCTTCACCCGTATACCCGCTCGCTTCTCTCGGCAATCCCGCTTCCCGACCCGATTTATGAAAAGGCGAGGAAGAGGATTGTGTACAACCCCTTGGCGGAGCACGACTATTCGGTCGACAAGCCTTCGCTTCGCGAGGTTCGCCCGGGGCATTTTGTGCAGTGCAACGACGCCGAGTACGCAAAAATCATGCAGGAGCTCGGGGAAAATGTCTGAGCTCAGAAGGAGCTTTTTCGCGTCGCTTTTTGCCGGCGGGATAGCCGCGGTTCTGATATTTTCGCTGAATCTCTCGCGCTTCTCCGAGATTGAGACTGGGGCGGTTCTGATACTTCATTGTCTCTGCGACGCGGCGTTTGTGCCGTCGGTGTTCTTGCTCGGAGTCGGCGGACTCAAGGCGATACGGAACAAGGGCGTCTTCGACGTCATGGGTTTCGGGATAAAGTCGACGCTACAGACCTTTATTCCCGCGCTCAAGAGCGGCGAAAAGGAAGACCTTTATAAATACTGTGAGCGCAAGGAAGCGTCACGCAAACCCGCGGACGGCCTGTTGCTTGCCGGCGCGGTGTATCTCGGCATCGCCGTGCTGACGCTTGTGATTTACGCTGCGGTAGGATAACTTTTGGCGGCAGGGCAGAGGCTCTGCCGCTTTTGCGTGGGAGAGGGAAGGGAGGAGAAGCAAATAAGGCAATCGCTGCGAGAAAGCTATTTTAGTGCCACACACCGACCCTCCCGGGAGCGGAGGGGATTGCGGCGGCAAAATTTGATTGCCGCTGGCGCGGGGTAAACTGGCGCGACGCGTTACCACCTATAATAAGGTATTCGCTGCGCTCATGCTATTTTAGTGCCCCACCCCGACCCTCCCCGAAGGGGAGGGAGCGCGGAGGAAACTAAGTAACGCTGTATAAAGCGAAAGCGTTGCTACACTTTTCTTTAAGGAGTCTGCCAACGGCGGACGGCTAATCGCGTCACCTTAGCGGTGACGCGATTACGCCCATTCCCCCTCCCCTGCCCCTCCCCGACGGGGAGGGGGTTGCGGCGGCAAAATTTGATTGCCGCTGGCGCGGGGTAAACTGGCGCGACGCGTTACCACCTATAATAAGGTATTCGCTGCGCTCATGCTATTTTTAGACTCCTATCCCCCTGTCCCCCTTCCCACATGGGAAGGGATTCTGCATAGCAAAGGGGTGGATTGCCGCCTGACGGCGGGGGAAAAGTTGTGCAGAGTCATGCTTTGCTTAAAAGGAGTCCGCCTGCGGCGGACGGCTAATCGCGTCACCTTAGAGGTGACGTGATTACGCCATATCCCCCGCTTGTTTCCTAACTGACTTAGTTTCGGTGTAGCGATGCAAAACACACAACGACGCTCACTAAAAGTATTAGTTATATCAAAGTGTATTGCGTCGTTTGCCTCCCAGTCGGGGAGGGGTTTGCATATCTAAAGCTTGATAGCACTGATACGTGAGGGCGCAGTCCGCGGCAGCCGAAGGCTGCCGAAACGAAAGAATCAGGAAAACTCCGACAGGAGTTTTCCTGATATTTTCGTTTGCGCGCAAAGCGCGCAGGACTGCGCCTTCCGAGGAGCTGAAACCAGAGCGACGCGTTCCCCTTTCCATGTGGAAAGGGGGACAGGGGGATAGGAGTCTAAAAATAGCATGAGCAAAGCGAATACCTTATAGCAAGGTATGACGCCGCTCATGCTTTTAATTACCTGCCAAAGTGTCCTTCCCCGCCCGGTACCACTCCCCTCGAGGGGAGTGGTCGCGCCGTTCACGAACGTGAACGGCCGGGTGTGGGGTGGAACCCCCTCTCTCTCACTGTGGAGAGGGGGCAGGGGGTGTGGAAGAAAAAGAGTGGAGAAACCTCAAAGATGATGCGTTTAGCATATGTTGCAACGTGAATCATAGCAAGGCATGTTGGCACTCCATTTTCCCTCCGCCGATAGGCGGCAATCCAAGCTTTAGTGGTGCAGACTCTCGCCCCTTGAGGGGCGGGTCGGGGTGGGGTGACTAAAATAGTATGAGCGAAGCGAATACCTTTTAAAGAAGTGCGGTGCGCTCTCAGTCTTATACATCGTCACTAAGTTTCCTTCACACCCCCTCCCCTCCGGGGAGGGCCGGGGTGGGGCGCTAAAATAGCATTCGCGCAGCGAATTCCTTATAACAAGGTAGATCACCGATCTTGCTTTTAATATACCTTCGCAATCGTCCTCCTTGCACCCCCGATGGGCTCCTACGGTCAAAAATCATACCTCTATCCTCCAACTTCTATCATCTAATCTCTAACTTCTGCCCTCTGACTTCTAACCTCTGTCTTCTAACTTGACATCTCCCCCGACTTGTGCTATTCTTATTACAGCGCTGTAGATGCAGTACAGTACGAGATAAAGGAGACATAAATTATGAAATTCATCGTTGAAACATCAGCAAGACACGTTCATGTCACCGAGCAGGACCTTAAAATCCTCTTCGGCGAAAACGCCACCCTCACCAAGAAAAAAGACCTCTCCCAGCCGGGACAGTTTGCCTGTGAAGAGAGAGTAACCGTCGTCGGACCGAAAAAGGAGCTTCCCAACGTATCAATCCTCGGACCTTGCCGCAAGGCGACACAGGTCGAGCTCTCCGCCACCGACGCCCGTTCAATCGGCATCACCGCGCCCGTCCGCGAATCGGGCGACCTCGCCGGAAGCGCGCCCTGTAAGCTCGTCGGCCCCTGCGGCGAAATCGAAATCAGCGAGGGCGTCATCATCGCGAAGAGACATATTCACCTCACCCCCGAAGACGCCGCCACCCTCGGCGTCAAGGACAAGGACGAGGTCTGGGTCAGGATTGACACCGCCGAAAGAAGCGCTATCCTCGGCGACGTCGTCTGCCGCGTAAGTCCGTCATACGCCACCGCGATGCACATCGACACCGACGAGTCGAACGCCGTCGGCTCGGGAAAAGAGCAGTACGGCGAAATCGTCAAAATCTGATAAAAAACGCCCGAGGAGCTCCCTCGGGCATTCTTATTGAATTACTTCGCCTCTTCGACGACTTCGGCGTCGGGGGCGTTTTTCTTTACGCTCTCAATGCCGTTGAGGCAGCTCGGCTTCGCCTTATATCCTTCGCTGGTCGCG
Organism: uncultured Clostridia bacterium; assembly: GCA_947625375.1. Taxonomy (GTDB): domain Bacteria; phylum Bacillota; class Clostridia; order Oscillospirales; family Ruminococcaceae; genus Faeciplasma. The sequence continues at coordinate 13,467 of CANQOC010000002.1, read as the reverse complement.
ATGATTTCGCCGTTGCGAGCCTTAAGTCTGAAGCGATACTCGCCGGCCTTGTCGGTATAGACCTCGAACTTCGGGTGCTTAAGGGTCTCGTAACCCTCGACGGTCTGGTCCTCGATTCCGCCTTCACAGCACTTTCTGACGCTTTCGATGCCGTTGCGGCAGGCGGCCTCGGCGGTATAGACTTCGCTGGTCGCGATAACCTCGCCGTTATTCGCCTTAAGGTCGAACTTTACGCCGGTGGACGTCGTTTTAATGACAAATTTTCCCATGATATTTCCTCCTTAGAAAATTCTATGTAAATATCCTATCACATATCCCGACAAATTACAAGGATTTTTTTCGTTTTGCACAAAATTTTTCGGAAAATATCTTAATTATCTCCCGACGAGCTGATACGAGCGGTCGGTATACTGCATAAATTCGATTTTGTTGCCGTCGGGGTCGTGTGACCACATCTGCCATGTGTTGTCGATTCCGAGGACGGGGGCAGAGTCGACCGGCGCGCCGTGCTCCAAGAGGCACTTCTCGGCCTCGTGTATATCGTCGACGATGAGCGCGAGGTGCTGATAGTTAAAGCTGTCCCAATCCGGGGGATTGCCCTTTGTCGCGCCCTCGGGGTCAAAAAGCTCGAGGAAGAGCCTTTCGCTCACCTTCATATAAACAATCCATTCGCGCTCGGGGTCGATTCCCTTGCGCTCTTCTTCGGGGCGGTCGCCGTATTTAAGCGCGAATTTGCGCTCCATGCCGAGGACGTCGCGATAAAACGCCTCGGATTTTTTAAGGTCGCGGCACTTGAACGCGACATGTCCGAGCTCTTTGATGTTCATGATAATCTCCTTTCGTTATCTGTTGGACGGTTTGGCGGAATATGTGAATTTATCAGTAGTCCAGAAGGTGCTTTTTCCATCTTCCCGACATAAACGCGGCGACGTGGATAAGCATACCGAAAATCCAAGAGCAGAGGAGGGATATCGGGATACAGCGGTAGTCTCCCTGCGGCAGTGCCTCGGTCTTGGTGAATTCGGCGATGGCATATGCGAGCGGGACGCGCATCACGACGGTCGTCAACAGCGAGAGCCACATCGGGGTCATCGTGTCGCCGGCGCCGCGCATTACGCCCGCAAGCGACTGTGTCACGCCCATCGCGACATATCCGACCGCGAGAATACACATCATTCCGAAGCTCATCTCGATGAGCGACTCGGTGTCGGTGAAGAGGCCCATAAGCTGGTGCCCGAAGAGGAGGATAAGCGCAAGGAAGAACGCCGACACCGACACCGCCATGACGGTGCCCTGTACCGTGCCGCTCTTAAGGCGGTCAAACTTCTTTGCGCCGACGTTCTGTCCGGTGTACATCGTCATAGCCTGTCCGAACGAGAAGTTCGGCATCATCGCAAAGCCGTCGACGCGCATAACTACGACGTTTGCCGCCATAACGGCGTCGCCGAAGCTGTTGGTGAGGCGCTGTACGACGAGCATCGCGACCGAGAAAATCGCCTGTGTAAGACCGGAGGGGATTCCGAGGCGGAGGGTCTCCTTGGTGATTGAGGTCATCTTGAAATACTTGAGCTTAATGTCGAAAACCTCGCGCATATGGAGCATTTTTATGTAGCAGCAGATTGCGGACACGCCCTGTGAAATAACGGTCGCGAGGGCGACGCCGAAGACCTCGAGTCCGAAGCCGGCGACAAAGAGGAGGTCGAGGAAAATATTGAGAACGGCGGAGATGAGGAGGAAGCCGAGCGCCGAAATCGAGTCGCCCATTCCGCGGAGGATTCCCGAGAGGATGTTATAATAGAACATTCCGACGATTCCGATGAAACAGACCAAAAGGTAGTCACGGCTCCAGCGGAAGATGTCGCCCTCGGGGGTCTTTAAAAGAGTGAGGAGCGGCGAGGTGATAACGCTTCCGATTGCCATGATAATAAGGGAGCCGATGGCCGTAAGGGTGATTGAATTTCCGATTACGGTCGAGAGCATTTCGCGGTTTTTCGCGCCGAAATACTGTGACACAAGAATTCCGACGCCGGTCGAAAGACCTATCATCAGCGCGAGCATAAGGTTAAGAACCGGCGCCGCGCCGCCGACCGCCGCGATTGCGCCGTCGCCGACATAGTTTCCGACGACGATTGTGTCGACGGTGTTATAAAGCTGCTGCGCGATGTTTCCGATGAGCATCGGAATGGCGAATTCGGCGATTCTAAGCGCCGGACTCCCGACCGACATGTCCTTCGGCGAAAAGAACGCCTTCAGCGAAGCGGTGAATGATTTTGTTTCAGACATACTGCACATCCTTGCATGAGAAAATAAGCGCGTCACCGCGCACTTCACCGATAATCATACCACTCTTTTAAAAGTATGTCAAATACGAAAATAACCGATATTAAGGGGAAATTGAGGGGGAAATTTGGGTAAAGTGCAGACAGGGCAGAGAACAGAATTGAGAAATCAGAAATCACAATTCAGAAATCCCCCTAAACCTCTCCTTGCATTTTCCCGCCCACCGTGCTACAATAATACTGACAATCTTACAGGAGGGAACATTATGTCAGGAAAAAATTATTCAAAGCTCAGGAACGAGAGCGATATCCGCGGAATCGCGATAGCGGGCGTCGAGGGGCAGGAGGTCAACCTCACCGAAAAGGCATGCCGCGACATCGCAAGGGGATTCGCGCTCTGGCTTTTTGACCGCACGGGGAAGAAAAACCTCCGCGTGGCGGTCGGGCGAGACCCGCGCCTTTCGGGCGAAAGGCTTCTCGGGTGGATGACCGAGACCCTTGCCGACGAGGGAATCGAGGTCACCGACATGGGCCTTGCGTCGACGCCGGCGATGTTCATGACCACAAAGACCGAGGGGTATATGTTCGACGGCTCGGTCATGGTCACGGCGTCGCACCTGCCCTATAACCGCAACGGCTATAAGTTCTTCACACCCGAGGGCGGCGTCGAGGCGTCGGACATCGCCCAGATGATTAAGCTCGCCGAATCGGACAGGCACACCGGTCTCGGAAAGGGCAGTGTTGCAAAGGACAGCTTTATGGACGTCTATTCAAAGCGGCTTGCCGACATGATTCGCGCGGCGGCGGGGAGCGATAAGCCGCTCGACGGTCTTCATATCGTCGTCGACGCGGGAAACGGCGCCGGCGGGTTCTATGCCGAAAAGGTGCTCCTGCCGCTCGGGGCGGATATTTCGGGTTCGCGCTATCTCGACCCGGACGGAAGCTTCCCGAATCACATTCCGAATCCCGAAAACAAGGAGGCGATGGAGTCGATTACCGAGGCCGTGATTCAGTCTGACGCCGACCTCGGGGTGATTTTCGACACCGACGTCGACCGCGCCGGAGCCGTCCTCCCCGGCGGGAGAGAGCTCAACCGCAACCGCCTTATTGCAATTCTTTCCGCGATGATTTTAAGGGACCACCCCGGAACGACCATCGTCACCGACTCGGTCACGTCGTCGGGTCTTGCCGAATTCATCGCCGAAAAGGGCGGGGTGCACCACCGCTTCCGCCGCGGATACCGCAACGTCATCAACGAGGCAATCCGCCTTAATTCCGAGGGCACCGAGAGCCTTTTGGCAATCGAGACCTCGGGACACGGCGCATTCAAGGAAAACTTCTTCCTCGACGACGGCGCGTATATCGTCACAAAGCTCATCATCGAGCTTTCTCGCGCAAGAAAAGAGGGTTACACGCTCGCGTCGCTGATTGAGACCCTCCGCGAACCCGCCGAGAGCGCGGAGTTCAGAATGAACCTCTCGCTCGAGGACTTCAAGCCTTACGGGCAGAGGATTATCGACGACCTGACCGCGCTCGCGCTGACCCGCGCCGGCTGGAGCCTTGCGCCGTCAAACTATGAGGGTGTGCGCGTCAATCTCGACAAGGAGCACGGCGACGGCTGGTTCCTTCTGAGGCTGTCTCTCCACGAGCCGCTGATGCCGCTCAACATCGAGTCCGACTCGGTCGGCGGTGTAAAGAAGATTGCCGCCGAGCTCGCCGGCTTCCTTAAGGGGTATGAGTACCTCGACAGCAGGAAGGTGGGGGAGTAGAAGGTGGAAGATAGAGGTTGGAGGATAGAAGATAGATTTCTGATATCTGACAATCTGACTTCTGCTCTCTGACAGGACCGGGCGCAGTCCTGCGCGCGAAGCGCGCGAACGAAAAATGGGAAAACTCCGGAAGGAGTTTTCCCGATATTTTCGTTCAGACCGCCTTTGGCGGTCTCGGGCTGCGCCCTATCAGAGAACAGATGTGAGAAGTCAGAAGACAGAATTAAAAGGAGCCGCCTTGGGCAAGTTGTATTGCCAATCAATTCCCCCCGCCGTCAGGCGGCACGTTTACCCTTAGCAACGCAAATCCCACTCCCATGTGGGAGGGGGCAGGGGGTGGGAGTCTTAAAATAGTATGAGCGAAGCGAATACCTTATAACATGGTAGGACGCCGCTGCAATTTTCCATAATGCTCGTAAGTGTCCTTCACGTCCCCTCCCCGCCGGGGAGGGGCAGGGGTGGGGGAACAGGCGTAATCGAGTCACCGTCAAGGTGACGCGATAAGCCGTCCGCCATCGGCGGACTCCTTATAGCAAGGTAGGTTGCCGCTCATGCTTTTAATATACCTGCGCAAGTGTCCTCCATGCCAAGTACCACTCCCCTTGAGGGGAGTGGTCGCGCTGTTCACGAACGTGAACGGCCGGGTGTGGGGTGGAACCCCCTCTCCCTGAGGGAGAGGGGGACTGGGGGTGTGGAAGAAAAAAGAATAGTGAGACATCAAAGATGAGGCATTTATCATTTGTTACAAAACGACACCTTATAGCAACGCATGATGCCGTACAAATTCCCCCGCCGTCAGGCGGCTCGCCAAACTTTGGCGACGCGTTCCCCCTTTCCATGTGGAAAGGGGGAGAGGGGGATAGGAGACTATAATAGCATGAGCGTTAGCGAATTCCTTATAGCAAGGTATGACGCCGCCCATGCTTTTAATATACCTGCGCAAGTGTCCTCCATGCCAAGTACCACTCCCCTCGAGGGGAGTGGTCGCGCCGTTCACGAACGTGAACGGCCGGGTGTGGGGTGGAACCCCCTCTCTCTCACTGAGGGAGAGGGGGCAGGGGGTGTGGAAGAAAAAATAGCATGTCACCGCAAAGGTGACGCATTTCGACGTCCTCTGCAAAAGGACGCCTTATGCAAGGCATGGCGCCACGCCACGTTTTCCCCGCCGTCAGGCGGCACTCCTGCCCTTAGCGATGCGAACCCCCTCCCATGTGGAAGGGGGTAGGGATATGAGTCTAAAAATAGCATGAGCGAAGCGAATTCCTTATAGCAAGGTATGACGCTGCTCATGCTTTTAATTTACCTTCAAAAGTGTCCTCCTTGCCAAGTACCACTCCCCTCGAGGGGAGGGTCGGGGTAGGGTGACTAAAGATAGCATGAGCGCAGCGAATTCCTTTTTGTAGGCAGTGCGGCGCCGCCCCACTTCAGGCGCAGTCCGGCGCGCATTGCGCGCGAGGGAATAAAATGAAAACTCCCCCCGGAGTTTTCATTTTATCCACTCCGGCAGGCTTCGGCTGCCGCGGACGGCGTCCTCATAGGAACTGAAGCCGGAGCGATGCGGAACCCCCTCCCAAGTGGGAGGGGGAAAGGGGGTAGGAGTCTAAAAATAGCATGAGCGCAGCGAATTCCTTATATCAAGTCTCTCTGCCGCACATTTTTCCGAGTCCCTCTCACCCGCCTCACGCACTTCTATCCTCTATCCTCCACCATCTAACCTCCAACTTACCACCCCATCGTCTCCCGGATTTTCTCCTCCAGCTTCTCGGCGGCCTTGGCGTGGGTCGCCTCGGTCGGGTGCCAGTCGGCGGCGATGCCGTCGGACTCGAGCTGACCGTCAAACTGCATACAGGTGACCTTTGTGTCGCCGGTCTCGGCGGAATAGGCTGCGACCGCCTCTTCAATATAGGGATAGAGGCTCTGTGCGCCCATGATTCCGAGGGTACAGAAAATCTGTGCGTCCGGGTTGTGCTCCCTGACGGTCTTTAAAAGGTTGACGTATTCGTCGCGGTATTCGGCGGATTTCGCCGGGTCGCCCTTGCAGTAGCTGTCGTCGTTTGTCCCGAGGTTGATGACGACGGCGTCGGGCAGGCGCCCAAATCCCCAATCAATGTTTGCGGGGACAAAGCTTCCGTTCGGACTCCATGAGTAACCAAGCTTTTCGTAATACTGCGGGACGGTCTGCTCGGAGACCTTTTTCGTGCCGTCGCTGTACCCCGAAATCACCCCGTAGCCGCTGAACGACACCATCGACCAATCCGCGCCGAGCGCCTCGGCGGTCTTGAAGGCATATGTTTTGGTGACGTCCTCGGTTTTGGTGGAAAAGTGGTGATTGCGGTCCTCGTCGTCGATGCCGTAGCCGCAGGTGATTGAGTCGCCGACGAATTCGATGAGCCGCTCGCTGTCCTCTGTAGGACCGACGCCGCTTCCGTCGACGGATATGTCCGAAATCGCGACGGTCGACATCGGCGACTCGGAGAGCTTGATGACACGGACCGTCACGTCATCGTCGGCGTCGCTTTTAAAGACGTCATACACCTCGGTCGCGTTGTCGACCATGTCGTCAATCGTTCGCTCGCCGTTCACATAAATCGCGATTCTTGCGTGATTGTCCGCCTGCGCCGCGTCGGAGCTGTTGCCGTCGCCCTCAACGGTCACCGAGCAGGACTTTCCGGTGAACCGGAACTCAACGCCCGTCCCCGACAGCGCACAGTAAATCTTCCCGTCCGAATAATAGGTGCGTCCGAGCTCTTTGAAATTCGATTCTTTAAGGTCGATGCTTTTCATTCCGCTTCCTCCGCTGCCGCCCGCGCACCCGCACAGACCCGCCATCAGGCAGACCGCTGCCAGCGCCGCGGCTGTTTTTTTAATCATAATCTCGTCTCCTTTCGACGTGCTGATTAAATAATATCACCGTTTTCCGGGAATGTCAATCAGATGAATAGAGTTTAGATGATAGAAGATAGAATTCGGAAACTGCGGCGGGTTGGTGCTAAACCGCTTTCCGGGGTCAGTCGGCCTTTGTGCATGATGAGCGCGGCGTCGTACAAGGACGCGCTCGGAAAGGCTTTTCGGTACTCCGACGGGCGGCTACGGTGCGAGCGTTAAACCGCTTTGCCACGTCAGTCCGACCTTTGTGCGTGATGAGTGCGGCGTCAAGACGGAGTATGTTCCCGGCAAGGCTTGCGCGTGTTCGACGCGGGAGGCGGGAGGCGCGTTATCTTACGTTGCTGCATTGCCCCACCGAGCATACGCTTGTTTTATCTGTGAACGCGAGCAATCAATCGTTCACGATTGCGAAGCGTGAACAGCTATAAAACAAGCGTATGCAGGCGCAGCCGGCGCGCTTCGCGCGCGAGGGGATAAAAGAAAAACTCCTATCGGAGCTTTTCTTTTATCCCCTCCGACCGCCTTCGGCTGCCGCGGCTGCGCCCTATCAGAGAACAGATGTGAGAAGTCAGAAGACAGAATCAAAAGGAGCCGCCTTGGGCAAGTTGTATTGCCAATCAATTTTCCCCCGCCAATAGGCGGCGTCGCCAAACTTTGGCGACGCATAACCCCCTCCCATGTGGGAGGGGGTAGGGGGTGAGAGACTAATAGTATGAGCGGAGCGAATACCTTATTATAGGCAGTATGGCGCCTCTGCAGGTAATCTGTAGCACTTGCAAACGCCCTCCACGTCCCCCTCCCCGCCGGGGAGGGGCAGGGGAGGGGGATATGGCGTAATCACGTCACCGCTAAGGCGACGCGATAAGCCGTCCGCCGCAGGCGGACTCCTTATTAACAGCGTATATCGTCGCACATATTTTCCTCCGCCGATAGGCGGCACTGCAAAGTAGTAGCACCGCGTCCCCCTCCCATGTGGGAGGGGGCAGGGGGTGGGAGTCTAAAGATAGCATGAGCGAAGCGAATACCTTATAGCAAGGTATGACGCCGCTCATGTTTTTAATATACTTGCGCAAGTGTCCTTCGCACACCCCTCCCTGCCGGGGAGGGGCAGGGGGTGGGGGAACAGGCGACACACGTCACGGTCGAGTGACGCGAGGAGCGTCCGCCAAAGGCGGACTCCTTTAAGGCATAGCGCGCCGCCTGTGCCCAAAGATATGCCCGGCTATACTCTTCTCCGTCTGACGCCATCGTCTGCATAACTATGTTTCCTGACGCACTTCGCCTCAATAGCCCGCTCCATACGGCTCTATCTTCTGTCCTCTGCCTCTCTGCCCTCTGTCTTCTCCTCTGCCCCTGTCATTCCCCCCTCTTCCTCTTCGTCAACGCCCGCCGCCGCACTTGACAATCTCGGCTTATTATTATATAATATAGGAACCACCGCGAAATAATTGAAGAGGAGAATACTGCTTTGGCTACAAAAAAACTACTTACTAAAGACGAGCTCAAGGAATCGCTGATGCGCGTCCTGAGCAGCAAATTTGACGTCATCCCCGATAACGCATCGGACCAGCAGTTCTATGAGGCGCTCGCGTCGATTGTGGTGCCGATTATGGTCGAAAAGCGCCGGCACTATACCAATCACGTTCACAGCGTCGGTAAAAAACAGGTTTATTACATCTCGATGGAATTCCTCATGGGCCGGTCATTAAAGACCAACCTCTATAACCTCGGTCTGACCGACGTCGCCGAAAAGGCGCTCAAGGACTTCGGCGTAAAGCTCAGCTCTCTCTATGAATGTGAGCCCGACGCCGGACTCGGAAACGGCGGTCTCGGCCGCCTTGCCGCCTGCTATCTCGACGGCCTCGCGACCGACGGCTATCCCGCTACCGGCTACTCAATCCTCTATGAATACGGCATATTCAGACAGAAAATTGAGGACGGGTGGCAGGTTGAGCTTCCCGACAACTGGCTCCCCGGCGGCTCCTGCTGGCTTGTGCCGCGCAGAGAGCAGCAGATTGAGGTGCACTTCGACGGCACCCTCCGCGAATACTGGGACCAGCAGTATCATCACGTCACCCACGACAACTACACCACCGTCATGGCGGTCCCCTATGACATGTTTGTCACGGGATATGACTCCGACGCCGTCTCGAAGCTGAGGCTCTGGAAGGCCGAGAGTCCCGCTTTCGACATGAATATGTTCAACTCGGGCAACTATGAAAAGGCGCTCGGACAGAATATTGTCGCACAGGCGATATCCAAGGTCCTCTACCCGAACGACAATCACCTTGAGGGGCAGTCGCTGAGGCTGAGACAGCAATACTTCATGTGCGCGGCGTCAATCGGCGACATCGTCAACCACCACATGGCGACTTACGGCACATTGGACAACCTTGCCGACAAGGTCGCGATACAGATAAACGACACCCACCCGACCCTCGCAATCCCCGAGCTTATGAGAGTCCTGCTCGACGACTGCGGATACGGCTGGGACGCCGCATGGAGCATCGTCTCGCGCTGCTTTGCATACACCAACCACACGGTCATGGCCGAAGCGCTCGAAAAGTGGAACACCAACCTCCTGCAGACGATTGTCCCGAGAGTCTATTCGATTATCGTCGAGATAAATAACCGCTACTGCGGCGAGCTCTGGGAGAAATATCACGACTCGAATCTCGTCAACCGCATGTCGATTATCTCCGGGGGACAGGTTCATATGGCGAAGCTCTGTGTCTGCGCCTCTCATCACGTCAACGGCGTTTCGGTGATTCACTCCGAAATCATAAAGGATTCCGTCTTTAACGACGAATACAGAAATTCACCGCAGAAGTTCACCAACGTCACCAACGGCATCGCGTACCGCCGCTGGCTGTGTCAGTCGAATAAGCCGCTTTGCGACCTCCTTGACGACACTATCGGAAAGACATACAGAAAGAACGCCACCAACCTTAAGAAACTCGAAAAGTTCAGGGACGACCCCGAGGTCCTTAAGCGCCTCGCTGAGATAAAGCTGAGCAACAAGACCGCTTTCGCGAAATACGTCAAGTCGTCCTTCGGAGTCGCCATCGACCCGAACACCCTCTTCGACGTACAGGTCAAGCGCCTCCACGAATACAAGAGGCAGCACCTCAACGCGCTTCACATCGTCTCGGAATACAACTATCTCCTTGAGAACCCGAACGCCGATGTTGTCCCGAAGACATATATCTTTGCCGCAAAGGCCGCCCCGGGATACTATCTCGCGAAACAGATTATAAAGCTCATCTGGACGCTCGGCGAGGAAATCCGGAAGAACCCGAAGATTCGCGAAAAGCTCAACGTCGTCTTCCTCGAAAACTATAACGTCTCGCTCACCGAGATTCTGATGCCCGCGTCCGAGATTTCGGAACAGATTTCGCTTGCCGGCACCGAGGCTTCGGGCACCGGCAACATGAAGCTGATGCTCAACGGCGCCGTGACCCTCGGCACCCGCGACGGCGCCAACATCGAAATCGGCAACGTCGTCGGCGAAGACAATATCATCTACTTCGGCATGACCGCCGACGAGGTCAATGCGAGGAAACAGGGGTATGCCCCCGCGAATATCTACAGCAGCGACCCCGTCGTCAAGGCCGCTATTGACCGCATCGGAAGCGGCTTCGGCGGAAACAAGTTCGACGACGTCATCAATTCGCTCAAGTTCAGCGACCCCTATATGGTCCTCGCCGACTTCGAGGCATACTGTGAGGCACAGAACAAGGCGTCCGCCATCTATCGCGACACCGCGAAGTGGCAGTCGATGTCGCTTATGAACATCGCCAACGCCGGAGTCTTCTCGGCCGACAGGGCGGTCGACGAATACGCCAAGAACATCTGGAAGCTTTAAGCAAAAGTTTTGAATAAAGTATTGCATTTTGCAAAAAACCGTGTTATAATAAGCAAGATGCAATACTTTATCTGGAGGAATTATAAATATGACAGCAGTAAACATCATCAGCGGGATAATTCTTGTCATCGCGAGCGTTGCGATAATCCTTGCGGTCCTCTTTTCGGATACGCACAACTCGGGTCTCAATTCCGCAATCGGCGGCTCGTCGGATTCGTTCTTCGGGCGCAACGGCGGTAACACCCGCGAGGCAAAAATCAATAAAATAACCTCGATTGTCGTCCTCGTCTTCTTTGTGGTCGCCCTTGTCGTCAATGTTCTGTCGGCATATCTGGGCTGATTTATTCCGGCACCGACATTATACAGTCCGCATCGGGCAGCGCATCGGCGTCCTGCGGACTGTTTTTGCTTTTCTTCTGGAGGTATACCTGTGAAAAAGACCCTTTTGGCAAGAATATTTGTGATATCGATTGCCGCGCTGATGCTGCTCGGAATCGTCGCCGCCTCGTTTTCGGCAATTTTAAGCTGATATGGTTACGATTGGCAACGACTGGGACGGCATTATCGGCGCCGAATTTGAAAAGCCGTATTACCAAAAGCTGCGCGAATTCCTCAAGACGGAATATTCCACCCGCAGCATATACCCCGACATGTACGACATATTCAACGCGCTGAAGCTGACGCCCTATTCGTCCGTAAAAGCGGTGATTTTCGGACAGGACCCTTATCACGAACCGGGGCAGGCGCACGGACTTAGCTTTTCCGTCAAAAAGGGGACCGAGCTTCCGCCGTCGCTTGTGAACATCTATAAGGAGCTCGAGAGCGACCTCGGGATTTCTCCGGCGTCGTCGGGAGACCTTACGCCTTGGGCGGAGCAGGGGGTGCTGATGATGAACGCTGTCCTGACCGTTCGGCGGGGGAGCGCGAATTCCCACAAGGGCATGGGCTGGGAGAGCTTTACCGACGCGGTCATAAGAAAGCTTAACGAGCGGACGACCCCGATTGCGTTTATCCTCTGGGGGGCGAACGCGCGCTCGAAGAAGGCATACATAACGAACCCGATTCACGGGATTTTTGAGTCCGCGCACCCGAGTCCGCTGTCGGCATACGGCGGCTTCTTCGGCTCGCGGGTCTTTTCGCGGGTCAACAAGTTTCTCGTCGAGAACGAAATCCCGCCGATTGACTGGAGAATTGAAAAGTAAGGAAAGCAGAGGAGACTCTGCTTTTTTGGCGGGGGAGAGAGTTAAATAAAACTTCAGGGGCACTGCACCCTGATAAAAAGGAATTCGCTTCGCTCATGCTATCTTTAGTCACCCTACCCCGACCCTCCCCTCGTGGGGAGGGAGATTTGAAAGGAAACTTGCACAAGTTTAATAAAACATGTGTGCGGCAACCCGCCTTGCTATAAGGAATTCGCTGCGCTCATGCTATTTAAAGTCACCCCGCCCCGACCCTCCCCTCAAGGGGAGGGGTATAGAGGAAACTTGCGAGCGTAATAGGAAAATTATATCTGCGTCCGACTTTTTATAAGGTATTCGCTTCGCTCATGCTATTATTAGACTCCTATCCCCGTGCCCCCTTTCCACATGGAAAGGGGGCACGCATAGCTACAGTTTCAGCTCCTTTGAGGACGCAGTCCGCGGCAGCCGAAGGCTGCCGAAACAAAAAGAGCATAAAAACTCCGGCGGGAGTTTTTATGCTCTTTTCGTTTGCGCGCTTCGCGCGCAGGGCTGCGCCGGAGCGGGAGCTACTTTAACGTCCAACTCTACTTGATTTCTGGGCGCCAAACACCCCTCCCCGCCGGGGAGGGGCAGGGGTGGGGGATATGGCGTAATCGCGTCACCGTCAAGGTGACGTGATTAGCGTCCGCCATCGGCGGACACCTTATTAGCGGTGTGCGGCGCTGCTACAAATTTCCCCCGCCGGTAGGCGGCCATCTAAACTTTGACGTACAGACCCCCTCCCATGTGGGAGGGGTGTTCCCCACACTTAAAGATCCTAACCCATTTCCCACGCTTACAATCAAAAACAACCATACAAACCGTCTCGGCTCTTGCACACTAAAATGGGGCAAGGGTCGATTTTTATGTTTGAGTAATAATAAATTAAGAACCGCAGGCAGGGAATCGAACACTTTTTTGTCGCAGCAAGGTGGGCTTGCCCGAATGACGACTTGACCTGTTCGGCACAGTGAGAACGGTAAATTTTTGACTTCTTATGTTTTCTCATCTCACTCAATCTAATGCTCATCTACGGTAAAGAGGCGCTACAAACAAGACTAATATAGAAGCCGCCCACGCTATTCCAAGCTCTTATAAAGGAAAATAAAATTTCAAAAGCCTATTGACAAGAATGTGCCTAATGATTATAATGTGTATGTGGTTACATCACATCATAAGAAAGGAGCGAGGGACTTTGTGAAGATACTAATCTCAAATACTTCTGACACTCCCTTATACCAACAGATAAAAGACCAAATCAAAGACGCCATTCTCAAGGAAGAATTAGTTGAGGGGGACGCGCTTCCCTCTATTCGTGCCTTTGCTGATACTTTGAAAGTTAGCGTCCTAACAATTCGACGGGTATATGAGGAATTAGAGCAAGAGGGATTTATTGTAAGTCAAGTAGGAATAGGGACGTTTGTATCTACAAGCAATCTTGAATTACT
>CANQOC010000001.1 GCA_947625375.1 uncultured Clostridia bacterium | reverse complement strand
GCTGCTCCGTCGCGTTTAGCGTATACATTATGTCGCTCTCTTTATAGCCGTCGCCCTTGTGCGAAGGTCTTGTTCCGTTACCCTCTACAACAGCCATGCCGCCTTGATTGCAAGACGGATTTCCTCCGTTAGCGTCAAGCGTTCTCGCAGTTTCGGCTTTGTAAAATCCGCTGTGCGGATTATCTGATTTCATGGCGTTACTGTCCTTGGAACAGATACCGAACACAACTGCGACGCCGCCTTGATTGGAGTCCGGAGCGTTCCCGCCTGTGTCAATGGTCCGTGATGTATCCGTCTTGTAACAGTTCTGCCTTGCGTTCCGAGTTTCTTCGGAGGTGAACCGAACATCAAAGCACTCCGTGTTTTCGACCACGAAAGGCTGATTATTGCCTCCCATTCCGTAGGTGGAAGAAACGGTAGGAGCCACGTCCAAAGGACCTGTGTATCTCGTGTCCTGACTATGGTTCTCATAAATGGCCGCAGGCACAACTCCTGCTCGGAGCGTTGGGGATTTTTCATTTTCAAATCCTATCGAGCGGCTCTTTGCGGAATGTTCCGTGCAGAATCCCGCCGCGTCAACTACGCAGGGTAATGACCGTGGACCTCCGCACGGAGCGTTCCAACCATGTCCTGCGAAACGTCCATGCGGATTCCTCCTTGTTCATTCAGGCAGACGCTGCCTGCCGCTCCAGAGCAAGCCGCAGCACCGTTGGCAGTTCTTTGCCACGATCGGAAGCTCTCCGCAGAATACCCCGACAAGCCTTCGGACTCAAATAATATCCTTCCGGCACTGTCGGCTGCAAAATCTGCGACAAGGAAGATACGTTTTCTTCGTTGGGGAACTCCCCAGTACTGCGCATCAAGTACCCTCCATGCGACTGAGTAATCGTCTGCCACGATTTCTCCCGCGTTTGGCCATTTCTTAGGTCGAGGAATATCTGTTTTATCTCCTTTGACGGAGCAGACGCTTTCGAGGACCGCTTTGAAGTCCTCGCCGCCGTTTGAGGAGAAAGCTCCGAGGACGTTCTCCCAACAGATGAATCTCGGATATTTGCCATCGGTGGCACACCTCATTTCCTTTACAATTCTTATTGCCTCATAAAAAAGATTGCTTCGTGAACCGTCAAGTCCGGCTCTTTTCCCGGCAATGCTCATATCCTGACAAGGACTGCCGAACGTGATAATATCCACGGGTTCTATCTCCGCACCGTTCAGCCTGGAAACGTCGCCGTAATGTTTAACATCGGGAAACCGCTTATTAGTGACCGCTATGGGAAACGGCTCTATCTCGGACTTCCAAACAGGCTTGATTCCCGAGAGCAGTCCTCCGAGTAAAAATCCCCCGGAGCCGTCGAACAGGCTGCCGAGGGTCAAACAGTTATTGCTCATAACTTTACCTCTGCTGTACATATTGTGTCATTCTTGCTTCCGCCGTGGGCAACAAGCATGACTTCAATCATCTCGAAGCCTCTCTTTTTGCCTACTCCGTTGCTGTTCCAACCGAAGCATAAGCATTTACCACCCGGCTTAAGGATTCTCGATATTTCGTCAAGATGTCTGGCTCTCCATGAACTCTGTGTTTTTTCTTGAGTGATTTGCATTCCAACGCCCTTATAACACTCAACGACCTGTCGCAGCGAATACGGAGGGTCGTACAGAACTGCATCGGCTGAGCGGCTCGGAATTGTTCTGAGAAAATCAAGAGCGTCCATGTGGCAGTCTGTGTCAAAAGCGGGATTAAGGTCGTTTGTTATTGTTCCGTATCTGCTCTCGTTGGCAAACGGGTCAACGATGACCTTCGAGCCTGTAATATGGCGTTCGACAAATTCTCGGATAGGAGGAATTAAAAACGTCCTACTGTTTGACATCGACCAGAAACGGCTTAGTTTTGTAATCGAATCACCGTCGGGCAGAAAGCCGCGAACCGTTATATCATCTTTCGTCATCAGTCCTCAGCCTTTCTTTCAGCGCGGCATAGAACTCCTTACTTTTAATGTCTTTTCCCAATTCCAGCCACTCTTTTTCTAAGTCAAAGCGTTTTTCAAGGTCCTCGACGGAATAGTCCGCTCGGAAATTTCGCCATGTCATTTTATCCCATCGTTTCAGCGTTGACCACAGCTGCGGATAATCCTTATAAAGAACGCGCAGCTCTTTAAGAGATTGGAGGGGACAGCACCAACAAGATACACGCCGCATTTTTTCATAAAGACCGCCCCAGTCATATCCACGCTCCAAGCAATAATTCAGACAGTCTCTTTCGGTCATGTTCCAATCGACGAGTGGGTGGCGGCAGTTACTGCGCTGATTGCACTTCCGCTCAAGGCGAAATTGCTCGTCGGCCGCAAGTCCTACATATTCTATAACATCGTACTTCTGTCGAAGTTCGGAAAGAAAACGTTCCCTCGGACGGGTTTTAAGGACCTCGGTACACCATCTCATCTTCGGACCCGCCCAGCCATATCCGTTATGTTCAACACCGTACTTTTCGCTGAATACTGTACTTCTTTTCCTCTTGATTTCCACTTCGGAAAAATAGTATTCATAGCTGTGCGGAGCTTTGATCCGTGTAACTTTCAGACCGGTATTTCGTTCGATTTTATCCAGATGTTCATACAATTCGGGAAACTCAAGTCCCGTATCGCAGAACAGTATAATGTCCACCGGCATTTTTTCTTCGAGCATTCGGAGCAGCATAGCGGTTGAGTCCTTGCCGCCGGATAGGGAAACGACGTGTATCTGCGGCTTATCCATTTTTGCCCTCCACCTCTTTCACAAGGTCGGAGTAGGGAATCCTCTCTCCGTTTCGCATGACATACACTCCGTCGGCATTTCCGGTGTCCTCAACATATCTTCTCAAGATAACGGAAGCATATTTTTCGTCCAGCTCCATCGTATAGCAGATTCGATTCATCTGCTCACAAGCCATAAGCGTGGAGCCGCTACCGCCGAATGTATCTATGATCACGGCGTTCTCCTGCGTGGAGTTGCCGATAGGGTAGCCGAGCAGATCGAGCGGTTTTGACGTCGGGTGATTGGCGTTCCTCTTCGGTTTCGCAAAGTTCCAGATGGTCGTCTGCTTGCGGTCGGAATACCACTTGTGTTTTCCGTTCTGCATAAAGCCGTAAAGCACCGGCTCGTGCTGCCACTGATAGTCTGATCGTCCGAGAACCAGACTGTCCTTTACCCAGATACAGCAGCCCGCGAGATGAAATCCCGCGTCAATAAATGCTTTGCGGAAATTCAATCCTTCGGTGTCCGCGTGGAATACATAAGCAGCGCCGCCTTTTTCAAGATGGTCTGCCATATTCTTGAACGAAGAGAGCAGAAAGTTGTAAAACTCCTCGTCTTTCATGCTGTCGTTCTGAATGGTCAGACCGCTTGAGCTTTTGAAAGATACACCGTAAGGCGGATCGGTCAGAATAAGGTTCGCCTTGGTATCTCCCATAAGGGCGGACACATCGCCCGGGTTCGTCGCGTCGCCGCACATCAGCTTGTGCCTGCCGACTGTCCATATATCTCTGCGCATAACAAAAGCCGCCTTTTCCAAAGCGGCTGAAAGGTCGTAATCGTCGTCCTTTATATCCGAGGAGGTTTCGTCTTTGAACAGGTCGGATATTTCCTTTTCATCGAACCCCGTTAATGATACGTCAAAGTCCATGCCCTTGAGGGATTCTATTTCCACTCTCAGCAGCTCCTCGTCCCAGCCGGCGTCCATCGCCATGCGGTTGTCCGCTAAGATGTAAGCTTTCTTCTGCGCCTCTGTCAGATGGTCTACAAACACACAAGGGACTTCCGAAATGCCTTCTTCTTTTGCGGCGGCGATTCTGCCGTGTCCCGCTATGACGTTGTAATCTCTGTCGATGATGACAGGGTTTACGAATCCGAATTCCCGCAGAGATGAACGCAGCTTGGTTATCTGCTCGGGGGAGTGCGTTCTTGCGTTATTCACATATGGGATAAGCTTTGCGATAGGCACAAGCTGCATATCCGTGGTAGTTTTCATCAGACAAACCCCCATTCCGCAAACTTCTCAAAACCGCCGACCGAGCGTATATAATCTCTTGCCGCGGATACGATTTCGGAGTACGGCTTTCCGTCAACCGTATCATCTCCGATGGCGCAGCAAAGCTTTACAGGCTTTCCGGTTTCCTGCGCCTTTAGCCATGCGTAGATATTCACGCTGACATCAGCTTTCGAGAGGTCTTTGCCGTGAAGTCCGCCGCCGGTGACGGAATCCGCCATGTCGCTGCCGAGCTTGCGGTTTACCGCTCCGGTATCTACGTTGATGCCGCCGACCCAATCGCCGAGCGGGTTGATGACCGCTCCGGGGTACAGGGTTTTCAACTCTTCGGTATTTGCATTGCTCTGGCAGATAATAAGCCTGTCGCCGTCGATTATGTATTTTCCATCATATGGGTATTTAGTATATATCTCATGAGCTATTTTTGAAAGCTTGCGCTGTTCGTCGGTAACAGGTGTGCCGAGGAATATTCCGTTATCTCCGCATCTGAACCCCTCAGACTGATTCTCAGCGAGATGTTTGTCCTGAGGGCAGACGGTTATGATACACGCGGTTCGCCCGGCTATTCGGTGGATCGCAGCACCTATTTTTGCTCTGTCCAAAGGCGCGGACGTTTCGATTATAACATGAGATGTGTTATGCCCGACGAGGACCTCGATCGCTATCTTAGGGCTTTCCTCGATTTCATACGCGAGGTCAACTATTGCTCCGGCTATGCGGTCTGCGATCTTATCCGGGTGATTGGGATTTACTTTTTCAAACATATCAGTTCGTTCCTTTCCTTGAGCGTAAAAGCCGCTCCATGACGTTGTCTTGCGGAGTGCCGCCAGTGTATTCCTCAGCGCAGTTTTCCTTTACTACCTGGAAAATCTGATACCAAAGGTTGTTGACCTGTTTCATATAGTTTTGGCTCATGGACACATACGGGCTTGCGATTGCCTGACCCGTGGTCGGGTGCTTTGCCAAGAAACCGTATTCGGATATTGCGTGTTCACACTGTATCCACCGTGAAACGCTCATGGCGTAGTTTCGCACCAATTGCGTGCTTACGAGTTTTTCGCAGCCTCTTTCCCTGAGCCATTCCCAGGTTTCCTTAAATACTTCAGCAGCGTCAAGCTCGCCGCCGTTCTTCTGGCGGTCAAGCATATAGTCTTTTACCTCCGGCATATCCTCACCGGATAAATCCGCGGTGGGCGGCAGCTCCATGACCGTCAGCTTTCTCCCGCCGGGGTTGCCGTTTTCAATTTTCTCCGCGAGTGCTTTAGATTTGCGTCCGCTGCCGGCTCTCGCTCCGCCTCTCGCGGTACCGTCCTTAGCCATGAAACGCCTCCTTTTCCGTACCGGGGGTCTATTCCCCGTTTGATTTCGCTTTTTTAGCGTGTGAAAACCCACGCCCGTTGCGCAGCTAAAAAGCTGCAGAGATTCAGACCGCCCCTACTGTCTTTTTCTATGCCAGCGGTCGTCCATCTCGGCGGTTATCCGAGAGTGGCATGGTTTGCAGAGTGCCATAAGATTCGACTCTGCGTGTGTGCCGCCTTGTGAAAGGGGCAGCTTGTGATGCACTTCCTCGGAGGGAGTGTACCGACCGGTCTTGAGGCACTCCTCGCATAAAGGGTGAGCCGAAATATATCTGTCGCGTATTCTTTTCCACGCTCTGCCGTAGCGGCGGCGCACAGCCGGATTGCGGTCGTACTTCTCGTAGCGTTTGGCTTCCAGCTTGGCGTGTTCCTCACAGTATCTTCCGTCGGTCAGCCTTGGGCAGCCGGGGTAGGAGCAGGGTCGCTTTGGCTTTTTGGGCATGGTGTTCACCTCGATTGGACATGAAAAAACTCCCAAAGGAAACCCTCCGAGAGCTTTCATCTTATTTTTCTATTTTAATGATACCATACTCCTATGATGTAATTCAATGGATTTTACTGTAAGGTTTTGCGTATTTACGATAAGAAATTGATTACGTCCTATTGACAACTACGAAAAAATCGTATATAATAATATCGAGGAGGCGAGGCAAGACTAATGAATCGAATGTTCGTCTACACTTCGCCGTTTCGTCAATGCTGGAAAGCAATGGGGTTGACGGACGACGATTTACTGATACTTGAAGAATTGCTGCTTGAGAATCCTCAACGGGGAGCTGTAATTGAAGGCACCGGCGGGGCAAGAAAACTGCGAATCCAGTTATATGATAACCGTGGAAAAAGCGGCGGCGGACGGGTAATTTACCTTGACGTATTTGAAAAAGAACGTCTGTACTTGCTTTTTGCATATCCTAAGAATGTTCAGGAAACCCTAACATCAGAACAGAAAAATATTATTCGGAAAATGGTTGAAGAAATCAAGAAGGAGTAACCGTATGAGCGAACGCATATTGACCAGTTCACTTTCTGCTGAAGAGATTGAGCAGAACTTTAAAAACACCGATTTCTTTTCGGGTATCATGGCAGGTCTTGAGGAAGCCCTCGCTTACGAAAAGGGTGAGGCTAAGGCAGCTACAATCGTACGCAAAAGAAATCTCCCTGCTATTGACATTGCAGCCGAAAGAAAAGCTATGAACATGACACAAAAATCATTTGCCAAAATTCTCGGAGTGTCTCCGAGAACTGTGGAATCATGGGAAGCCGGCAGATCCAATCCTTCACCAACAGCAAGGAATCTTCTGTATCTGTTGAGTTTGGATCATTCACTTATACAAAAATTGCAGTAAATCAAAAAGCCTCGTTCACTTGAGGCTTTTATTACGGAGGTAGTATCATGAACAACTTCATACCCTACGAAAAGCTCTCCAAAAAGAAGCAAAGAGAGCTAAACCAATCAAAGCGCGGTTCTTGGAACGGGTTGAATCCCATAACAAGAAAAGCCGCGAATCAAAAAATCTATAATAGAAAAGGCCTTGAAACGGAGCGATAATCCCTTTCAAGGCCTTTAAATTTATGCGCCGAGTATATCCCAAGGAGTTATGATCCCCACAAGAGGAGAGTCAGCCTTTCCGCTGACCGTTATGAACGCCATGCCGATTCGCTTGCCTTTGTCGGTGGCTTCTTCAAATTTCTTTTCAAGGTCATCAACGTACAGGCTGGCTTTTACAAATATGAATTCTTCCATTTCACGGTTGTTCAAAGAAATGTAGTCTTTCATTTGCTCGAAAGTCAGGTCATCGTCTATACAGGCGATTTCTTCGGCTGCGAGGTAATTGAAAACCGAGTTTTCATCAAATACACCCTCGACAATGTTGTCCGAGTTTACGATTGGAACATGGGTGTAAACATTAGCCCTCATCGCAGACATCGCTTCTTTCACCCTATCGGTTTTTGTCCGCTTATAGACGTTCTTGTCCAAAATAGCTATGTCCTTACACTTGGGACGGTTTTCAACTATTTTTATAAGCTCGTCCACCATATCAATCGCCGGGTCATTAAGATAAACTATGTTCTCCCCATTATATTTCGGATTGTGCTGGAGAAAGTTTCTTATATTTTGGCAATATTTTATGGTAGCCTCATGATTCCGAAATCTCTTCTGTTTGCAAAGTTCATATGGTATAGATTCGGCATCGTCGATTTTGTAGACTGTTCTTGCAAGATTTTCAAATTTCTTGTACTTCTCAATAAAAATATCTGCATTCTGGTTAATGATAATCACGCCCTTTTGAAGTAGTCAATATGAGTATATATCATAAAACATAATAAGTCAAGAATTATCGCGGGTTTATGCGGGAACAGACACACAATCCAACGCCTTTTTATGCATCTTGAAGATGTTGTCGATGCCGTAGCCCATATCCACCGCTATCTCTTCCCATTGCTTGAAGCAAAGGTATCTCTTTTCCAAAAGCGTCTGATATTCAAGATTATCCACGGCTTTTATAACCTTTACCATTTCCCGCTTCAGGTCTACGAGCCTGTCTATATCCCTGTTTATTTCTGCTTGGAGGTCAACTATTTTTTCTATCGCGTCCTCCATTCGCGATGTCGCCCGGTTAGGATTTCGCGGCATTCCGGTAAGGGTGAGGGTGCATTTATGGGCGAGGTCGTTAAGAGAGGCGACCTGTTCTATTTTGCTGTTGATTCTCTGGTCAAGGCGGTATGCCTGACCTAAATATTCTTTTGCTGTCATTTTGACACCTCCAGGTCTGCTTTCACCGCGTCGATCAGCGCGGTCTGCGTTTTTTCTTTGCTGCGAAGAGCCGCCATTATCCTTTCGTCTATGGTTCCCTCCGAAATTATGTGATGAATGACTACCGTGTCCGACTTCTGACCTTGCCGCCATAATCTCGCGTTCGTCTGTTGATACAGCTCAAGCGACCACGTCAGTCCGAACCATATAAGCGTCGAGCCGCCTGACTGAAGATTCAAACCATGTCCGGCAGAAGCGGGATGGATAAGCGCGACCGGCAATTCTCCCGAGTTCCACCTTTCTATACTGACGGAGTCGTTAAGAGTGGAAAAGGGAATGTGGAGTTTGTGCAGTCGGTTTTCTATCCTCTGCAGGTCGTGCTGAAACCAGTAAGCCACAAGCACGGGTTTTCCGTTTGCCGATTCTATCAAATCCTCAAGCGCGTCGAGCTTTCGTTCATGGAATGGAAATACTTTTTTATCTTCTCCGTAAACAGCACCGTTCGCCATCTGTGATAGCTTTCCCGCAAGAGCGGCTGCGTTCAGTGCGTCTATTTCCTCTCCGTTAAGGGAGATGACGAGCTTGGATTTCAAAGAATCATACATTTTCTTCTCTTTTTCCGAGAGCCTGACTTTGACCTCATTTAAGACGCATTCCGGCATTTGAAGATGGTCGGCGGCTTTCATGGAAATGGTTATATCGGATATGGCTTTGTATATTTGCTCTTCCGCGCCCGGAAGCGGTTTATATGAAAAAATTATCTGACCGTTTCTTTTATCAGGGGTGAAGAACCTGTTTCGGTAGCGGGTGATGTATCTTCCCAATCTCTCGCCGTAGTCCAAAACTCTGAATTCCGCCCATAAGTCCATAAGTCCGTTTGACGAAGGCGTTCCCGTCAGTCCGACTATTCGCTTTACAAGGGGTCTGACTTTCAGAAAGCTCCTGAACCTTTTTGCCTGATAGCTTTTAAACGACGACAGTTCATCAATAACTACCATGTCATAGTCAAACCCAAGACCGCTTTCCTCTATAAGCCACTGTAAGTTCTCCCGATTGATGATGTAAAGGCTGACCCTCTGCAGCAGAGCCGCTTTTCGTTCTTCTGCGGTTCCTACCGCTACGGAATATGTAAGACCTCTTAAGTGATCCCACTTTTTTATTTCGGTAGGCCATGTATCTCTGGCGACTCTCAGGGGAGCGATTATGAGGACCTTCCTCACAAGAAAGCTGTCAAGGCAGAGGTCGTAAAGAGCGGTCAGAGTTATAACGCTTTTGCCAAGACCCATGTCCAAAAGAATGGCGGATATAGGGTGGGTCAATATGAAGTCTGTGGCGTATTTCTGGTAGTCATGCGGACTGTATTTCATTAAGAACTCCTCCTATCTTTTCCGCGTCGTCAAGGCGGAAAACTTTAAATCCTAAAGATTCTATCTGCCTTTTTCGACGCTGCTGTATCGGCCGCAGAGGTTTTCCTCCTGCTTTAAGCTCTATAAACGCCATTCTGCCTTTCGGCATAAGGATCAGGCGGTCAGGTACTCCGTCAAGACCGGGACAGATGAATTTAAGAGCCATTCCCTTTCTCTCCTTTACGGCTTTGACGAGCTTTTTCTCTATCTCTTTTTCTCTCATGCTCTACCTCCTGTTTCCGATTGCCGTTTCCGATGGGGTTGAAACACTTATTGCGTATATACGCGTATATGCGTGTTTTCGACCTCTTTTTCCTTTATACACAGCTTTTAATAAGGCAATCGGAAACATCGGAAACAAAGCTGCAAAGAACACTACCGTGCGGGGGCTTGGGGTGTTTCCGAAAAAACGAAAAATCGGAAACATCGTAAACGCTCGGAAACATTTCATGGCTTTTCCCTCTTTTCATCGGCAACACGGACATAGGTCTTTTGCACTCCGTAGCCGGGCACTCTGAGTTTAGACGAGCCGTTGCCGTCATACTTTGCCCAGTTTCCGAGTTTGAAAAGAATGCCCTCAATCTCATAGGCGTCGGTTTTCTTAAGAGCCTCCCTCGGCTTTCCGAAGCACTCGCACCATATCTCCATAACGCATACCCTTGTTCTTTTGACAGTGCCTTTTTGCGGACATTCTCCAAACTCCGACCCGTTAAGAAAACTGCGGCGCTGATACAGGTCATAGCTATCCCAATCCTCCGGCAAAAGCCTGTCAAGGTAATCCTGAACGATGCCCTCTCTCGCGTCCGTTTCCATAGCCTCAAGCTGATGATTATGCGCCTCTCCGGCAAGCTTGCCCTTAAGAAACAGTTCTTCTCCGTCTTTATACCTTTGCAACGCCTCCGCCCAGACCTGGTCGACCTCGGTAAGCTCCCACGGGTGATATTTGCCCTTGCCGGATACCCGAACCGGCCAAAAGCGTCGGTTCCCGGTTATGTCCCGCAAAAAGCCGCCATCGCTGTTTGTGGTGCCGACGATGATGCATGAGCGCGGATGGCTTTCGACCGTAACGCCGTAAGCCTGACGAAATTTGTCATCCGTGCGGGTAATAAAAGACTTCACGACCTCAACGTCAACTTTCTTTATTCCGTTGAGTTCGCTTATCTCCAAAATCCAATATCCCTGCAGCTTTTCGGACGCGGTCTTATCTTTCATGTCGGATATGGACAGCGAATCGGAAAACCACTGCTTTCCCAAAAGCGAGAAAAGGGTGGACTTGCCAAGACCCTGCTCTCCATTAAGAACAAGAATGGAGTCGAATTTCGTGCCGGGTCTAAAAATCCTCGCGACTGCGGCGACAAGCGTTTTTCTTGTGACCGCACGGACATACTCCGAATCATCAGCGCCGAGATAGTCTATCAAAAGAGTGTCAAGGCGGGGAACGCCGTCCCACTTCAATTCGGAAAGATAGTCTTTAATAGGGTGATAAAGCCGCTCCGAGGAAGTGACCGCAAGCAGGGCGTCTTTGAACTTCGTGGGCGACCAGATGCCGTAAGTACGTTCAAAATACAGCTTTGCGCAGGCAAGGTCGGTGTCGCCGAATCCGGGTTTGACCTGTTTCCACGGCAGCTTTCCGACTACGTCGAGCATACCCTTGAACTGATTAAAAACTATAGGAGCCAGGTTCTCGTCATAGCGCAGGATCAAGCTGATATTTGACAGCGTGTCCTTTACTTTTCCTGTCTTGTCAAGTTCAAGCTTTGTCTGCCACTCCGTGTCCGAAAACTCCGATTCAGCCGCCTTTATGCGCTCCTCGGCAAAAACCGCCTTTACCTTTTCGTCTTTCATGGCAAACTCGCTCATAGCCGCAAACGACGGCAGCTTGCCGGTCGGGATATTTTCGGGAGATTTGTCGTCAAGGTCACGAAACAGATGCAGCCTAACAAGGTCAAAGGCATTTAACAGCTTTCCGCATACGGGGTCGGTGGAATGGTGGCTGTACGCGAACTTGCCATCATAGACTACGACTCCCGCGGAGGAATCGGCGGGGATATAATCGTATCTGCCTTCCATAGCCGACGGCTCATAAATATCCGAAAGAAAAGCGGCTATGGCTTCGTCGACGGTATAAGCACGGCAAAATGCGCCTATAACTCCGGGTTTTGAAAGCGGGTCGGCTTGTTCTTTTATGCTGCGCTTTATAGCCGCCGACTGCCTCGAAGATACAGGCCAAGTCGACGCGTCTTTCCAATCTTTATATTTTGAAAGATATATATCCGGGTCGAGGGTGTCGCCGTCCAGAGTGTCAAAAAAGTATTCACCGTTGACCGACGTTGACGGCCAATACATCAGGCGTGTCGGCTCGTAGGTGCTGTCGTCGAACAGATCTATCCCTATTTCCTTGGCGACCATTCTCGCCACGGCAGGGTATTCGTCCTCCGTCACTTCCCTCTGAAGGGGAATAACGAGCCTTAGCCGAGGGTGCTCCGGGGTATGCTTGTGTGTTGAATAAACGCAGCATTTATATCCGAAAAGCATGGATATTTGATCCCATATTCCGGGAGTGCCGTAGTCCATGTCGAGGGTCAGCATGGAACGGCTGAGGACGTTTCCACTTTTCCTGCGACCGTCTTTAAGCGTGCCTCCGACAAAGCCGCCCACGTCTTTTATGGCGTCCTGCCGGCTCTTTTTCATTTTTCGGTATTCTTCAACAGTTTCTGTGGTTTTCTGTGTGGTGCTGATCTTTCGGCAAAAATCGTCCCACGAAATGTCCCGGTTCTTCCACTTCTTGTCCATTCTGCTGTTGCCGACCGATATATTCATGTCTTTTCCTCCGTTTCTTAATCTTTTTTATAAAAATCACAGACGTAGCCGTCCGCTCTGAGGAGCAGTCCTTTTGCCCATTCGGGTGTTTTACCCATCACAGCGCAAATGTCCTCTAACGACGAGTTTTCCGAAGCTTCGATAACGGCTTCGTCGTGAATATGCATTACGATTTTGTATCCATGCTCATCAAGACGCTGCATTGCCTCGACAAGAATATCCCTTGAAGTCGCCTGAACGATATTCTCAACAAACTTAGGACCGTAGCTTTCGAGTCGAAGCCACTTTTTCTGTTCTCCGATTCCCTCAAACGTGACTGCCTCGGTTCCGAAGCGATTCATGCCTATTCTCGGTCGGACATACACAAGATTTCTTCCCGACGGCAGAGTTATAAACATCATGCCGCTGCGGTAAGAAAAGCGTATACCGTGGGTTTGCGTATCCCGGCGTTCTCGAACACAGGTTATGACCGATCTGTCAACATCTCTCCAAAGCTGAACTATCCTCGGGTTTGAGTTTCTCCATGCGTCCACGAGGGGTTTAAGTTCCTCCTCCGGCACTCCCATCTTCAACGCTCCCATTGCTTTAAGCGCGCCGACCGAGCCGCCGTAGCCGAGGGCAAGCTCAGCGATTTTGCCCTTTTGCCGCAGATGTCCGTTTATGCCGTGTTTTTCGACGGGAACATGGAACATCTGACTTGCTGATGCGCAGTAGATGTCGCCGCCTTTGACGAATACCTCCTGCCTCCACTGTTCGCCGGCTATCCAGGCAATGACTCTCGCTTCTATTGCGGAAAAGTCCGCGACATAAAATCTGCAGCCATCCTTCGGCACAAACGCCGTCCTTATAAGCTCAGAGAGGACCATCGGAACGGAATCATACAGCATCTCAACCGCGTCGAAGTTTCCCGACTTTATAAGGGAACGCGCGTCATCAAGATCGGGCAGATGGTTTTGCGGGAGATTCTGAACTTGCACCAGCCTCCCGGCAAATCTGCCGGTCCTATTTGCACCGTAGAACTGGATCAATCCTCTCGCGCGACCGTCCGAGCAGACTGCTTGCTGCATGGCGGTGTATTTTTTCACGCTGCTTTTCGCAAGCTCCTGCCTTAAAGACAGAGCCTCTTCGACCTCGCCGTCCGCGTCTTCGAGCAGGTCGGAAACGGCGGCTTTTGATAAGGTTTCCGTTTCCACGCCTCGCTCCGCAAGCCATTCTTTAAGCTGTGTGGGAGAGTTGGGGTTATCCAATCCTGTGACGGAACGGGCTTTTTCAAGGTGAGTAGATTTGTATCTTTCATCACAGGCGACTGCCTGACGCACCAAGGTCATGTCAAGCTTTATCCCTCGGTCGTTTATCTGCTGGTCGAGATGATAGTTCCGCCACTCGCTTTCGCTGACAGGAAACCGCGACAGCTTTTGCTGTATAGACATTTCGACCTCGACATCGCGAAGATTATAAGCTTTGAAAGCCGCCCATTTTTCGGGATAATCCTTTGGCAGACGCCTTTTTAGATTTCCGTCGGAATCCGTATACGGCATACAGAAAAACCGAATGAGGTCTTTGCCCTCTTTGAGCTTTTGTTTTTCAAGACCCAGGACTTCTCCCACGCTTTCAAGCGACAAAGGAAGTCCGAGCGTGGCAGCCCATACCATCGTGCAGCGCCATGAGGAAGGATTCAAATATGTACCGATGGGATAGCCCAGGAATTTTGACAAACAAACTCTCTCAAAATTGGCGTTAAAAGCTGATTTTATGACCGTTTTGTCCGTCAAAGCGGATATTACATCATCGGGGATTTTTTCACCCAGCGCCAAATCCACGACCTTGACTGGTCCGGCGTCTGCGGAATATCCGAACAGAAGTATTTCAAAGTCCTTTGCATCGCTGTACCTGTACGCTCCGCACTTGGAAAGCGGCTCGGAAGAATAGGTTTCGATGTCGATTGAAAGGGTTCTCATAAGCATTTCCTCCTGCGGTTATGGGCGGCAGTCTACACAGACCGCCGCCCCGATTCGGCAAAGGTTTAGTTGAGGAAATCATCGTCGTCCATGTCGACGGTGAAATCTTCCTCAGCGGTAGAGCGACCGCTCAACGGTTCGCCGTCGCGGACTTTCTGAATGTTTCCGAGTCCTGCGGCTATGCCCTTATTGCCGTTGCTGTTGAAAGCGTAAAAGTTTATGGATACTCGCGCGAAACAACCCGAGTAAACCTCCGCTCTGTCAAGAATGGGTTTGACCGTTCTGTCTACGATCTGGGGAGCGGTCGTGGAGTTTGCGTTTACGAAGTAGGCGTTCTTGTATGCCTCGTCGCCCTCGCGGTCAATATCTCCGTCGCGCAGAGGAAGCTTGAGAGCTGCCTTGTTTGGGATCTTGCCTCCGAATTTGGCGATGCCCTCCGTGATTGCCGCGTCAACGGCAGCGTTGATGGCGTTGAGCGTTTTCTTATCGTTTTTTGGAATGATAACGGAAACGCTATATTTCGGAGTGCCTCCGTTGACGGAAATAGGCTCCCACAGATTTGCGTAGGACAACCTTACGACTCCGGTTACGACTTTAGTTGTGCTTGGATTAGACATTAGTTTTTCCTCCTAAATTTCATTGAATTCTTTATCCGCACCTGTTTTGATCTCTGGACGCTTGTCGGATACGGGAACAAGCGTCGGTGTGCCTTTTGGCTTTTCGATGTAATCTCCCAAGACCTCTGTGAACGTCTTTTTGCCCATAAGCCGCTCCATTTCGATAATAGGTATAAGGACTTTTCTGAAGATGTCCTGATACCCGGCGTCTTTAGCGGCTTGGATAACGGCTTCCTCGTCTTTGTATTTTCGGTTGGTACGTCTTTCAACCAGTTTAAAGCCTTTCCACGTCTTGCCGTGGTTGACAGCGGCGTTCTGAGCGTAGTTCTGAATCTCGCCCGCCCACTTTGTGAGGTCGGTTAGCTTGGGCAGGATTTCCTCTATCTCGTCATCGGTCAAAAGCGGCGGCAGCTTAAACTCATACTGCGCAAGTCGGAGTTTTTCCTCCGCTCTTGCCCGGCATTTATCCGCTGCTCGGCAGAACGTACACCAGCTTCCGCAGGCAAAGTCGCCGCCACCCGAAAAGGCTAATTCCGCTCTCGGCTTCAGTTCATTCTCCGCCCAGCCTTTCAGTTCATCAACTGAAATTTCGTATGTAGATACATTTTCTCGTCTTGGCTGGAATATACTGGTCTTGACGGTCGTGATGTCATAGAGATTGCCGAACAGCTCCAATGCTCCGAGAGCATATAGCATCATCTGCGGATTTTTATCCGCCGATACCAACACGCCCTGACCGTATTTGAAGTCAACTACATAAAGATGGTCGTCAGATAAAATGATACAGTCGGCGGTTCCGTAACCGTCGGGAACATAGCGAGAAAAATCCAGACGCTGCTCTATGAATACGGTGGGGTCTTTACAATACTGCTTTGCTTCCGACAAGACTTCGAGAACAAACTCGACATAATCGTCGGTATATCCCTCCATCTCGTCGCTGTCAAACTTGCTTACAGGTCTTTTTGAGCGTTTTTTCAGCGCACGCTTGAGTTTGTGTTCACATAAGGCGTGCGCTGCGGTGCCTTCCGCGGCAGCCTCCGTTTCACAGTTTTCAAACTCCTGCTCAAGCCTTGCCGAGGGAGTGCAGTTCAACCATCGATTAGATGAGGAGGCCGACAAAACGGCATGAGTGTTAGGTGGCATTTCTGATCGCCTTCGCGTCTTTCAAAAGGTCGGCGTAGTCAGCCTTGTCCACCGCGCTGAGCTTTGAGGCTCCGTACTTCAGCAAAAGGTCGTGGACCTGCTCCGTGTGACCGTCGTGACTAAGCTCGACGAGTACGGCTCGGACCTGCTCAATGGTCGGTTCGGGTTTCGGACTCTCTTTTGCGGAAGTGACGGCGTCGTTGTTCTTCGGAGGAGTCGCTTGTTCAGGGGCGTCGTCTTCTACGGCATCGTTTTGCATGATGGCGTCAGCTACCGATTTCAAACTTTCCGCGAGAGAGTTTAGATCGGAGATGACGTCAAGCAGCAGCTTTACTCGACTCATTTTTCAGCACCTCCTTGGTCGTGTGATTCCGAGATGCTCATTGATTCCACGCTTTTGCCCGGAATGAGTATAAGCATATCCTTTTGTCCGCCGAAAAGTTTGTTTAACAACTTCTCACGCAAAGAAATATGTTTACAGCTTACTATTCCGTTGGGCCGCCGTGCTTGTGACACTCGGATGCTTACCTTGTGGGTCAAAACAATCAGTCCTTTCTGAAGGAAAATTTATACCCTTCACTTATAGGCCACGGCAGACCCAAAAGTTAACCCCCTCCCTGCATTTTTTATTCGGATTCCAGAATTTTATGTAATCGCTTGTATATTTTTGACAGCCTGCGGGTTATGGCGGCTTTTGTCACTCCTTCTTCTGTTGCTATATCAATTTCTTTCTCGCCTTGGAAAAATACGCGATATAAGAGCTTTTGCTGTTGAGGCTCAAGTTCTGATATGGCTGCTTGCAGACGCCTTTGTCCTTCAGCGATATCAATCTCAAGCTCGACATTTGCGTCGGAGGGTATAAGGTTTCCGTCCAAGTTCAAAGCCTCAAGAGATACATGACGTCGAGTTTCTTTGTGATTGATGTTATACTCCTCTCTGTCGAGTTCGACGTATACCTCTTTCCATTCATCGGGAACTTCGATGGTATACTTTCCTGCCGTGAGCGATTCATACGTTACTTTCATGTTTGTGTCCTTTCTGCCTTATGCACTGGGGGCGAAGGGACACAAAACAAGCCGGAGTCTAATGTACTCCGGCTAACAAACCTAAAGGCGCAACAAAGTTAGGCGGGTACATCAGCGGGTGAGCAGATAATAATCTGCATCCGACTGTATGTAATCCCTCCGTCTTAATGCGCATCTCAGTCGTGAGAAATTATTTTATGAATTTATTAGTTGTCACTACTTTCAAAAACAAAAAACAGCCGATATTAACACTTCAGAATCTTGTTCTGAAATGCTCATATCGGCTGGACTCGCATGATCCTGCTCGTATGGAGCTTCTAAAATAGGCTCACGTTTCTCTCTTCGAGGAGAAACTGTTTTTATTGGCCGTGCTTGTTACTTGATTGATTAGTTCTCCAAGCGTTATAGTGTCATACACGTTTTCGTTGCTCTTCTTAATACTGAGAGCGATATTTTCGTTCTCGTCCTGAACAACTATGCCTATTGGAATATGCTTGTTCGGAGTGTAAACCATGTTTTTTCTTCTTTTTTCATTCATAATATCCACCTCAAATCTTTTTTGACCATATGTTTGCTTTTCTCCTTTGAAACATTTGCTTATGCATCTTGCCGATGAGTATAACGCCGTGGCCCTCGCAGGGAGGCATCAAAAGTCACATCTTGCGTATTAGCATCAGATAGTTAATTCTTGTTTATTTGTTAGCTAACGTGCTAACACCATTGACAAAATAACAGCGGGCGGTTTTGCCCGCTGGTTTATTCATGTTAAGATAACAACGCTTTTATATTTTCGGTTATACTTGTATCTTCGGTGATGATGTTTAGCTCCTTGAGCCTGATTTGTGCTGCCTCGTAAGATACATCGAATGTTTGTTTGACAACATGGGTCAAATAATCAGCCAGTATTCCTTGAGGGAGTGATGTCTTTACTTCTTCTTTAACCACTTTTTTAACTGCGCTTTGTGGCATTAGGATAGCCGAGGATAGGGCGTTCGCCTGCCACTCCAGCCAGTCTCTATCTGTTCTCTTTCCGTTACTGTTGGTACTATAATTATCCACTCTGCATTGTATCATAGGTGCGTCAAACAGAGTCATTTGATTCGGGTCGTATGCAAAATAACCCGAATGCAGGATGTCATGGGCGGCTTCGTGACCCATAGTAAATCTATATCTATGGCGCTGCTTTTCCGTAGTTAGCTGTTTATCAATAATAACAGTCCTTGCGGGCTCATAGATGTATTCGGCTCTGTTCGTAGCGGGGGAGTAAATAATCACCTTGTCGCTTTCATTGAAAATCGTCATTCCGAGATATATGCCGTTGTGCGATAGATGTTGAAAGTCCAAGGTCATGCCGAGATAAAATTCCACGAATTTATCGATGTCGATAGGTTCCGGATGATTTAAAGCTTCCGGTTGAAAGTCCTGTACTAAGTTTTCGCCTATGAAGTCGATTTTTGCTTTACTTAATATGGGTACACCGGTTTTGCTGATTTTAAACGAGGGCTGATACATATTGAGGGATTTACTCCTTTCGGTTTCGCAGTTCTTCGACGAACTTATTCCAATCCTCCTCGCCTGCATCCAAATCTCGAGCCGTTCTTAACGCAGAGGCCACAAATGACCGCTCCATAATATACGGAGATAGGTCAGGAGCCACAGAGTTGCGTTTTTCTCCTGCTAAATCCAACATCATGTCTTTATCTTCTTTGGAAAGCACAAGAATATTTGCAATCTGCTCTAATTTTTCAATCTCAGGCGGGTTCCGACGATCGCGCTCTATGTCGCTAAGGTAAGGGGCTGACATTTTTAACATTTCGGCCATTTTTCTCAGAGTAATTTGACGTTCTTCTCTTTTTTTCTGAAGGAATTCTCCAAAATTACGGTAACTATTATTCAAATTCATTTTCATTCACCTTTACAAATTATAATTCCTTTTCGAAGTTTCATTTAATTTTCTTCTCCTTATGACCTTATAATTTTTTCACGTTCCTTTCGTATACCTTGCGGTTTTGGATTAGCAAATTAGCTTGTATGCTTGTCTGCTAACAGCCAGTATACTACAGAATTTGTCGATTGTCAAGACCTTTTCAAAAAAATTTTAACGATACATCATTCCCGGCATTTTCACTTTATGTCTGCCGTCATTCGGCATCTTAATGTCGCCCATAATGGACGCATAGGTAAGGGCTTCCTTGCCGAACCTCTGTCTGACGGATTCGATTGAATCCTCAAGCCGCTCACGTCTATTTATTTTTTCGCCATCCACAAACATCGAAAGTTGCAGAGGAGTGTTTTTCGGTACAAGCTCAATAGTTCTGACCGTTACCGCTCTGACATTTGTTTTCCATTGGTAGTTCTCTCGGAATGCTCTATATGCGGTTTCGGCTATTTCACAAGGCAGCTGTGTGGTAAACGGCAGCTTGCATTGAAACTGCTGACCATACAAATCATCGCCCCGAACACTGACCTGCACCGTCCTTGCCGCCAATTCATGAACCCTGAGTCTATGCCCAATATCCTGAGAAAGGGCGAGAATGACCTTGTGAACCTCGTCGTTGTTCAAAAGGTCTGACACACAGGTTATGCCGTGACCGATAGACTTTATAGGGGATACAAAGTCTTTATGCATAACTCTTGAATCATCAGTGCCGTTAGCGAACGTCCAGAGCGAAAGTCCGTTGATGCCTAATATCCTCCTTAAAAAATCCGGACTTGTATCGGCAATGTCGCCGATGGTATGAATTCCGTATTTGGCAAGCTTTGATGTCGTAGACCTCCCGCAATATATCATATCGCTTGCCGGGAGAGGCCACACCTTATCTTTATAGTTATCCACACTTATTTCAGTAATTGCGTCCGGCTTTTTCATATCGGAACCGAGCTTAGCAAAAATCTTGTTGAAGGATACGCCTATGCTAACTGTCAATCCTAACTCCTCACGAGTCGCGTTCCTAATCTCTTCAGCGATTTTCATTCCGTCTCCAAATAGCCCTCTGCTGGAAGTTACGTCGAGCCAGCATTCGTCCATTCCAAAAGGCTCGATAAGGTCGGTATATCGCTGATATATTGCCCTTGTCAATTTTGAATATTTCAGATACTGGTCATATTGCGGCGGAACGACAATCAAATTCGGGCAGAGCTTCCTTGCCTCCCAATTTACCATGCCCGTTTTTACTCCCGCTTTTTTCGCCAGCTCTGATTTAGCTAATACGATCCCGTGGCGGTCCTCGGTTGACCCACAGACTGCCACAGCCTTTCCACGCAGCGAAGGGTCAAGCATCATTTCGACGGAGGCGTAAAAACTATTCAGATCACTATGAAGAATCGTTCTCTTGTAGTCCACTTTACGGGAGTGTCTGATTCGGCCACATTAAACTAAAAGTTTTCGGTCAAGCCTTTTTCAAAAGGCTTGCGGGGACGTGGGGCAGAGCCCCCGTTGCAGCCAGCAGGCTGCGAAATTCCTGCGTAGCGAAGCGCAGGAGGGTAGGCAAAACAATTCTGTGAATTGTTTTGCCGTAGGGGACCCTCGCCGGGGGTCCCCTGAAAATGTGCTCGGTTTGGACACTCCTCACTTTACCCTCCTATTGACATTTCGACGCCGTACTGTTATAATATGTAAGAACGTTTGTTCTTTCAGGAATTTGAGTATAACATTTTTCTATGCGCACGTCAATTGCCAAAGTGAACAAATGTTCAAATGAAAATTCTACATTCACAAAGGCTACGAGTCCGTACTTTTGGACAGATAGCGTGTTATAATATATCCGCACAAATATATAGAGTGTGGCAAAGAGGTATAAATATGGACAAGCCAATAAAAGTATACGTCGCTGTAAAAGCGGATTTTTCAGAGGACGGAACTATGTTACCTCGGGAAATAACATGGGAGGACGGTACGGTTTTTGTCATAGACAGGGTCGCCGATATACGGCAGGCAGCCGCGATGAAAGCGGGAGGGCAGGGTGACAGATATACAGTCACTATAAAAGGTCAGCAGAGTTACTTGTTCTTTGAAAGGAGCCCAAATCTGACAGGGAACAACATCGGAAGATGGTTTGTGGAAAGAAAAACGGCATAATAAAGCAGGGTCAAACCCTGCTTTTTATTTTTCAAAAATGTTTATGAGTCCGTACTTTTGGACAGTTGATATGTTATAATGTTGCTGTCAGATGAAAATCATGACAAAAAATCACTTGGAGGTAACAAAATGAAAAGAATTTTCGCACTTCTTATCGCACTTTCCTTGGCAATCGGCATGGTCGGTTGTATGAGTGAGCCGCAGTCGGATCTGGTCGAGCCGAATGACGTCGCTACGCAGTCTGTCGGAGATGCCAAGTCTGCTGATAACGGCGGGCAGAAGCCCGCTTCGGACGCTTCGCAGGACGTTGCCACGACTTCATCATCTCATTCCGAAACCATCTCGGAAACGGTCCTTGTTGACCAGAACGGGGTCAAAATCACCGCAAAATCACTCGATTTCGACGGCTTCATGGGTCCTGAGCTTAAGCTCCTCATCGAAAACAACTCCGGCAAATCGCTGACGCTCCAGAGCAGCAACGCCTCGGTCAACGGCTACATGGTCGAAACGATAATGTCGGTCGATGTTGCCGACGGCAAAAAGGCAAACGACAGCCTGACGTTCTCGTCCACCGATTTGAATCTTTGCGGCATTGAAACAATCGCGGACATGGAGTTTTCGTTCCACATTTTCGACGCCGAGAGCTGGGATACCTATCTCGACACCGAGCCGATCAAGCTCGAAACCTCGGCGGCAAGCGGCTATACCTATACTTTTGACGACAGCGGCACCGCGGTCTACGAGGGAAACGACGTCAGAATTGTCCTCAAAGGTCTGAGCAGCGACTCATGGCTCGGGCAGGAGCTTGAGGTCTACATTGAGAACAACTCGGGTCGCGGGATTACCGTTCAGACGCGCGACGTGTCGGTCAACGGCTTTATGATGGAACCGATTTTTTCGAGCGACGTGGCTCCCGGCAAGCACGCCATCGACGGCATCACGTTTATGGATTCTGATTTTGAGGACAACGGCATCACCGACATCGAAACGGTCGAGCTGTCCTTCCACATCTTCGACCTTGAAACTTGGGATACGATCGTCGATACCGAGCCAGTGACGGTGACATTCTAAAATAAAATCCGCCTGCATAGGGGTCAGAAAATGTATGACCCCTATGTAGGGTGGATAAATTGGGAACATTTTATACACTCATGCGGTATGAAAAATTATCATCATTACTAATTCTAACAACGTCATTTTATGGAAACTGCCCAACAAAAATTCAAGAAATAATGTTGAAAATTGCTGAATAATATGGTATAATAAAATGTATTTTAGTGTTTATTTGGCAATATAATTGCCTGTATGATCGATTAAATCTGATGATTTGGGTTCATAACTGGTGGGATTTTGCAATTTCCGTTAATTATTTGTTAAGGAGTTAGTTAAAATTATGAAGGAACGACAGCCGACGTGGGACAAATATGAAGCGGTTATCTTGCTGGATGCGCTTGTCAAATTCAAAAACGGGCAGCTGTCCAAAAGCGAAGCCATCAAAAAGGTGTCAGATGAACTGAGGCTGCTGGCTGTCAGCAGAGGCGTGAAAATAGATGCGATTTACAGAAATGAAAATGGAATAAAGCTTCAAATGTGCAGAATGGAATCAGCATATAACGGTGAAACAGTTTCATTATCATCAACTCAGCTTTTTTCTGAAGTCGTTAAAATGTATAGGAATGACAGGGCGGAATATGAAAAAATCTTGTCAAGGGCAAGAGGCGAAATAGGCACGGATAATAAAAAAACAACTTATAAAGAAAAATTCTTTCAATATCTTGCTGAAAAAGTTTCTCCTGCTCAATTATCCGCATTATATGATTGTTATGGCGAAATAGAATCTTTTTATACCCGAATGAAAGTGCTGGACAAGCCGTTATTCGAAATAGATGACTTAGATTCTTTAAATAAAATAAAGAAGTTAATAACTACGCACAAGGTTTTTGCGGTCACCCATAGGAAAACACTTTCAGCAACAGTTGCAGCTATCTCTCACTACATTACATATATAGAAACCATCAAAGCAGATGCAAATAATAGCTCTGAAAGTGATGTCAGCCTATCTTCTTCAACAAAAGCCGAAGAGGAACGTTCATCTAATATAGAAGAGCCCACATTGACTACTTCCAATCCTATTTCTGAGGGAGATTTAGAGGAAAGAGCAAGAGAAGTTTTAAAGGAAGAGTCGTCCAAGAATGTATACGGTACTCGTTACGGAACGACAGTTTTATATATTCAGAGTGTTCTGAAAGCTCCCGTAAAGTCTATACAAAAAATCTTAAATGAGGCAAAATGGGCAGAATTTAAATACGGCAAATATGTTTATGTGCCGTTAAACGATGAAAGTAACTCAGAGCCTTTGACGGATTTGATTGTGAAAACCGACAAGGATAAAGAGTATTACGAAAAGTTCTCAGAAGAATATAGAAAATTGTTCTATTTTATGCAAGAGCGGCTAAAGAGGGTAAGTGCTTCAGCGGAAACAATATATAGAGCCGGATCGTTTAAAATTGACACACGTATTTTTAATGATATATTAGAAAATGTAAGCTGGGTTAAAAGAGATGGTTTGTTTATGTATCTTTTTAACCCCGGAGAGACTGTGCAAGATGATAATATTACTGAAACTGAAGGAAATAATGATAGCAGTGTCTGTCTGGTTGATTTCGATAATATAAAATCTTTTGCGTTTACCTCTCCATTAGAATTTAAATATTTTGACGAATATCAGGGTCAGGTTTCAACTTGGAGAGAATTGTATCTTAAAGTGGTATCTCTTCTTTTTGAAGATTACCCTCACAAGTTTACCTCGGGTATGCCTTTTTCTGAAAAAACAGGAACAAGAATGGATTTTGCAGATGAAACGAAATATTCTTTTATGCAAGCCCCAAACAAAATCCCGAACACCAATTTTTATGCTGAAACTAACATAAATGCGACTCAAGTATTACAGAAAATCAAGTTCTTACTAAATTTATGTAATGTGGATTACGAAAACCTGGTAATAAAGTATTGTCCAAAAAACGATACAAAAGAGGAATCTATTCATCAAGAAATATCTCAGGTTACCACCGTTAGTCCTGAAGTAAAGCCTTCAAATTTGTCTGATCAATATTATGATTTTCTCAAATACACATTAGGAAAAGCTGACACAACTTGTAGGAACTATGTATCGGCTCTAAAAGCCGCTGAAGATTTTGCGCGAAAGCATAATCATAAAAAGGCAATATTGTTGATTGACAATCTCTCCGAAGTTCGGGAGGCAGTTAATGAGCTGTATAATTCTTCCCAATTTAAAGTATATAATTCATTACAACACAATGCGCCATCAGCAGCCATAAATAATTATTTGAAGTTTTTGATAAACCGTCAAAATGACCCGGATTCTGGGAAAGAAAAGATCGCTATAAAGCCCAAATATCAAAACGCTAAAATTGAGAGAGTTCTTTTAGACCATTTTAGTAAAGGTTTTAGGCTAAACTCCGCTATAGATATTAGAAAATTCAAAGGATATTATAGTGAAGACATAGGGGAGAATTTAGATGAAGATGATGATAATATCATAGACGAGATCAGAAAAATATGCATTAGGTTTGACGATAAAGCTTATCTTCCTGAGGTAGTATTAAGCGAACAAGTCAAAGAAAAACTGTTGTCATATATTTATTCTACACTCGCATTAGGGACACCTGCTATTTATATTACATCGATCTTTAATAGATTTTCTGATGATTTTCTTTATTCTGGGATCCATAGCCCCGAGATGCTCCATACATATCTGGCTTATATAAATGATGGCAGATATTATTTGATAAAAAATATGGTAGCATCAACTCCCACGGTAAAATCAACTGCCGAAGATGAAGTACGGTTGTTTATGAAAGAGAAAGATTCACCTGTTAGCTATGAAGAACTGTATAACGCATTACCGCATATCCCTCAGGATAAAATTCGCGCCATTCTGGGATCAAGGAACGAGTTTATATGGAACGGAATTGGGGAGTTCTTCC
Source organism: uncultured Clostridia bacterium (assembly GCA_947625375.1). Lineage (GTDB taxonomy): Bacteria > Bacillota > Clostridia > Oscillospirales > Ruminococcaceae > Faeciplasma. The sequence goes on along the minus strand of CANQOC010000001.1, from coordinate 159,653 downwards.
ATGTGAGCATAGCAAGCCTTTCGGAAGAGGACTTAGATAATATTTCAGAAATAATCCAATCCAGCATTGATGAATTGCAGTACATATCAGGTAATGAACTTTACGATGCCATAAAAGCAAAATATCCCTATATTATTGAAAACAACACGTTTGCAAGTATAACAGGGTTAAGAAAAGTGCTTGAGTACTATCTTTCTGATAAATTTGATTTTAATGGCAATTTTATCAGCGCGCACGGTTCCGGCATGACCGCCGAGAAGGTCTTTGAAAGTTACTGCAAATCAAAATCTCATTTCACAGTTGATGAGCTTAAAGAATTAAAAAAGAACCTTGGCACAGAAATATACCTTGGCGCTGTTTATTCTTGCTCTCTCCGAATAAATCAAAACGAATTTGTTTCAAGGGATAATGCTGCATTCAAAATAGCCGAAACAGATGGGGCTCTGGACGTTTTATGCCCAGACAAATATATTCCAATATCCTCAGTCACAAACTTTTCTATTTTTCCTGAGGCTGGTTTTCCTTGGAACGAATATTTGCTTGAGCACTATGTTGACCAGTTCAGCAAAAAGTATAAATTGCTTTCAAATGGCTATGGCATTTCAAAATGTACCGGCGCTATTGTTAAGCGCAATAGCGGCATAGATACGTTTAACAGCCTTTTGATTGACATACTTGCCAACTGTGATGTAAAGTTAGAAAGAGATTCTGCGCTGCAATTTCTCTGCGACGAGGGATACATATCCAGAAGAAAGTATTCCGATATACAAACAGTTCTGATATATGCAAATGAGCAGCGCAACAGAAAGAAGGCCCAAAATGTATAGTTATACATGGGATGAAGAAACCGGGGGGCTGTTGCTTAACAGTAACACACTCCAATTCAGTAAAGAACCCAGACCTGTATTTTATCAAGAACTTGATATTCTCGGATTTGATAAATACTGGAATTATGAAAAAAACGATATCTATCCATATATGTGGGCGGAAGCAAGCAACTATTACTATCGAGGCAGGCTTGTTGCCAAAACGAAGGGCGGCTCTCTATATTCAGCCCCGGAGTTGGTAATAATTGAGGAGCCGGAACCGAATGGCGAGCCACTTAGATTTGTCGATATTCCATATATGGTTGAGAAGAATCGAAATATAATGGAAATCTTAGAGCAGGATGCCATCAAGAGGATTTACAATACATATGTGGAATTCAAGGACAAAGTCGATGTGTTTTATGTGGCGTTCAGCGGTGGAAAAGATAGCATTGTAACCTTAGATTTAGTTCAGCGAGCGCTTCCTCACAATGATTTTAAAGTACTCTTTGGGGATACCGGTATGGAGTTCCCGGATACATATAAATGCGTTGATATCGTTAGTGAGAAATGTAAAGAAAACGGTATATCTTTTTATAGAGCATCGTCAAAATTAACGACAAACGATACATGGAGAGCATTTGGCCCTCCGGCTGTTACAATCCGGTGGTGTTGTAGTGTACACAAAACCTCTCCCCAGATTATGCTTCTTCAAAATATTACAAATAAACAAGGATTCACAGGCATGGCATTTACCGGTATTCGCGCTGATGAAAGTCTTGCTCGAAGCGAATATAGCGAGGTCAGTTTTGGCGAAAAGCATAAAGGCCAATACAGCTGCCACCCTATTCTTTCGTGGGGCTCAGCAGAATTATTTGTATATATTTTTCAACAAAATATACTGTATAATGACGCATATAAAAAGGGTAATAGTAGAGCAGGATGCTTGATATGCCCAATGTCTTCGGGTAAACACGAATATATGAAAATGCAGTGCTATCCCAAAGAAGTGGATAAATATGTGCAGTTTATTAAAAATTCAACAGGTAAAGATGGTTTTACCGATGATGAAAAAAGGCAATTTATAGATGATGGGGATTGGAAAACAAGAAAAAGCGGTCGCGAATTGAACTTTGGATATGACAAACATATCGTAGACATTTGTGATTACGGTACAAAAATAACAGTATTTCTTGAAAATGAAGATTGGAAAGAATGGTCTAAAACAATAGGTCATTTAATCCAGGTCGACAGTAACCTATATTATTTGGATTACCAAGACAAATCATATGAGATTAAAGTCAAAAAAACAGAAAACGGTACAGAGTTTTCCTTTCCCAATTGCGGTAATTCAAAAGATGATATACAGTTTATATCCTTGTTCAGAAGTGTTATCACAAAAAGTATATACTGTGTTCGATGCGGTATCTGCAGTGCAAATTGTTCAGTAGGTTGCATTGACATGAATAGTGGCATTTCAATTTCTGATAAATGTGTCCATTGCCATATGTGCCACAAAATTCACGATGGATGTGTACGCTATTATTCTATAAAAAATCGAATTGGAGGAACGAAAAAAATGAAGGGAATGGATAGGTATTTTAGTTTTGGAATTAGGAAAAACTGGATGGACAGCTATTTTCGCTATGAGGGGTCCGAGGAATTTTGGAATAGTGATGGAGACGGCGAAGTTGCAAACAAAAAAAAGGACGCTTTCTTAAACTTTGCTAAAGATTGTGGGCTCACACACTATGACAATACAATAATCGGAAATAAGTATGTCAGAAACCTTCCCAGCATTTTTGCAAAAAGGTTGTTTTCACTTGGTTCCAATTCGGAAATAAGCTGGGGGTTAATGCTCTGTAATTTGGCATATACTCCAGAGCTTAATTGGTATATTAAAAATATCCGTCCGAACAACATTTATACTCCTGAGAGCATTAAATATATGCTTGAAAAGGTGATGGAGGGAGATTCTAAAGGGCTGGGAAAGCGTAATATTATTGACGCCTATAAATCTATAATGATAAAGACTCCGTTAGGAGAAGGATTAGGCTTAGCCCACTGCAAATATGATGAAAAAACAAATTCAAATGGATCAGAAACATTGACACTCGAGTCAATGCAACGAGGGTCTTGGAAAAACCCGGAGCCCAAAGTAATGCTGTATTCATTATATAAATTTGCCGAGAATTGCGGGAGTTATTATCAGTTTACTTTAAGCCGGCTCCTTGATTTTGATGTGGACAGTGAAGGAGTTAGCCCGGCTGAGATTTTTGGACTCGACCGCATAACAATGGAAAAGCTTCTTACAGGGTTGAACGTTAATTACCCCGATTTTATTACAACACACTTCAACCTGGATCTTGATGTTATAACATTAAATCCGGACAAGACATCCACTGATGTTCTTGATCTGTTCTAAGGAGGAAAACATATGGCTTTTTTGGAAAAGTATCGCTACTATTTTGACATTGACCCTGATTATTTTCCTGCAGTTAACGAGGCCGTTATTACCAGTAACCCTGAAATGTGGAAGAAGTTCTTTCCTCATGAAGCATTTGTAAAACTTCTAAAAACGGTAGTAAATGTTCTTGACAGAAAGCAAAAACTGTCTATATGGGTCGAAGGCGCGTATGGCACAGGTAAATCTCATGCCGTGTTGACCTTAAAGAAACTTTTAGACGCTGATTCTAATGATACGCAAGAGTATTTTGAAAAGTATCGTTTGGACACGGATTTAAAAAATAATCTTCAAAGAATAAAAAATAGCGGTAAAATCCTTACGGTGCATCGTTATGGGTCATCTAATATTCATGGCGATAATGACTTGGTACTTGCTATTCAAGAAAGCGTAGATAGAGCTTTGAAGGAAGCGGGCATTGATAATAAAGCCGGCGACTCCTTAAGGGAGGGCATGATTCGGTATCTTTCTGATACAGAAAATAAGCAGAGCTTTAATATTTATGTCACGGGCAGCTATGCCAACCTTTTTGGCGGAGACGACGTAGATGCTATTGTAGAAAAGTTAAAAAAATATCAAGACGCTCCACTTCACGCTTTGATGGACAAAATATTTAAAGTCGCTCATGAACGTCAAATTCGAGCTTTTTCCATGACCACCAGTGATCTTTGCAAATGGCTTACGGAAGTTATTCATGAAAACGGATTAAAAGCAATCGTTTTGATCTGGGACGAGTTTACAGAATATTTTTATAACAACGCTCGTAATCTCACGGGTTTCCAAGAATTATGCGAGCTAAGCGAAACGGAACCGTTCTACTTTGTTTTAGTTACGCACGTCAGTTCAGGACTGTTTCATGAAGGTGATAAAGATTTCATCAAGCTTAACGATAGGTTCGTATCTCCTCATTGTTTGATAAGTCTCCCAGAAAATATTGCATTCCAGCTGATGGGAGCAGCCTTGGAAAAGAACAAAGATGAAACGGTTATTAAAGATTGGAACGATATTGTAAATGATCTTGCCGATCGCACAGAAGACTCACGCAAAATTGTTAAGACTGTTGCAAAAATAAATGATCAGGAAATGCTCGGGATTCTGCCGCTTCATCCTTATGCGGCTCTGCTGCTCAAGCACATTTCCACAGCATTTGGTTCTGACCAACGCAGTATGTTTGATTTTATTAAGAATGACCGCGGCGATGAAATCAAGGGCTTTCAGTGGTTTATAGATAATTATGGACCGGATAATGATAACCCTCTTCTTACAATAGACATGCTTTGGGAATTCTTCTATGATAACGGACGAGATTTATTGGCAAATGATGTTCGCTCAATTCTTGACTATTATGTTAAAAATTCCAATCAAAAATTGGATTCTGACGAGAAACGCATTTTAAAGACAGTTCTTCTTTTACAGGCTATTTCTCAGCGCGTCGGTGATGCAGTCGAGTTATTCATACCTGATTCTAAAAATATAGATCTTGCATTTGAAGGTACCGATCTTGAAGACAGTGCCAGCCATTGCGCAGATCGTTTGGTTAAAGATAAAGTACTATTTCCCAAAAAAATAGGACTTGGGAAATCTTGTTATGCTGCCTATGTGAGTGATGTTGATGAATCTATACTCATTGACATAAGAGACGAAATTGATACACGTTCTACCTCCACTTTCATAAACGAGATTCTTGCTGTCAATGAAAATAAAACTGTTGCAAATGTGATTTCTCTTAACGGTGCGTTAAAGTTGCGTTATGATCTGCGATATGTTTCGTCAAGCGATTTTGACCAAACAATTCGGTTAATACGCAATAAGGAAGATGATCTTTATAATAAAATTCCCGCCGTTGTTTGCTTTGCTAAAAGCGACGAAGAGGCTTTGATAATTTCTAAAAAAATCAAAGAGGCATTGGATGACGGTAGTTTCCACATCGTGTTCATAGATGCGTCTACTTCTCCTTTTGGTAAAGACGGTTATGAACAGTTTCGTAATGAACTATCCTATTCGATATATCACCAGAAGAAAGATGATGATTTAGCTAAACAGTATGGAGCTAATGCCAAAGATATATTGTCAAAATGGAGAAATAGAATTTCAACCGGCGAATTTATGGTTTATACAGAAGAAAAGCCTTTAGGTGAACGCGCTGTAAATCTGGATTCTCTATTTGGGATACTTCAAACGATTAATATTAACCGATATCCTAAGTGCTTGGAAGCAGCGTATAACGTTTTGCCCACCATGTACACACTATCCAATCTGAAACTTGGTGTTGAATGCGGTGCGACAAGGGAAACAAGACAAACTTTTTCCTCTGGAAATATCAACACAAAGCTTGAAACTAATCTTAAAGAGGCATGGAATGATTTAGAGTATTGGAAAACGCATCCTAATCTTTTGATTTCACAAATAAAAATTGATGTTGACAGTGTTATTACAAGGGCGTTCAAATCAGATTCCGGGAGAGTATCTATTCGCAGCATTTATGATTTACTGGAGGCTAAACCATATGGCTTTATGCCCTGCAACTTAACGGCATTTATTTTGGGATTTGTTTTAAAGGAATATATTGACGGTTCTTATAGTTGGAGCGACGGTTTATCCAATGATGTATTAGACCTAAACAAACTCAAAGATATGGTCAGTGAGGTTATTAATCTTCGCATTACCTCAAACCCGCGTTATAAGGATAAATACATTGTTGCTATGACAAAAGCAGAGAAATCTTTCAATGAAACGACCTCTGAGGCTTTTGGCATACCGCTTAACCTGTGTTCTTCCGTAGAACAAACCCGTGAGAGAATCCGCAATAAAATGAAAGAGTTTTCTTTCCCGATTTGGACTGTTAAACATATTACATTACCTAACGGTATTAAAACCGAAAAAGCCGTTTTGGATAAATTGATTGACTATTATTGTGGTATTGCCAACAGCAATAATATCGGTAAATCCAAAACCGACATTGATATAGCTGCCGATATAGGAAATCTGGTTCTTGAGTATCCTTCTGCAAAAACTGATCTCAAGGAAATACTCACCAAGGATAACTGTACAGCCGGAATGCGTGAATATGTTCGTAACTTTGAAGGAGGAATTCTCAATTCCCTTGCAGAAGAAATTGGAGACAATGGTCAGTACATTAATATTCTTCGTTCAAAGTTTGACGCTGATGCCGCCAATTGGGTATGGAATCTCGAAACTGCACAGCAAAAAATTCGTGAAGTTATATTAGAATATAAAATTGTAGCAGAAAGTAACAAGGTCATTTCTAAGAGTGCATCTTTTAACGGAGCAATCCGCGAATGGTGCGATAAGTGCGGTCTCATTCGAATTTCGTTTACTGCAGGTAAAAACTACTTCGGAAATGTAACGCCATTTTTGGAAGCACTTCATTCGATGAAGAAAGCCGGAGTCTTACTTGATTCTCAAAAGCAAAAGTTTTTAGAGCTGTTGACCGCCCATGCTGAAGAATTCAACGCATTTTACGGCAATCAAATCGATGTGTTCAAAAAGGTATGCGAATATTACCTTGAAGGCTTTACAGATGATGATGTACGAGCTATCTATCAAACTATACCCGCTGGCACATTCACATACGACAAGCAAGACTATATCAGTCTTGTTGCTGACAAAGTAGAAAAGTATCGAATCGGGTCGGATACCGAGAAGCTTAAACAGCTGTGGAAAGAAAAAACGAACTCCGAAACTCCGAGGCAGTGGTCTAAAGAACATAAAATGCCAATACTTTGTTTGGTGCCGGACAACGAGGTGCAAACAGCTCGTTCTGCATTTATGGCAGTAAATCATAGCCATCCAGATGCAAGCAGCATAGAAAAGGCAATTGAATATTTGAGCAGTGCCGGCTTTTATTCTATTCTCAACAATCCCAACGAGCTTGACCGCATTTTCCGCGAGAGTATTATAAAATCATACGCCGTAATGTTGACGGATGTCGATGAGGTAAAATCTTACCTAAGTAGCCGCATTTCCTCAGAGCCGTATGACTGGTTTGCGCTTCCCGAGGTAGACAAAAAGCTTCAGCAAATGGCTGAGGATAAGTATATACGCGAAGGATGTACTAAGGCGCTTGAAAAAATTGATAGTATGGACATTGAGGATGTGAAAAGATATCTCAAAGAGCTTATCAAGGACAACATGGTTGTTGGCATGGAGATTATCAAAGAAAGTTGATAGGGTGTAAACTATGATTCAAAAGCAGTACATACAGAAAATCGATAGGTACTTGTCTAAGGAAGAAGGGCTTCCATTGATTGTGGATGTTCAAAATTCTATGGATTTAAGTGAGATTGTTGAGCATTATCATGTAGGAAGCAATGTGTTACTTCAGGCAAGTAATTTTTGCTCTGAAGATGGTCTGCCGCTTTTCGACAACCTCTTGAATCAAGTAATTTTAAGCGAAAATGCTCTCTTTGTTACTGGAGTAACTGCCTTTTTGAAGCTGTTGGGCGAACGAAAAGTCCGCAATTCTATCCGAGAGGTGCTCAATTTATCCATTAAAGGCCGTGCAGTATTTCTGACCTTTCAGTGCGGATCATATTTGAATATGACTGATCCCAGGCTTAAAAGGCGAATAATCAGCATCGAGGGCGAACTGCAAAAAACTCCGGATATAGTTTTCGCTGATCCAAATATACCCCTGCCCAAATCGGTCAAAGTAATACATGGAATTAATAAATTTTCCGAGATAGAGGACAGGAGTGAAGATACTATATATGTAATTACCCGCAAAAATAAGGAAATGTTTCCTCACGCGTTATATAGTATTTCAAGTTTGCGTTCTGCCTATGATGCGATAATGCTAAAGGATGCTTCTACAAAGACCTTACAGCGGTCGTTTGGCACAGAAGAACAGTGGAATTATGCCCTTGGGTTGTTTACAAATAAAAAAAGCTGGGCTGATGTTATAGACAGCGAATTTATCAGTCATAAAGCCTTGGATAACTCATTTTCAAACTATGTTTATTATCCTGAACAGAAACGATGGTTATACTTTATAGCTCTTAAAATGTTCGGGGGAGGCTCTAATTGGTGCCTTACATCTGCTGCAAATAAATCAATCAATGCACAGGATCTTCCTCGTCAGATTTATCGCTGTCTCCTTGATAAAGATATCTCTGACAGCGATTTTTGGTCATGCTATGATATAAGGAAAACTGTCTTAAAACAAATGCATAATCCGAGTTCGGAACTGTCTTCATATTGCAAAATTGTTCTTAGCAAAGGAAGAGATTCTATTTATTATCTTACAGATAATACACAGAAAGAGCAGGAAACAATATTTGCTTTTCTCGATAAGTATGGAACTGATTATGAACGTATTGAGTTAGAAAAAATAATTCAAAGGATTTATCCGGATTTATATGCTTACCTTAAGCCTTATCGTTTTAGCAGCGATTTGCTCAACCAATATTTCCAAGACTACAAGTATCAAAAAGTAATTAACAAAATCTTTCCCGAATTTGAGAAAGAGGTTGAGGAACAGGCAGAAAAGCGCGAATACAGCCTTATTCTTAACCCTCGATCCACAGTCATTGAGAGTTTAGACAAAAAAGATTCTCAACTATATTTCATGGATGCAATGGGCGTAGAGTATCTCGGCTATATTGTTAGTGTTTGTCATAACCTTAAGCTGCTTGCAAATATTACAGTATGCAGGGCTGAGTTGCCGTCTATAACAACCCGTAATAAAGAATTTGTAGATTGCTTTACCGGTTTATCTTATCCTGTAGTGTTTAATAAGGAGCTTGATGATATAAAGCATCATGGCAAATATGATTATGACTTCTATAAAAATACAAAGCTGCCCATACATCTTATTAAAGAGCTGGAAGTAATAAAAAGTGTGCTTACAAAAATCAAAGATGATTTATCCGAAGGTAAAGCTGCCCGTATATTTATGATATCTGACCACGGCTCAAGCAGACTTGCTGTTCTTTATGACAAAGAGAATATATGGGAGATGTCAGAAAAAGGGGAACATTCCGGACGCTGCTGCCCAAAGAGCGATATTGATTCTAAGCCTGACTTCGTAGCAGATGCAGGAGACTTTTGGGCATTGGCAAATTATGACCGATTTAAGGGTGGCAGGAAAGCAAATGTTGAGGTTCATGGTGGTGCCACTCTTGAAGAGATCTGTGTTCCCATCATAGAACTCACCTATATGTCTTCAACTCCTGAAATCATTCTAATGGCTTTAGACAAAACGGCTTTGTCTCCGGAGGGAATACCGATTATAGAAGTAAGTTTCCGCAAAAAGGCCGCACTGAAAGTGTTTTCTACTGCTGCTTTACAAAATTTGAGTATTGTGGTTAATGATGTTTCCTACGAGGCAGTTCCTATAGATGCAAACTATTATCAAGTAGATATGCCGGAATTAAAAAAGCAGGGCACTTATTTTGCGGACGTTTACTCAGGAAATAATTTGATGGCAGAAAAGCTCCAATTCATAGTTCGTAAAGAAGGGCAAAGCGAAAAAGAATTACTGTAATAGGAGGATAACCATATGGAAAGCAAACTACGAGAATGCTTTGATGAAATGGTAGTTTATAAGGACCTAAAAAAGAGTAATTTCTTTTCTTCCCTTGGCTTGCCGTCTTTCTTGAGGGACTGGGTTCTTAAAAAATTTGAAGATGAGGACGGCAATTATGACGCTGAGGAAGTGACTCAGTTTATTCAAACATATTTGCCGCGAAAAGAAGATTGGATCAGCATAAAAAACAGAATCATTTATGAAAATGAGCGAGTAAAAATATTGACGAAAGTTGCCGTTGACATCGATATCCGAACAGGTGAGATTTCCTTTTCACTGCCCAATTTTGGATTGTCGAGTAAGGAAACAATCATTGAGCCTCATGTTTGGGAAAGTTACAAGAGCGAATTGACCCATGCTCAAGAAACATGGGGAGTCATAGAACTGGGATACCGTATGCCGGATGACGCTGCAAGACCGAAACTTCCGGGCAAGATAAAAATGACAAGTTTTACAAACTTCTGTCCTTATACTGCTGACCCGGAATTTTATAAAGACGCTCGAGCTGAATTCTCTGTTTCCGAGTGGATCGATATTGTTCTTGGAGCGATAGATTACAACGCACAAGGATATGCTGATGAATCTGAAAAACTTGCGATGCTTGCAAGGCTTCTTCCGTTTGTAGAGAAAAAGCTCAATTTATTAGAGCTTGCTCCAAAAGGCACCGGTAAATCATATGTCTTTGGCAACATCAGCAAGTATGGGCTGCTTACTGATGGGGGAAAGATTACTCGGAGCAAAATGTTTTATGATAAGGCGAGACGGGCTCCCGGCTTTATTGTATGTCATGATTTTGTAGCTATAGATGAAGTCAAATTAGTAACTTTTGACAACATCAATGAAATGCGTTCTATCATGCAAGGATACATGGAACGAGGTCGTTTCAATGTTGACGGATACGATGGAGAATCAGATGCAGGGGTCATTCTGCTGGGAAATATTTCGGTTGAAAATATGGATGAATACGCAAGTATGTTTTCCGAACTCCCCATGCTGTTCCAGGAAAGCGCCCTTGTAGACAGAATACATGGATTTATAAAAGGCTGGGACATTCCCAAAATGAAAGATAATCTCAAAGTATCGGGGTGGGCGTTGAATTCTGAGTATTTTTGCTCGGTTCTCCACTTGCTGAGAGGGGATGCAAGCTACAGAGCCATTGTCGACGAGCTCGTGGAAGTATCTGATGACGCCTATGTTCGCCATACCGAAGCAGTCAAAAGAATTGCTACGGCGTACTTAAAACTGCTTTTCCCTAATGTGCGTTCAGTTAGCGATGTCAATCCAAAAGAATTTATGAAATATTGCCTACGTCCGGCGATTAAAATGAGAAAAATTATATGGCGTCAGCTTTCGATTCTTGATTCTGAATACAAAAACGAGGATAAGCAAATGCCGGAATTCACTTTAAAGGGTTAGCCTATGAAGTATAGTTGTGTAATTTGCGGTCAAGAAAACCTTGACAAGGAAACCGTAGGAATAAATAAAAAACTCTTGGGCTTAGAAATAACAAACTATTATTGCATGGATTGTCTGGCAGATTATCTTGAATGCACAGTTGATGACCTCCTCGCCAAAATTGAGGAGTTCAAAGTCGAAGGTTGTAAACTATTTCAGTGAGATGATGATATGAAGCGTTATATCTACGCCGACAATGCCGCTACCACAAAATTGTCCTCTTCAGCTCTTGAAGCTATGCTGCCTTGGCTCCAGAGCGATTTTGCCAATCCGTCGCAACCTTACTCATTTTCCCGCGCTGCAAAAGCCGCCATTAAAGAATCTCGGCAGATTATCGCCGACTGTATAGGTGCCTCGAGCGATGAAATTTTCTTCACCTCCGGCGGCACGGAGAGCGACAACTGGGCAATCAAAGGAAGTACCATCTCGCGTACCATCATTACTTCCGAGATCGAACACCACGCTGTTTTAAATTCTTGCAAGTCTATGGCAGCGGGCGGTGCTGTTGTGAAATATTTAAGACCCACGCGCGACGGCATAATTTTGCCTGATGAGCTTGAAAAAAACATCTCCGAGACGGCGCTCGTGTCGATTATGCTTGCGAACAACGAAGTCGGAACAATTCAGCCTATCCGTGAGCTTTGCGAGATTGCCCATGCTCACAATGCGCTTTTCCACACTGACGCAGTACAGGCGGTCGGGCATATTCCCGTTGACGTGAAGTCACTCGGTGTGGATATGCTGTCCGCGTCGGCGCATAAATTCAATGGTCCAAAAGGTGTCGGATTTTTATACATAAAAAGCGGCACCCCGCTTTTGCCTTTGCTTGACGGAGGAAGTCAGGAGGACGGCAAGAGGGCAGGCACCGAAAATGTCGCGGGGATAGTCGGCATGGCGACGGCGCTGAAAGAAAATTGCGATAGAATGTCCGAAACGGCAAAGCGGCTGTACGGCTACGAAAAGCTTCTGATTGACAATCTTTCCGGGCTTGATTTCATACGAAACGGCGGCGAAGATCACCTTCCCGGTGTTATTAACCTCTCTTTCAAAGGCGCAAGCGGCGAGGCTATTTTGCATTGCATGGATTTAAAGGGAATCTGCATTTCGACCGGTTCTGCCTGCGATAGCGTAAATACTCAGGTTTCCCACGTCGTCAGAGCGATTGGCGTTCCCAAAGAATATGCACAGGGGACGATTAGAATCTCGCTCGGCGCAGACAATACCGAGGAGGACGTAGTGACAATCGCCAAAGCCCTAAAACAAATTCTTTCACATTAGGAGGAACCATGGAAAATCTTTGCGATTTGAGCGTGATTTCGAGCGAGCTTCTGGTAAACGGCATGATGAGATCCGCCGTATATTTCCACAAAATCGACGAGCCAAACGACTTTTTGAGCAACTGGTATCCCTCGGATTTTGAAATCGACGGAATGAAATTCTGCAACGTCGAGCAGTATATAATGTATCGCAAATGCGCTGTTTTTGGCGATTTTCAGGCTGCTGAGGCGGTGATGGCAACAAGTGACCCCGAAATACAAAAATCAATTGCCGGCAAGGCGCAGGGCTATAATGAAACTATCTGGAACGGTCTTAGGCAGGTGGTTCTGACCCGTGCGCTCATCGCTAAATTTGAGCAGAACCCGAGTCTGCACGAAGCACTGTTGAAAACCGAAAACGCCTATCTTGTCGAATGCGCCAGAAGTGATAGAATTTGGGCGTGCGGACTGTCACTTTATGATGATGAACGAAAGGACATATCCAACTGGCGCGGAACGAATATTTTGGGATTTGCACTGATGGAGGTCAGGGAAATGTTATAAATTGAGAGTTCATTATTTAACGTTTACATAAAATAACGATTAGTTTCCTACCACTTATCCCCATATACTTCCAAATAGAATAATCACGCTCCGAAAATGTATCCCCCTCCCCATAAAAAGCTGTAAACACGGCACTTTAAGGTATACAGATACTTTTCGAGGACAAAAAAGTACGCTGATTCGATACTGATTGTATCAAATTAGCGTACTTATTTGGTGCGGGTAACAGGACTTGAACCTGCATGAAATTGCTTTCACATGGACCTGAACCATGCGCGTCTGCCAATTCCGCCATACCCGCGTGTGCTTCGTTGATTTTTACACGGAGCGAAGCCTCCGAGGCGGGGCAAAAGCCTTATCCGCAACGCTATGAGTATACCACACCCTCGGCGGTTTGTCAACGCCCCGGGAAAAATTTTTGCGATATCCCCCTATTTTGTCAGACATACTCCGAAATTTTATAAAGTTATTGATTGATTATTCCCGCATATCTGCGTCATCCGACCGTCCTTAATCAGATACGCCTCGCCGAAAAGCTCGGTTTTTCCGCCGTTGACCGCGATATAGCTTCCGTCGTTCAGGGCGACGATTTCGTGCCCGAAGCTGTCGGCAAAGGTGATGTCCTCAATCAGCCTCATGCCGTCGAGATACTCACCGCGAAGGCTCTGCATATGCGGAAAAATGTTGATGTCGGTGATTCCGAGGCCGCTTATCCACCGCTCGTAATTCGGGTTGACGGCCTCGCCCGCAAGCTCCGGGCCGGCATAAACCGTCTCCGCACAGTTCATCGAACCGGCGCTCCAGGCGATTACAATCCCGCCGAAGTCCGACAGTCGCTCTTTAAGGCGGATTTTCTTCATGAACCGATTCTGCGTCGGGACATGCCCGCCGGTCAGAATGAGCACGTCTGTCTTCACCAAGTCTTCGACGGCTTCCTCGTTCCTGCCGTCACATATTCCAACGCGGGAGACGCCGAGTCCGCTCATCTCAAAGGTCTCCCTGAAGCACGCGCAGACGCCGTCGTTTTTCGCATAGTCATTCGGGTCGGCACAGACAAAAAGCACCCGCGCGTTCTTCGGCCACACCGCCCCGATTCTGTCCGCAAGACCGTTATCCCGAATCAGCGGCGCCGGAACCCTCACCCCGTCAATCACTGCGCAACCGCCGAGGCTGCTCGTCAATATCGCCTTCAATCTATCACCCCGTCAATTATTCCAATCATACTCCGACTGCCAGCCGTCGGGTATTTCGGCGACGTTTATTTCCCGTAAAAGCATTGCCGGGTCGTGAGGCACCCCGTTCACAATCCATTCCTCGGGCGGATATCCCTTTAATTCATAGACCCGGTCGTCCGCGTCGCCGTCGACAATCCCGATTTGCTCCCCGCGCTTGCCGTAGGACGCCAGCGCCCCGTACGGGACATATGTCCTGCCGTCCCAGACTATCGCCGCATACCCGTCTCCCTCTGCCCTCGTCATCTCCGCCAAATCCTTCCGCGAACAGGCGCACAGGGACAGAATCAGGGCGAATACAGCCGCGAATATAAATGCTTTTTTCATGATGATGCGCTCCTTTCGGTATTTAATGATTATAACACACATATGCGGGGAAGTCAAACCGATGCGCCCGAAGCGACCTATAACTCCATATTGCAATCCATCGCCATTTATGCTATAATATCCCCAACGAAAGGGGAGGATACCATGATAAAAAAGATAGCCGCGGCGCTCATTGCGCTGCTGATGCTCTGTTCATGCGGAGCAAAGGGAACCGTTTCCGAGCGCACCACTGCCGAATTTGTGCGCGATATGGGTCTCGGAATAAACCTCGGGAACACCCTCGACTCGACCGGAACATGGTTTGAAAAAACCGTCGAAAATCAGGAGACCGCGTGGGGGAGTCCCATTATCACCAAAAAGATGATAGACGGCTATGCCGCCGGAGGGTTCGGCGTAATGCGCCTGCCGGTGACGTGGACGCTCCTCGCCGACGAAGAGGGGAATATCCCGAAGGAGTTCATGGACCGTGTCGAAGAGATTGTCGGCTGGATAATCGACAGCGGAATGTGCTGTATCCTCAACACCCACCACGACGACTGGTCACAGAAATTCACCGCCGACTTTGACGGCACACTCGAGATTTACACAAACGTCTGGAATCAGATTTGCGACCGGTTTGCCGACTACGGCGAAGAGCTTATGTTCGAGTCGATGAACGAGGTCGGCTTCGACGACATCTGGAATCAGTACGGCGGACCGGACGGCAAGGCCGAGGCGTTCGACATGTTCAACCGAATCAATCAGACCTTTGTCGACACCGTCCGAGGCTCGGGCGGAAACAACCCCGAGCGCCACCTTTTAATCGCTTCATACTGGACGAATATCGACCACGCCTGCTGCGACGAATTCGTCATGCCGACCGACCCCGCCGGAAAGTGCGCAATCTCGGTCCACTACTACACTCCGTCGGTTCTCTGCCTTATCGACAGCGACGTCGACTGGGGAAAGGCGCGCACCGATTGGGGCACCGACGCCGACTATGCCGAGCTCAATAAGTATATGGACATGATGAAGGAAAACTTTGCCGACAAGGGAATTCCCGTCATAATCGGCGAATACGGCTGCTTCGGGAGCAACAAGTCCCGCGAGGTTATCGAACAGTGGACGCTCGACGTCGCCGAGGCCGCATATTCCCGCTCGATGTGTCCGATTCTCTGGGACACCTCCGGCGACGAATTCGACCGCGAAAACGCCGTTTTCCGCCGCCCCGAATTCATTGCGCGGCTGACGTCAATCGCCGAATGATATAAAAACGACCGCCGACTTTTTCACCGAGCCGGCGGTCGATTTTATCCTGATTTATTTCGGCGTCAGAACATGCCGGATATCCCTGCTTTTGCACTTCCGATACGGAATACTCGCCGTGCCGCAAGGGTCGGGCAGATACCGTTCTAAAGAAATCATAATTATGTCTGCAGAAATTCAACCTCGCCGCTCTCGGTGTGATAAACAGCGCCCGCAGCCGTGATTCCGGGAATATTCTCCGACAGCACCCGCATACTGTTTTTGATGTTCATGATGCACGCCGCGCGCTCGTCCTCCGCGCCCTTCGCCGCCTCGCTGATGACGTCGGTTATCGCGGCGACGTGCCCTGTCTGCTTCCCCGAAAGGGCCGCTCCGATCGCGCCGCAGCCGTCGTGCCCGAGCACCAGCACAAGCCTGCACCCCAAGTGCTCGGCGGCGTATTCGACGCTCCCGAGCTCACCCGCGCCGACCGTGTTCCCGGCGGTGCGGATTACGAAAAGCTCGCCGATTCCGGCGTCAAAAATGTATTCCGGAATTACCCGCGAATCCGAGCAGGTGATTACGGCCGCGAACGGCGCCTGACCGTTCAAAAACGTCTCTTTTCTGATTTCGGGGGATATGTCCGCCTCGGTCTTTCCGGACAAAAGCCGGGCGTTGCCGCGCTTAAGGCGCTCGATTGCCTCGCTCGGCGATACCGCGTTTTTCATGGTAACAGCTCCTTTATAATAATTTTTCGCCCCTGTGAATCGTTTCCCGAAATTCTGCCAATAATATACCGGATAACGAATGGAGGCGGATTTTATGAAATTCATCAAGGGCTTTGCGCTTTTCTGTTTCGGGGGAATCGGCTACGGCTTCCTCGAAATCCTCTGGCGCGGACGTACCCATATTTCTATGTTCTTTGTCGGCGGGTTCTGCTTTTTGCTGATATCACTGATAGACGCCGCCGGAATACCTTGGCCGCTTAAGGCGCCGCTCTGCGCCGCCGCTGTGACCGCAATCGAGCTTATATCCGGGTTGACAGTGAACGTCGCGCTCGGTCTTAATGTCTGGGACTATTCCGACGTGCCGCTCAATTTCATGGGACAGATATGCCTGCCGTTTTCGGCAATCTGGCTTTTGCTGTCCTTCCCGGCCTCCGCCGCGTCAAGGCTGATGAAGCGGCTCATCTTTATGGAGACGTCCCAGAAAAAGCCGCGCCTCATTCCGGTCGAATCTGATGTCAAAAAAGCGGAGATATAAAACCCTCTTCAATAAGAAAACAAGTCCGCATAATCCGGCAGCTTTATGCGATTATGCGGTGCTCCGCAGTGCCCGCAGGGCACACTTGTTTTCTTATCTCAGAGGCCTATTCCGCCTTTTATTTTTCAAGCTCTCCGTTAGACAGCGCCTTCAGATACGCGTTGATGAAGCCGTCGAGGTCGCCGTCCATAACCGCGTGGACGTTGCCGTTTTCATAGCCGGTCCGGTGGTCCTTTACGAGCGTATAGGGCATGAATACATACGACCGAATCTGTGACCCCCAGGCAATCTCCTTCTGGACTCCCTTGATGTCCTCTATCTTCGAGAGGTGCTCCCTCTCCTTAATCTCGACAAGCTTTGCAATAAGCATCTTCATCGCATAGTCGCGGTTCTGCACCTGTGACCTCTGCGTCTGGCACGAGGTGACTATTCCGGTAGGAATGTGCGTCAGTCTTACCGCCGACGAGGTCTTATTGATGTGCTGACCCCCGGCACCCGACGAGCGGAAGACGTCCATCTTGATGTCCTCGGGGCGGATTTCAACGCTCATGTCCTTTTCGATTTCGGGGAGAACCTCGACCGAGGCAAATGAGGTGTGCCGCGAGCCCGAGGCGTCAAAAGGCGATATCCTTACAAGACGGTGGATTCCCGACTCGGACTTAAGATAGCCGTATGCGTTCTCGCCCTCGATAATCATCGAAGCGCTCTTTATTCCCGCGTCGCCGCCGTCGAGCGTATCGAGCACCGAGACCTTGTATCCGTGACTCTCTCCCCAGCGGATATACATTCTCAAGAGCATTTCGGTCCAATCCTGCGCCTCGGTGCCGCCCGCGCCGGCGTGGAAGCTCAAAATCGCGTTCGAGTTGTCATATTCGCCGGTCAGCAGGGTTTTAAGGGTCATGTCGTCGGCGGTTTTTTCGAGCTTGTCGAGCTCGTCGCGGATTTCCCCGAGCATCGACTCGTCAGGCTCTTCGTTATACATCTCAATCATCGTCTGGATATCCTCTGCCTGCTGATGAAGCCGGCGGTCGCTCTCAACGGTGTTTTCAAGCGACTTTGTCCGCCTTAAAACCTTCTGTGAATTCTCGGCGTCGTCCCAGAATCCCGGCTCGGCGGCCTTGAGGTGAAGCTGTTCGATTTCTTCCTTCGCCGCGTCGATGTTGAGAACCGAGTGAAGCTCCTTAAGCTTCGGCATAAAGTCGGAAAGCCTTTGTTTAAGTTCGTCTATAAGTACCATAAATCCTCCGTAAAAGTTTTATTACATATTTATTATACCGCCGCGGCGGCGCCTTTAAGCGTCCTTGATTCCCAAAGGTTATAGCCTCTGATGAACCCCTCGGCGTCCGTCCCCGATTTGATGCAGTATTTAAGTATTTCGGCGCATGCGTTGGCGTCGCTGAGCGCGTTGTGGTGGTCGAGCGGGATATGAAGCGCGCGGCAGACGGTGTCGAGCTTGTGGTCCGAAAGCGACGGGGCCGCCGCCTTGCTCATTCTGCATGTACAGAGATACCGCGTTGTCTCGGGGCAGTCGATTTCATATGCCATCAGGCACTTTGAGAGGACGCTCATGTCGAACTGCGCGTTATGTGCGACCAAAAGGCCCGAGCGAAGAAGAGGGGAGAGGGTCTTCCAAAGCTGTGAAAAATTAGGGGACTCCTCCGCCATCTGCGGCGTGATGCCGGTCAGCCGGATATTGAAAGCGTCAAATTCGGCGTCGGGGTTCACGACCGAATAGAACCGGTCGACGGTCCTGCCGCCCTCGACGACGCAAATCCCGATGGCGCTCATTCTGTCGTTATGCAGATTCGGCGTCTCGACGTCGAAGCAGACATATCTCTGCATACCCATCATCCTCCTGTATCTGTATAATAATAACATAACCCGCGCGGGGAGTCAAGGGCAAATAGAGGACAGAAATGAGATTGCCGGATGTCGGAAGATGGAAGACAGACTGCGTGGGGATAAACCGCTTCGCTGTGTCAGTCCGGCTTTTGCGCATGATTGGAGCGGTAAACTACCGAGTACGCTTGCGGAAAAGCTCGCACGTTCAACCGGGGGCGGCGGGGGAACGGTGTTTTACCCGACTTTGCTGTATCGCCCCGCCCCGGGCGCAGCCGCGGCAGCCGGAGGCTGCCGAAACGAAAAGAACAGAAAAACTCCGGCGGGAGTTTTTCTGCTCTTTTCGTTTGCGCGCTTTGCGCGCCGGCTGCGCCCTCACAGGAGCTGAAGCCAAAGCTATGCGTTTCCCCCTTTCCATGTGGAAAGGGGGACAGGGGGATAGGAGTCTAAAATAGCATGAGCGAAGCGAATTCCTTATAACAAGGCAGGTCACCGCACTCGTGTTTTATTATACTTGCACAAGTGTCCTCCGCGTGCCCCTCCCCACCGGGGAGGGGCAGGGGTGGGGGAATAGGCGTAATCACGTCACCGTTAAGGTGACGCGATAAGCCGTCCGCCATAGGCGGACTCCTTTTAGAAAGCCGCTACGCACGCTTTGTTATATTATACTTGCGCAAGTTTCCTTTCAGCTCCCTCCCCTCGAGGGGAGGGCCGGGGTAGGGTGATTAAAGATAGCATGAGCGCAGCGAATACCTTTTAAGAGGTGCCTTGCCGCAGCCATGTTTTATAAACGCTCACAAGTTTCCTTCCACCTCCCTCCCCATACCCCACCGCGCCCCCTTTTTGCCGCGCGCCTACTCCCTCCGAGGGAGTGCCCATTCCGCACGCATTATTTGCAGTATTTAGAAACGTCGCCGAAGGCGACACCTTTAAATTCTGCCATCTGACTTCTAACTTCTGTCTTCTGATGTGTCCGCTTCGGCCACATCTCCCTCCGAAAACCCCTTGATTATTTTTCACTCCTGTGCTATAATATACTGAATATTCATGAAACTACAGTGGGGAGGTGTTGTTAGTTGAGAATTCTCGGAATCGACCCCGGCTATGCGACGGTCGGCTTCGGCATCGTCGACTATGGCGGAAAAGGCTTTGTTCCCGTCAATTTCGGGGCAATCACCACCACTCCCGACCAGCCTTTTGTACAGCGCCTTCTGACGATTCACTCTGACATGACCGAAATCATCACCCTCTATAAGCCGGACGCCCTCTCGATGGAAAAGCTTTTCTTCAACACCAATCACACCACCGCTATCGACGTCGCACAGGCGAGGGGAGTAATCCTCCTCTCCGCCGCCGAACAAAATCTCGCGGTCTTCGAGTACACCCCGCTTCAGGTCAAGAATTCCGTCGTCGGATACGGAAGGGCGGAAAAGGCACAGGTTCAGGAGATGGTCCGCTCAATCCTTCGTTTAAAGGAAGTCCCCAAGCCGGACGACACCGCCGACGCCCTCGCGCTCGCGGTCACCCACGGTCATTACGCAAGCTCGGCGGCATTCACCGAGTTTTCAAAGGTTCAGTATAACAGCGGCGACTACCAGAAATACCGCGACGGAAGAAAGGGAGAAAGACAATGATATACAGCCTCACCGGAAAGGTCGTCACACTGACGCCCGATATGGCGGTAATCGAATGTGGCGGAGTCGGATATGCCTGTAAGACAACCCTCACCACCGTCGCCGAGCTCGGAGGAGCCGAAACCGCCACCTTATATACATATCTCGCGGTCCGCGAAGACGCCGTCGAGCTCTTCGGCTTCGCGACGAGGGAAGAGCTCGAGTGCTTCAAGCTTCTGACCTCGGTCAGCGGCGTCGGCTCGAAGTTTGCGCTCGCAATCCTCTCGGGAATGACCCCCGACATGGCCGCCCTTGCGATTGCGTCGCAGGACACCGCCTCTTTCACCAAAATCAAGGGCATCGGCGCAAAGCTCGCACAGCGGATAGTTATGGAGCTTAAGGACAAAATCGCCAAGGACTACGCTTTTATAGGAGAAAAGTCCGGGGCGGACATCGCCGCCGTGTCCGGGACGGTCGCGGCCGCGTCCGAGTCCTCCGACGCCATCGCCGCGCTTGTGATGCTCGGGTATTCACAGTCCGAGGCGGCATCCGCCGTGTCCCGGCTCGACCCATCTCTTTCGGCAGACGAAATGATTAAACGCGCGCTACGTGCGCTCTCATCAAATAAATTCTAAGGAGGCGGCAGGATGATAGAAACCGGCGAATTCGACCTTGAAAACCGGCTTGTCGAGCCGCGCGAGATTCCCGAGGACGACTTTGACACCGACTACTCCCTCCGTCCGAAAACCCTCGCGGAGTATATCGGACAGGATAAGGTCAAGGAGAACATGGCGATATACATCGAGGCCGCAAAAAAGCGCGGCGAACCCCTTGACCACGTTCTTCTCTACGGCCCTCCCGGCCTCGGAAAGACGACCCTCTCGGCGATAATCGCGCACGAAATGGGTGTGAACATAAGGGTGACGTCCGGTCCGGCTATCGAAAAGCCTGGCGACCTCGCGGCGCTTCTGACGAGCCTGCAGACCGGCGACGTCCTCTTTATCGACGAGATACACCGCCTCTCCCGCGCAATCGAAGAGGTCCTCTATCCCGCTCTCGAAGACTTCGCGATAGACTTCTTCATCGGAAAGGGTCCTGCGGCGCGGTCGATAAGGATTGACCTCCCTAAGTTTACGCTTATCGGCGCGACCACCCGCTCGGGGCAGCTTTCGGCGCCCCTGCGCGACAGATTCGGAGTCATTCAGCGCCTCGAGCTATATTCGACCGAAGACCTCGCCGAAATAATCACCCGCTCGGCGGTTATTCTCGGAGTCGGAATCGAGCGCGACGGCGCATACGAGCTTGCCTCACGCTCCCGCGGTACCCCGCGTATCGCGAACAGGTTCTTGAAGCGCGTCCGCGACTATGCCGACGTTATGGGCGACGGGAGAATCACCAAGGACATCGCGAAAATCGCCCTCGACCGAATGGAGGTCGACGAGCTCGGACTCGACTCCCTCGACAAAAAGATGCTCATGACCATAATAAAGGGATACGGCGGCGGACCCGTCGGTCTCGACACCCTTGCCTCCGCAATCGGAGAGGAAGCGGTCACCCTTGAAGACGTCTGCGAACCGTTTCTCATGCAGCTCGGATTTTTGGCAAGAACTCCCCGCGGAAGATGCGCGACCGACCTTGCATATCGGCACTTCGGAATTATGCGGTCACAGCCTTCGGACGGGCAGACAACTCTTTTATAAGGGGATAGTAAAATGACAAAACTCTTTTCTAAAGACGGAATCAGCGGAAGGGCGATGAGCGAGCTCAGCTGCGAAAAGGCGCTCCAAATCGGGCGCGCCCTTGCCCTGATTTTCCAGAACCGCACCGGCAGACGCGCAAAGGCGGTCATCGGGCGGGACACAAGGCTTTCGGGCGAGCTTCTGACCGTTTCGCTTGCGGCGGGATTCTGTTCCGCCGGCTCCGACGCGCACATACTCGGCGTAGTGCCGACCCCGGCGGTCTCATATCTTGTACAGAAATACTCCGCCGACGTCGGAGTAATGCTGACCGCGTCGCACAACACCTATGAATTCAACGGCATAAAGCTCTTCGACAGCCGCGGCTTCGACATGCCCGAGGACATAATCGCCGAAATCGCGCGGCTTGTCGACGACGCGCCCGACGAGGCGCGGCTCTCCGGCGGCGACCAAATCGGCGCGCTTGTGACCGAAAAGAACGCCGAGTGGGACTATGTAAGGGGACTCATCAAACAGATTGACGGCGATTTGAGCCGAATGAGAATCGCCATCGACTGCGCAAACGGCTCGGCGTGCGGCACAGCGGAGAAATTCTTCCGCGGAATCGGCGCCGGCGTAAGCCTTATAAACAACACCCCCGACGGACGCAACATCAACCGCGAGTGCGGCACCGCCGACCTCGCCCCGCTGCAGAAATACGTTGTCGAGAACAGGTGTCACGCAGGAATCGCCTTCGACGGCGACGCCGGGCGCTGCATCATGGTCGACGAGAAGGGGCAGATTCTTGACGGCGACCGAATCACCGCTGTCCTCGCCTATGCGATGAAGTCGTCGCAGAAGCTTTCGGCGAACACCGTCGTCGTGCCGCAGTCGACGAACCTCGGATTTTTCAGATGGGCAAAGGAGAACGGAATCGTCGTTGCGACGGCCTCGGGTTACGGCAGCAAGCACCTGATTGAGCGGATGCAGGTCGGGGACTATAACCTCGGCGGAAGTCCGTCGGGACATATCGTCCTGCTCGACCGCGCAAGAACCGCCGACGGACAGCTTGCGGCCGCAAAGGTCCTTGAAATCCTTGCGCGGAGCGGGCGGAAGATGAGCGACCTCGCCGGAATCTATGAGCCCTATCCGCAGATGATTATAAACCTTCAGCTTCGTCCCGAATACGCCGGTCACTGGCAGGACGTCCCCGCGATTTCCGAGATGATTGAGTTCTGTCAGCAAAAGCTCGAGGGCGACGGGCGCGTCTTTGTGAGACAGTCGTCGACGAGTCCGATTCTTCGGATTATCGCCGAGGGGCGCGATAAAGACGTCGTCTGGCAGTATGCACAGGCTATCGCAAAAACCGTAAGGGACCACGCGGGATATCCCGAGGAATGAGGAATATATCGACATGAGAACGGCTCTCGGCTGGACGGACTACCGCCTTATCGACGCTTCGGACGGAATGAGGCTTGAAAGCTGGGCGGGAAAGACTCTTTGCCGCCCCGACCCGCAGATTATCTGGAAAACCGAAAAGAAAAACCCGCTCTGGACCTCCTGCGACGCGGTATATCACCGCTCGGAGCGCGGCGGGGGGCACTGGGAATTTAGAAAAAAGCTCCCCGAAAGCTGGAAGGTCGGCTATGGCGGAATGACCTTTATTATCCGCCCGACCGGATTTAAGCACACCGGTCTCTTCCCCGAACAGGCGGTAAACTGGGACCTCTCAAAAGAGCTGATACAGTCCGCCGGACGCCCGGTGTCGGTGCTGAATCTGTTTGCATACACCGGCGGGGCAACGCTTGCCTGTGCGAGCGCGGGCGCTTCTGTCTGTCATGTCGACGCCTCGAAGGGCATGGTGCAGTGGGCGCGGGACAACGCCGCCGCCTCGAATCTCTCCGACCGCCCGATAAGGTGGATTGTCGACGACTGCGAAAAGTTCGTCGAGCGCGAGATAAGGCGCGGGCGCACCTATGACGCCATAATCATGGACCCGCCGAGCTATGGCCGCGGTCCGTCTGGAGAGGTCTGGAAGCTCGAAGATTCGATTTACGGACTCTTGGAGCGCTGCATTAAGCTTTTAAGCGATAATCCGCTCTTCTTCATGCTCAACAGCTATACCGCCGGACTTTCCCCGTCGGTGATGTCATATATGCTCGGCGCGCTTATAACCCCGAAATTCGGCGGAAGCGCCTCGGCGGACGAAATCGGACTTTTGGTCGAAGAAAAGAATATGAGTCTTCCGGCGGGGAGCACCGCCGTCTGGACCGCAAAGGAAAACTGACATGGATAAATTTATCGAAATAAAGGGCGCGACCTTCAGCTATGTCGACGAATACGACGACCCGCCCACAAAAAACACCGTCATCAAGAACGTCAGCCTCGACATCGACAGGGGAGAATTCGTAGCCGTGCTCGGTCACAACGGCTCGGGCAAGTCGACGCTCGCAAAGCTTCTCAATGCGATAAACCTCCCCGAGAGCGGCGACGTTCTGATTGAGGGAATGAACACAAAGGACGAAAGCCGCCTTTACGACATAAGAAAGACGGTCGGAATGGTGTTCCAGAATCCGGATAACCAGATTGTCGCGACCGTCGTCGAGGAGGACGTCGCCTTTGCACTCGAAAACATCGGCGTCGAGCCGTCCGAAATCCGCCGGAGGGTCGACGAGGCGCTTAAGACCGTCGGAATGTACGACTACCGCGAGCACGCGCCGCATAAGCTTTCGGGCGGACAGAAACAGCGAATCGCAATCGCCGGCGTCCTCGCGATGAAGCCGGAGTGCATAGTCATGGACGAGCCGACCGCAATGCTCGACCCCATCGGCAGACGCGAGATTATGAGCACAATAAAAGAGCTCAACGCCTCCGGGGTCACGATAGTGCTCATCACCCACTATATGGAAGAAGCGGCGCAGGCGGGGAGAGTCGTGGTCATGAACGACGGCGAGGTCATCGCCGACGACACCCCGAAGAGAGTGTTTTCACAGGCGGAGATGCTCAAGGGCGTCGGTCTCGACGTCCCCGACGTAACCGACCTGACCCACGCGCTTATAAAAGAAGGACTAAAGCTCCCCGACGACATCATCTCGGAGGACGAGTGCGTCGACGAGCTATATAAGCTCCTTAAGAAAGGCTGAATATAATTGGGAATATTAAGAACCGAAAAACTGACCTATGTCTACGGCGAGGGGACTCCGTTCCGAAAGGTCGCCGTCGACTCGGTTGATATAGATATCGCCGAGGGCGAGATTGTCGGAATCATCGGGCACACCGGCTCCGGCAAGTCCACCCTTATACAGCACTTCAACGGCCTTTTAAAACCGACGTCGGGAAAGGTCTTTGTCGACGGCGAAGAGCTATTCGCGGATAAATCGCGGCTCAAGGAGATACGCTTCAAGGTCGGACTTGTGTTTCAGTACCCCGAGCACCAGCTCTTTGAGGAGACAGTCTATAAAGACATCGCCTTCGGTCCGAAGAACATGGGTCTTTCGGACGGCGAAATCGACCGCCGCATAAAAGAGACCGCCCGCCTTGTCGGACTTTCGCCCGACCTCCTCGAAAAATCTCCGTTCGAGCTCTCCGGGGGGCAAAAGCGCCGGGTCGCAATCGCCGGAGTAATGGCGATGGAGCCGAAGGTCCTTATTCTCGACGAACCGACCGCCGGACTCGACCCGAGGGGCCGCGACCGAATCCTCGGACTCATTAAGGAATATCACGCCGAAAAGGGGACGACCGTCCTTCTGGTGTCGCACTCGATGGAGGACGTCGCGAGAACGGTCTCGAAAATCCTCGTCATGAACGACGCTAAGGTTTTCATGTACTCCGACCGTTCGAGCGTATTCGCCCGCGCCGACGAGCTGACCGCTATGGGTCTCACCGTGCCGCAGGTCACAAGGGTCTTCGACCGCCTCCGCGCGATGGGAATCGAATTCGACGACGAGGTTTTCAGCATCGACTACGCCAAGGACCTTGTGCTCAGGCTTTTAAAGGAAAGGGAGAAAAAAGTTGATTAAAGACATCACGATAGGACAGTTTTTCCCCGGAAATTCAATCGTCCACCGCCTCGACCCGAGGATAAAGCTTTTGCTCACCGTCATTTATATAGTAATGCTCTTTGTGGCGGACACCTTCTGTGCGCTCGGCGCCGGAGTGGTCTTTCTGCTCATAAGCTTTCTTCTCTCGGGAATACCGATAAAGATGATGCTCAAATCCGTAAAGCCGATTGTCCCGATAATCCTCTTCACCGGAATCCTGAACCTGTTTTTCATCTCGACCGGAGATATTCTTTTCCAATGGAAGTTTATCCGCATCACCGAGGACGGCGTCAGGACGATGATATTCATGGCGACAAGGATTATCCTCCTGATTTGCGGGACGTCGCTCCTCACCTATACGACCTCGCCTATAACCCTTACCGACGCTATCGAGCGGATTTTGTCTCCGCTTAAGGTGATAAAATTCCCGGCGCACGAAATCGCGATGATGATGACGATTGCGCTTCGGTTTATCCCGACCCTTATCGAAGAGACCGACAAAATCATGTCGGCGCAGAAGGCGAGGGGAGCCGATATGGAGACCGGGAGCATCTTAAAGCGCGCAAAGGCGCTTATTCCGATACTCATACCGCTATTCGTCTCGGCGTTCAGGCGCGCCGAAGAGCTTGCGCTCGCGATGGAGTGCCGCTGCTATCACGGCGGCGACGGCCGCACCCGTCTGAAACAGCTTAAGACCGCCCCGCGCGACTATGCCGCCGTCGCGGTTGCGATACTGTTTTTGGCTGCGGTGATTGTCCTCAACAGGTTTTCGCCGATATGAAAAACTATAAGGTCACCGCGGCGTTCTCCGGCACCGCCTATCACGGATTTCAGAGGCAGGAAAACGGCCTGAGAACCGTACAGGGCGAAATCGAGCGGGCAATAAAAAAGCTCCTCGGCGAGACAGTCACCATAAACGGCTGTTCCCGAACCGACGCCGGGGTGCACGCAAACGCCTTTGTGTTCAACGTCTTTCTTGAGAGCAGCATCGACTGCCGCGGAATCGTCTTCGGACTCAACGGCGTTCTTCCGCCTGATATCGCAATCCTCGCCGCCGAAGAGGCGCCCGAAGGCTTTCACGCGAGATATCACTGCAAGGGCAAGGAATATATATATCTTATTCACAATTCCGAGATAAAGTCGCCGTTTTACGCCGACCGGATGTACCGCAGCTGGTATCCGATTGACGAAAAAAAGCTCGACCGCGCGGCGAAGGACTTCATCGGGGAGCACGACTTCCGTGCATTCTGCGCCGCCTCCTGCGATAAGGACGTCACTGTCAGGACCGTCTTCGACTATACCGTGACCCGCAGCGGCGACACCGTAAAATTCACCGTCTCGGGCGACGGCTTCCTATATAACATGGTCCGGATAACCGTCGGGACGCTTTTGTTCATCAACGACGGAAAGCTCCCCGAGGACGCTATACCTAAAATCATCGCCTCCCGCGACCGGACGAGGGCGGGAAAGACCGTCCCGCCGCAAGGGCTCTATCTGAATCGGGTATTCTACTGAAAGAAGTGATACAGCTTGGCAAATATTGACGATTTTGAAACGGATATGCGAAAGCTCCGCCGAAAAAAGAAGACAAAGCGGTTCATAAAGAACTTCGCGTTTATCCTCGCGGTGCTCATCGTCGCGTTTCTTATATATATAACAAAGGACTCGTGGATATCCTATTTTGACGGAATCGTCGACCGCGCGCGGCAGGATACGGCGGTCGTGAACGACGGCGAGCTTGCCGGCGGAAACTATCCCATCGACATCTCAAAGAAGACGAATACATCAATCGGGAAGATACAGAAGAACTGGACCCTCTTCGCCGACACGACGTTTTATGTATACGACACCTCGGGCGACATCGTCTATTCGTCACAGGCCTCGTATTCAAACCCGATTGTCGCCGAATCGGTAAAGCGTACCCTTGTCTATGACCAAGGGGGATACAGCTTTATGGTCGCCGGTCCGAAAAAAGAGATTTACTCGAAGCGGCTCGACAGTCAGATACTGCTCGGCGCCGTCGGCGCTGACGGAAGCGTCGCGATTGTGACGCAGAATGAAAAATACGCGTCTTACCTTACTATATACGACAAAAACGGCTCGGAAATCTATCACTGGGCGGACGGAACGATGATTACCGCCTGTGCAATAAACGACGCCGGAAGCGGCTGCCTTATAGCGAGCACATATGCCCGCGGCGGCGCATACCGCACACAGGTCACAAAGCTCGACTTCGAGAGCGACAAAGAGGTCATGCAGACGCCCTCGTTCGAGACGCTCGGTCTCGCAATCGGCTACTGCGACGGCGGAATCTGGCTTATAGGGCACGATAAAATGTACCGCCTCAACGACGACGGCGGAATCGTCATGAGCTTTGACTATGACTACGACCTTCTTATGTTCAGCATGTGCTCCAAAAACGCGGTGCTCGCGTTCGAGGGAGCGGGCGGCGACGGCGGCGGTCTTGCCATCATCAAGTCCGACAGCGAAAGCGTATTCACCGAGAGGCAGACCGGCAATCCCAACGACCTCTATGCCACCGACAGCGCGGTGTATATCTGCTACGGCGACCGAATCGACGCCATTGACCGCGACGGAAATCTCTTGGCGACCGCGCCGACCGACACGGTGTACCGGCAGTTTACGGTTTTAAGCGGCGAAATCTATCTTCTGGGATACCGCACCGTCGAAAAGATTGACTTTACGTTTTAAACATGAAAGGATATGAAAGCTATGGCTGCAAATCTGTTTTGGTTCTATGACGCGCTTGTGCTCGGCATCGCGCTTATCTGTACCTATGTCGGCGGAAAGCGCGGACTGATGCGCAGCGTTGTCTTGGCGGCGCTCGTCGTCGCAAGCATGGCCCTGAGCTGGCTCGGGAGTCAGGTTGCGGCCCCGATTATATACGACAGCTTCATCAAAGAGCCGGTCTCGACCGCACTCAGCGAGGCCTCGGATAAGACCGACCCGATAAACATCGTCTCCGACGCGGTTAGCGGCGGGAACTACGGCGTCGAGATGACCGACGACGAAATCAAGGCGCTCCGCACCCGGACGGGGGACTTCTTCGCGAATATCGCGTCAGAGCTTAAAAACAACGGCGCAAGCGAGGACGAGCAGCTTATCGGCTCGGGAATGGAGACCTCGGTCACCGAGGGAATGATGAACGCCCTTGTCGGCGACGTCGTCTCTCCGGCGGTGCTCGACGAGATACTGAAAAACGTCTCGGGCGCCGAGAACAGTATCAAACAGGTCGTGTCGGTGTTCTTACAGGGGAGCCGTCCCGCGACCGCCTCGGCGATGGAGACAATCGTCATCGCGCCGGCGATAAAGGCAGTTCTAAAGGGCATAATCTGGATTGTGCTGACATTTATCCTGATGCTCATTTCGCGGATTGTCGCCGATATGTTCGAGGGACTCAATAAAATTCCGATAATCGGCCCGGTGAACATTATCCTCGGCGGACTCCTCGGACTCGCCGAAGCCGCGGTAATCTGCTATCTCATCGCACAGCTTGTCCGCATCATCTGCTACTTCACCTCGGACTCGCTTATGTTCCTCAACAGCTCGACGGCCAACATGACCTATGTGTTCAGATATCTTTTCAATTTCGATATATCGTCAGTCCTGTAATATAAGATTACGGGCATAAAAGAAGGAGGTATACTTTTGATTTACTGTACAAGATGCAAAAAGCGTCCCGCCGTTCTGTTCATCACCACAATGAACGGCAGCGAGAAGAAGAGCGAAGGACTCTGCCTTGTCTGCGCAAAGGAGGCAAATATTCCGAACATGGAGGAATATATGAAGCAGATGGGTGTCACCGAGGACGACTTAGAGGCGCTTTCGGAACAGATGATGCCCCCCGAGGGCGATTCCTTTGAACCCGGCGGCTCGAACACCATGCCGAATTTCATCTCGAATTTCCTCAACAAGATGAACGGCGGACAAAAGCAGGAGGGCGAGCAGACGCAGAATGCCCGTCAGTCAAAGAAAAAAGAGGGCAAGGAGCTGAGGTTCCTCAACACCTACTGCACCGACCTCAACCAGCGCGCAATCGACGGCAAGCTCGACCGAATCGTCGGGCGCGACCGCGAAATCGGCAGGGTAATCCAGATTCTTTCGAGAAGACAGAAGAACAACCCCTGCCTGATCGGCGAACCCGGCGTCGGAAAGACCGCCATCGCCGAGGGGATTGCACAGCGGATTGTCGCCGGAAACGTCCCTTATCACCTTAAGGACAAGAGGGTGTTCCTCCTCGACATGACCGCCCTCGTCGCGGGGACACAGTTCAGGGGGCAGTTTGAGAGCAGAATCAAGGGCCTGATTGAAGAGGTCAAGCGCGAGGGAAACGTAATCCTCTTCATCGACGAGGTGCACAGCCTTGTCGGCACCGGCGACAGCGAGGGCTCGATGAACGCCGCGAACATACTTAAGCCGGCGCTTTCACGCGGCGAGGTACAGGTTATCGGCGCCACCACCTTCAAGGAATACCGCAAGTATATCGAAAAGGACTCCGCGCTCGAACGCCGCTTCCAGCCGGTAACGGTCGCCGAACCGACCGTCGAGGACACCGTCGGGGTGCTGATGGGTATCCGCGGCTACTATGAGGACTATCACCATGTAAAGATATCCGACGCCGCGCTGAGAATGTGCGCCGTCCTCTCCGAGAGATATATAAACGACCGCTTCCTCCCGGATAAGGCGATTGACCTTCTGGACGAGGCCTGCGCAAGCGCGTCAATCCGCACCCCCGAGCTGGGTGAATACGCCGAGCTCGGCGACGAGCTTAAGCTTCACGAGGACGCCGTCTCGGAGCAGGAAAACAGCGAATCCCCCGACTACGAGGCAATCGCGAACGAGCGCGCCGAAATCTCGCGCATCGAGAACAGAATGAAAGAAATCGAGCCGACCGTCAACTCCGTCTCGGTCACCGAGGACGACCTCTCGAAAGTCATCGAGCTTTGGACAGGAATCCCCGCGAACAAGATTGTCGAGTCGGAATACGAGAAGATACGAAATCTCAAGACCGCGCTCTCGAAGCGCATCGTCGGTCAGCCCGAGGCGGTCGAGCTCGTCTGTGCCGCAATCAAGCGCTCGAGGGTGCAGCTCTCCGAGAGAAAGCGCCCCGCAAGCTTTATCTTCGTCGGACCGACCGGCGTCGGAAAGACCGAGCTTGCGAAAACGCTTGCGTCCGAGCTTTTCGACGCAACCGAGCCGCTCGTCCGGATTGACATGTCCGAATACATGGAGAAGCACACCGTTTCCCGCCTCATCGGCTCGCCTCCGGGATATGTCGGCTACGACGAGGCCGGTCAGCTCACCGAGAAAATCCGCCGCAAGCCGTATTCCGTCGTCCTCTTCGACGAAATCGAAAAGGCTCACCCCGACGTCATGAACATTCTTTTGCAGATTCTCGACGAGGGACACATCAACGACGCGCAGGGGCGTAACGTCTCATTCGAGAACACCGTCATCATCATGACCTCGAACGCCGGCTCGACGGATAAGTCCTTCGGCATCGGCTTCGAGAAGACCGCGGCACAGGTCTCGCGCGACAGGGCGATAAAGGGCCTCCGCGAATTCTTAAGACCCGAATTCATCTCGAGGGTCGACGAAATCGTCGTCTTCAACCCGCTCACCAAGGAGAACTATGCCGACATCGCGCATATCATGCTCGGCGAAATGGTCGCGCCGCTCTCCGAAAAGCTCATCATGTTCACCTATGACCGCGCCGCCGAGCTTGCCGTCGCCGACATGGCTTATGACGAAAAATACGGCGCCCGCGATATCCGCCGCGTCCTCCAAAAAGAGATTGAGGACAAAATCGCCGACCTCATCGTCGAAAGCGGCGTGATAAAGCTTCGCTCGATAAACGTCACCGCCGAGGACGGCAAAATCAAGGTCGAAGGTCTTAAGTGACATAGAAATTGTAAATTTTCTGTTAATTTTTCATGACAACCTTGAAATAACCCCGGCGTTATGGTATATTGAATAAGCCGCGTGTCATCGGCATTCAAGAGGACAACTATGTCCCGCCGCTGTACAGCGAGTTTTATAGAAAAGGCAGGTGCCGCTATAATGTATGCAGTAATCGAGACCGGCGGAAAGCAGTATCAGGTTAAAGAGGGCGATATCCTCTTCATCGAAAAGCTCCCCGTCGAGGCTGATGAAAGCGTCTCTTTCGACAAGGTCATGGCCGTGTCCGACGGTGAAAACGTAACCGTTGGCGCTCCCTATGTCGCCGGAGCTTCCGTCGACGCAAAGGTCCTTAAAAACGGAAAGTCGAAAAAGATTACCGTTTTCACCTACAAGCCCAAAAAGGGTTCGACTCACCGCAAGATGGGTCACAGGCAGCCGTATACACAGGTTCGCATTGAATCAATCAAGGCATAATGATTAAAGCTGTTTTTCGGGAGTCCGCCGGAAAGCTCACCGGCTTTTCAATCAGCGGGCACGCGGAATATGACGACGAAGGAAGCGACATTGTCTGTGCCGGAGTGTCTTCCGCGGTAATGCTTATCTGCAACGCCGCAACCGAGGTCTTTCGGCTTAAGGCCGACGTCTCGGTGAAAGACAACCTCATCGCCTTTTCGGGCGACATCAGCGCCGACAGGCTTGTAAGGTCGCTTATGATTCACCTTAAGGCCCTTTCCGAAGCATATCCCGAAAACATATCAGTCAACATTTCGGAGGTGTGATAAATGATAAGAATAAGCTTGCAGTTCTTCGCCCACAAAAAGGGCGTCAGCTCCACCAAAAACGGACGTGAGTCCGAATCAAAGCGCCTCGGCGCAAAGCGTGCGGACGGGCAGTTTGTCCTCGCCGGCAACATTCTCTACCGCCAGAGGGGCACTCACATTCACCCCGGCGTAAATGTCGGCATCGGCTCTGACGATACCCTTTACGCTAAGGTCGACGGAACGGTCCGCTATGAAAGATTCGGCCGTGACCGCAAGAAAGTCAGCGTATATACCGCCGAATAAGGCGAACGCTAATTCCCGAGTCCTTTAACGGCTCGGGATTTTTTCAAGAAGGAGAAACTATGTTTGACGGTTTTGTTGACGAAGTGAATATAACCGTCGAGGCCGGTGACGGCGGCGACGGCGCGGTTTCGTTCCACCGCGAAAAATACGTCGCGGCGGGAGGCCCCGACGGCGGCGACGGCGGAAAGGGCGGCGACATCGTATTTTTGGTCGACGACAACCTCAACACCCTCGTCGATTTCCGCTATAAGCGAAAGTTCAAGGCCGAGCGCGGCGAGAACGGACAGGGTGCGCGCAAGTTCGGAAAGTCCGCCGACGACCTTGTGATAAGGGTCCCGAGGGGGACGGTCGTCACCGAGCGCGAGTCGGGAAGAATCATCGCCGATATGTCCGGCTCGGAACCGGTCGTCATCGCAAAGGGCGGCAGGGGAGGACGCGGCAACGCCCATTTCGCCACCCCGACGAGACAGATACCGAGGTTCGCGAAGCCCGGCTTCAGGGGGCAGAAGCTCGATTTGAAGCTCGAATTAAAGCTGCTCGCCGACGTCGGACTTGTCGGCTTCCCGAATGTCGGAAAGTCGACCCTTATTTCGGTCGTCTCGGCGGCAAAGCCGAAGATTGCAAACTATCACTTCACGACGCTGACCCCGAATCTCGGCGTCGTAAAGATATCCGAGGGGAATTCGTTCGTGATGGCAGATATCCCCGGACTGATTGAGGGCGCTTCGGAGGGAGTCGGACTCGGGCACGAGTTTTTGCGCCATGTCGAGCGCTGCCGGCTTATACTCCATGTCGTCGACGTTTCGGGGAGCGAGGGGCGCGACCCCGTCTCGGATTTCGAGATAATCAACCGCGAGCTTCGCAATTTCAGCGAAGAGCTCGCCAACGCGCCGCAGATTGTCGCGGCGAATAAGTGCGACATGGCGTCGGAGGAGCAGATTGAGAGCTTCAAAAGCTATGTCGAATCGCTCGGACTCGGCTTCTTCGCGATATCCGCCGCCACAACGAAGGGGACGAGGGAGCTTGTCGAAGCGGTCTATAAAAAGCTCCGCAATCTCCCGCCGCTGAAGGTGTTCGAGGTCGACCCCGAGCCGCTGTGGCAGGAGGCGGACGCAAAGGAAGGCGGCTTCGAGGTCAGCGTCGAGGACGGGGTCTATTTCGTCGAGGCGGATTGGCTCGAGGATATCCTCAGAATGGCGGACATGGACGACTACGAAAGCCTTCAGCATTTCCAGCTTGTACTGAAATCGAGCGGAATCATCGACGAGCTCGAGCGGCTCGGAATCGACGAGGGCGACACGGTCTCGGTCAGCGGGTTCGAGTTCGACTATGTGAGGTAGCGATGACAAAACAGGAAACAAATCAGTACGGCTCGGCGGCGCTTGCCTTTTTGGGGGACGCCGTCTATGAAAAGCTTGTCCGCGAGATGATTGTGACCCGCGCGAACATGCCGGCGGCGAAGCTTCACAACGAAGCGGTGAAATACGTCTGCTGTGAGTATCAGTCCGAGGCGGTCGAGAGGATTTTTGACCGCCTCAGCGACGAGGAACAGGCGGTTTATAAGCGCGGGCGGAATTCCGACGGAATCTCCCCGCCGAAGCACTCGAGCGCACAGGACTACCGCCGCGCGACGGGACTCGAGTGTCTTTTCGGCTACCTCGAGCTGACCGGCGATACCGCGCGCATCAGGGAGATTTTTGATATGATTTGCGGGGGATAGGCGCGATGCCGCACGTCGGGGAAAAAGCTGCATATCGCCGGAGTTTTCACTTGCCTCACTCATCGTTCGGCAAGCAGGGGACCCCCGGCGAGGGTCCCCTACGTCAAAACAGTCCACCGGACTGTTTTGCCTACCCTCCTGCGCTTCGCTTCGCAAGTGTTTCGCGACTGCGGTCGCGACCAGAGGCTGCTCGCCTCTGGACTGGTGCACGCCGGTTTTGTCTGCAAGACAACCGAAGCGGTTCTGTATCGCGAGGGCGGTCGAGCAGGAATAAAACCGGCTTGCACAGTGAACACTTTTGAAAAAGGTTCAATCGAAAACTTTTGATTTGGGGTGAACGGTCGTAGAGTTAAGTCTTGACCGCCATAAAAATATGTGATATAATATACAGTTGAAAAACAATTTCGATAGGAGTATTTTTATGTCAGGACATTCAAAGTGGAATAACATCAAGAGAAAAAAGGAAGCCGCCGACGGCGCTAAGGCAAAGGTTTTCACCCGCATCGGCCGTGAAATAACCGTCTGCGTAAAAGAGGGCGGCCCCGACCCGGCTTCTAACTCGAAGCTTCGCGACCTCATCGCCAAGGCAAAGGCAAACAACGTCCCCAACGACAACATCGACCGCGTCATCAAAAAGGCCGCGGGCGACGGCGACAAGAACAGCTATGAGACTATGGTCTACGAGGGCTACGGCCCCGGCGGAGTCGCCGTCATCGTCGAGTGCCTCACCGACAACAAAAACCGCACCGCAGGCGACGTCCGGCACTATTTCGACAAATTCGGCGGGAACATGGGCACAACCGGCTGTGTCTCCTTCATGTTCACCCGCAAGGGCGTCATAATCCTCGAAAACGACGGCTGCGACGAGGATAAGCTTATGGAGGACTGCTTCGAGGCCGGCGCTTCCGACTTCAACGTCGAGGACGACTCCGTCGAGGTCACCACCGAGCCGAACGACGTCTTTAAGGTCGCCGAATCGCTTAAAACGCTCGGATATTCGGTAATCTCCGCCGCCGACGCGATGGTCCCGTCGACATATACCACCCTCAGCGACCCCGACCAGATAAGGCTGATGAACCTCCTTCTCGATACCCTCGACGACAACGACGACGTACAGGAGGTCTTCCACAACTGGGATATGCCCGACGAACCCGACGAGGATTGATTCTACTTTTTGCACAGTTTTATCCGTCAGTCATTCCTCCGGCTTGTGCCGAATGACGGCGCAGGTTTTTCATTCATAAACCCGTAATAATTCTTTTGTATAAAAACGCCTCTCCGCGGGACAAAATTGTCCTGCGGATTGTTTTATCTGCACAAATGTAAAATTCTTCAAGCCTCATTTTCAAAATTTGCATTCCGAAAATTCGGGGGATATAATCGAAGCATAGAAAGCGAGGCTGATATCTATGAAAAACAAAAAGCTTGCGACAATAGTAGCTGTCGGACTCATGGCGGCGCTCTGCTTTGTCGGAAATTATTTACAGATTAAGATACCGAACGGCGTTTTAATCACCCGAATCCACTTCGGAAACTCGATGTGCCTCTTGGCGGGACTCCTCTTCGGACCGATTGCCGGGGGACTTGCGTCGGGAATCGGCGCCGGACTCTACGACCTGATTGACCCGGTGTACATCATCTCCGCACCGTTCACATTCCTCTCGAAATTTGCGATGGG
This sequence comes from uncultured Clostridia bacterium, assembly GCA_947625375.1. GTDB lineage: Bacteria > Bacillota > Clostridia > Oscillospirales > Ruminococcaceae > Faeciplasma. The sequence continues at coordinate 122,963 of CANQOC010000001.1, read as the reverse complement.
ATATATCTGCGGATACTTCGCAAAGCGCGAAAGACGCCTTGGAAGCGAGGTCACGCATATCGCGTTCAGCGGCGTCCTCGGACAGCTGACATATATCGTCCTCTACCTTGCGCGCACCTATGCGGTACAGATTTTTGTCTATCAATCCGCCGTCCAGACCGCAGTCACCGCGACGCTGACGAACCTCCTGACCTCGTCGGTCAACGCCGTAATCGCCGTCGCCGTCTCGGTGCCGCTCTACTTCGCACTCCAGAAGCCGCTGAAGATGACCTATTTCAAGGACCTCATCACCGACCGCAGCGACAGCTCCGGCAAGTGGTACATAAAGCTCGCAGTCGTCGCCGCCTTCCTTATAGTCTGCGTCCTCGCAGTCTGGTTCTATGCCGTAAATCACGAATAAGCCGATTACAAACATAACATAACCTGGGCCGCTTGCCACAAGGCAGGCGGCTCGGAGCATTTTGGAATATACTTGCACATCAGCCGCGTCCTACTAATCGTCTCATAATCATTCAACAAAATCTCACAATTTATCAGTTGACAAAACTGCTCCCGTGTTATATAATAACATATGAACAATTACTCATATGTTCAAAGAAAGGAGCAGCTATGGACGAAAAGGAAAAGTGCATTGACTGTCCGCATCACACCGAGTGCGGGGGAAAGAACATCGAACTCGTAAAGCGCCTCGCGGACAAGATGATAACCGAGGAAGAGGCGTATTTCGTAAGCGAGCTGTTTAAGGCGCTGTCCGATATGACGCGCGTGCGCATACTCTTCTGCCTGCTCGGCGGGGAGATGTGCGTCTGTGACATACAGGAGCTCGTCGGCGTCACTCAGTCGGCGGTCTCGCACCAGCTCAGGACGCTTAAACAGGCGGGTCTCGTAAAGTACCGCCGCGAGGGAAAGTCGCTCTATTACTCGATTGCCGACGACCACGTTTCGTCGATGCTCGCGACCGGTCTTGAACACATTTCTGAATAGGAGGGTCAAATATGGATAAGCACGAGGAGTGCGATTGCTGTGAGGAAAAGCTTCACGGCGGCGAAGAAGAGGGGGAGATAAGGTCCGCGGTCATAAAAATCGCGGCCGCGGGAGTGCTCTTTATCGCGTCGTTTTTTGTACATGATTTTTCGACCGTCGCTCATCACATAATGCTTTTGGCGGCATATCTGATTGTCGGTCTCGGGGTCATCATAAGCGCGGCAAAAGAGCTCATTCACGAACATTCGATTGACGAGGAATTTTTGATGACCATCGCGACGGTCGGCGCAATCGCCATCGGCGAGACGACCGAGGCGGTCGCGGTCATGCTGTTCTATTCGGTCGGCGAGCTTTTAGAAGATATCGCCTGTGAAAAGTCGCGGAGGTCAATCACCTCGCTGCTCGCGCTTCGCCCGGATACGGTCACGCTTAAGAGGGACGGCGGTCTCGTAACCGTCCCGATTGACGAGGTCAGGGCGGGGGACGTCGCCGTTGTCGTCGCGGGCGAAAGAATCGCCGTCGACGGAATCATCAGAAGCGGCACGACCGAGGTCGACAACTCGGCGCTGACCGGCGAATCACTTCCGGTCACAAAAACCGTCGGCGACGAGGTCTACGGCGGCGGAATCAACACGTCGGGAACCGTCGAAATCGAGGTCACAAAGCCATATGGCGAATCGTCCGCGGCAAGAATTCTCGAGCTCGTCGAAAATGCTCAGGACAAAAAGGCGCGCACCGAGCGCTTCATCACCAAATTTGCGCGGAAATACACCGTCGGCGTCGTGCTCCTTGCGCTGATAATCGCCTTTGTCTGCCCGATATTCACCGGCTACGCCGAGACGTTCACAAGCTGGTTCTACCGCGGACTGACGCTCTTGGTCGTGTCCTGCCCGTGCGCTTTTGTAATATCCGTTCCGCTCTGCTTTTTCGCGGGAATCGGCTGTGCCTCACGGCACGGTATACTCGTAAAGGGCGCGTCGTCGCTCGAATCGATGGCGAAGCTTAAAAATGTCGCGTTCGACAAGACAGGAACCGTCACCAAGGGCGAGCTGGCGGTCGTATCGGTCGAGGGGGGAGACGAAATCCTCAACCTCGCGGCTCATGTCGAAAGCCGGTCGAATCACCCGATTGCAAAGGCGATTGTCCGCGCGAATAAGGGCGATGTCGACACAAACGCCGTCGACTCCGCGCGCGAAGAGGCGGGTAGGGGAATCACCGCGAAAATCGGCGGTGACGAAATATATGTCGGAAAGGGGCAGCACCCCGTCGACGGACTCGCCGTATGCGTCCACAAAAACGGCGAGCACATCGGGAGAATCCACCTGAAAGACGAGCTTAAGCCGGACAGCAAGGCGGCGCTCGCGAGCCTTCGCGACCTTGGAAGCGAAAAAATCGTCATGCTCTCGGGCGACCGCGAGGAATCGGCGAGAGAGGTCGCCGAGGCAGTCGGAATCGACGACGTAAGGGCGGGACTCAGCCCCGAGCAGAAGTGCGAGGAGCTTGAAAAGATACGCGGAAACGGCGTCACGGCCTTTGTCGGCGACGGAATCAACGACGCACCCGTCCTTGCCGCAGCGGATATCGGCGTCGCGATGGGCGGACTCGGCTCCGACGCGGCAATCGAGACCGCCGACGTCGTCATACTCGACGACAGTCTACCGAAGCTTCCGCTCGCGATGCGGATTTCCCGCCGCACGATGAAGATTGTCTATCAGTGCGTCGCCTTTGCGTTTATCGCGAAGCTCGCCGTCATCGTCCTCGAGCTCGCCGGCCTCGCGGGAATGTGGTCCGCGGTCTTCGCCGACGTCGGCGTAACCGTCCTTGCGATACTCAACGCGCTAAGGGTGATGAGGATTAAGGAGTGAAATGTGCGCCATGCTGTCGCATGACGGAATCATAAGGGGACGCCCTCACTTGCAGGGCGTCCCCTCTTGCAAAAACTATCCACAGGATAGTTTTTACAATTCACCCCTTGCGGAGCGCACTTCGTAGGGAATTTCGCGACTGCGGTCGCGACCAGAGGCTACTCGCCTCTGGACTCTCGCAAGCCTTTTGAAAAAGGCTTGACCGAAAACTTTTGTCTTCGGGTGAGCGCACCTTGACTCCCTCCCTCCTTTATGCTAAACTATCCCTGAAAGGGGAGGACAGAATGGACTGGAAAGAGTTAAGGATTTATACCGACCACAATAACATCGAGAACCTCGGCGCGGCGCTTATATCTGTCGGAATCGACGGAATCGTGATTAACGACCCCGAGGATATACGGCAGTTTGCCGCCGAAAAGAGCGACAGCTGGGACTATATCGACGACGAGCTTTTAAAGTCGGCGGCATCGGGCGAGCCGTTCGTCACGGTGTATCTCTCGGACGACGACGCCGGCGCACAGTCGGCAGAGGCGGTTGCCGAGGCTCTCGGACGCCTTGAAAGCCTCGGAATCAAAACCCGCACCGAGTCGACCGGAATCCGCGAGGAGGACTGGGCAAACGAGTGGAAGAAGTTCTTTAAGCCGCAGCCAATCGGCACAAAGCTCCTCATCAAACCGTCGTGGGAAAGCGTTCCCAAAGGCTGCGAGCGCACCGTCGTCGAGCTCGACCCCGAAAACAGCTTCGGCACCGGCCGCCACTTTACGACACAGCTCTGCCTCGAGCTTTTGGAGAAGCACCTTAAGCGCGGCGACCGAATCTGTGACCTCGGCTGCGGGAGCGGAATCATCTTTATCTGCGCTATGGCGCTCGGCGCGTCATGCGCCTTCGGCACCGATATCTCCGAGGACGCCGTCCGGATATCCCGCCGCAACGCAATCAAAAACGGCGTGCCCGAAAATTCCTTCGACGTAAGACACGGCGACGCCGCCGGCGACCCCGAGCTGCACCGCGAGGTCTGTAAAGGGTTCGACATTGTCACCGCGAACATCGTCGCCGACGTTCTTTTGCACATGAAGGAGCTCTTCGCCGACATCATAAAACCCGGCGGAACGCTTATCCTTTCGGGAATCATCGACGACCGCGTCGACGAGGTCTTGGAGAATGTAAAGGCACAAGGCTTTACTCTTGTCGAACAGCTTCACCGCGACATCTGGAACGCCGCCGTCTTCATCAAGTCATAAAACAGCAAAAATCAACGGCACGGGACTATCCGTGCCGTAGTTTTATGATTTGATTTTACATCAGCGGCGAGAAGACCTTCAGGACCGCTTGGAGGAGTCCGTAGAGCGCGCCCTTTTTCTTTATCTCCTGGACGGTAATCTCGCGGCTCTTTTCCTGTGTCTCCAAAAAGTCCTTTTCGACGTCGGTGACACAGGATGACTTATAGAACAGCACGCAGTTTTCAAAGTGCAGATAAAGGCTTCGGAAGTCGAAGTTTGCCGTGCCGACAATGCTGACCTTGCTGTCCATGCAGATGCTCTTTGCGTGGATAAATCCCGGAGTGTACTCGAAAATCCTGACCCCGCTCTCCAAAAGCGCGCGGTAGTTCGAGCGCGTCACCGCCATAATCGTCTTTTTGTCCGGAATGTGCGGCGTGATGATTCTGACGTCGACGCCGCTCCGCGCCGCGTGACAAAAAGCCGTCGTCATCTCGTTGTCGAGAATAAGATAGGGAGTCGTGACATAAAAATGGTCTGTCGCCGCGTTGATAAGGCCCATATAGCAAAGCTCACAGGTGAGGTCGTCAGTCGAGGGACCGTCGGCAAAAGGCTGGATAAACCCGTCGGTTTCACAGATTTCGGTCGACGCGTATTCGGCATAGTCGATTTTCGTCTCCCCGCGCGAGAAGTGCCAGAGCTGCAAAAACGTCTCGGTGAGCTTGGTGACCGCCTGCCCGCGGAGCATGACGCCGGTGTCCTTCCAGTGCCCGAAGCGCTCGACCTCGTTGATATATTCGTCCGCAAGGTTGATACCGCCGGTGAAGCCGACATTTCCGTCGACGACGAGGATTTTGCGGTGGTCGCGGTAGTTGAGAAAAGCGTCGAGCGACGGCTTCATCTTGTTGAAGACGGATACCCGGAAACCCATCTCTTCAAGCTTTTTGTCGTATTTCTTCGGGAGCTTGTTTATACAGCCGATGTCGTCATACATGATTCTGACGTCGACGCCGTCGGCGACCTTTTGTTTGAGGATTTCGAGGAGCGAGTCGAACATCTTTCCCTCTTCGATGATGAAGTATTCGAGAAAGACGAACTTTTTCGCCTTCGCGACCTCGCGCAGAAGCGCCTCATAATAGTCCTCGCCGAGAGGGAAATACTCCGCCTCGGTGTTCTTGTAGACGGGCGCATACGCCGTCTTTTCGACATATCTCATGTTCTTTGCGACCTGCGGGTCCTCGGCTTCAATCTCTGAAAGCGGGTCGTCGGGATTCGGCAGGGTGTTGCGCATGAGCGTGCGATAGCTCTTGAAGCGCTTTGATATTCGGCGGTTCTGTTTCGACTTCGCGAAGAGTATATAAAGAGGAGCGCCGATAATCGGGACCGCCATCACAAGGATTACCCAAGGAAGCTTGAACGACGGATTCATGTTCTGATTCGCGATGTCGAGGATAATCAGCGCCGAAAGTGCAAGGGTCACGGCATAGTATATCGAAAAGTTTACCGCAAGCGCCCCGAGCAGCACAAACAGCAGCGCCACCTGAAACAGCATCAGCAGGGCGGTGATAAAAAGTCTGCTCTGCAGGATTTTCATAAGCTTCTTCATATTTCCAACTCCTTTTCTTCCTTTTTTAATATTATAACTATTATTCGACATATGTCAAGACGTGACCGAAACGGTCACGTCAGAAGTCAGAGGATAGAGTTATGATTTCTGTATTCTGACAGTGGACATTTCGCCTAAAAGTTACAAGTTGGTTACAAGTCGGTTAAGTTTCGGATTTTATGTTGACATTTGAAAAAAACGGGGATAAAATATATATTGATTTTTTATGCAATAGCACTTCCATAGAGAAAGAGGAAAAAATATGAGCGAACATAAAACCCTGTGCATGGGCTGCATGGAGCCGCTTGACGAAGCGGGAATATGTCCCTACTGCGGATATGACGACGCTTCGCCCTCACAGCCGAGCTATCTCCCGCCGAAAACCGTCCTTGACGGCCGGTATATTGTCGGACGTCTTCTGTCATCAAACGGCGAATCGGCGTTATATATAGGATATGACCGCACCACCGAGGAAAAGGTCTTTGTGCGCGAATATATGCCCGACGCGCTCTGTACGCGCACCCGCGAGTCGCCCGAAATAAAGGTCAACTCCGGCGATGTGGTGCAGTATAAGAACTATATGTCGGAATTCGTCGAGCTTAATAAGAACCTATCGAGGCTCAGAAGCGCAACATCGCATATCGTCGCCCCCGTCGACATGTTCTCACAGAACAACACCGCATACGTCATATTGCAGCACGCCGAGGCGCAGACGCTTAAGCAATACCTTGCCGACAACGCCGGCGAGCTCACCTGGGAACAGGTGAAAAAGCTATTCCCGCCCCTTCTGACCACCCTTGCCTGCATACATAACGCGGGCATACTTCACCGCGGAATCTGCCTCGAAAATATCCTCGTCACCGACAGGGGAGAGCTCCTTCTGACCGGTTTCTCGATTCCCGAGATAAGAACCGTGAACACCGACCTCGCCGCCGAGCTGTTCACCGGCTGTTCCGCTCCCGAACAGTATACCTCCGCCGAGTGGATAGGGACATGGACCGACGTCTATGCCGTCGCGGCGGTAATGTACCGGCTCCTGACCGGCTGTATGCCGACCGAGCCGATGGCAAGAGTCGGCAGCGACGACCTCCTTGAACCCGCTAAAATCAATCCGAACGTCCCGGCGAACGTCTCAAAGGTGATTATGCAGGCGATGCGGCTCAACTGCGACCAAAGAATCCGCACCGTCACCGACTTCGTCACAAAGCTCTTTGAACAGCCGAGCTATATGCAGAAGATGCCGAACGGCTCGACGCAGACCATTCCGATAAACGTCCCGAAGAGGGCGCCGTCCCGCTCGAAGTCCTCGAAAAAGAAAAAGACCTCGATTATCGCGAACGTCTTTACGGTCATCGGCGCGGCGATACTGATCGGAATCGTCGTCGCGGCATTCGCGCTTCTGGCGAGAATGCTCCTCCCCGAGACCGGCGGGACCCCGCTCCAGACCGGCTCACAGAACAGCTATGTCCAGCCGGCGCAGTCCGTGCCGACACAGCCGACCGAGCCGACCTCGGCCCCTCCGACCGAAAGCGTCTCCTCCGAATCCGTCAGCAGCACACAGCCGAAGGGCGACCCGTTTGTCATGCCGAACCTCGTCGGACAGAAATACGACTCCGTCTCGAACAGCACCGTCTGGAAGGAAAGGCTTGAATTCGACGTCACCTATAACTATTCCGACGAATACGAAAACGGAATCATCTATGAGCAGGATATCGAGGAGGGAACCACCCTATATCCCGTCCAGAAGGTAAAGATTGCGGTCAGCAAGGGTCTGCGCGTCGTCGAGATTCCCGATTTCATGAACCCGCTCGGCGAGAGAATGACAAAGGAAGAATACGTCGCGATTCTCGACAGCCTCAACATCAAGTATGAGTGCCGCACCGTCGAAACGCTCACCGAGATGAGCGGATATGTCATGAGCGTCTACTGCCCCGAGACCGGCGGCGAAGTCGGCGGCGAGATTAACGTCGAAGAGGGGAATACGCTCTATGTCGACGTCTCGGAATTCAACCCGAACGTGGGTCTTGCGGGATAAAACGTAAAAATTTACCTTTCGCAACGTCAATATTATACAGAAACTTCACAAAAGACGTGTCGATTTTCGGCACGTCTTTGTTGCGAATTATTATTGACTTTGAGATTTTACTGTGATATTCTAAATGTAACTGCGGGGGCATACCCTGCTCGGATTTCCCGAATTATATGATTTGGAGGATTTTGCTATGACTATCGGCATACTTACCAGCGGCGGAGACGCCCCGGGCATGAACGCCGCCATTCGCTCGGTTACAAGGTCTGCAATATCAAGAGGCTGGAAGGTTATCGGCATTCGCCGCGGATATCAGGGCCTCATTGAAGGGGACATGTATGAGCTTGGCGCAAGAGATGTTTCCGATATTCTGCACCGCGGAGGAACAATGCTCTATTCCGCGAGGAGTAAGGAATTCACCACCATGGCCGGTCTTGAAAAGGCAAAGAAGAACTTAGATAACGCCGGAATCGAGGCGCTTGTCGTAATCGGCGGCGACGGAACATACCGCGGCGCGCTCGACCTTTCCCGACTCGGCGTAAAGTGCATCGGTCTTCCCGGCACCATCGACAACGACATCGTCTGCACCGAATACACCATCGGCTTCGACACCGCACAGAATACCGCGCTCGAAATGCTTGACAAGCTTAAGGACACCGAAATGTCGCACAACCGCTGCTCGGTTGTCGAGGTTATGGGCCGCAACGCCGGGCACATCGGCGTAAACGTCGCGGCCGCGACCGGCGCCATCGACTGCCTCACCGTCGAGATTCCGTTCGACCTTGACGACATCTGCCGCAAGATTGTCGAACAGAAAAACGCCGGCAAGACTCACTTCGAGTTGATTGTCTGCGAAGGAATCGTCAATAAAGACTTCACCTCGGACGACATCGCGAAATACATCGAGGAGAAGACCGGAGTCACCTCGCGCGCAACCGTCCTCGGACATGTACAGCGCGGCGGCTCGCCGACCTGTTTCGACCGCGTTATGGCATTAAAGATGGGTTACTACGCCGTCGAGCTTATCGCGAACGGGTACTCGAACCGCATCGTCGCCGTCAAGAACAACAAGCTTGTCGACTACGAAATCAACGAGGCCCTCAACATGCAGAAGGGATATGACGAAAAGCTCCACTCGGTGCTCAGAGTCCTTTCCATCTGATAATACATCAATACAACCGAACTTTAAGAGTAGGGACCAAAGCGTGAAATAGTGTCGGACGGACGGGGAGTTGCCGCCCGAACAAAACGCCTTGCGGCTGCGGTTTTGGTCCCGCATCCCGCTTAACGTGCATACTGCCTTTTACGGCTCTTTTAACGCATATTAAGCAGGTCTGCTGTGTTTAAAAGGAGGAATCGCCGTGAAAGGCTTTTTCAATCTGTTCAAGCGCTCTGCGCTCGAGCTTAAAAGCATACGCTGCCTGACATTTACCGCCATGCTCATCGCCCTCGACCTCGCAATAAAGCTTGCGACGACAATGAGGGCGAGCGAATCGCTTCATATTTCGTTCGCGTTTATCGCGCTCGCCTCGGTCTCGATGCTCTATGGGCCGACCGTCGGCTTTATCGCCGGAATGATAACCGACCTTCTGGGATACCTGATTGCCCCGTCCGGCGCTTTTGACATACGCTTCACTCTGATAGAGGCCCTCGGCGCGATGATATACGGGATATTCCTCTATAACGCCGACAACGACCGCTGGATGGTCCCGAGGGTCATCGCCGCAAAGACGACGGTCGTTATAGTCTGCAACCTCTGGCTGACGACATGGGCGGTCGCGTCGCTCGCCGGGAAGGGCTTCTTGGCGATGTTCCCCGCAAGGGCAATCAAGAACGTAATCGAGCTTCCGATTGACATAATTCTCATGTCGCTTGTTCTCCCGCTGGTGCTCAAGGTCTGGAAGATGATTTCTGGCAACAAGAGGGTCATCGACGAAAAGCTCCTTTTCTGCGACCAAAGCGTCGGAAAAGCGATGATCGCGATGACAGTCCTCATAATGATAATCGTGTTCAGCGTCGCCTACGGCGCACAGAACATCAGCGACAAGCTCAGCGACCTTAAGACAACCGTCAAGGAACAGGGAGAGACAATCGAGCGGCTCGACTCGGAAATCGCCGATTTATACGGTAAAATCGGCGCGGAAAGACCGGCATTTGAGCCGGAAGACCCGGAAGAATAAATTTGCGGGCGAAATCTCTTGCAATGACGGCGTTTTTTTGATATAATAAGGGGTGGAACTATCCGCCCCTTTCTTCTATCCCTTGTCCGTCGGGAATATACTTGTACGGAAAGGGGAGCTTAGCTTGAAAGATATCTCACGGAACAGACAGATAAGTCTCGACGTTGTGCTTGCGGCAGCGGTCGCCGTCGGAGTGACCGCCGGCGTCATTCTCAGCCTCGGAATGGACGAACAAACGCTGATTGAGCTCGGAGGCGCGGGGCGGAAGCTTGAAATCGCGCTGTCGGGGGAGTGGATACGGCTTTTTATCAATTCCCTCTCGGGGACTGCGGCGCTTCTTTGCGCTGTGTTCCTCTGCGGCTTCTCTGCTGTGGCGCAGCCGGTAGAAATCTTTATCGCCGCCTTTCGCGGACTCGGCCTCGGAATCTGCGTCAGGGGGATATATCTCGGCGGTGACGTCGTCCGCTCGATGGCGGTCTTCCTGCCGTTCGCTGTGTTGTCGACATGGGTTATCATCTCGTCGATAAAAGAGGCGTTTTCGCTGTCGGGGAGATATCTTGCGCTCTCGGTTACCGATGAAAACCGCCTCGGAATAAGGTCGCGGATACACGACTATGCCGTAAAATTCCTGATGCTCGCACTGCTGCTGGCGGCGCTTTCCGCCATAGACGCCGCTTTTGCGATGCTGATTGCCGGTTAGATTGGAAAGGATGTATAAAAATGGGACTGTTTTCAAATTATGAGAAGGTCGGAAGGGGAATCTCGAAAGACCCGGACAACAAAATCGCGCTCTTCCGCTTTCTCGACATATATGTCTCTCATTTTTCAAAGCTCGTCATACTCAACTTTATCTTCCTCATCGCCCTTGTTCCGTTCTTTGCGCTGATGCTCGCGGAATACCTCGGCGCCGGAAACATCGCCGCATATGTCGTCTTCGTCGCGATGGGAGTGATATCCGGTCCGGCGATATGCGGGTTCATGAAGGTCCTGCGGAACATCTCCTGCCGCCGTCCGGTGTTCATCTGGAGCGACTTCTGGCGCGCGTTCCGCTCCAACTTCAAGCAGGGCGCGATTATGGGCGTGCTTGATATGTTCGTAATCGTCGCGATGAGCTTCGCAATCCCGATGTACTACAGCATGTCGCAGACACAGAGCTTTTTCACCGTCCCGTTCATCATCTGCCTCGTGACCTGTTTCCTCTTTGTCTCGATGCACTTCTATATCTATCTTATGATGGTCTCGACGACGCTTTCGCTCTGGCAGATTCTGAAGAATTCCCTCTATCTCACCGCCATCGAGATAAAGACCACGGTCGTAAACCTGATTGTCACGGTCGTCGTGATAATCGCGTTCCTGCTTCTCTTCCCGTATTCGTCGTTCCTTATTATCCTTATACCGTCGTTTTTGGGACTGCTCTATGCGTTCAACTGCTTCCCGGCGATAAGAAAGCACATCATCAAGCCTTATTACGACGCCCGCGGTGAGGAGATGCCCGACCTCAGCTATACACAGCCGACAGATGAGAACGAGGCTGTCTTTGTCGATACCCCCGAGACCGAGGTGCCGCAGGAGGCTCCGAAAAAGAAGAAGGGCAAGCGCATAAGATAACGCCTGCCCCCGTTTTCGCGTCCGGTTTACTGGAACATTCCGCCGATGATGTCCATCATCGAGCCGACCGAGCGCACCGCCTTCATCGTGCTCGACTTAAACCTGCGCTTTTCCGCGCCCGTCGCGTTTGACACCGCATAGGTCACAATTCCTGCGGTCATCCCGACCGCGACACCCTTTGCGATTGACGAAACATTTACCATAATAAATACCTGCCTTTCGTATTTTATGACATTATTCTGTACCGATATCAGGAAAATAACCGCACTCCGCCGCTCTTTTCAGCAGGAAAGAATTACCGGACGCGGTTTGTCTTTGAATAGATAAGGAGCGATGAAATTGTCCGAACAAAAGCGCGTCGCCGCAATCCACGACCTCTCAGGCGTCGGAAGATGTTCCCTTTCGGTGATTCTCCCGACGATGTCCGTCATGGGGATACAGGTCTGTCCCGTCCCGACGGCGCTTTTATCTACACACACCAACGGCTACGGCGACGTTGTCCTGAAGGACATGACCGACTATATCCCCGACGCGCTTAAGCACTATATTTCCGCGGAAATAAGCTTCGACTGCGTATATTCCGGCTTCTTGGCGTCGAAGGCACAGGTCAGCCACTGCCTCGAATTCATGGACAGCTTTTCGGGGGCGCTTCGGGTCGTCGACCCGGTCATGGGCGACGCGGGGAAGCGATACCGCACCTATGACGACGAGCTTTGCGCGCGAATGGGCGAGCTTGTCGCCGCCGCCGACATCATCACCCCGAACCTGACCGAAGCGTCAATCCTTCTCGGACAGGCATATCCCGTGTCTCCGCTGACGGTCGGCGAGGTCAAACAGATGCTTGTGAAGCTTGCTGCAAAGGGCCCGAAGACAGTTGTCATCACAAGCGTGATTCTTGCCGACGGCGAAATCTGCAACGTCGGCTACGACAGCGAGCACAACGCTTTCTGGCGCGTGCCGTATGAGATGATACCGAAGAGCTACCCCGGGACCGGCGACATCTTTGCCGGAATACTGACGGGCGGAATCCTCCTCGGCGACAGCCTCCCGATTGCGATGACAAGGGCGACCGCGTTCTGTGAATACGCGATAAAGACGACATTCGGCTACGGCGCCGCCCCTCGCGAGGGGGTCATGCTCGAAAAGTGTCTGCCGATGCTTGTCGAACAGCGGACGTTCACCGAATACCGACAGCTGTAAAGGAGAAAACCATGACACTCAATATCGTCCTCGTCGAGCCGCAGATTCCGCAGAACACCGGCAATATCTCGCGCACATGCGCGGTTACGGGCGCTCGGCTCCACCTTGTAAAGCCGCTCGGCTTTACAGTCACCGATAAGAACCTGAAGCGCGCCGGTCTCGATTACTGGGACAAGCTCGACATCACATATTACGACTCGCTGGCGGATTTCTTCGCGAAGACCGCCGGCGGCAAGTATTTTTACTTTACAACCAAGGGCAGGAACCTCTATACCGAGGCGACGTACCCCGACAACTGCTACATCGTTTTCGGGCGGGAGGACGCCGGACTGCCGGAGGAGCTTTTATACGCCAACCCCGACAGCTGTCTGCGCCTGCCGATGCGCCCGACGCTCAGGAGCCTGAACCTGTCGAACAGCGTCGCCATCGCGGCGTACGAGGTCCTGCGCCAGTGGGACTTTCCCGACCTCGACCGCGAGGGCAAGCTGACGAGATTTGAGTGGGATATAGTCTGATTGCCGCCTACGGCGGGGAAATTTTGTTCGGAAGTCAAGCCGACGCAAGGTGCCGCCATGCTGTCGCACGGCGGAATCATAAGGGGAAGCCCTCCCTTGCAGGGCTTCCCCTCTTGCAAAAACTGTCCACCGGACAGATTTTTGCAATTCACCCCTTGCGGAGCGCACTTCGTATGAGATTTCGCACTCTGAGGAGCGCGACAAGGGGCGCTGCCCCTCGACCCCGCGAGCCTTTTGAAAAAGGCTCGACCGAAAACTTTATTTCGGCTATGTTAATTCTGACTTCTAACTATCTAACTTCTATCATCTAACAGTCTAACCCCTGAAAGGAGCCACCCATGTCCCGCATCATCATCACCTGCGGCCGCCTTTGCTCCGGCAAGACGACCTATGCAAAATCGCTCGCAGACCGGCTTCCGGCGGTACACCTTTCAATCGACGAGCTGACCATGCTCTTGCTCGGGCCGTATGCCGGCGACCTTCTTGACGAGTATTTTGGAAAGCTCGAGCCGTTCTTCTTTGAAAAGGCAATCGAGCTTTCGCGGCGCGGCATAAGCTCGGTCATCGACCTCGGACTCTGGACCCGCGAGGAGCGCGAGAGTGCGCGGCGGTTCTTCCGCGAGAGGGGAGCCGACTGCGAAATCCACTATATAAAGGTGCCGGACAGCGTCTGGAAAGAGCGAATCGCAAAGCGCAACCGCGACATCGAGGCGGGACTGTCGAAGGATTACTATGTCGACGAAAACCTGATGAAAAAGTTTGAGAGCTTCTTTGAAGAGCCTTCGCCCGGCGAGGTCGACCTCGTCGTCGAATGATGCGAAATGCCTTTTGCGTAGTTTTGATGAAAAATTTGCCTCAGACTATTGCTATTTTGACGGAAATTTAGTATAATATATCCGTCAGGCTATATCACTGTATTAAATTGTAAAGGAGATAAATAATTATGGCTGGATTAAACAAAGTATCTGTTGACGACATTTCCGTCAAGGGCAAGAAGGTTCTCGTAAGAGTCGACTTCAACGTACCCCTCAAGGACGGCGTCATCACCAACGACAACCGCATCACCGCGGCGCTTCCCACCATCAAGAAGCTTGTTTCCGAAGGTGCAAAGGTAGTCCTTTGCTCGCATCTCGGAAAGCCGAAGAACGGTCCCGAGGATAAGTTCTCCCTCGCACCTGCGGCAAAGAGGCTTGCCGAGCTTGTCGACACCAACGTCATCTTTGCCAAGGACGACACTGTTGTCGGCGATAACGCGAAGAAGGCAGTCGCCGAGATGAAGGACGGCGAAATCGTCGTCCTCGAGAATACCCGCTTCCGCGGCAATGACGAGACCAAGAACGGCGAAAACCTCTCCAAAGAGCTTGCCGACCTCGTCGACGGACAGGTGTTTGTTATGGACGCCTTCGGCTCCGCCCACCGCGCACACGCTTCAACTGTCGGCGTCACCAAATTCGTAAAAGAGACCGCCGTCGGCTATCTCATGCAGAAGGAAATCACCTATCTCGGCAACGCCGTTGAAAACCCCGTCAGACCTTTCGTCGCGATTCTCGGCGGCGCCAAGGTCGCGGACAAGCTCAACGTAATCTCCAACCTCCTCGAAAAGTGCGATACGCTCATCATCGGCGGCGGCATGGCTTATACATTCCTCAAGGCCAATGGCCTCGAAATCGGCAAGTCTCTCGTCGACGACGAAAAGCTCGACTACTGCCGCGATATGCTGAAGAAGGCCGACGAGCTCGGAAAGAAGATTCTTCTCCCTGTCGACACCGTTGTTGCCGACTCCTTTCCCGACCCGATTGACGCCGAAATCGCCGTCACCACCGTCTCCGTCGACGCCATTCCCGCCGACAAGATGGGTCTTGACATCGGCGAAAAGACGATGAAGCTCTTTGCCGACACCGTCGCGGGCGCAAAGACCGTCGTCTGGAACGGACCTATGGGCGTCTTCGAGAACCCCGTTCTCGCAAAGGGCACTCTCGCTGTCGCACAGGCTCTTGCCGACACCGACGCGACCACCGTCATTGGCGGCGGCGACTCTGCCGCTGCGGTCATCAACCTCGGATTTGCCGACAAGATGACTCACATTTCGACCGGCGGCGGCGCTTCCCTTGAATACCTCGAGGGCAAGGGTCTCCCCGGCGTCGACGCCATCGCCGACAAGTAAATTCAGGCAAGCAAAGCGAACGGGGCCTCGGCTCCGTTCACTTTTAGCGTTTTTTGAAACACTACTTAGAAAGGATAACCGATTATGAATAAAGCAGTCAGAAAGGCAATTATTGCCGGAAACTGGAAAATGAACAAGACCCGCCCCGAGGCCAAGGAGCTTATCGAGGCAATCAAGCCGCTCGCCAAAGGCGCAGACTGCGAGGTCGTCGTCGGCGTGCCGTTCACCAACCTCGAGACCGCTGTCGAAGCGACTAAGGGCACAAATATCCACGTCGGCGCGCAGAACTGCCATTTTGAAAAGTCGGGCGCGTTTACCGGCGAAATCTCCGCCGATATGCTCGTCGAGCTCGGCGTCGAATACGTCATTCTGGGGCACAGCGAGCGCCGTCAGTATTTCGGCGAGACCGACGAAACCGTCAACAAGCGCACAAAGGCGGCCCTTGCCGCCGGTCTTAAGCCGATAGTCTGTGTCGGCGAGCTTCTTTGGGAGCGCGAATGCGGAATCACCGAAGAGGTCCTCGGAAAACAGTGCAAGCTCGACTTCTTCGGCATCACCGCCGACGAGATGAAAAAGATAACGATTGCCTACGAACCAGTCTGGGCAATCGGCACCGGCAAGACCGCTACCGCGGAACAGGCACAGGAGGCCTGTAAGTATATCCGCACCGTCATCGCGAAGATGTTCGACGAGGCGACCGCAGAGGCCGTCACCGTCCAGTACGGCGGCTCAATGAACGCCAAGAATGCCGCAGAGCTTCTCTCGAAGGTCGACGTCGACGGCGGACTCATCGGCGGAGCGTCTCTCAAGGCGCCCGATTTCGGCGAAATCATCAGGGCAGCGTCGGTATAATCTGTAAAGAAAAATTACTTTACAACGCTGCAAATTCGCGGAATATCGCCGCACAGTCGGCATAATATGTGTAAAGAAAAATGCTTTACACCTGAAAGGAAGATTTTCATGAAACCTCTTGTTCTGATAGTGATGGACGGCGTCGGATTCTCGAAGACCGGTCTCGGCGACGCCGTAACCCTTGCAAATACCCCGGTGCTCGACAGGCTTTTAAAAGAGCGTCCGAACACAAGACTTAAGGCTCACGGCGGCGCGGTCGGACTCCCGACCGACGACGACATGGGTAACTCCGAGGTCGGGCATAACGCCCTCGGCTGCGGACAGATTTACTCACAGGGCGCAAAGCTCGTCAACGAGTCGATTGAAAGCGGAAAGATGTTTGAATCCGAGACGTGGAACATGCTTGTCGACAACTGCAGGAAAAATTCCTCGACAATGCACTTTATCGGACTCCTCTCCGACGGCAACGTCCACTCGAACATCAGCCACCTCAAACAGATGATTATAAAGGCGAAGGAGGTCGGCATCTCCCGCGTTCGGTGCCATATCCTCCTCGACGGACGCGACGTCCCCGCGACGTCGGCGCTGACCTATGTAAACGAGCTCGAAGAGCTTCTATCCTCGCTGAATGACGCTTCGTTCAACGGAATGATAGCCTCGGGCGGCGGAAGAATGAAGGTCACGATGGACAGGTATCAGGCCGACTGGAACATGGTAAAGCTCGGCTGGGACACCCATGTGCACGGTCTTGGGAGACAGTTCGGCACCGCTGCCGAGGCGATTGAGACATACCGCAAGGAGCTCGACGTCATCGACCAGGATTTGCCCGCGTTCGTCATCGCGAAGGACGGCAAACCGGTCGGAAAAATCGAGTCCGGCGACAGCGTCATCCTCTATAACTTCCGCGGCGACAGGGCAATCGAAATCTCGATGGCGTTCGACCAGCCCGATTTCGACAAGTTCGACAGGGGAGAGGTCCCCGAGGTCATCTACGCCGGAATGCTGCAGTATGACGGCGACCTTAAGCTTCCCAAAAACTATCTCGTCGCTCCGCCGGAGATAAAGAACACGCTCTCCGAGCTTCTTGTGGCGCACGGTCTGCGGCAGTACGCCGTCTCGGAGACACAGAAATACGGGCACGTCACCTATTTCTGGAACGGCAACCGCTCGGGCAAGTTCTCCGAGGAGCTTGAGACATATAAAGAGATTCCGTCCGACAACGTCAGCTTCGACGAGCGCCCTTGGATGAAGTCCGCCGAAATCACCGACGACGTAATCGCGGCGATGGAGAGCGGAAAGTACGACTTTATCCGCTGCAACTTCCCGAACGGCGACATGGTCGGGCACACCGGCAACCTCGACGCAACCATCACCGGCGTCGAATCGGTCGACCTCGGACTTGCGCGAATCCTTAAGGTCGCCGACGCTATCGGCGCGACGGTCCTCATCACCGCCGACCACGGCAACGCCGATGAGATGCTCGAAAAGAACAAAAAAGGCGTCATACAGGTCCGCACGGCGCACTCGCTCAACCCCGTGCCGTTCATCATCTACGACAACGACACCGATTATAAAATTATTCCCGGCGAGTACGGTCTCGCGAACGTCGCGCCAACAGTCGCGAAGATACTCGGTCTCGAGCCTCCGGCGTGCTGGGAACCCGCGATGATTTGACACCAAAAAAACTCCCCGAAGCCTCTCGGCCTCGGGGTATTTTTTATTCCTCTTCCGCTTCCTGTCCCGCGTTTTCGACGAGCTCGACCGGCTCGCTCGGCGGCGGATTTAGGACCTTTCCGATGTCCTCCGCCGGCATACTGTAGTATTCGTCGTCGGTCGGCATGTTCTTGCTTTTAAGCTTTTCCGTGACCGCCTCGTTTATAAGGTCATAGGCGACCGCGAAGAGCGGCACTCCGACTATCATTCCGACGATGCCGAACATCGAGCCGAAGATGATAATCGAGAACAGCATCCAGAACGACGAAAGTCCGATTTTCGAGCCCAAAATCTTCGGGCCGATGATGTTTCCGTCAAGCTGCTGGAGCACTATGATGAATATGATGAACCAGATTACCTTTTTCGGCTCAGCAATCAGAATCAGCACCGACGCGGGAATCGCGCCGATAAACGGGCCGAATATCGGAATGATGTTTGTGATGCCGATGATGAGCGACACAAGCATCACATAGGGCATGTTGAAAATCAGCATACCTATTCCGCACAGAACGCCGATAATCGCCGAGTCGATGACCTTGCCGCAGATGAAGTTGAAAAGCTTCTTGTTGGTCTTGGTGGTGATGTCAAAAATACGGTGATAGGTCTCTTCGCGGAACAGCGCGACGACGACCTTTTTCGCCTGTGCCTGAAGCGCGTCCTTGCTTAAGAGGAAGTATATTGCAAAGATTATGCCGAAGACAAAGTTCTTGACCGAATTCGCGAAGTTAAGGAGGCTCGAAAGGAATTCGTTGAGCTTCGGACCGAGCGTCGAGAGAATCGAGCGGACGGTCGAGAGGATATCGGTCAGCTGTTCGTCGACAATCGTCTGAATACTCGGGACGTCCTCCAAAACCTCGTTAAACCACCTTTCGACCCCGGGGATAAGCTCTTTTGTGATACCGGTGTAAATGCCCGGCATCGCCGAAATAATCTCGGGTATCACCGAAAGGACAATCGCGGATATGACCGCTAAGAACACCAGCGTCGCAAAGATGACTCCGAGCGCGCGGCAAAGCTTCGGTCTCGGCTTTTTACTGAAGATTTTTTTTGAAAAGAAGTTCTCGGTCGCCATCATTATCGGGTTCATGATAAAAGCGATGACCGCGCCCCAGATTACCGGCTCGAAGACGTTCAAAAAGACGCCGAATACCTTTTTAACGGTGTCCCACCTGAATATTGCGGTGATGAGAATAAGGGTTATCACCACCGTGATTATGACGTATTTGAGGATTACATTATACTTTTTATTGGAAAAAAGCTTCACTCTAACACTCCCTCGTGAAAAGATAAGTTTATTATAATACATTTTGCCCGAAAAGTCCATACCGCAGAACAAATTTAAGAAAAATTTCGGAAAAATTCTCTTCGGGGTATTTCTTTTGGACTCAAGATGTGGTACAATGGACAGGATATAAACCGAAGCTACGGATTTTTGGAGGAATCATGACAGACAACGAGTTTTTGGCGGCAAAGCGCCGCGCGATGGAAAAATATTTTTCAAACCTGAACGATATGCAGAAAGAGGCGGTTTTCTGGATAAACGGGCCGCTTCTGATACTTGCGGGAGCGGGAAGCGGAAAGACGACGGTCTTGGTCAACCGCGTCGCGAACATGATTTATTTCGGCAACGCCTATCACGACACGACCCGCTTCGCCGGCGTCACCCCCGACGACGAAAAGTTTCTTCTCGACTATGCCGCCGGACTATCGGCCGACAGCGAGCGCCTTAAGAACATCGTCGCCGTCGACTGTGTAAACCCTTGGAATATCCTCGCAATCACCTTCACGAACAAGGCGGCGAACGAGCTTAAGACCCGTCTCGGACTGATGCTCGGCGAAAAGTCCGAGGGAATCACCGCCGCGACGTTTCACTCGGCGTGCGTAAGAATCCTTCGGCGCGAGATATCCGCCCTCGGCTATGACCCGAAGTTCACGATTTACGACACCGACGACTCGACAAGGGTGATAAAATCCTGCCTCGCCGACATGAAGCTTTCGGACAAGATTTTCCAGCCGAAGTCGATTCTCTCCGAGATTTCACACGCAAAGGAGTCGCGAATCGAGGCCGATGAATACATAATGTCGTCGGCAGGGGATTTTCGGAAAAAGACGGTCGGCGAAATCTACAGCAGGTATCAGAGCCGCTTAAGGTCCGCCAACGCCGTCGACTTCGACGACATACTTCTTCTGACCGTAAAGCTCTTCGAGGAATTCCCCGACGTCCTCTCGCACTATCAGAACCTTTATAAATACATTCTTGTCGACGAGTATCAGGACACGAACACCGTCCAGTACCGCCTTGTCTCGCTTCTTTCCGAAAAAAGGCGGAACCTCTGTGTCGTCGGCGACGACGACCAGTCGATATATAAATTCCGCGGCGCGACAATCGAGAATATCCTCTCCTTTGAGAATCAGTTTGACAACGCAAAGGTAATCCGCCTCGAACAGAATTACCGCTCCACCGACGCGATTTTAAACTGCGCGAACGAGGTCATAAAGAACAACCGCGGACGGAAGGGCAAGCGCCTTTGGACCGCCGCCGGGGCGGGAGATAAGGTCACACTTTACCGCGCCGCAAGCGAACAGGGCGAGGCAAGATTTGTCGCGCAGACGATTTATCAGCTCGTCAAAAACGGCGGAAGATGGTCCGACAGCGCCGTGCTCTACCGCATGAATGCACAGTCTAACGCCATCGAACGCGCGCTCGTCGCCTCGGGCATAAGCTACCGCGTCATCGGCGGCGTAAAGTTCTATGACCGCAAGGAAATCAAGGACATCGTCGCGTACCTCTCGTTTTTGAACAACGAGACGGATATGCTGAGGCTGAGGCGAATCATCAACGAGCCGAAGCGCGGAATCGGCGAAGCGACCGTCGACCTTCTCGGACAGGTATCCGAGGGCCTCGGCGAGACCCCGCTCTATGTGATGCGGCACGCCGAGGACTATCCGCTTCTCTCCCGGGCGGCGCAAAAGCTTATGGCGCTCGCGTCGATGTTCGACGAGCTTCGGCTTGTCAGCGAGACCGAGCCGCTCGACGTCCTTCTCGACGTCCTGACCGAAAAAACCGGCTATGCCGCGATGCTTCGCCAGCAGGGGGACGAGGGCGCCGGGCGCCTCGAGAACATCAGCGAGCTTAAGTCGACGATGGTAAGCTATTCACAGGGCGCCGAGGAGCCGTCTCTCTCCGGCTTCCTCGAGGAAATCGCGCTCTATACCGACATCGACGGCATGGACTCCGACACCGACGCGGTCACGCTTATGACGGTTCATTCCGCAAAGGGCCTCGAATTCGACAACGTCTTCGTCATCGGCCTCGAAGAGAACATCTTCCCGAGCTCGCGGAGCGTCGACCTCGAAGAAGAGGTTGAGGAGGAGCGCCGCCTCTGCTATGTCGCCATCACGAGGGCAAAAAAGCGCCTCTATCTCTCCTGCGCGCGGCAGAGAATGTTGTTCGGCTCGACGCAGTATAACCGCCCGTCGCGGTTTATCGCCGAGCTTCCCGAGGAATATGTCACCGAAAAGACCGAGCGCACCGAGTCGGACGAACGCCGCCCCGAGCGCCGTCAGCAGCGTCCGGCACAGGGATTCGGTCTCGGCGCGGCGGTCAAAAAAGAGCCGGGAGGCTCGGGAAAGGTCTTTTCCGCCGGCGACCGTGTGTCGCACAACATCTTCGGCGAGGGGACCGTGCTCAAAGCGGTGAGAATGTCAAACGACACCCTCCTCGAAATCGCCTTTGAAAAGGTCGGCACCAAAAAGATTATGGCAAACTTCGCGAACATCAGAAAGGTTGAACAATGAACAGCAACAGTCTTGACAAATACATCACCCCGAATATGATGAACCTCACCGACACCTATGCGGTGAAGATTCTGATTTGCTACTTTTTACGGCAGATTAACCGCCCGATAACCCCTCTCCAGCTGACCGAAATCGCCACCGACGACGGAATCGTCAACTATTTCGTCTTCACCGAGGCGCTGAATCAGCTTTTGGAGGCAAAGACAATCTCACTCGAGGAGCAGGACGGCGAGGAGTATTATGTCCTCAGCGAGATGGCGAAAATCGGCGCCGACGACTTTAAAAGATTCGTCCCGAAGAGCTTTCGGGATAAAATCCTCTCGTCGGGACTAAGGTTTTTCGCGCGGCTTAAGAATCAAAACGACGTAAAGGTCAACATCTCCGAGCGGGAGCGCGGCTTCGAGGTCAACGCGGTTTGTACCGACGGCGGACTGACGCTCATGGATTTGCGGCTATATGCCCCCGACAGGGAACAGGCCGAGCTTCTGGCGGATAAAATAGCGATGAATCCCGCGGACTTCTACGGGCGGGTGCTCGATTTTGCGCTCGACAACGAAGAGTACAACCCCGAGCCGAAGGAGGTAAACGGACTTTGAAGGACAGCTTTTTTGCACTGACCTCGCGAATGAAATACATCTCGCGCTGGGGACTTATGCGCAACACCAGAACCGAAAACATCGCCGAGCATTCCCTTGAAACCGCAATCATAACTCATCTTCTCTGTGAGCTGAGAAACCGAAGGTTCGGCGGAAGCGTCGACGTGTCGAAGGCGGTACTGACCGCGGTTTATCATGACGTCCCCGAAATCATAACCGGCGACCTTCCGACACCTGTGAAATACTATGACCCCGAAATAAAGTCGGCATATAAGCGGGTCGAAGAGGCGGCCGCCGAAAAGCTTGAAGACTCGCTCCCCGAGGACCTAAGACCGGCGTATGCCCCGCTTTTAAGGGAGAGCGCCGACCCCGAGATTGCCGCTTTGGTAAAGGCGGCGGATAAGCTCTCGGCGCTGATAAAGTGCATCGAAGAGCGCCGCAGCGGCAACGAGGACTTCGCCGAGGCCGAGCGCTCGACGCTCGCCGCCGTCCGCGCGATGAATCTTAAAGAGGCCGAGGTATTTCTCGACGAATTTCTCCCCGCATACGGACTTACACTTGATGAGCAAACGAAATAGCCTTTCTTGCAATCCGTCCGTATTTGTGATAAAATAACATCATAACAATCGGACATCATTCTATCATCCGATTTCCGAAAAGTGACGGCTGACCGCCCTCCGGCATAGTATAAAATATAACCGCACCGGAGGTGGCTGCTGTGAAGGACATAATCATCGCGCTGGCGCTTATCGCCGTGACTGCCGCGCTTATCGGCATTATCCGCCTTTTTATATCGGCGGTAAAAATACCCTGTAAAACGCCTGAAGCCGAGCTTCGGATATATTACGACTCCGACTGCGAGTGCCTCGAATATACCCTTGAGCGGATATATTCCTGCGGCGAACTCGGACAGCTCGACCTTCGCGTTATTGTCGTCGACAGAATCGGCACCGAATACAGCCGAGAGTGGCTGAAAGCGCTGAGAAGAAAGATAAAGCGCGACTTTAAAATAGTTTTGGAGGACGAAAGTGGCGGAAGAGAAGAATACGGTGACGGTTTGCGGAACCGTTGACAGCGTTACATACCGCAACGACGACAACGGTTTTGCCGTCATTGTTCTCGATTACGAGGGCGACCCTCTGACGGTTGTCGGAGAGCTCGGAAACGTCGAAGAGGGCGAGGACTTAGAGCTGACCGGCGTCTTTATGAATCACCCCAAATTCGGGGAGCAGTTTAAGGCGGAGGTCTGTATCCGCTCGCTTCCCGCCGAGGCGTCGGCAATCCAGCGCTATCTCGCCGGAGGGGTCGTAAAGGGAATCGGACCGGTCCTCGCAAAAAAGCTTGTCGCCGCATTCGGGGATAAAACCCTCGAGATTATGGAGCTGTACCCCGAGCGGCTGACCGAGGTCGACGGAATCACCAAGACAAAGGCGGAGTCATATGCCGCCGAGTTCCAGAAGGTCGTCGGCTTCCGGACTCTTCTCCAATATTTCACCGACTGCCGAATCCCCGCGCTTTACGGCATAAGGGCATGGAAGAAATACGGCGAAAACGCGCTTAATCTCGTCTCGCGCAACCCATATGTGCTGTGCTCGTCGGGGATTGAGCTTCCGTTTTTAAAGGCCGAGGAGATTGCCTCGGAAAAGGGTATTCCCGCCGACTCGGGATTTCGGCTTGCGGCGGGGATAAAATACGTCCTGACCGAAAACGCCGACGCGGGGCACACCTGTCTGCCGCAGGATAAGCTCCTCGAGCTCTCGGCGCGGCTCCTTCGCGTCGAGATGTCCGACGTATATTCGGCGATAGAGAGCGAGGTTGAAGAGGAAAATCTTTACATATACACCAAAAAAGAGCGCCCGTTCGTCGCACTGAGGGACTATTACGTCGCCGAGGATTATATCGCGCGGCGCCTCTCGATTATGAACAGCCTGGCTTATGACACCCGGATAAACTACGACGAGGTCATCAACATCGCCGAAGAGGAAAACGGCATCGAATACGCCGATAAACAGCGCGAGGCAATCAACACCGCGCTTTCCAAGGGGTTCATGGTTCTGACCGGCGGCCCCGGCACCGGAAAGACCACCACCCTTAACGCCATCATCTCGCTCTATGAGCAGCAGGGAATGAAGACCCTTATCTGCGCCCCGACCGGACGGGCGGCAAAGCGCGTCTCCGACCTCACCGGATATGAGGCAAAGACGATTCACCGCCTCCTCGGCGTAAAGGCGGGCGGCGAAATCGCCGGATTTGAGCACAACGAGGACAACCTCCTCGACTGCGACGTCGTAATCATCGACGAGATGTCGATGGTCGACGCGCTGCTGTTCGAGGCGCTTCTGCGGGCGCTCCCGATAAACTGCCGCCTTATAATGGTCGGCGACAGCGACCAGCTTCCGTCGGTCGGCGCGGGGAACGTCCTTCACGACATCATCGGCTCGAAGACCGTCCCGGTAATCGCCCTGACCGAGATATTCAGACAGGCGCTCGAGAGCGCAATCGTCACAAATGCGCACAGAATCGTTAAGGGCGAAATGCCCGAGCTCGACAACTCGAAGGACTTCTTTTTCCTCCAGCGGCTCGACTTCGAGCCTGCCGCCGAGCTGACCGTCGAGCTTTTAAAGACGCGACTCCCGAGGGCATACGGCCTCGACCCGATTGAGGATATACAGGTTCTGTCGCCGACAAGAAAGGGACCGCTCGGCACGGTTGAGCTGAATAAGCGGCTTCAGGAAGCGCTCAACCCGAAGACCCGCGAAAAGTCGGAAATAAAGACATTTTTATATACATTCCGCACCGGCGACAAGGTGATGCAGACAAAGAACGACTATACAATAGAGTGGAAGAAGGACGGCGAAAAGGGGACGGGAATCTTCAACGGCGACATCGGCGTTATCCGCCAGCTCAACCGCCTTCTCGGCACGATTGAAATCGACTTCGACGGGCGCGTCGCGACCTATTCGACCGCGATGCTCGAAAACGTCGAGCTTGCATATGCCGCTACGGTCCACAAGAGCCAAGGAAGCGAGTTCGACGCCGTAATCCTTCCGATTCTCGGCGGATATGACAAGCTTTATTTCCGGAATCTCCTCTATACCGCCGTCACGAGGGCAAAGCGGCTTTTGGTGATTGTCGGCTCAAAAAAGCGGCTTGAATTCATGATTGACAACGACCGCCGCATGAACCGCTACACCTGCCTAAGACAGATGCTGACGGAGCAGTCTTACGGGGGCGAAAGCGTTGAGTAGAGCCTTGGACTTCATTTCGGACCTCATCTACCCGAACTGGTGCCCTTTCTGTCAAGAGGTAATCCCTTGGGACGCCTTTTGCTGTAAATCCTGTCGGGATAAGCTCGAAACCGCCGATTTCTGCAAGACCTGCGGAATGTCGGTCTGTGACTGCAAGACCGTTTCACACAGCTATGACGGCTGTGCGGTCGCGGCGCCGTATGTCGGGAAGGTCCGCGAGGGCGTCCTTGCATTCAAGTATCACTGCGGATTTAATTTTGCGAAGCTCTATGCTCCGAAGCTGTGCTCGCTTATCCGCGAATACGGCTTCATCGGCGGCGATACCGTTGTCACCGCCGTCCCGATGAGCTATTCAAGAAAAAACACCACCGGCTACAATCAGGCGGAGTATCTCGCAAAGCTTATATCAAAGAATCTCGACCTGCCGCACAGCTTCGGACTTATAAAAAAGCGCGGCGGAACCGTCCAGCACGAGCTCGACGCGGATGAGCGCGCCGAAGCCGCAAAGCGCTCTTATGTGCAGAAGAGGGGAGTCGGTCTTTCTGGGAAGACCGTGATTCTCTGCGACGACATCATCACCACCGGGAGCACCCTTTCGGCGTGCTCCGAGGTTCTAAAAAATTCGGGAGCCGAAAGGGTATACTGCGCCGTCCTGTGCGGCACCGTTTCGGCAAAAAAGGAGGATAACCAATGAGCGTCCTTGACCTCGGCATCGACCTCGGCACCGCTAACATAATCATATCCGCCGGAAGAGGGGCGGTCCTCAATGAACCGACCGTTATCGCGTTCGACAAAAACTCCGAGCGCGTCATCGCTTTCGGCGAGGAAGCATATAAGATGATAGGCCGCGCACC
This sequence comes from uncultured Clostridia bacterium, assembly GCA_947625375.1. Lineage (GTDB taxonomy): Bacteria > Bacillota > Clostridia > Oscillospirales > Ruminococcaceae > Faeciplasma. The sequence goes on along the minus strand of CANQOC010000001.1, from coordinate 96,534 downwards.
GGACTATATCGCGGTCGTAAAGCCGCTTCGCGACGGCGTCATCACCAATAACGACATGGCGCAGGAGCTGATACGGCTCTGCATTTTAAAGGTAATCGGCAAGAGGCTGATTAACCCGAGAATCGTGATGTGCGTCCCGAGCGGAGTCACGACCGTCGAAAAAAAGGCGGTAGTCGAAAGCGCGGTCTCCGCCGGCGCGAGGACTGTATATCTGATTGAAGAACCGGTCGCGGCGCTTTTGGGAGCGGGAGAGGACATAATGCACCCGTTCGGGAGAATGGTCGTCGACATCGGCGGCGGCACCTCCGACGTCGCGGTGACGTCGCTCGGCGGAATCGTTGCGGCGGCATCTGTAAAAAAGGCGGGAAACGCCTTTAACGCGTCGATTCAGCGCTATATCGCCGACACATATAAGGTCCTCATCGGCGAGAGAATGGCGGAAGAGGCGAAAATCGAGTGCGGAAATATGTTCTGGGCGTCGATGGAAAAGACCGGCGAGGTCTCGGGAAGAAGCCTTGTGACCGGTCTTCCGACAAAGCTTAAGATTTCCGAGGACGACATCTGCCGCGCGATAACCGAAGACGTCGACGCGATTATAGCGACGGTGCGGAGCGTCTTTGAGCGGACCCCGCCCGAGCTCGTCGGAGACATCTATGACCGCGGAATCGTCCTCACCGGCGGCGGAGCGCTTCTTCGCGGTCTCGACATGTATATAACCCGCGAATTCGGCGTAAAGTGCACCGTCGCGGACGACCCCCTCGGCTGTGTTGCAAGGGGTACGCTTATGGCGTTCAAGGTCAGGGATAAGCTCAGAAACGGCTTTGAAAAGGTCAATGTTTCAAGACTCTGAATATTTGTCCCAATTTTTGTCAATTATCCTTCCGAAGACTTTTTCGGGAGGATTTTTTTATGAAGAAGATAACCCTGACCGCGCTCCTTGCGCTCGTGACCGCCGCAATCATAAGCGGATTTTCCGGCGCCGCGGAGATAAAGAACATGACCGACAAGATTATAAGGATTCACGTCATCGCAAATTCCGACAGCGAATGCGACCAGCGTTTAAAGCTCTCGGTGAGGGACGGAATTCTCGAGGCAGTCGGGGAATGTACCGCCGGCGCGAGGAACAAGGGCGAGGCGATGAAGCGGATTGAGCTTTCGCTCGGTAAGATTACCGAGGCGGCGAAGATGGCGGTCCGTGAAAACGGCGGTGACTGCGACGTATACTGCACGCTTCGCCGCGAGGAGTTCGACGCCCGCGTCTACGACGGCTTTACGCTTCCCGCCGGCGAATACGATTCGCTCTGCATAAGGCTCGGAAAGGCCGAGGGGCACAACTGGTGGTGCGTCTGCTACCCGTCGCTCTGCGTCGGAACGGCGGTGAAGATTGAGGACTGCGGCGTATTCACCGACGGCGAGCTTACCGTCGTGACCCACCCCGAGAAGGTCAGATATAAGCTCTGGTGTTTCGAGGTAATAAGGAAGATAGCAAAGGTGTTTAAGAAAGACTGAACCCAAAAATCCGACATCTAACTTCTATCATCTAACTTCTATCTACTATTTGACACCCAACCCTTTATGTGCTAAAATTCAATCAGTACAATTCGGGAGGCGATAGCTTGCTTAACATATATCTCGGAGAAAACGAGCGTGAAAAGCTCAGAATCTGCGCCAAAAAGATGACGGAGCTGACCGCGGCGGGAAAAGAGGTCATCGCCATCGTTCCCGACCAGTATTCTTTTGCATTTGACAAGGCGCTTTACGGCGAGCTCGGCGCGAAGTCATTCAACGAAATCTCGACGGTCAGCTTTAAGAAGTTCTCCGAAAACCTTATTGAGCGTTACGGCACCCGTTCGGGCACACTTGTGTCCCAGAACGACCGAATGATACTCCTTTATATCGCGCTGAAAAGAGTCAGGGCGGCGAAGTCGCTTAAGATTCTGGACCGCGCCGCCGAAAAGACCGCTTTTTGTGACGATATGTCACGGCTCATCGACACCATGAGGCGCGGGGGAATCACCCCGGAACAGCTTAAATCCGCGTCGGAGCGCGTCGGCGGGACCCTCGGGGACAAGCTCTCCGACGTCTCCGAAATATTCTCGGCATATTCCGCCGTCATGGCCGAGCGCGGCTGCCGCGACGAAAGCTCGGTCATAACCGAGGGCGGACTTATTGCCGCCGAAACCGGGACATTCCGCAGCGCAAGCGTATTCGTCTTCCGCTTCGACAGCTTTTCGCCCGACGAGCTTTCAATCTTAAAATGCGCGGTAAAGGACGCCGAAAGCGTCACCGTCAGCCTCTCGATGCCGCGCGAATACCGCCGCTCGGCGGTCTCGCCGTTCATACATATTGTAAACACACAGAACGCCCTCCTCGAAATCTGTTCCGAGACGAACACAAGGCCGGTCTACAGCTATTGCGACGAAAAGAAGACAGGCAACCGAGTGCTCTCCGGAATCGGCAGCTGTCTTTTCACCCCCGCCGAAAGGAAAATTCAGAACGACGGAAGCATTTCAGTCGTCCGCGCCGACAGCATTTACGACGAGGCGGAATATGTCGCCGCGACAATCCGGAGGCTCTATGTCGAAGAGGGTTATTCCTTTAACGACATCGCCGTCCTGACCCATGATATCACGTCATATGCCGACGCCCTCGAGGCCGCTTTTGAGCGATACGGCGTCGAGGCATTCACCGACCGACCCCAGCCTGCGTCCGGAATGTCGCTTGCGCTCTTTGCGCTCGACGCCGTCGAGGCCGCGTCAACCCGACAGCCCGACACCGACCGAATCCTGAAATACCTTCGCTCGCCGTTTTCTCCGCTGACACAGGACGAGACCTCGGCACTTTGGGACTATTCGGTGAGATGGAATGTCGACGGAAAAATGTGGGAGAGCGACTTCACCGCCTTTGAAAAAGAGGACATCGCCTCAATCAACGCCGCGCGGGAAAAGGCTGTCGGACCGCTGAAACGGCTTCACGACGCCTCGAAGAGCGCGACCGCAAAGGAAATCGCCTCGGCGTTCTGTGAATTCCTGAAAGAGACCGACGCCGCCGGCCGCGCGTTTTCGGTCATAGAAGAATGTACCGACCCGGATTTAAGGCTCGAGACCGCCCGGCTCTTCAAACAGCTTTGGACGGCGGTCATGTCGGCGGTGACGTCGGTATACCTTATTGCCGGCGACGAAAAGATGACGCTTCGGTCGTTCGGCGAGCTTTTAAGGCTGATGCTTTCGCAGACGTCGGTTTCGACGCCGCCACAAAAGCTCGACAGCGTGACCCTTGCCGACGTCTCCCGCTCGGTAATAGGCGAACCGAAGGCTGTGTTTGTCGTCGGACTTGCCGACGGGGTATTTCCCGCCGACATAAAAAAATCCGGACTATTTTCCGGGCGGGATATCGCCGCGCTCGAGGAAATCGGCGTGCGGCTCGACGTCACCCCCGAGGGAATGCTTTGCTCCGAGCGCTATGACTGCTATAAGGCGCTGACGGCGGCGTCGCAGCGGCTATATCTGAGCTGGTCGGGCGCGGACTTAAGGGGAAGGGAGCTCAGACCCTCCCGGTTCATAAGGCGAATCCGCGACTATTGCGGTGAGCCGCCGAAGAGCGCATCGTCCCTCGGCGCCGAGCTTTACTGTTCGACTCCGCGGAGTGCATACTACCACTACGCCGTGTCGCGCCGGTTCACTCCCGCCGAAAAAAGCTCGGTCCGCGAGGCACTTTTGTCAGATGACGAATACCGCGAAAAGCTTATGAAGCCGTTCGGAAGCGGCGGCGTACATCGACTGAGTCCCGACGTCTCAAAAAGGCTCTTTGCGCCAAAGGACATAAACATCACCGCGTCCCGAATCGACGTCTATAACCGCTGCAATTTCGAGTATTTCTGCCGCTACGGTCTCAACATCAAGCCGGTAAAGCCGCTCGACATCGACCCGTCGAACCGCGGCTCTGTCCTTCACTATATCTTTGAAAACGTCCTCGGGCGGTTCGGCGACGGCTTTTCCGAGGCGTCCGACGGCGACATCTCCGAGATGATTGACGGGCTTTTAAACGACTACTTCGAGACCGTCTTCGGCGGCGACTTCGGCAAGTCCGCAAAGTTTATGGCCGACTATCACCGCCTCGGGACCGCCGCGTTCGAGATACTCCTTAATATGCGCGACGAATTCCGCGTCTCAAAGTTCAGACCGGTAAAGTTTGAATACGACCTCTCCCGCGAGGGCGGCGGCGACGTCCTTAAAATCCCGATCGGAAGGGGAGTCTCGGTCATAATCCGCGGAATCGTCGACCGCGTCGACTGCTATACCGCGCCGGACGGAAAGCGCTATATCCGTGTCATTGACTATAAGACCGGCGAAAAAAGCTTCTGTTACGAGGATATATATAATGGCATTAACTTGCAGATGCTGCTCTATATGCTCGCGCTGACCGAGGGCAACGACGTAAACTTCAAGAACGCAATCCCCGGCGGAATCCTCTATATGCGCGCGGGATTCTTAAGCTGTGAGGACGACTTCGACCCGCTCTCCGACGGCGCCGAGGAGCGATTGAAGCGCTCGGCGAAGCAGTTCAAGCGAAGCGGCCTCGTCGTCGACATCGATGAATCGGTCGCGGCGATGGACAGCGGCTTCAGCGGGAAATTCGTCCCCGCGTCGAAAAATAAGGACGGGAGCTATTCAAAAATCTCGTCGGTCATAAGTCCCGAGAGCTTCGCGCGTTTAGAGGACTTTGCAAAGCGCAAGGCAGAACGCTTTGGCGCCGACCTCCTTTCGGGGAAGATTGACGCCGTCCCGCTCGGCGAAAATCCCGATTCACTGAGGTGCAGATACTGCGACTACACCTCTGTCTGCGACCGCAGAAAATACATGATGAGGCTCATTTCAAAGACTGACGCCGACGCGTTAAAGCATGAAATCGGGATATCGGAGGCGGAATAATGTATAACTGGACCGAAGAACAAAAAAGCGCAATCGAGGCCTTCGGCGAGCCGGTGATTGTATCCGCCGCGGCGGGGAGCGGAAAGACCGCCGTCCTCGTCGAGCGGACGATAGGACTTCTGTGCGACAGCGAAAAAAAGATTCCCGCCGACACCCTCCTTGCGGTCACGTTCACCAACGACGCCGCGTCACAGATGTCGCAAAAGCTGTCCCGCGAAATCGACGCCCGCGCCGAGCTCGACCCCGACAACCCTTGGATTCAGCGTCAGCAGGCGCTTCTGCGCCTTGCCGAGATAACGACAATCAACGCGTTTTGCTATAATCTCGTAAAAGAAAACATCTCGCGGACCGAGTTCCGGAGCGGTCTTCGGATTCTCGAGGAAAACGAGGCGGCGATGCTCTGCGACCGTGCCCTGACCGCCGTCCTTGAGCGGGAATACGCCGAGCGCCCCGAGAATACCGAGCGGCTCATATCCCTCTTCTGCCGCGAAAACGACGCCAATCTGAGGCGCCTCATTCTCCAGCTCTACCGCTTTCTCCGCGCGCTCCCGTACCGCAAAAACTGGTACACCGGGGTCATATCCCGCCTCCGGAGCGGCGAGATGTCCCGCGAGGTCCTCGACTGGCTCGACAGGACCGCAAAGGAAGAGGCGCGGCTTATCCGCCCGACGGTAAAGCGGCTTCGCGCGCTCGCCGGCTCGCTCATGTGTCATTCGGCGGCGCAAAACGTACTTTATTATAACTGCGACCTCGCCGAAGCGGCAATCGAAACGCTCGGGGTATGTCCGCGCGAGAGCGGGTATGAGCTTATCCGCGGACTCAAATGGAAGAATCTCCCCGGACGGCAGTCGAAGACCGAGGCCGAGAACACGACTCAGCGCGAGGCGGAGATATATGAAGCCGCAAAAACCTGCAACAGTCAGATGAAAACGCGTCTTACCGCGCTTACCGAGTATTATGAAGCCGACGCCGAAAAGCTTTCCGCCGAGCAAAACGAGGTCGCCGACAGCTTTGAGGAGCTTTGCCTTCTCTGTGAAAAGCTCGACGCCGAGGTTCTGCAGATGAAGATTGAGCGCAACGCCGTCGACTTTGCCGACACCGAGCTTATCTCGGTCGGACTTCTTACCGAATGTTCCGAGGACGGCGTCATTAAAAGGACTCCGCTCGCCGAAGAAATCGTGTCGAGCAAAAGGTACCGTGTGATTCTGATTGACGAGTTTCAGGACGTAAATAATTTACAGGAAGTCATCTTCAAGGCGATATCCGACACCGACGACCTCTCGGAAATCGGCAAAAACGTATTCGTCGTCGGCGACGTCAAACAGGCGATTTATCGGTTCAGGCAGGCCAACCCGCTCATCTTCACCAAAACCCGCGAACAGGGACGCTCGCCAAACAGCAGCGTCAGGGAGCTTTTGCTGAGAAAGAATTTCAGGAGCCGCGGAAGCGTCCTCGACTTTTGCAACTACATATTCCGCTCGCTTATGAGCAAAAGCCTCGGCGAGACCGACTATACCGACAGCGAAGCGCTTGTGCGCGGCTCGGAGTTCATTTCGCCCGACCCTCCGACCGAAATCATCGTCACGGCGACGGGGGAGGAGGGCGCGTCGTTCGAGTCTGAATTCACCGCCGTCGCGCGGCGCATAAGACAGCTGATTGACGAAAAAACGCCGGTGAACGACGGCGGCGCCGAGAGACCATGCCGCCCGTCCGATTTCTGCGTGCTGACGCGGAACAACGTCACCGGCTCGGACCTCGCGGAAATCTTCTCGAAAGAGGGACTTAAAATCCTCGCGAACGACACCTCCGGCTACCTTAAGTCGCGGGAAATTTCCGTCCTGCTGAACCTCCTTGCGGTCATCTCCGACCCGATGCAGGACATCGCGCTGGCGTCGGTGCTATTGTCCCCGATAGTCGGATTCAGCGACGACGAGCTTGCGCTCCTTCGGATTTTCTCCCGCAAGGACAGGCTGTATAAAACGCTTTTGGCGGTCTCGGAGGGGAAATTCGACGCCGACGGCGGCATGATTGAGAAGTGCCGAGGGTTTGTCGCGCTGCTTAAGCGGCTCAGCGTCCTTGCGTCCGGAATGACCCTGACCCGCCTGATTCGCCGCATATACGACATCACCGACATCTTCGCGCTTGCCTCGGCATATGAGGACGGCGAACAAAAGTGCGCGAACCTCTATCTTTTGCTCGAATACGCGAGGAGCTATGAGGAGTCGTCTCCCGACGGACTCGCGGGATTCCTTCGCTTTATCGACTACATTCAGAAGAGCGGCGGCGACTTTGAACAGGCGCTGACCTCGACCGAATCCGCCGACGCCGTCACCGTCAAGACCGTCCACCGCTCAAAGGGCCTTGAATACCCGTTTGTGTTCATATGTCAGACCGGAAAGCGCTTCAACAAGACCGACCTCAACGGCGCACTCCAGCTGAATTCACGAAGCGGCGCGGGGTTCACCTTCTTCGACTACGGCACCCTCACCAAAAAGCGTACCGAATTCTGGAAATACGTCAGGAGCACCAACGAATCCGAGCTTTTGTCCGAGGAGCTCAGGCTTCTCTATGTCGCGATGACGCGCGCAAAGGAGCGGCTCTTTATACTGCTCGACCTGAGTAAAGACGCAGTAAAAAATGTCGCCGGATTTTCACAGGACATAAGCTTTCCGGCGATTCCCTCGGCGGTTTCACAAAGGGCGGCATGCACCGCCGACTGGCTTATGATGGCGCTTTCGGGGCACCCGCAGTTCGGACTGCTCCGTTCCGCACTCGGGACGGAAGCGCGGACCGACACCGCCATATATCCCGAAATATCGGTGATTCCCGCGCCGAGCGGGCAGGGGAGCGAGGTCGCACCGTCCTCCGATGAGGCACGCCCCGACCCCGCGCTCGTCAAAAAGCTTCGCGACAGCTTCGGCGCTGTCACCGAAAGCCGCCTCACCGAAAACGAGGCGAAGCTGACGGTATCGGAAATCGTCAAGGACGACGCGCTTCGGTTCTTCCCGAAGGTCCCGAGCCTCGGCGATTCGCTCGAAGAGCTGTCGGCAGCACAGCGGGGGACAGTCACCCACCGGTTCATGCAGTTCTGTGACTTTGAATCCGCGAGCCGCGGCCTCGAGGACGAAATCGAGCGGCTTCGCCTCCGAGGTGTGTTCACCGAAAAGGAGGCCGCCGCAATCGACCGAAGGAGCGTCGGGAGGTTCTTTGAAAGCGGTATATACTCTCGAATCCGCCGCGCAAGGTCGGTCCTTCGCGAAAAGCGGTTCATCGTCCGCTTCGACGACATCGCCCTCGACGACGTCCTCGGCGAAATCTACCGCGGCACCGACGGAATGTTACAGGGCGTCGCGGACTGCCTCTTTGAAGAGGACGACGGCTTTGTCCTCGTCGACTATAAGACCGACCGCGTCGACTCGGCGGAAAGCCTTGCCGAAAAATACATGGCGCAGCTGACGCTCTATAAAGCGGCGTTCGACGTCCTTCTCGACAAGCCGGTGAAGTCGAGCTATATCTATTCGTTCCGTCTCGGAGAGGGAATCGAGCTTAATCTTTAAAAAAGTTTTAAAAAAGACTTGACAAACGCGGAATGAGCGTGTATAATATTTCGCGTAAAGAAAGCAGAAACGTCCGCGTTCTCACCTCAAGCGCATTAGTGAAGAGGTTCGATACCGTTGTAATAGCCGGCATTGCCGTCTGTCAGCATGAGCGCGATCGTTTGGCTCGCGCTCTTTAATTTATTTTCAACTTTATTTTGGAGGTGTTGCGCCATAGCCAGCATGGAGCATCAAATCAACGAAGAAATTCGCGACGCACAGGTTAGGGTCATCGACTCGGACGGAAGTCAGCTCGGCATCATTTCATCAAAAGAAGCGCTCAATATTGCCGCATCTAAAGAGCTCGACCTCGTTAAAATCGCACCGGCCGCCGACCCGCCGGTCTGTAAAATCATGGACTACGCAAAATATTGCTTTGAACAGTCCAAGCGCGAAAAGGAAGCCCGCAAGAACCAGAAGACTGTCGACATCAAGGAAGTCAGAATGACCTCTAAAATCGACACCAACGACTTCAACACAAAAGTCAATCAGGCAATAAAGTTCCTCAAGGGCGGCGATAAGGTTAAGGTCTCCATCAGGCTTCAGTTCCGAAAGGGCGTTGTGCTTCACTCCGAGCTCAGCAACGAGCTTCTTGATGAATTCAAGAATGCCGTCGCTGAATACGGCGTATTCGACAAGCCAAGCAAAGTTGAAGGGAGAAACATCGTCCTGTTCGTTTCTCCGAAAAAGCAGTAAACAATTTTTAGGAGGATACAAAAATGGCTAAAATCAAGGTAAAGACCCATTCCGGTTCCAAAAAGCGCTTTGCGTTCACCGCTACCGGCAAGGTAAAGTTCCAGCACGCCAACAAGAGGCACCGCCTTGTCTCCAAGGACCACAAGGCAAAGAGACTCGCAAGAGGCACCGCATATGCGTCGAGCGCCAACATCGAAGCGCTCAGAAAGACCATCCCTTACAAATAATCGTCACGGGTTGTAAGGAAAATAACATCAAATAACGGAGGTATTAAATTATGGCTCGTGTAAAGGGAGCAATGATGACTCGCAAGAGAAGAAACAAGACCCTTAAGCTCGCAAAGGGCTACTGGGGTTCCAAGTCTAAGCACTTCAAGATGGCAAAACAGGCCGTCATGAAGTCCGGCAACTACGCATATATCGGCAGGAAACAGAAAAAGCGTGAATTCCGCCAGCTCTGGATTGCAAGAATTTCCGCCGCCGCAAAGGCAAACGGCACCAACTATTCCACCCTTATGAACGGTCTCAAAAAGGCCGGCATAACCCTGAACAGAAAGATGCTTTCCGAGATTGCCATCAGCGACCCCGCCGGATTCACCGCGATTGTCGAAAAGGCAAAGGCCGCTCTTTAAGCCGTATAAAACACGCTCCACGCGGGCGTGTTTTCTATTAGACGACGGAGGTCAGAACTGTGCTCATACAAAGCCGAGACAACCAAAAAATAAGGGACTATATCCGCCTGAGAGATAAGAAATCCGCGCGCGAGGAAAAGGGCGCTTTCGTCCTCGAGGGCGCAAGGCTCGTCGGCGATGCATTGAAAGAAAACGCCTCGCTTTTTTCGGCATACTATACCGAAAAGGCCGCCGAGCGCTTCCCCGAGGTCGTCGGCGGACTGTGCGAAAAGCTCGGAGATTCGGCTTATGCAATCAGCGAGGACGTCTCCGAAAAGCTCTGCGACACCGTCGCGCCGCAGGGGATATATGCCGTCGCCTCAAGACTTGACAAAATCCCCGCTTTGGATAAAATAGTATACGGAGGAAAATTTCTTGTCCTCGACGGTCTCCGCGACCCCGGCAACATCGGCACTGTTCTTCGGACTGCCGATGCCGTCGGCATTTCCGGCGTTTTTCTCTGCGATTGCTGCGACATATATAACCCGAAGGTCGTAAGGTCGGCGATGGGTTCGCTTTTCAGGGTCGGGTTCACCGAGGCATATTCCTTCTCTGAGACCGTCTCGATGATGAAATCCGCCGGCGTTTCGGTATATGCCGCCGTTGTCGACAGCGACGCCGAGAGCCTCCGCGGGTTTGAATTCCCGCCGAAGAGCGCCGTTGTCATCGGCAACGAGGGGAGCGGAATCCCGAGGGAGGACGTTTTGCTCTGCGATAAAAGAATCACCGTCAGGATGAGCGGAACGGTCGAGTCGCTCAACGCCGCGACCGCCGCCGCGCTGTTTTTATGGGAACTTACAAAGTGAGGAGGATTCGGAATGTATACCGAGCGCGATTACTGGATGTGGCTGACCGTTGCATTCGGACCCGCAAATGCGCGGAAGTGGAACGCGGTCTCGCACTACGGAAGCGTTGAAGCGGCATACGAGGCATTAAATGAGCGCCGCGATATGTCCCATGTCTTGCCGCAGGATATTCAGGGGATAAGGACCGCCTGTATGGAACAGGTCGAGGACCTTATCAACTATTGCGGCGGCAGCGGGATAAAGTATACCGTATACGGCGACGACGACTATCCTCAGCGCCTCAAGGAGATATATAACCCTCCGACAATGCTCTTTTATTACGGCGACATCTCGGTCTTGGACGGCCCGGTGATATCCGCCGTCGGGACGAGAAAGCCGGAAAAATATTTCGTCGAAGCCGCCGAAAAGATTTGTGCGGGACTTGCCGCGCGTGGAGTCGCAATCGCGAGCGGATTTGCCGTCGGACTCGACAGCGTCGCGCACTCTGCGGCGATTGCCGCCGGCGGGAAGACGGTCGCGGTCCTGCCCTGCGGAATCTTGCACGACTATCCGCCCGAAAACGCCGGAAAGCACAAGATGCTCGCGATGCACGGCGCGGTCATAAGCGAATATTTTCCGAACGACCCACCTTCCTCACTTACGTTCAGGGCGAGGAACCGAATCCTCTCGGGAATCGGCCTCGGGACCCTTGTGCTGCAGACGGGGCCGAAGGGCGGCGCGCTAAGTACGGCGTCGTTCGCGCTGTCACAAGGGAGAGACATCTTCTGTATACCCCCGCTGATGTTCGACACCGCCAGCGCCGGAGTTATCCCGCTGTTGAGAGACGGCGCAATTCCCGTCTTCGACATAAGCGACATTCTGAATGAATACGACGGCGATTATAAGCATAAACTTCCGACTGAGAGCGCCGCGAAAACTCCGCCGAAGCCGAGACCGGCTCCGCCGAAAAAGAAACAGACTGAAAGAACGCTCGGGGATATCCCGCCAAAAGACGAAGAACCGGCTCATGCCGACGAAGAAAAGCCGGCGGAAAAGAGTCCTTCCGACAATATCGCGGCAATGCTTGACGGAAAGAAAAAGGAAATATATGAGCTTATCCGCGACAACAGCGAGATACATCTTGACAGCATCGCGGTCGGCATCGGGGACATAAACGAGCTTGAGGCATATCTTACCGAGCTCGAATTAGAGGGACTTATCCGCTCGCTCCCCGGGAACAGATTTACCGTAAATTGAGGTAGAAAATGGCAGATTTGATTATTCTGGAGTCGCCCTCCAAGATTCACACCGTACAGCACACGCTCGGAAACGGGTATAAGGTCGTGGCGTGCATGGGGCATGTCCGCGACCTGCAGAAGACAAAGCTTTCGGTTGACATCGAACACGGCTTCAAGCCGACGTATGTAAACATCGCCGGAAAGGAAAAGGTCATCGACGACATAAAGAAGCTTGCCGACAAGGCGGAGCACGTTTATTTCGCCACCGACCCGGACCGCGAGGGCGAGGCCATATCGTGGCACCTTGCGACTCTGCTCGGCTTCGACATGAACGAGAAGAACAGGGTCACATTCAACGAAATCACAAAGACCGGCGTCGAGGCGGGAATGGCTTCGCCGCGCTCAATCGACATGAACACCGTAAACGCGCAGCAGGCGCGAAGAATCCTCGACAGAATCGTCGGATACAAGCTTTCGCCCTTTCTCTGGAAGAAGGTCCGCCGCGGACTTTCGGCCGGAAGGGTGCAGTCTGCAGCGGTGAGAATGATTGTCGACCGCGAGAACGAAATCCGGCAGTTTGTGCCGGTCGAGTCCTGGAGCATCGAGGCAAAGCTCAATGCCGCCGGCTCGCGAAAGGCATTTAACGCAAAGCTCGCGACCGTCGACGGAAAAAAGGTCGACCTTAAGACCAAGGACGACGCCGACGCAATATTAAAGCGGCTCGAAGGTGCCGAGTTTTCGGTCGCGTCGGTCAAGAACGGCACAAGACTCCGCTCTCCCGCCGCTCCGTTCTCGACTCCGACGCTTTTACAGGACGCCGCACAGCGCCTCGGGTGGCAGTCGAGAAAGACCATGAGCATCGCACAGGAGCTGTATGAGGGCGTCGACATAAAGGGTGTCGGCGCGATGGGTTTAATCACCTATATGAGAACCGACTCGCTAAGGGTCTCGGAGGAGGCAAAGGCGTCGGCGAAGAGCTTTATCGAGAACGCCTATGGGAGCGAATATCTCCCGAAGACGCCGAAAAACTACCGCGCGGGCGGGAATAACGTACAGGACGCGCACGAGGCAATCCGCCCGACAATGCCCGACCTTATCCCCGACACCGCGAAGCCGTCGCTCACAAACGACCAGTATAAGCTCTATAAGCTGATTTGGTCCCGCTTTATCGCGAGCCAGATGGCGGACTGCATACTCAACACCACCGCCGCGTCGATTGAGGCCGAGGGGTGTGTCTTCCGAACATCGGGATTCTCCGTAAAGTTTGACGGCTTTACAGTTATATATGAGGAACAAAACGACGACGGCGAAGAAAACAATGCCCTCCCGCCGCTTAAAGCGGGCGACCCATTAAAGGCCAAGTCGCTCGGTGGGGTTCAGCACTTCACACAGCCGCCGCCGAGATATACCGAAGCGACGCTTATAAAGGCTTTTAAGGAATACGGCATCGCCCGTCCGTCGACCTATGCGACGACAATCACGACGATTATTTCAAGGGCATATGTCGAGCGCGAGGGGCGTCAGCTTAAGCCGACCGCGCTCGGAGAGGTCACGACAGAGCTGATGAAGGAGCACTTCAAGGACATCGTCGACCTCGGATTTACCGCCGAAATGGAGGACGACCTCGATAAAATCGAGCTCGGCGAAAAGAACTGGACCGACGTTCTGAGCGGCTTCTACGGCAGCTTTGAAAAGAGTCTTGAACAGGCCGAGGTCGACATGGAGGGCAAGAGGGTGAAGGTCCCGGATGAGGAGACCGACATCATCTGTGAAAAATGCGGAAAGCCGATGGTCATAAAGCTCGGCAAATACGGCAAATTCCTCGCCTGCACCGGCTTCCCCGAGTGCAAGAACACAAGGCGGATTGTACAGGAAACGCCCGGAAAGTGCCCCGTCTGCGGCAAGAAGATTATCCAGCGCAAGACAAGAAAGGCGAAGAAATATTTCGGCTGTGAGGACAATCCGCGCTGCGGCTTCATGACTTGGGACACCCCGACCGCCGAGGTCTGCCCGAAGTGCGGCTGTACTCTGTTCAACAAGGGCGGAGCGCACGGCAAGCTCGTCTGTCACAAAGAGGGCTGCGGCTATGAAAGGGATATGAAGTGACCGGGGTCAGCGTTATCGGCGCGGGACTCGCCGGCTGTGAGGCGGCATGGCGGCTCGCTAACAGCGGGATTCCCGTCAGGCTGTTCGAGATGAAGCCGAAAAAATACACCCCCGCGCACAGCTACGCCGGATTCTCAGAGCTTGTCTGTTCAAACTCGCTCAAGGCGGAGCGTATCGCATCTGCCGCCGGACTCCTTAAAGAAGAGATGAGGCGGCTCGGGTCGGTGTCGATGTCGGCAGCCGAAGCGTCAAGAGTCCCCGCAGGCGGTGCGCTCGCCGTCAACAGGACCGAGTTTTCCGACTTCATCACCGAAAAAATCCGCAGTCACCCGCTGATAGAGGTCATCGAGGAGGAAGTCACCGACATCCCGGACGGATACGTCATTATCGCGACCGGACCGCTGACCTCCGATGCGCTTTCAAAGAGCATCAGTCGGCTTGTCGGCGCGGAATACCTTTATTTTCACGACGCCGCCGCGCCGATTGTCACCGCGGAGAGCCTTGACCGCTCGCTTGTGTTCGGCGCGTCGAGATACGGCAGGGGAGGCGAAGACTACCTCAACTGCCCGATGGATAAGGAAGAATATCTTTCGTTCTATAACGCCCTGATTGAAGCCGAGACCGCTCCGCTTCACGATTTCGACACATCGGACGGCTATACCGTCTATGAGGGGTGTATGCCGATTGAAGCGCTTGCTAAGCGCGGCGTCGACTGTATGAGATTCGGGCCGATGAAGCCTGTCGGTCTTACCGACCCGCGAACCGGGCGCCGCCCCTACGCGGTCGTACAGCTTCGTCTCGAAAATCTCTCGGGGACGATGTATAACCTCGTGGGATTTCAGACTAATCTTAAATTTGGCGAGCAAAAGCGGGTATTTTCGATGATTCCCGGACTAAAGGACGCCGAATTCATGCGGTACGGAGTTATGCACCGCAACACCTATCTTGATTCACCGAAGCTCCTTGACAGGTACTTTTGCCTTAAAGCCGAGCCGAGGATATATTTTGCCGGACAGATGACCGGCGTCGAGGGATATACCGAATCGGCGGCAAGCGGAATATATGCCGCACTGTCGCTTTCGCGAAGACTTAAGGGTCTTCCCGAGATAACCCTTCCGCCCGAAACGATGCTCGGCGCGCTTTCGGAATACGTCGAAAACGGCTCGCCCTCGGGATTTCAGCCGATGGGTGCGAACATGGGGATTCTCCCCGAACTTCCGGAAAAAATCAGGGGCAAGCAGGAAAAGTATGAGGCGCTCGCAAACCGCGCTCTCGAAAAGCTTAAAGAAGCGATAGGAGGAGAATACTATGAGGATGATTGTTGACGGCTTCGGAGGCGACAATGCCCCGCTCGAGGTGCTTAAAGGCTGCATAAGAGCGGTGGACGAGCTCGGCGTGGACATAACCGTTGTCGGCGATACCGAACAGATTAAGTCCTGCGCCGCGGCAAACGGTCTTGACATATCAAAGCTTGAGCTTCACAACGCCGAGGGCGTGATGGAGATGTGCTATGAGCCGACAAAGATATTAAAAGAATACAGCAACACCTCGATGGCGGTCGGACTTAAAATGCTTGCCGACGGTGAGGGCGATGCTTTTCTGTCGGCCGGCTCGACCGGCGCGCTTGTCGCCGGGACAACCTTTATCGTCAAGCGCTTAAAGGGCATAAAGCGTGTCGCGCTCGCAACGCTTCTCCCGACGCTAAAGGGGAATACACTTTTGCTCGACTGCGGCGCAAATGCCGACTGCCGCCCCGAGATGCTGGCGCAGTTCGGGATTATGGGTTCGGCATATATGTCCCGCTTCATGGACATCAAAAAGCCGCGCGTCGCGCTCGCGAACATCGGCGCAGAGCCGACCAAGGGCCGTGAATTGGAGCTTGAAAGCTATAAGCTTCTCGACTCCGCGCCCATCAACTTCATCGGGAACGTCGAAGGGCGGGATATCCCGCTCGGCGAGGCCGACGTCGTCGTCACCGACGGCTTCACCGGCAACCTTATCCTGAAATCTATCGAGGGAATGGGAAAATTCTTCTCGTCGAATTTAAAGGACATGCTCACAAGCGGCATCGGCGGAAAGCTCGGCGCGCTTCTTCTGATGAAAAAAATCGGCGAATTCAAGAAAAAGACCGACTATACCGAGCACGGCGGCGCGCCGCTTCTGGGCGCACAGAAGCCGGTCATAAAGGCGCACGGCTCGTCGAACGCAAAGGCATTCTTCAACGCAATACGACAGGCAAAGATTTGCGTCGAAAGCAATCTTGTCTCCGGAATCGCCGAGGGAGTCGAGGCTCTTAAGAGCGCGTCAGCCGAAGAGACTGCCGGCTGAGCGGGAGGATATGATGGAACGTCTTGACGAATTTCAGAAGGTAATCGGATACACCTTTAACAACCCCGACCTGCTTTTTGAGGCGCTGTCCCATTCCTCTTTCGCAAACGAATCTCGGCACAGGTACCGCTCGAACGAGCGGCTCGAATTCCTCGGCGACTCGGTTCTCTCGATTGTCGTCTCGGATTATATTTTCGAGCACTGCCGCGACATTCCCGAGGGCGAGCTTACCAAGACCCGCGCGACGCTCGTCTGTGAAAAGGCGCTTTATCAGTTCGGCGAGGAAATCGACCTCGGAAGCTATATCATGCTCGGCAAGGGCGAAGAGCTTGCCGGAGGACGCGAGCGCCCGTCAATCATTGCCGACGCTTTCGAGGCGGTTATTGCCGCAATCTATCTTGACGGCGGAATGGAACCCGCGAGGAGGCATATCCTCCGGTTTCTGCCGAACGACATTCAGGGTGCGGTCGCAAAGGCATATGACGACTACAAGACAATCCTCCAGGAGATTATACAGAAAAACCCGGAGGAGCACGTTGAATATAAGCTTGTCGGCGAGACCGGTCCCGACCACAACAAACAGTTTACGGTCCGCGTGATGCTCAACTCGAACGTCATCGGCGAGGGCACCGCCCACAGCAAGAAGTCCGCAGAACAGATGGCGGCTCACGAGGCGCTCCGGCTGATGGGGTGGAAACGCGAATGAGCAAGGGCGCGTCTGTCGCGATTTTCGTGCCGCATGTCGGCTGTCCGCATAAGTGCAGCTTCTGCGACCAGAACGCAATCACCGGGACCGCCGTCCTGCCCCATAAAGACGACGTCGCGGCGGCATGTGAGCGCGCGATTGAGTGCGGCGTCGACCGAAAGAACACCGAAATCGCCTTTTTCGGCGGAAGCTTTACCGCAATCCCGAGGGGATATATGACCGAGCTTCTGGACGCGGCACAGCCTTACCTTAAATCCGGCTTCAAGGGGATTCGCATATCGACCCGCCCGGACTGCATCGACAGGGAGGTGCTCGCGCTTTTAAAGGATCGCGGCGTCAGCTCAATCGAGCTCGGCGCACAGTCGATGGACGACGGAGTTTTATCGCTGAATGAGCGGGGACATACCGCTGCGGACACCGAGGCTGCATCTGCTCTTGTAAAGGAATTCGGCTTTACGCTCGGATTGCAGATGATGGTCGGTCTTTACGGCTCGACCCCGGCCCTCGATATGATGACCGCCGAAAAAATCATCTCCCTCGGGCCTCGCGAGGCAAGGATTTATCCCACCGTAATACTTAAAAACACACGGCTCGCCGAGCTGTATCTTTCGGGAAAATACCGCCCATACTCTATGGACAGCGCAATACCGCTCTGCGCCGATATCCTTGAGCACTTTGAAAATGCCGGAATATCGGTCATAAAGCTCGGACTTCACGCCTCGAAGGACGTCGAGCGCGATATGCTCGGCGGACTCTATCACCCCGCGTTCAGAGAGCTTTGCGAATCGCTCATCTACAGAAAAAAGATGGAAAGCCTTATCGGCACTGACAAGGAAGCAACCTTTACGGTCCCTCCGCAGTCACTTTCCAAGGCGCTCGGACAGCGCCGCTCGAATATCAGTTACTTTCGGGCAATGGGAAAGACTGTAAAGGTTATTGCCTTGACTGGTCAGACCGAGGACATCATAAGACAAACGGAGGACAACTAAGTGTATCTGAAATCGCTTGAACTGCACGGCTTCAAGTCCTTTCCCGACAAGGTCACTCTTGAATTCGGAAAGGGAATGACCGCCGTTGTCGGTCCCAACGGAAGCGGAAAATCGAATATCGGCGACGCGGTGAGATGGGTCCTTGGCGAACAGTCGTCAAAGACTCTTCGCGGCGGAAAGATGGAAGACGTCATCTTCAGCGGAACCCAGCAGCGCAAGGCAGTCGGGTTCGCGTCCGTAACCCTTAATATCGTAAACGACGACCGAAAGCTTGCGGTCGACGCCGACGCAGTGAGCGTCACAAGAAAGCTCTACCGCAACGGCGACAGCGAGTATCTTATCAACGGCAATCCGGTCCGCCTTCGCGACGTCGTCGAGCTGTTCATGGACACCGGTCTCGGGCGGGACGGCTATTCGATTATCGGACAGGGGCGGGTCGCCGACATCGTCGGTAGCAAGTCGGCCGAGCGCCGCGAAATCTTTGAAGAGGCCGCCGGAATCTCGAAGTTTCGCTATAAAAAAGCCGAGTCGGAGAGGCGCCTTGCCGCCGCCGAGGACAATATTCTGAGGCTTCGCGATATTATCTCGGAGCTTGAAGGGCGCGTTGAGCCGCTTCGGATTCAGTCCGAAAAGGCGAAGAAATTCCTTGTGCTTGCCGATTCGCGGCGCGCGCTCGAAATCGCCGTCTGGACGCGGCGCCTGCAAGAGCTGCGCGGCTCTGTCGACGAGCTTGAAGACAAGCTTTTGGCGGCAAGCGCCGAGTGCGAGCACCTTGACAACGAGATTGCGCGCTGTGACTCCGAAATAAACGACCTCGTCCTCAAAAGGCAGCAGTCGGCCGCCGCCGCCGAGGACTACCGCACGAGGATATCGCAGATTGAGGCGGACAATTCCGCCGCTTCCGCCGACATCGCCGTGCACAAAAACAACATTGAGCACTTCAACGCGCTGATTGCCGAGAACGAGTCCCGCAAGGACCAGCTTTCTCTCGGCGAATCCGAGCTTCGCGGCAGAATCGAAAAGAAGCGCGCCGAGATTTCGGACATCGAAAAGCTGCACGAAAGCGTCACAAAGGAGGCGGAGGAGCTTGAAGAAAAGCTGTCGCGGCTTCGCACCGAGGCGGACGAATTCGAGCGCTCGCTTTCCGACTCGAACGACGAGCTGAACCGCCTTTACATCAAAAAATCCGAGCTGAGCTTTACTATTGCGAACTCCGAGGCCTCGGGAATCGAGCTTAAAAAGACGGTCGAGGAGTCCGAAGCCGCGCTTTTACAGGGAAAATCCGCCGTCGCGGACGCCGAAAAAGAGCTTGAACAGATTAACAAAGACATCGCCGAGGCGGAGTCCGACATCGTCGAGCATCGCAACCGCCTCAACGGCTATACAATGCTTTTCAGCAAGAAGGACGCGCAGCTTAAGGCGATGAACGCCGAATATTCCGACGCCGAGCTCAATATCCGCGACCTTACCCAGCGGCGGCAGATGCTGACCGACCTCGAAAACTCGATGGAGGGGTTTGCGGGAAGCGTGCGGCAGATTGTCAGGGCCGGCCGCAGCGGACAGCTCAGGGGAGTGCGCGGCACGGTCGCGCAGATAATCTCGGTCGAACAGAAGTACAGCCTTGCAATCGAGACCGCTCTCGGCGGCGCGATGCAGAATATCGTCGTCGACAGCGAGGACACCGCCAAGCGCGGCATACGGATTCTGAAAGAGACGAACGGCGGCCGCGCGACATTCCTGCCGATAACGTCTGTAAAGGGGAATACCCTTAACGAAAACAACCTCGACATGCAGGAGGGATATGTCGCTCTCGCGAGCGAGCTCGTGAGCTATGACCCCGAGTACAGGGGGATAGTCAACTCGCTGCTCGGGCGGATTGCCGTCGCCGAGAACATCGACCTTGCGGCGAATATCGCGAAAAAATACGGCTACAGGTTCAGAATCATCACCCTTGACGGACAGGTCATCAACGCCGGCGGCTCGTTCACAGGAGGAAGCTCACAGCGCTCGAGCGGCGTTTTATCGCGAAAGAACGAAATCCGCGCCATCGGGGAACAGCTTGAAAAGCTCTCCGGCTCTCACGAGGCGATGAAGCAGCGCCTTGCGTCGCTGTCGGCAGAGGTCGAAAAGCTCGGCTATGACCTCGACGGCGAAAAGGACATCATCACGCGGGACGAGACCGAAAAGGTTCGTCTCGAGACCGAGAAAAAGCGCGTGGAACAGCTTGCGGAGCAGTACCGCGCGAGGATAGACGAGCTTGAACGCTCGAACGACGACTGCCGTGAAAAAATCAGGTCCTTCGCGGAGTCGAAGACGAACGCCGAAAAAGAGCTTTCGGGGTGCGAGGCGGAAATCGCCCGGCTCGAAGCGCTCGTCACTTCGGCACAGGAAAAGACCGGCGAACAAAAGAATATCCGCGAAGAGATTTCGGAGGAGATATCCGGAAAGCGGCTGAGGCTCGCCGAGCTCGCCAAGGATATTCAGTCCGCCGAGGACGCGGTTTCACAGCTTTATCTCAGCATCGAAAACTCGGAGGCCGAGGCGAAAAAGGCCGACGCGCGCACAGAAGAGCTGAAAGCTTCAATCGCCGCCGAGGAGCTTGCGCTTAAGGAGCGCGAAAAGGAGATGCTCGACTCAAAGGCGGTCGCCGAGGGACTTGAAAAGCGAATCCGCGAGGAGGCCGCCCGCGGACTTGAATATGAGCGTCAGGCGCAGGTGCTGCGGACTCAGCAGCGCTCGAAGTCGGACGAAAAGGTCACGGTGTCGTCCGAGCTTTCGCGAATCACCGAGCGGCGGGACAACCTTATGCGCGAGAGCGACGGAATGATAAACCAGCTCTGGGAGTCGTATAACCTGACGGTCGCCGAAGCCGCGGAACAGGCGGAGGACGTCGAGGATATCGCCGAGGCACAGAAGCGCCTCAACGAAATCAAAAACAAGATACGCGCCCTCGGCTCGGTCAACACCGAGGCCATCGACGAGTACGAAGAGGTCAGGACGAGATATGAATTCCTATCGTCACAGCTTGACGACGTGCTTAAGTCGAAGGAAGAGCTTGAAAAGCTGATTGCAAGCCTCACAAAGAGCATGAAGGAAATCTTCACCGAGAGCTTCAATAAGATTAACGAAAACTTTAAGACGACCTTTGTCGAGCTGTTCGGCGGGGGAAGGGGAGAGCTTTCGCTCACCGACCCGGATAACGTCCTTGAATCGGGCATCGAGATAAACGTCGCGCCTCCGGGAAAGGTCATAAAGAACCTTTCGCTTCTCTCCGGCGGGGAACAGGCTTTTGTGGCAATCGCAATCTATTTCGCGATACTGAAGCTTCGGCCGTCGCCGTTCTGTATTCTCGACGAAATCGAAGCCGCCCTCGACGACGTAAACGTCACAAGATACGCGCAGTACCTCCGCAACTTCACCGACACGACGCAGTTTATCCTTATAACTCACCGCCGCGGAACGATGGAGGAGGCCGACGTCCTTTACGGCGTCACGATGCAGGAAAAGGGCGTCTCGAAGCTTCTGAGAATGGACATCAGCGAGGTTTCGTCCGACATGAGCGAATAATTGTAAAGGAGATTTGTTGATGGGACTTTTTGAAAAACTCAAACAGGGTCTTAAGAAGACGAAGAACAGCCTTTTCGGCGGTCTTAACGGTCTTTTTTCCGGCTCCGAGATAACCGACGATTTTTATGACGAGCTCGAAGAGACGCTTATTCTCGCCGACCTCGGCGCAAAGACCTCGGAAGACATCGTCTCGGGACTGAAAAGCCGTGTAAAGGAAAAGCGCTTTACGACCACCGACCAGGTCCGCGGCGAGCTTAAGGACATGATAAAAGAGATGCTCGGCAAGGACAGTCCTCTCGACCTCTCGACGGTGCCGTCTGTGGTGCTTGTTATCGGCGTAAACGGCGTCGGAAAGACGACCGCCATCGGAAAGCTCTCTCACCAGCTTAAGGAGCAGGGGAAAAGGGTCATCGTCGCCGCGGCGGACACCTTCCGTGCGGCCGCCATCGACCAGCTCAACGTCTGGACCGACCGCGCCGGCGTACAGATAATCAAGCACAGCGAGGGTTCCGACCCCGCCTCGGTCGTCTATGACGCCCTCGACGCCGCAAAGTCGCGCAGTGCCGACGTCGTCATCATCGACACCGCCGGACGGCTCCACAATAAACAGAACCTTATGAACGAGCTTGCGAAGATTTCGAGGATAGTTCACCAAAAGGCGGAGGGATGCGCCCTCGAGGTCCTTATCGCGCTCGACGCCACCACAGGACAGAACGCCGTCAATCAGGCGAGGGCGTTTAACGACGCCGCCGACATCACCGGAATAATCCTCACAAAGCTCGACAGCTCGGCAAAGGGCGGAATCGTCATCTCGATTGCCAACGAGCTAAAGGTGCCGGTAAAGCTTATCTCTGTCGGCGAAAAAATCGACGACCTCCAGCCTTTTGTCGCACAGGACTTTGTCGAAGCACTCTTTGAGGTTGATGAAGATGAAGACTAAGATGATACTCGCAAGCTCGAATCCCCACAAGCTCCGCGAGTTCAGGGAGATACTCGAACCGCTCGGATGTGAAGTCATTTCACAGCACGACGCGGGAATCGACGTTGAACCCGACGAAACGGGGACTACCTTCGAGGAAAACTCCGCCATCAAGGCGAGGGCGATATATGAAATCGCGGGGTGTCCGGTTATTGCCGACGACAGCGGTCTCGAGGTCGACGCGCTCGGCGGCGAGCCGGGGGTATTTTCGGCAAGATACGGCGGGACCCGCGACGACAGCGCCCATAACGCGCTTGTGCTTTCAAAGCTCGAGGGTGTGCCGGACGAAAAGCGGACTGCGCGGTTCGTCTGTGCGATAACATATATCGACGCCGAGGGGGTTGAATCGCACTTTCTCGGTAAATTCGAGGGGCGAATCGGATATGAAGAGCGGGGGAAGAACGGCTTCGGCTACGACCCGATATTCATGGTCGGCGGCATCAGCTCGGCCGAGATGACTCCCGACGAAAAAAACGCCGTAAGCCACCGCGGAAAGGCGCTGAGGCTCCTTGCGGAGCACATCGGCGGGAAAACTGTATAATAACTTTCGGAGGACATATGCTAACATCAAAACAGCGCTCGTATTTAAGGTCCGAGGCATCAAAGCTCGAGCCGGCGTTTCAGGTCGGAAAGGGCGGGGTCTCGGCGGAACAGGCCGAGGGGATTGAAAAATACCTCGCCGCCCATGAGCTCGTAAAGATAAAGATTCTGGATAACTCGCTCTGTACGGCAGACGAGGCCGCGGCGGAGCTTGCGAAAATGACCGGCGCCGAGGTCGTGACCGTAATCGGCTCGAAGGCCGTGCTTTATAAGAGAAATCCCGAAAAGCCGGTCTACAGTCAGAACCTATGAAAACCGTAATCTTCGGCGGAACCTTCGACCCGCCTCATATGGGTCACTTAAGGCTTATGGAAAAGGTAATTTCGGCGGTTGAGCCGGACAGATTCGTCATCGTCCCGGCATATGTCCCGCCGCAGAAGTCGGAGAGCGAGGTTACCGACAGCGGGGACAGGTTTGAAATGTGCCGTCGGCTCGCGCTCTACAGTCCGGTCGCCGAGGTCAGCGACTTTGAAATCGCGGGCGGCGGAAAGAGCTATACCGTCTTTACCGCCGAGCACTTCAGGGATAAGTACCACGGCGATACCCTTTATTTCGCACTTGGAAGCGACGCTTTCGCAAGGTTTCCGCAGTGGTACAGGGCAGAGAGGATAACAGAGCTCGCCGAGCTGATATGCGTCTGCCGGAGCGAAGCCGAAAGGGAACTTTGTGAACGGACGGCAGAGGAAATAAAGCGCATCGGCGGGAGGTGCACCTTAATCTCCTCCGAGCCGTTCGAGTGCTCGTCGTCCGACATCAAGGACAGAATAGCTCGGGGACTTCCCGTCGGCGGACTTTTGCCGCCGGCTGTCGCAGATTATATTGAAAAGAGAGGACTTTACCGTGACCGATAAGCGAATTCCCGAGATGAAGGAATATCTCCGCGAAAATCTCTCGGAAAAGAGATTTGTCCACAGCCTAAATGTCGCGGACGCGGCAAAAAGGCTTGCCGAGATAAACGGCGCCGACGCCGACAGGGCGTATCTTTCGGGACTGCTTCACGACATCTGCAAAGAGCTTCCGCCAAAGGAACAGCTCGAGCTCGTCAGGCGCTCGGAATTCGCCGTCTCGGAGGCGGAACTGAACGCCCCAAAGACCCATCACGCAATCGCCGGAGCGGTCTTTGTCAAGGAAAAATACGGAATCACCGACCCCGACGTTCTTTCGCCGATAAGGTGGCACACCGTCGGGAAGGGCGGAATGAACATCTATGAAAAGATACTCTATATGGCCGACCTTATTTCGGACGAGCGGGACTATCCCGACTGCGAACGAATCCGGAGCATTACATACGGCGACATTGAGCGGGGACTCTATGAGGCGTTCAAGTGGATGATGACCGAGAACATCGCAAAATTCCGGATTATCCCGAAGTCGACCTTTGACGCCTATAACGAATACACCGCTCTAATGCAGAAGAGACAGTCTGAGCTTTAGGAGATACGGGATTCAGCGCCCCTTTTTCGGTGATATGAAGAAAAACAGGCGTTTCGGAATCATTATGTCTCTTTGGTGCGCCGCCGCTGCAATGGCGACGGTTTTCGTCCTTTCGGCGGCTTCACGGGCGGCAAGGCTCAGGGTCGCGGAGCAATACACCGCCCCCGACTATGTCCGCTATATCTCACAGGGGTACTGGCTCGACACCGTCAGCAACAAAAAAAGCTGGCTTATAACCGTGACCGACGGCAAATCGCCGGTCCGGGCGCATATATTCACCGTCGACCGGGACAAAAAGTCGCTCGACGTCCTCGAGATTCCTCCCGACGGATACATCACCGCCGGCGGATTTTCGGGAACCGTCTCCGAGGCGTTCGATACTCCGGTCTATTCAGCCGCTGTCGCCGACGCGTTTAAGATAAAGCTCTCCGGCTCGGTCTGCTTCGACGCCGAGACATTCGGCGGGATTGCCGAAGCGCTCGGAGCTTATGACGGAAAGAACGCCGCCCTTACCGCGCTCGACGGCTCATGCTATACCGACGGGCGGGAAAAGGCCGTAAAGGCGTACCGCGCGGTGCTGTCAAAAATTCTTGACGCGCTCGGGAAAAAGGGCGCATACGAGAGCTTCGACCTTCTGATGAACCTTATCGCAAACCGCTTTGACACCGATATGTCAATCAACGAGATGATTGACGCCGTCGGGTTTTCGATGGGCGTTAAGACCTCGAAGATGAACATCCGGCTTGCGGCGGGATATCCCGCGAGCTTCGACTGCAGTAGGATTTGGGTCTTCGACCGAAGCGCCGCCGCCGAAATGCTTGACGCTTATTTTCGCGTTAAAGACACCTCGGTGCTGGCCTCCGAGCTCGGTCTTCCCGAAATCGGGGCGGGGGAGGATATGTATAAAATACTGCCCGAAAGGGTCTCTGATATTCTTGAATGACATTACAAGGAGGAATTTTAAATGACACAGACCGAAAAGCTTTCGACAATAGTCAAGGCTCTTGACGGAAAGGGCGCCATCGACATCAAGGTAATAAAAATAGGCGACCTTACCATCATCGCGGACTATTTCGTCATCGCCCACGGAACCTCGACGACGCATACCCGCGGTCTTGCCGACGAGGTCGACTTCAGAATGGGCGAAAAGGGGGTCAGCGCCGCCCGAATCGAGGGTTTTGACGGCGCAAGCTGGATTGCCATGGACTACGGCGACATTGTCGTTCACGTCTTCTACCGCGACGTAAGGGAACAGTATAACCTCGAAAAGCTCTGGAGCGACGGCGAAGCGGTTGACACGGCGCAATTCCTGTGATAAAATAACAGGATAATAATTATCTTGCAAAGGATATGATAAAAATGAAGTACGATTTTTCCGCGATAGAATCCAAGTGGCAGAAATATTGGGAGGACAACCGGACCTTCGAGGTAAAGATTGACCGCTCAAAGCCGAAATACTATGCCCTCGTCGAGTTTCCCTATCCCTCGGGTGCGGGACTTCACGTCGGACACATCAAGGCCTATACCGGTCTCGAAGCTCTCTCGCGCAAGAAGAGGCTCGAGGGATATAACGTCCTCTTCCCGATGGGGTTCGACGCCTTCGGTCTTCCCGCCGAGAACTATGCGATAAAGACCGGCGTCCACCCGAGAATTTCGACCGACAAGAACATCGCGCACTTCTCGGAGCAGATGAAGAAGGTCGGTTACAGCTTTGACTGGTCAAGGGTCATCGACACCTCGTCCGAGGAATACTATAAGTGGACGCAGTGGATTTTCCTCAAGATGTTCGAGAACGGTCTCGCCTTCCGCGATACCGCGCTCGTGAACTACTGCCCGAGCTGCAAGGTCGTCCTCTCGAACGAGGACTCACAGGGCGGCAAGTGCGACGTCTGTCACAGCGACATCGTCCAGATGCCGAAGGAGGTCTGGTACTTAAGAATCACCGCCTACTGCGAAAAGCTCCTCGAGGGAATCGCGAGGGTCGACTATCCCACTTATGTCAAGGCGCAGCAGGAGAACTGGATCGGAAAGTCCACCGGCGCGTTCGTCAACTTCGAGCTCAACGGCTCTGACGAAAAGCTGAGAATCTATACCACCCGTCCCGACACACTTTACGGCGTCACCTTTATGGTCATCGCCCCCGAGCACCCGGTCATCGACCGCAGCAAGGGCGTCATAAAGAACATGGGCGAAATCGAGGCGTACCGCGCGGAATGTGCGAAAAAGACCGAGTTTGAGCGCACTCAGCTCGTCAAGGACAAGACCGGCGTAAAGCTCGACGGCCTCACCGCCGTCAACCCCGTCAACGGCAAGGAGATACCGATATACATATCGGACTATGTCATGATGGGATACGGCACCGGCGCGATTATGGCCGTTCCGGCGCATGACCAGCGCGACTGGGAATTCGCGAAAAAATTCGGAATCGACATAATCGAGGTAATCAAGGGCGGAGACATCGAAAAAGAGGCATATACCGGCGACGGCGAGATGATTAACTCCGGCGTCCTCAACGGCATGACCAATAAGAAGGACTCAATCGCGAAGATGCTCGAATTCCTCGAGGAAAAGGGAATCGGCGAAAAGGGCGTTCAGTACAAGATGAAGGACTGGGCGTTCAACCGCCAGCGCTATTGGGGCGAGCCGATACCGATTGTCCACTGTTCCAAATGCGGACTCGTCGGCGTACCCTACGACGAGCTTCCGTTAAGGCTCCCCGACGTCAAGAATTTCGAGCCGGGCACCGACGGCGAAAGTCCGCTTGCGAGAATCGAGGAATTCGTAAACTGCAAGTGCCCGAAGTGCGGCGGCGACGCAAAGCGCGAGACCGACACAATGCCGCAGTGGGCGGGGTCGAGCTGGTACTACCTCCGCTATGTCGACCCGCACAACGACAGGGAATTTGCCTCGGAAGAGGCAAAGAACTACTGGCTCCCCGTCGATTGGTACAACGGCGGCAACGAGCACGTCACAAGGCATATGATTTATTCCCAGTTCTGGCATCGCTTCCTCTATGACATCGGCGCGGTAAATACCCCCGAGCCTTATATGAAGCGCACATGTATCGGACTTGTCCTCGGCCCGGACGGCGAAAAGATGTCGAAATCAAAGGGCAATGTCGTCGACCCGCTCGACGTCATCAAGGTCTACGGCGCGGACGCCCTTCGGGTATACGTCCTCTTTATGGGCGACTATGAAAAAGCTGCGCCTTGGTCCGAGAGCGGTGTCACCGGCTGCAAGAGATTCCTCGACCGCGTCTGGGGACTTCAGGACATCGTCACCGACGGCGACGCCTACCGCCCCGAATTCGTCTCGAAGATGAATAAGACGATTAAAAAGGTCACCTCTGACATCGACACAATCAAGTACAACACCGCGATTGCCGCGCTGATGACACTTATTAACGACTTCACTGCCTCTGGGAGCGTCACGAGGGCGGAGCTGAGGGACTTCTGCATAATGCTCTATCCCTTCGCGCCGCACATCACCGAGGAGATTTATCGGGCACAGAATTTCGGCGGATATATCCACGACGCAAAGTGGGTCACCTATGACGAATCCCTCTGCCGCGACGACGAGGTCGAGATTGCGGTACAGGTCAACGGTAAGATTAAGGATAAGCTCACCGTCGCCGCCGACGCCTCACAGGACGAGGTCATCGACGCCGCAAAGAAGCTTGAACGCGTCGCCTCCGAGCTTTCGGGAAAGAACATCTTAAAGGCGATTTATGTCAAGGGCCGACTGGTAAATATTGTCGCTAAATAAAAAATCCAAACTTTTTGCCGAATGGGTATTGACTTATCCGATATAAAGCGGTATAATCATATAGTACATTGAGAGAATGTAAAATACCTTCGCCCTATTGGCGGCAAAGGGAGGGAACAGTAAATGGCAGAAGTACGCGTCGGTAAGAACGAGTCTTTAGACACCGCTCTTAAGCGCTTTAAGAGATCCTGCGCCAGAGACGGTGTTATCGCCGAGGTTCGCAAGCGCGAGCATTACGAAAAGCCTTCGGTAAAGCGCAAGAAAAAGTCTGAAGCTGCTCGTAAGCGCAAATATTAAGTGTATATAAAAACGAAGCGGGCGGAGTTTCTGACCGCTTCTGTTTTTGGAGGAAGCATGTTCCACAGACCCGACTATGTCTTTGAATCCGTCGCCGACATTCCGGCGGGATTCTTTGAAAAAGAGAACATCTCGGCGCTCATACTCGACCTTGACAACACCCTGACCACGCACAATAACCCCGTTCCCGACCCGAAAAGGCTCGAGTGGTTCAATAAAGCGAAAAGCTCGGGACTGAAAATGATTATCGTGTCTAACAATCACCCGGAGCGGGTCGAGCCGTTCGCGAAATACCTCGGACTCGACTTTGTGCCGGACGGGAAAAAGCCGCTTCCGCGCGGATATAACGAGGCGTGCAGAAGACTCGGCATACCGAAGACCGGGATTGCCGCAGTGGGGGACCAGATTTTTACGGACGTGATGGGTTGCAAGACCGCGGGAATCCGCTCGATTTTCGTCTTCCCGATAGAGCCGGAGACGGGTTTTTGGTTCAGGGTCAAGAGAACGCTCGAACGCCCGCTTCTTCCCAAGAGACCGAAAAAGGGGAGTGACAAATGAACGCCATATTCGGACCCGCCGGAAGTCCGGAGGGATTTTTGAAGAAATACAAGTCCTCGGCGGATATGCCGAAGTACCTTAAGTCGTTCGGACTCGACGCCTTTGAGTACCAGTGCGGACAGGGGGTAAGGGTCTCGGACGCCATCGCCGCCGCGCTTCGCTCCGAAGCCGAAGCCAACGGCATCACCCTTTCGCTTCACGCGCCGTATTTCATATCCCTTTCGAGCGTCGAACCCGAAAAGCGGGACAAGTCGATTGACTACATACTCCAGAGCGCCGCGGCGGCAAAGAAGCTCGGCGCACAGAGGATTGTAATTCACTCCGGCTCATGCTCGAAGATATCCCGCGAAGAGGCACTCGGACTCGCCAAGGACACCCTTTCCCGCGCGCGCCGTGCGGCGATAGAGGCGGGATATGAAGACATCGTCTTTTGTCCCGAAACGATGGGAAAGTTCAATCAGCTCGGGAATCTCGAAGAGGTGATTGAGCTCTGCCGCCTCGACGACAGCTTTTTGCCGACCGTCGATTTCGGGCACCTTAACGCAAGGACGCTCGGCGGCGTCAACTCGAGGGAGGCGTATGCCGATATCCTCGATGCAATCAAAAACTCGCTCGGGAGCGACCGCGAAAAGCGCTTCCACGCCCATTTTTCCAAGATTGAATACACCGAAAACGGCGGCGAAAAAAAGCACCTCACCTTTGAGGACACAAGGTACGGCCCCGACTTCGAGCCGCTTATGGAGCTTGTCGCTAAGAGGGGACTTTGCCCGACATTTATATGTGAAAGCGCGGGGACGCAGGATACAGATGCGCTCGCGATGAAAAACAGCTATATTTCGGCACTGAATAAACATTGACAGGAGGATAATCATGACAAAGTACGAAAGACTTATGAACGAGCTGCCGTCGACGGTTGACGCGGCTCTTATTACCGAAGACGTCAACAGGAGATATTTCACCGGAATGAAGTCGTCGGCGGGGACGGTTCTTGTGACCCGCGAAAAGGCATACCTTATAATCGACTTCCGCTATATCGAAAAGGCGAGAAAGACCGTTCACGACGCCGAAGTCATCATGCAGGAAAAGCTTTATGAACAGATTAACGCGATTCTTTCAAAGCACGGCGCAAAGACCCTTGCAATCGAAAGCCGCAGCGTGACGGTCTCACAGCTTAATTCGTTCAGAAAGAGCATCACCGCCGAAATCGACGACTCCGACGCGCTGAGCATCGCCATCGACGCCCTGAGAATCGTCAAGACACAGGACGAAATCGACAAAATCATTAAGGCGCAGAGGATAGCCGAGGCGGCTTTTGAAGACGTCCTCAACTTCATCAAGCCGGGCGTCACCGAGCGCGAGGTCGGACTTCACCTCGATTACTACATGCTGTCGCACGGCGCTGAGGCGCTTTCGTTCGACACAATCGCCGTCTCCGGACCGAACGCCTCGCTCTGTCATGGCGTCCCGACCGACAGGCCTGTAAAAGAGGGCGAATTCGTCCTGATGGACTACGGCGCGACATACGACGGCTATCACAGCGACATGACCAGAACCGTTTGCGTCGGAAAGCCGACCGAGAAGATGGAGGAGGTCTATGCGATTGTCCTTGACGCACAGCTTAAGGCGCTCGCGGCAATCAAGCCGGGCGCGCTCGGCTCGGATATCGACGGAATCGCGAGAAAGGTCATCACCGACGCCGGCTACGGCGACGCGTTCGGGCACTCGCTTGGGCACGGTGTCGGAATGAATATCCATGAGACCCCGAACGCCGGACCGAGCTCGAAGCATGTCTTCCGCGAGAACATGATTGTAACCGTTGAACCGGGCATTTATCTTCCCGACGAGTTCGGAGTGCGAATCGAAGATTTTGTCATAATAAGGGAAAACGGCTGTGAAAACATGACTTTGGCAAAGAAAAATCTTATTTCTTTGTAAAAAGACTTGCATTATTTTAAAAGATGGGTTACAATATACTGTAACCAATGCAACGCAGTAAAAAATTGACAGAAAGAAAGTGAGGACACACTAATGATTACAGCAGGTGATTTCAGAAACGGTGTGACATTCGAGGAAGACGGCAACGTAATGCAGGTTATTGAGTTCCAGCACGTCAAGCCCGGCAAGGGTGCGGCGTTCGTCAGAACCAAGACCAAGAACGTGCTCACCGGAGCGGTCGTCGAAAAATCCTACAACCCGACCGCAAAGTTCCCGACCGCATTTATCGAAAGAAAGGATATGGAATATTCTTATTCCGACGGAGAGCTTTATTACTTCATGGACCAGGAGACTTATGAACAGATTCCCGTCAGTCCGAACGACGTCGGCGACAACTTCAAGTTCGTCAAGGAAAACATGGTCTGCACCATTCTCTCCTATAAGGGCAAGGTCTTCGGCGTCGAGCCGCCGTTCTTTGTCGACCTTGCCGTCACCCAGACCGACCCCGGCTTCAAGGGCGACACCGCCACCAACACCTTGAAACCCGCAACCCTCGAGACCGGCGCCGAAATAAGGGTTCCGCTCTTCATCAACGAGGGCGACGTCGTCAGAATCGACACCAGAACCGGCGAATACATGCAGAGAGCCTGATTTTAAGGCAGATTTGATACAGCGCAGAGGAGCAACGCATGTCGACGAGCAAGGAATATCTGAGCTATATCTTGGAGCAGCTGTCTTCTCTTGACGGAATATCGCACCGCATGATGATGGGCGAATATCTTATATATTATCACGGCAGGATTGCCGCCTATCTTTGCGACGACCGCCTTTTGGTCAAACCCGTTCCGTCGGCGATAAAAATGCTGCCCGGCGCCGAATACGACTCAATATACGAGGGCGGCAGGAAAAAGCTGCTTCGCGTCGACGACGTCGACAACCGCGAGTTTTTGACGAATCTGTTTATTGCAATGTATGACGAGTTGCCGGAACCGAAGACTAAGAGGAGATAAACCGTGAACATTGCGAATAACATTCTAAAGCACTACCTGAAAAATGTATACTTTATCACCGGAACGGCATATGCCGGAAAGTCAACAACCGTAAAAATGCTTGCCGACAAGTTTGATATGGTCTTTTGCGGTGAAAACTATCACAGCGCGGTTTCCGATACAGTGGCATCGCCCGACTTTCAGCCGGACATTTGTTATCTCAATAATCTTACCGACTGGAAAGATTTTGTGACCCGCTCTCCGGAAGAATATGAGCGATGGGTATTCAGCGTCGGCAGAGAAGCGGCGGAATTTGAGGTCGCCGAGCTTATTTCGCTATCGAGAGATACGAAAGTTATTGCGGATACCAATATTCCGATTGACGTGCTGAAAGAAATATCCGATTATAACCGTGTTGCCGTTATGCTCTGCCCGCAGTCGATGAGCGTTGACCGTTTCTTCGACCGCGACGACCCCGAGAAGCAATTTATTCTTAATGTTATCAAAAGCTGCGACAATCCCGAGGCCGTTATGGAAAACTATCGGCGCGGTCTTGCCTTAATCAACAGTCAAAAGCATTATGATGAATTAGCCGAAAGCGGGTTTTTCACGGTAATCAGGGAAGATAACAGCGAAGATACCAGAGAAGAAGTCTGTGATTTAATTGCAAGACATTTCGGACTGTATAACGACCGATAACTCACCGCCTTAACATTGTCATTATGTATCAAATTCGCATAGAACATAGAAAGGAAGATTTATATGCTTACTGAAAAGGCTTCATACCTCAAGGGACTTATGGAGGGCCTCGAAATCGACGGCTCCACCAAAGAGGGGAAGGTTCTTCTTGCACTCAGAGACGTAATCGCCGAGATTTGCGAGACCGTCGACAGCATCGACGAGGACATCGACCAAATCTGCGATTTCTGCGAAGAGATGGACGCCGACCTTTCTAAGCTCGAGGAAGAGTCGGACTGCGGCTGTGACTGCTGCGACGGCGATTGCGACTGCGACGATGACGACTGCTCATACGAAGTTGTCTGCCCGAGCTGCGGCGACACCATCGAGCTGAACGACCTCATGCTCGAGGACGGTTCGGTCGAATGTCCGAACTGCGGCGAGCTCCTTGAATTTGAGCTCGACGAAGACGGCGAAGAGCCGGAGGAGTAATCCGAAATAAAGCCGAATATCCGTATCTTCGGGGTGGGGTGAAATTCCCAACCGGCGGTTAAAGTCCGCGAGCGGCGTCTGCCGCATGAATCGGTGCAATTCCGATACCGACGGTATAGTCCGGATGAGAGAAGATAATTCTGACCCGTGGATTTTTCCGCGGGTCTGTTTTTTAAGGAGATGCTTTACTATGCAAAAATCAAAGTCAACAACCGTAACCCTTGTCCTCGCGGCGCTCTTCGCAGCGCTCGCGTTCATGACCGTGTTTATCCTTCGGATACCCTTTGTACCCGCGGTCGGATTCTTAAAGTATGAGGCAAAGGACGCCGTTCTGGCGCTCGAGGCGCTTATTCTCGGGCCTGTGCCGGCGGTCCTGAGCTCGGTCGTCATATCCCTTATCGAGATGGTGACGATAAGCGACACCGGAATCATCGGCGCGGTGATGAACATTCTCTCGTCCTGCGCGTTTATCCTCCCGGTCGGAATCATCTATAAATACCGGAAGAACATCTCGGGCGCGGTAATAGGACTTGTCTGCTCGGTAATCTGTGAAACCGTGGTCATGCTCCTTTGGAACTACCTCATTTCTCCGCTTTATATGGGCATCTCGCGCGAGGCAATCACCGAGCTGCTCCTCCCCGGTTTCCTTCCGTTCAACGCCGTAAAGGCGACAATCAACGCCGCAATCACGTTCCTGCTCTATAAGCCGATAATAACGGTTCTGCGAAAGGCGGGACTCCTTCCGAAGCGCGAGGACGGCGGCGAAAAGAAGAATCCGACACTGCCGATTGTACTTAACGTAATCTGCGCGCTCCTGCTCGCCGCGGCGATAATCGCGCTCATCGTCTCGAAGGTGAGCGGATAGGGCGGGGGAGTCGGAAACTGTCGTCAAATGTAATTAAACTATTGACAGGATATAAAAAGTGATATATAATAACAAGTGATAGAATATGCCTTATCAAGAGCGGTGGAGGTATCAGGACCTGTGAAGCCCGGCAACCTGACTTAAGGTGCTAAATCCTGCGGTTTATCCGAAAGATGAGGACTAAGTTTTTTAGCGCACTCTTTTTCGGAGTGCGCTTTTTGATAATCGCATGAATTTTTGCGCGGAGGAACGCTTATGAAACGACTTTTTACATCCGAATCAGTAACCGAGGGTCATCCGGACAAGCTCTGTGACCGTGTGTCCGAGGCAATTCTCGACGAGTGCTTAAAACAGGATCCGATGTCCCGCGTTGCATGTGAGACCGTCGCCGCCACCGGAATGGTGATGTGCTGCGGCGAGATAAGCTCGGAGGCGCACCTCGATATCCCCGAGATAGTAAGGGGAGCGGTCCGCGAAATCGGCTATGACCGCGCCAAATACGGCTTCGACGCCGACACCTGTTCGGTTATAAGCTCGATTCACCGTCAGTCGCCGGATATCGCGATGGGCGTCGACAACGCCCTCGAAAGCCGCGGCTCGGGCCGGTTAGACATCGGCGCGGGGGACCAGGGAATGATGTTCGGCTATGCCTGCAACGAAACTCCCGAGCTTATGCCGATGCCGATATCATATGCCCATAAGCTCGCAAAACGGCTTGCCGACATAAGAAAAAGCGGCGTCCTCGGCTATCTCAGACCCGACGGCAAGAGTCAGGTTACGGTTGAATATGACGGCGGAAGACCGGTGAGAATCGACAACATTGTCGTCTCGACACAGCACGACCCCGACGTCTCACAGGAGACAATCCGCCGCGACATCATCGAAAACGTCATCAAAAAGGTCATTCCCGCCGAGCTTCTCGACAGCAAAACCGTGTTCTATGTCAACCCGACCGGGCGGTTCGTAATCGGCGGACCGCAGGGGGACTGCGGTCTTACCGGCAGAAAGATTATAGTCGACACCTACGGCGGATATTCGCGTCACGGCGGGGGAGCGTTCAGCGGAAAGGACCCGACAAAGGTCGACCGCTCGGCCGCCTATGCCGCAAGATATGCCGCAAAGAACATCGTCGCCGCCGGTCTTGCCGAAAAATGCGAGCTTCAGATTGCATACGCCATCGGCGTCGCGCACCCGGTCTCGCTCATGGTCGACACATTCGGCACCGGAAAGGTCAGCGACGAAAAGCTTGCCGAGGCGGTGTCGAGAGTCTTTGACCTTCGCCCTGCGGCAATAATAGACCTTCTTGACCTAAGACATACGGTCTACCGCCCTCTGTCCGCATACGGGCACATGGGGCGCGAGGACCTCGGCGTGTCATGGGAGCGCACCGATAAGGTCGACGCGCTCAGGGACGCCGTGAGGTAATACAGATGAAGAAAAAGCTTCCCGAATTGGTTTTTCTCATACTCTGTGCCGCAGCCGCCTTATCCGCGGTGGCTGCTCAGCAGATTGCTTACAGAAAAGCCTCGGGAAGCTCTGTTTATACAGTGACCGGTTCGTCATATCCCGACGAAGACATATATGACGTCGCGGTCATAAATGCGGCGTCTAAGGAAGATTTCATGGAGGTAAAGGGCATCGGAGAGGCAAAGGCGACCGACATCATCGACTACCGCGACGCGCTCGAAGGCTATAAAAGCGTCTACCAGCTCGGCGAAATCCCGGGTATCAGCGACGAAATCCTTGACCGGATTATTGAGCACTTTTACGGCGATGACGGCAGCGAGCCTCAACCCGCCGAGACGAGCGCACCCGAAACTGAACCCGTTCCCGAGACCGAGCCACCGGCAATTACCACATCCGAGACGAAGACCGAGCCTCCGGCGACTACGGCATCTCAGCCGAAGACGTCGGCCGAACAGCCGACAACCTCCGAAACCGACCCGACCGAGGTTATAGACGAGCCGAAGGTCCGGCGAAAGGTGAACGTGAACACCGCCGACGCCGACGAAATCGCCGACGCGCTTCTGATTGACTACTCGGTCGCCGAGGAGATAATCGAGCTTCGCGAGCGGATTCACGGCTTCTCGACGGTGCAGGAGCTGACGCTCTGCGACGGCTTCACCGTCGAGATGTACAGCGAGCTGAAGGGGTATATACTGCTTGAATAGCTATTTTATGCTTTCCGTAAACCTGTCGAGCCGGCGCTGATTCTTTATGATTGTGACCTTGTCGGGGTACTTTTCGGCAATTTCTTTAAACCTCCTGCGCTTGTCCTTGTCTCTTCCCTCAAAGAGCACCCACCGAATGAACTCGGCGTCAAGCTTTTCGTCGCACCCCTCGCCCATGTCGGGGCGGGTCTTGCCCTTATAGGTGAAGTACCTTTTTATCACTCTGATTAGGCAGGAGAAGCGCCCGAAGAGCAGGAGGATTATCCGGTCGGACTCGTCGAGACGGCGGTCGAGGTGGTATTTTTTATAGTTTCCGTCGATGACCCAAGCGTCGTGACTGTCGAGGAATTCCCCGATAACGCGAAGCTTTTCTTCGGGGGTGTTTTCCTTCCAGCCGGGAAGCCAATGCACGGCATCAAGGTGAAGGACCTCGGCGCCGTATTTATCGCCCAAAAGCCTTGAAAGCGTCGACTTTCCCGAGCCGCTGTAACCCATTACCGAGATTTTCACAGCCGGTCCGCCCCCTTTTTAGCGATGATTATCGGCGTGCCGTCGATGTTTTCGGCAAGCTCGGCGCTCGCAAATCCTCCGGCGAGCATTGCCCCGAGCTCGTGTTCGAGGGTCAGAGGGGTGTCGAAGTGGATAAACTCGCCTTCGGGAATGTTGTCCCTCTTGCGGCGGCGCATGCACTCGGAAAACGCAAGCTCCTCAATCTCGGGCGTACTCGCGATATAGTCGCACTCGATATAGACGCCGTTCGGCTTTAGCGCGCGGCAGATTTTAGCGAACAGTCCCGCCTTTTTCTCTGCAGTGAAGTGGTGGAGCGACTCGACCGAGACGGCGGCGTCGAAGCGGTTTTCGCCGAAGTCGTGTAAAAAATAGTCGTCAAGAATTATCTCGACGTCCCTTCCGCCGTGCTTTTTCAGAAGCTCGGCGGTCATTGTCTCGGAAAGGTCGATTCCCGTGACCCGAAGCGCGGGGAAGCGCTCAAAGATTCTGTCGAGCTCGAGCCCCGTACCGCAGCCGAGGTCCAGCAGCGTTTTAATGTCATGCGGCAAAAGCTCCGCGACCCGCTTATAGTGCTCCCGCCAAGCGGACATATGCTCCTCGTAGTCCGAGATTCTTCTGTCGAAAAACGCGCCCATCTCCTCACAGCGCTCGTCGGCGGTCTCTTCGTACCATCTTTTAAGGTCATAATACTCCTGATTGGGCATTGTATCGTCTCCCTGAGTAAAAAATAAGCTCCCGAAAAATCGGGAGCTTTGGAGCTGATACCCGGATTCGGACCGGGGACCTCATCCTTACCAAGGATGCGCTCTACCGGCTGAGCTATATCAGCGCCTGACACGATTCATCCGTGCCACGATTTGATATTATAAACTATTATCGGCGGTTTGTCAAGAGCTTTTTCAAAAAAATATCAAAAATTTTTTGTGAGGGATATTTTCTGCCCGCCAGTTTTATGTCATCTCAATCTTGAAAAGATAAACGCCATCAGCGCGCAGAACGCCGCCGCGATTGCCGCGGAGATTACCGCCGCAAGGACCTTCTGGTACGGCCGCTTGCCCTCCTCGCGCGCCTTTTCGATTTCCGAAAGGCTCTTCCCGTCGATGAACGCGGAAATCTCCCTGAAGGTTTGAATGTCATACTTTTTCTTGTACTTCTCGATTCTTATTGCCGCAAGCATCGTTGCCGCTATGATTGGGAGATACGCCGCAAATCCCCACAGGCCGAAGAAATGCGCGAGGGGAATCGGGGCAAGAATCATCAGCAGCATGAGCGCAGCAAGGATATAGCTGTCGCGGGTGAACCTTGTAAACTCCTGTTTGTCAATCTGTCTTTTCATTTCGCTAAGGTCTCCTTTGATTAAAGTGTCAAGGGACGTGTTAAAGACCTCGCTCATCAGCAAAAGGCTTTTTATGTCGGGATATGTCTTTTCATTCTCCCAGTTTGACACGGTCTGCCGCGAGACAAAAATCCTCTCGGCAAGCTCGTCCTGCGACATTCCGCTTTCGGCCCTTAGCTTTTTAATCTGATTTGCGATTTGCATATCCAACATCTCCTTGCACCGCCGAGTATACGCCCGCCGCGGTGCTTTTTCAATCAAAAGGGTTTTACTTCGCCGGATTTTTCGGTGTCAAAAGCCTTTGACGCCCTTGTCACGCGTCGAAATAGAACAGCTCCTCAAATTTTTTGTCGAGCGCGATGCAGAGAATAAGCGCCAATTTCGCCGTCGGGTTGAACTGACCGGTCTCAATCGAGCTTATTGTGTTCCGCGAGACGCCGACCATCTCGGCGAGCTCCGACTGCGAGATTTTCTTCTCGCTCCGCGCTTCTTTGAGGCGGTTTTTCAGTATAAGTCTGTCGTCCAAATCGTTCACCGTCCTAATGAGCGAGCAGCTGGTAAATGTGATTTCCCGCGAAAACTGCGACAATAACCGTATATAAAATCGCCGCCAAAAGCTCGCCCTTGCTTTTGAATTTGACGAATTTTACCCAGTGCGCGGTCATGTCCGAGCTGAAAATCAGCGCCCATATCCCATAGTTCAGGGTGCCGTCGACATATAGCTGCAAGAGGAAGAATACCGCGGCGATAATAACCATGACCAACACCGCGGCGGAATTTGCGGTCTTTGAAACCTCCTGTGCGTAAAGGTCCCTGTTCTGATTCTCGGCTCTGCTTTTTTCTAAAATCTCTTTTTTGTCCATGATATAACCTCCCTTGCTTTTGACAAGTTTACTTGTCATCTGCATTATACCATTGCCAAGTTTACTTGTCAACACCTTTCCGAAAAATTTTTGCAAATAAATCCCGCCTCCGAAAAGGGGAGGCGGGAATGACACTTCGACCGGCGGTTTAAACCTTCTCCACCGGGAGCCAGACCTCGATGTATCTGTTCTTGACGACTTCCTCGTTTTCCTTTTCGTCGTCCGACCAGTACCAATGGGTGATTTCGAGCTCGGGAGCCTTGCGAAGCTGATATCCGAGAGTCGGGAGAAGCTCGCCGACCATCTTTTTTCTGAGGTCGAGGAAGACCTCGGTCGGATACGGCATCCTCTCGGTCTCGCAGACGAGATATGTTCCCGCAGGGACGGTGAGGTGCTTATACTTCTTCGCGGTCTCTTCGCCGAATTCGTCGATGCAGCCGTCGCGCGTCCTCTTTGACAGGAACGCCCCGATATAGCAGTCAAAGCCGTCGTCGGCGCAGTTGTCGACCGCGAGGACGCTTGTCTCGTAGTCGCGCGAGAGCCACTGGGTGACGTACTGCTGCTCGCGGGTCGAGACGTAAAAGTCGGCCTCCTGTTCGCGGCGCTCGTCGGGAGTTCCGGATAAGCGCCTCATCGTTCCGGTCATAACCGTTTCTTTTCTTTCAACAATTCTGTAGTTCATAGTGCTGCCCTCCAAAATAACTTTTATTCTGAGGCGTGAAAACGATTTGAGAGTACCGCCGCTGCGCACCTGTGACGGTAAAATCCCGTGGAAAGAGCGGAATGCCTTTGAAAAGCTGTCCGGACTGTCATATCCGTATTTCAGTGCGACGTCGATGACCTTTGCGCCCTCCGACTGAAGCTCGAGACCCGCGAGCGTGAGCCGCCTCTGTCGGATATATTCGCCGAGCGTACAGCCGCAGAGGATTGAGAACGCTCGCTGAAAGTGATACTCCGAACAGCAGCAGAGCTTTGCCGCTTCGCCGTAGCTGATTTCGCCGCAAAGGTTTTCCTCGACATAGTCGAGCGCATTCGACATTCCGTCTATCCAATTCATTTTCCTCACCTCGGTTATTATGGTAGCACACTTTTGTCCCGAAATCCCGACATTT
Organism: uncultured Clostridia bacterium; assembly: GCA_947625375.1. GTDB lineage: Bacteria > Bacillota > Clostridia > Oscillospirales > Ruminococcaceae > Faeciplasma. The sequence goes on along the minus strand of CANQOC010000001.1, from coordinate 56,338 downwards.
TCTGCTTTCTTCTGTCGGAAAGAAATCACCGCCCCGCGGTGGGGGCGGCGGAGTTATTTTATCGGGTGCCTGATAACGGTTCTGAGCTTTTCGGGGGCACATTTGCGCGGGTCGCTGAGGTATATCTCGTGGTGGAGGCGGTTTTCGTTAAGGTCGAGGGAATATCCACGAGATGACATATATTCGTGCATAAGCGCGGTTGTCTCCGGCTCGCTGTCATAGCTGCCGATGTGCATACACTGCACGCACAGTCCCTCGTCAACCGTCAAAAACTCGACCCTTGAAAAGTCGGTCTTTTTCTTCCTCTCCGCCTCCGAGACCGCCCATTCAAACTCGGCTTTTGTCACGAATTCCGGCAGACGTATCACCGAAATAAATTCCAAGTCATCTTTGCGGGAGTAATCGATGCCTGACTCAATGCCCTCCTGTTTCCAGAAGCCTTCGAGCGGCGGGACGACAAAGTCGAAATATCCGTCTATCCGGTGGTCGCCCATCTTGCTCATTTTAACGGTGAACGCGACGCCGTAAAGAAGTCCGATTGAGCGCTTATATTCGCCGTCCTCCGCGTTCGGGTCGCCCTTTCCGCGGACGGCGATATAATTCATCTTCGGGACCGTCAGGACAGACGGCTTGCTTTTCGGAAGGTAGAATTCCTTATATTCCTTTTTATAGTCAAAAGCCACCCCGTCACCCCATCAGCTTATCAAGCCGCTCGGCGATTGCCGCCAAAAATTCCTCGGAGTTGACCTTTTGCTTGTTCGGGAGGTTCGAGAGTACCGCCATGTCGCCGGTCATGATTCCGTCCTCCATCGTCTGAATCGATGCTTTTTCAAGGCAGTCGGCATAGTGCATAAGCTCGGGGATTCCGTCGAGCTCGCCGCGCTTGCGGAACGCACCGCTCCACGCAAATATCGTCGCAATCGGGTTGGTCGAGGTCTTTTCGCCCTTGAGCCACTTATAGTAGTGGCGGGTGACGGTTCCGTGAGCCGCCTCGTATTCGTATTTCCCGTCGGGGGAGACGAGGACCGAGGTCATCAGTCCGAGCGAGCCGTATGCCGTCGCGAGCATATCGCTCATAACGTCGCCGTCATAGTTCTTGCACGCCCAGATGAATCCGCCGCTGCTCTTGATGACCCTTGCGACAGCGTCGTCGATAAGGGTATAGAAGTATTCAATGCCGAGGGCGTCGAACTTCTCTTTATATTCATTCTCGAAAATTTCGCTGAAGATGTCCTTGAAGCGGTGGTCATACGTCTTCGAGATGGTGTCCTTGGCGGCAAACCAAACGACCTGTTTTGTCTCAAGGGCATAGTTGAAGCAGGAGCGCGCAAAGCTCGCGATTGAGCTGTCGAGGTTGTGCACGCCCTGAACGATGCCGTCGGAGGACGAGAAGTCGTGGATAAGTGCGCGGGTCTCTTTTCCGTCGCTGTCGGTGACGACGATTTCGGCCTTCGACCCCTTCGGGACCTTCATCTCGGTGTTTTTATAGATGTCCCCGTAAGCGTGACGCGCAATGGTAATCGGCTGCGTCCAAGAGGGGATAAATGGGGTTATGCCCTTGACGGTAATCGGCTTGCGGAAGACGGTTCCGTCGAGAATCGCCCTGATGGTCCCGTTCGGCGACTTCCACATCTCTTTGAGGTTATACTCCTCGACCCGCTGTGCGTTCGGGGTGATTGTCGCGCACTTTACCGCGACGCCGTATTTCTTCGTCGCCTCGGCGGAATCGACCGTAACCTTGTCGTCGGTCTCGTTTCTGTGGACAAGTCCGAGGTCGTAGTATTCGGTCTTAAGGTCGACGTAAGGCTCAATTAGCTGTTCCTTAATCATCTTCCAGATGACCCTTGTCATCTCGTCGCCGTCCATCTCGACAAGCGGCGTTTTCATAATAATCTTTGCCATTTTTTATCATCCTTTCAAGCAATCAGGTTAATAATACCGAGAATAAGAAGGTGCGCGGGGTAATATATGTAGAAAAACCATTTGTGAAACGGTTTTTTCGAGCCGGGTTCCTCGTTGTAGAGAAAGTAAATCATAATCGGGGCAAACACAACGCCGATTTGGAACCACTGATTGAAAACGCCCGACAGCGCGACAAGGAAGCACCATATTTCAAAGGCGATAAAGCGCTTTTTCTTGCTGTCCTTGAACGCGTGAAGCAAAAGGCACGCCCCGATCGGGAATACAAACCAGTCGCCGATGCAGGATATAACGCATAAAACGGCAATTATCAGCGCCTTTGCCCACTTTTTCAGCCTGCAGTCATATACCCTCAATGCGATAAGCGCCATAAGCAGCGTGAAGATCATGCTCTGCTTGTATTGGAATACAAGCCCGCCGTCCGAGAACCAAATAATCGGCAGCGTCCCGTGCTGAAACAGCGAATAGGCGGGCCATGATATCAGCGCGAAAATCGCAAGACGCACGGTGTATTTTTTAACGTCGCGGGTGTGCTCATAGCCCTCGGCGACAAAGAACGCCATTATCGGCGCGGTAAGCCGCCCGAAGAGGTGCATAATTCCGCCGATAAGCGGGTTAAAACCGTCGACAAAAAGCCACGCGATATGGTCGAGCGTCATAAAGATTATCGCTAAATATTTAAGCTGATTTCTGTTCATTGACGAAGCTCTCCTTGAAGCGCAAGCCATATCAGCACATAGGGCGACGCCATTGTCGCCGCGGCGGCAAGCCACAGAACGACCTGTATGACAATTTTGACCGCAAGCGACAGCTTTTCGTATTTCTTGAAAAGCACAAGATACCACACCGCTCCGGCCGCAAGCATCATCGGAAAGACCCAAATCATGCCGAGGTACCACATCGCGATGCAGAAGAATACAGTCAGCATCGCAATCGCGGCGGAAATCAGGAAGAGCGCCTTTTTCATTTCTTAAGGTTCTCTCTTGTATAGTCAAGAAGTCCGCCGGCAAGGAGGATTTCGCGGTCCCTCTCCGAAATGTCGAGGTCGAGCGCGATTTCGGCGCCGTTGACCTTTGCGGTGATGTCTCCGCCGGCTTCGACGGTCTTTCTGAGGCCGTTCAGCTCGACCGTGTCGCCCTGAGCGATTTTATCATAGTCGTCGGGGTTTTTAAAGGTGAGCGGCAGGATTCCGGCGTTGATGAGGTTGGCCTTATGAATCCTCGCGAAGCTCTTGACGATGACCGCCTTTACGCCGAGATATAGCGGCGCAAGAGCGGCATGCTCGCGGCTCGACCCCTGTCCGTAGTTCTCGCCGCCGACGATGACCGACGCGCCGAGCTTTTTCGCCCTCTCGGGGAATTTTTCGTCGCAGACGGTGAAGCAGTGCTTCGATATCTCGGGGATATTCGAGCGGAGGGGGAGAATCTTAGCGCCTGCGGGCATGATGTGGTCGGTGGTGATGTTGTCCCCGACCTTAAGCGAGCACTCGATGCTGAGCGAATCGGCAAGAGGGGAGGTCTCGGGATATCCCGCGATATTCGGACCGCGGAGGATTTCGACCGAGTCCATGTCGGCCTCGTCCGCCGGAAGCTCAATCATGTTGTCGTTGATGTAAAACTTCTCGGGAAGCCTGAATTCCGGCATATCTCCGAGGGTTCTCGGGTCGGTGAGGACGCCGGTCAGCGCCGACACAGCCGCCGTCTCTGGTGAGACGAGATACACTCCCGCGTCGCGGGTGCCGCTTCTTCCCTCAAAGTTGCGGTTAAAGGTGCGGAGGGAGATGCCCTTTGAGTTGGGCGACTGTCCCATTCCGATGCACGGGCCGCAGGCGGATTCGAGAATCCTTGCGCCGGCGTCAATCATCTTTGTGAGCGCGCCGTTCTGGGATATCATCGAAAGAACCTGTTTCGAGCCGGGGGCAATCGAGAGCGAGACGCCCGGGTTCGCGGTCTTTCCGTCGAGGATATAGGCGACCTTGAGCATGTCGAGCAGCGAAGAGTTGGTGCATGAGCCGATGCAGCACTGGTCAATCTTCATTCCGGCAAGCTCTCTTACCGGTCTGACGTTGTCCGGCGAATGAGGACACGCCGCAAGCGGTTCGAGCTCGGAAAGCTCGATTACAAGCTCCTTGTCGTATACGGCGTCGGGGTCGGCGGAAAGCGGCTTATAGACGTCCTCGCGGCCCTGTGCCTTAAGGAATTCAAGGGTGCGCTCGTCGCTCGGGAAGACAGAGGTCGTTGCGCCGAGCTCCGCGCCCATGTTGGTGATTGTCGCCCTCTCTGGGACGGAAAGGCTCTTTACGCCGTCGCCGGTGTATTCGACGATATATCCGACGCCGCCCTTGACGCTGAGACGGCGGAGGACTTCGAGTATAACGTCCTTCGCCGAGACCCAGGGCGAAAGCTTCCCCCTAAGCTCGACCTTTATGATTTTGGGGTATGTGATATAATAGGCGCCGCCGCCCATCGCGACCGCAACGTCGAGTCCGCCCGCGCCGATGGCAATCATTCCGAGGCCGCCGCCGGTCGGAGTGTGGCTGTCCGAGCCGATGAGCGTTTTACCGGGCGCGCCGAAGCGCTCGAGGTGCACCTGATGGCAGATACCGTTGCCGGGGCGGGAAAAGCTTATGCCGTGCTTTTTGGCGACCGAGCCGATAAAGCGGTGGTCGTCGGCGTTCTCGAATCCCGACTGAAGAGTATTGTGGTCGATATAGGCGACGCTCTTCTCGGTTCTGACCCTCGGGACGCCCATCGCGACATATTCGATGTATGCCATAGTTCCGGTAGCGTCCTGTGTGAGCGTCTGGTCCATGCGGATTGCAATCTGTGAACCTTTTTTGAATTCGCCTTCGACAAGGTGTTCTTTAAGTATTTTCTCTGCGAGTGTAAGACCCATTCCTGATTCCTCCCATATCTGATACATAAAAAATATTGACCGATACTATATATAGTATTATATGTCTTATAAAAAGTCAAGAGTTTATGCGATAAAGACGGAACAATTCCCTATTGTGTCAGAAAAAATGAAATTTTTTGAATTTTTTCCTGCAAAATTACCCCTTTCGTCCTTGACTGACGGAAAAATTTGATATATAATAAATACTAAGCTTCGGAATAATCATGCGCCCGCGGCAAAGAATACTCCCGAAAGGAAGTGCGGACAATGCCCGAGGCGTTTACAGCAGCCGACGAAGAAGAAATCACCCGAGAACAGCAGGAGGCATCCGAGCGGTTCCGCGACGTCGAAATCGGCGGCGCAAAGCATCTTATCCACTGTCTGTCCGTCATCGGACAGATTGAGGGGCACTATATCCTGCCGCCGCAGAATAAGACCACCAAGTACGAGCACATAATGCCGGCGCTCGTCGCCATCGAACAGGACCGCTCGATTGAAGGACTCATCATCATTATCAACACCGTCGGCGGAGACGTCGAGGCGGGTCTTGCGCTCGCCGAGCTTATTTCGTCAATGAAGACGCCGACCGTCTCGATAGTCGTCGGCGGGGGACATTCAATCGGCGTCCCCCTTGCGGTCAGCGCAAGGCGCTCGTTTATCGTCCGCTCCGCGACGATGACTATTCACCCCGTAAGGCTGACGGGACTTGTCCTCGGAGTGCCGCAGACGCTTTCGTACTTCGAGAAGATGCAGGAGAGAATCGTCCGCTTTGTCGCCGACAACTCTAAAATGTCGCCCGAGCGCTTTAAAGAGCTTATGCTCCGGACCGGCGAGCTTGTGATGGACGTCGGAAGCGTTCTGACCGGTGAGGACGCCGTCGCCGAGGGACTTATCGACGCCGTCGGCGGACTCTCCGAGGCAATCGACTGCCTCTATAAAATGATAGAGGAGGGTTGACGCTTGCTGTACACGGTGATAAGCGAGTACGACATATTCTTGAGCCGGTCGCCCGAGAGAAGATATCTCGACGTTAAGGGCGGAAAGCTTGAATATATCGGCACGGGAAAGAATAAAACGGTAGTGGGCTTGTTTTCCACCGACCCCGCTCTTTATCTCAATAAAGACTATCAGCCGGGGCGGAGGATTAAATAAAAACAACAGGAGGATGGATTTATGACAGTATTGGACGCTATTTGGCAGGCGATTATACAGGGACTGACCGAGTTTTTGCCGGTCTCGTCATCGGGTCACCTTTCCTTGTACCAGCATTTTACCGGCAACAGCGGCGAGGGCGCGCTTATGTTCTCGGCGCTTTTGCACCTCGGTACTCTGGCGGCGGTGGTCTTTGTCTTCTGGAGGCAGATTGTGGCGCTTGTGCGCGAGTTCTTCCTTATGATAAAGGACATCTTCACCGGAAACTTTTCGGTTAAAAAGGCATCACCCGAGCGCCGCGTCGTGTTTATGTACATCATCTCGACCGCCGTTCTGATACCGTTTTACATATTCAAGGGCTTCTTCGAGGGGTTCGCCGAGGATTCGAGCATCTTCGCCGAGGGAATATGCTTCCTCTATACCGCCGCGCTCCTCTTTATGGCGGATATGTCCGACAAGGGCACAAAGCGCACCGTCGACCTTAAGTACCGCGACGCCGTCAGAATCGGATTCTTCCAGGCGATTGCGCTTTTGCCGGGCGTCAGCCGCTCGGGGTCGACAATCTCCGCCGGAATCTTTTCGGGACTCAGGCGCGAGGACGCCGTCAGCTACAGCTTTATCCTCGGCATACCCGCTATACTCGGCGGGGGAGTCGTCGAGCTTGTCGGCGGAATTAAAGAAGGCTCGGGCGCAAAGGTCCTGCCCTGCATCGTCGGGGTTATCATCGCCGCCATCGTCGGATTTTTGGCAATCAAGCTTGTACAGTGGCTCATAAAAACCGATAAGTTCAAGATATTCTATATCTATACAGCCGCGCTCGGCGCTGTTGTAATCATCATTTCAATCATCGAAATGCTAATGGGCAAGCCGATAACCTTCGGCAAATAATTTTCATCACGGAGGAAGTACAAATGCCGGCAAAATCGACAAAGAAAAAGGCAAAGACCGCCCCAAAAAAGCAAAAAGAGCTCTCCGAGGCCGCTCGCCTCAGAAAAAACAGAATGTGGAGCTCGGTCATCTTTTTTGTGGGAATCCTGCTTCTGTGTCTTACATATATAACGGGTGAGTCGCTCTGGAAAATCATACACAACGGCGTCTGGGGACTGTTCGGGATATCGGCGGTTCTCCTTGCGCCGATAGTGCTTTATGTCGCGGTCATGCTCGCCCTTGACCGCTCAAAGAGCGCGGTTGTGTTCAAGATTATACAGGGCACCCTCCTGCTTCTTCTGATAAGTCCGGTCTTTGAAATCATATACTGCCTTGTGAACGAGCTCCCGGTATACGAGGTCCCCGGCGAACCGAAGTTTGCGTTCGGAAGCCTTTTGGGAACGCTGTTTAAGCGGGGTATTGAAAGACAGGGCGGCGGAGCCGTCTCGGCGTTCATCGGCGGAGCGCTCGTAAAGCTCTGCGGAACCGCCGGCGCGCTCATAATCCTCATTCTGCTGATACTCCTGTTCATCATGCTTCTTACAAATATTACCTTTATTGATGTCTGGCACTTCTTCGGAAAAATCTGGAACAAAGCCGGAGACGCAATCCGCGAGAACGGCGAAGAGCGCGACATGATTGAGGCACAGAGGGCGGCGGACGCCGAAAAACAGCGCGCCGCTGACGAAAAGCGCCGCAAGGACAAGGACAAGCGCATCGACGTCGCAAAGTTCATCACCGACGCGCCGCCTGTTGCCGAAGAACCGCCCAAGGAAAAGCCGAAGAAAAAGAAGTCGTTCTTCGACGACTTCCCGCAGGATTCTCCTGTCGAGACAAAGTCGGAGGATAAACCCGCTCCCGTTCCAGTTCCCGAGCCGGTAAAACCCGCTCCCGAACCCGTGAAGCCGGTAAAAGAAGTATCCGAAGAAAAGATTACCGTACCCGGACTCAGGGAGGGGATTGTCACCCAACCCGACGCTGCGGACTCCGGAGCCGTCAACCCGATTTATGTCGGCGAGGACGGGCAGACGTCGCTCATCGAAAACGAAGAAGCGGTCAGGTCGGAATACGACATTCCGCCCATCGACCTATTGAACCCGCCGCGCAACTCGGTCTCGGCTGAGGACACTCAGTCCGAAATCCAGCGCAACTCCGAGACGCTCGTTGAAACGCTCAAGAGCTTCGGCGTCATCACCCGCCTTATCGACACTCACCGCGGACCTTCGGTCACAAGATATGAGTTACAGCCTGCGGCGGGCGTAAAGGTCTCGAAAATCACCAGCCTTGCCGACGACATCGCGCTGAATCTCGCCGCGGACGGCGTCAGAATCGAGGCGCCGATTCCCGGAAAGGCCGCGGTCGGAATCGAGCTTGCGAACAAGATTCGCGAGACGGTCTGCATCCGCGAGCTGATTGACTCGGACGAGTTCAGGACGCAGAAGTCGAAGCTCGGCTTCCCGGTCGGCAAGAACATCGAGGGAAAAACCGTCACCGGCGACATCGCTAAAATGCCGCACCTTCTCATCGCAGGTACAACCGGTTCCGGTAAATCGGTCTTCACCAACTCGATTATCATGAGCATACTCTATAACGCTTCGCCCGACGAGGTAAAGCTTATCCTCGTCGACCCGAAACAGGTTGAGTTCCCGGTATATAACGGCATACCCCACCTCTTGATTCCCGTCGTCACCGACGCCAAAAAGGCCGCCGGAGCTCTCGGCTGGGCGGTCACGGAGATGATGAAGAGATATAAGATATTCTCTGACAACGGCGTCCGCGACCTCGGCGACTATAACGACTACGTCAAGGACAAAGAGGGACTTCAGCCTCTGCCGAAGATTGTCATCGTCGTGGACGAGCTTGCCGACCTTATGATGGCGGCGCCGAAAGAGGTCGAGGACTCAATATGCCGCATAGCACAGCTTGCCCGCGCCGCGGGTATGCACCTTATCATCGCGACACAGAGCCCGAGGGCGGACATCGTCACCGGACTCATCAAGGCGAATATCCCGAGCCGCGTCGCTCTTAAAGTATCGAATCAGATTGATTCGAGGGTTATCCTCGACGAAGGCGGCGCCGAAAAGCTCCTCGGCAACGGCGACCTCCTCTTTAAGCCGGTCGGCGTCGGCAAACCCGTGAGAATTCAGGGAAGCTATGTCGCAACCGAGGAAATCCGCCGCGTTGTCGATTTCCTTAAGGCACAGACCCCGACTCAGTACGACGACGACGTCGCGACAGAAATCGAGAAGCACATTCCGGTTCCCAAGGGCGAAAAGGGGAATCAGCAGTCACAGTCGGACGACTCCGCACAGGACAGCGGACAGAACGACATGGTCGAGCGCGCAATCGAGGCAATCGTCCGCGAGGGCGTCGCGTCGACGACGTTCCTCCAGCGCCGCCTGAAGCTCGGCTATGCCCGCGCCGCAAGGGTGATGGAGGAAATCGAACAGATGGGCATCATCGGTCCGGCAAACGGCGCAAAACCGCGCGAAATCCTGATGACCAAGGAACAGTGGCTTGAACGCCGCGCCGCGATGGGCGAGTCCGCTCCCGCCGATATCGTCCTCGGCTCGGACGACTGATAATGCCGAAAAAGAAAAAACAGAAAAAGCACCGCTTTAAATCGTTTGCGGCGTCTTTTAACAGGTTCATGAAGCGGCTTTTCGCCGCCGCAATAGTCGTAATCCTCGTTCTGAGCGTCCTTGTATACCTTAATAACTCGGGATATATATCGCTTCCGGCGTGGTTCCCGACCTTCAAGGCGCCTCCGTATGAGCCCGACGGCCTCGCGCATGTTCACTTCATCGACGTGGGACAGGGGGACTGTTCGCTCCTCGTCGCCGATGACGGCACGACAATGCTGATTGACTGCGGCGAAGCGGAGTATTCCCCGCGCGTGCTGAGATATATCGACCGCCTCGGAATCACAAGGCTTGACTACGTCCTTGCGACGCACCCCCATTCCGACCACATCGGCGGATTCAGATATATCATTTCGAGCAACATCGAAATCGGGACGTTTATCCTCCCGAGAATTCCGGACGAATATATCCCCGCGACGGCGGCCTATGAAAAGATGCTCGAGGCGCTCGAAAAGAAAGGCTGTAACGTCAAGGAGGCCGAGAGCGAAACCGTTGAATTCGGCGGCGGAGAGCTTTGCTTCACCGTTCCGGACTACTCCGGCGAAAACCTCAACAACTATTCCGTAATCGTCAGATACAGCTTCGGCGAAAGGGCGTTTCTCTTCTCTGGGGACTGCGAGTCCGACGTCGAAACCGAGATTATTGAGTCGGGAGCCGAGCTTTCGGCAGACGTTTATAAGGCCGGACATCACGGCAGCTCGACGTCCTCGTGCTCGCTTTGGCTTAAAAAAATCAGTCCGATGTGCTGCGTCATACAGTGCGGCGCAGGAAACAGCTACGGTCACCCGCACGACGAAGCCGTCAGGCGCATGAGGGACTATTCCGACATCATTTTAAGAACCGACCTCAACGGCAATATTGTATTCTCTACCGACGGCAGGAGCATTGACTATGAGACATCGAAATGAAAAACTTACGGTGGACAGATTCGAGGGTGACATCGCCGTCTGTGAAACCTCCGACGGCGGGCATGTCGATATCCCGAAATCGAGCCTTCCGGAGTCGGTCCGCGAGGGAGACGTTGTCGTTAAGCTTCGCGGGGAATATGTCGCCGATGTTGAAGAGACGGAATCCCGCCGAAAGAGGATTTTAAGCCTTAAAAACTTGATTATAAAGGACGGAGAGGAATGAACGGCAATCTTTTCGCGACGCTCGGGTCGCGCATACCCGAGTTTTCAAAGGGCCACCGCAGAATTGCGGACTATATTCTTTCCCACTACGACAAGGCCGCGTTTATGACGGCGTCGAAGCTCGGCGAGAGCGTCGGCGTGAGCGAATCTACGGTAGTCAGGTTTGCGTCCGAGCTCGGCTTCGACGGCTACCCCGAGCTGCAAAAGGCGCTTCAGGAGGAGATGCGCACCCGCCTCACCGCCGTGCAGAGGATTGAGGTCAGCTTTGATCGCTTCGGCAGGGACGAGGTCTTTAAAAGCGTCCTTCTTCACGACATCGACCGAATCCGCCGCACCCTCGAGGAAACCGACCCCAAGTATTTCAGCTCGGCGGTCGAGGACATCATCTCGGCGGACAGAATATATATCATGGGAATAAGAAGCTCGGCGGCGCTCGCGTCGTTTTTGGGATACTATTTCCGGCTGATGCTCCCGAGGGTCACGGTCATCGAGACCGGCAGCCGAAGCGAGCTTTATGAACAGCTTATGTATATGACCGACAGGGACGTTTTGGTCGGGATATCATTCCCGCGGTACTCGCGGCAGACCGTCCTTGCGATAAACTATGCCCGCGACGTCGGCGCAAAAACAGTCGCCATAACCGACCGAAACGACTCTCCGATTGCGCTGAGGGCGGACAAGTCCCTCTTGGCGAAGAGCGACATGGTCTCTTTTGTCGACTCGCTCGTCGCGCCGCTCAGTCTTATAAACGCACTTATCGTCGCCGTTTCAATCCAGAACCGCGAGCTCGTGTCGAAGAACTTCGAGCGGCTTGACAAAATCTGGGAAGAATACGACGTCTACGAAAAGAACGGCGGCGAGCAGTGAGGTACGATGCCGTAATCGCCGGCGGAGGCGCTTCGGGGCTTTTTTGCGCAGCGGTTTTAAGTGAAGCCGGACTTTCGGCGGCGGTCGTCGAACCCAACCGATTTTTGGGCAGAAAGCTGAGAATCACCGGCAAGGGGAGATGCAACCTCACCAACAACTGCACCCCCGCCGAGGTCATGAAAAACGTCCTCAGAAACCCGAAATTTCTCTACAGCGCGCTGTCAAAGTGCCCGCCCGAGCGGATTATGGAGTGGTTCGAGGGGCACGGCGTCCCACTCAAGACCGAGCGCGGGCGGCGCGTCTTCCCGATGAGCGACCGAGCCGACGACGTCGCCGACGCGATGGCGAGGGTGTGCGAGAAAAACGGCGTTGAGATAATCCGCGCCAAGGCCGACGGGGTCATTGTCTCCGACGGAACGGCCCGGGGACTTGTCTGCGGCAATAAGACCGTCGAGGCGGACAGCGTCGTTCTCGCCTGCGGGGGAATGTCATATCCGCGGACCGGTTCAGACGGCAGCGGGTACTGCATCGCCGAGAGATTGGGGCACAGCATCGTCCCTCCGAGGCAGTCGCTGGTGCCGGTGACGGTTGAAGAAGACTTCTGCCGCAAAATGTCGGGACTCACGCTGAAAAACGTGACGCTCAGCCTTTATGACGCGTCGAAGCCGTCTAAGCCGATATACCGAGAGTTCGGCGAGCTGACGTTTTTTGACTTCGGAATCGGCGGACCGCTCGGAATTTCGTCCTCCTGCTTCATGGACGCGGAGAAGCTTGCATGTAAAGGCTATAAGCTTGTCATCGACTTCAAGCCGGCTCTCGACTGCGAACAGCTTGACGCTCGCCTGCTTCGCGACATAAAATCGTCGGCGGGGGAGACGGTTGAAAAGCTGCTTTTGGGACTCCTCCCGAAAGACGCCGCCGGAGTCGTTGCGGAGCGGTTAAACCTCGATATATCGTCGTTTTCGGGGAACATGACCCGCGAACAGCGGTTTGACATCATAAACATGCTTAAAGGCTTTGAGCTTACGCCGACGGGATTCCGACCCTTCGACGAGGCAATCGTCACGAGCGGCGGAGTCTCGGTAAAGGAGATTTTCCCGTCGTCGATGGAGTCGAGACTTGTAAAGAACTTATACTTTACAGGCGAAATTATCGACGTCGACGGCTTCACCGGAGGGTATAACCTCACAATAGCGTTTTCCACCGCGTTCTGCGCGGCTGATGACATAATAAAGAAAAAGGAAGTTGAAAAATGGGATTGAATGTTGCACTTGACGGGCCGAGCGGCGCCGGAAAATCCACCATCGCAAAGGCGCTCGCGAAGAAATTCGGCTTCGTCTATGTAGACACCGGAGCGCTCTACCGCTCTATCGGACTGTATGTAAAGAGGCGCGGCGCGGACACAAAGTCGCCCGAAGAGGTCGTACCGCTGCTGCCGGACATCAGGGTCGAGCTTAAATACGTCGACGGTTCACAGCGCGTCATACTCAACGGTGAGGACGTTTCGGACGTCATAAGAACCCCCGAAATCTCGATGGCGGCTTCTGACGTCTCGGCGATTCCGGCGGTCAGGGAGCATCTTCTGGACCTCCAGCGCGAGATTGCCGACACTAACGACACGGTTATGGACGGCCGCGACATCGGCACGGTCATTCTTCCGAACGCCGACGTAAAGATTTTTATGACCGCTTCCGCCGAAGAGAGGGCAAAGCGCCGGTATGAAGAGCTTTTGGCGAAGGGGCAGGACGTCAGCTATGACGCGATTTTAAGCGACATAAATCAGCGCGACTATAACGACACTCACCGCGAAACCGCCCCTCTGATGAAGGCGGACGACGCAATCGAGCTTGACACCACCTCGATGAGCATCGACGAGGTCGTCGAAAAGATTTCGGAATATATCGTCGCCGAGGAAAAAGAGGAGGAGATTCCGTTCAGGACGATTCCGGCGTTCAGAAGATACCTCTACGCGGTGCTGAGGTTTGTCGTCAGCATACCGTTCAAGCTTATTTTCAACATCAAATACGAGGGCAACGAGAACGTCCCGCAGACGGGTTCGGTCATCATCGCCGGAAATCATATAACATGGTTCGACCCGATTCTCATCGCGATTAAGGTAAAATACATCTCGTCATACATGGCAAAGGCCGAGCTTTTCGACATTCCGGTCCTCGGACTCGGAATCAAGCTTGTGCACGGCTTCCCGACCCGCCGCAACAGTGCCGACGCCTCGGCTCTCGGCCGCGCGATAAAGTATATCCGCAACGGCTATAACCTCACCATCTTCCCCGAGGGGACAAGAATGAAGGGCGGCAAAATCGGCCGCGCAAAGAGCGGCGTCGCCTATATCGCCTCGAAGAGCGGTGTGCCGGTATATCCGGTCGGGATATCGTATAAAGGGCACCTTTGCTTCAGAAGGACAATCAGGGTCCGCTTCGGCAAGCCGATTATGCCGGAAGAGCTTAATCTTCGCTCGATGAGCAAGACCGAGCTCAAGGCCGCCGGCGAAAAGATTATGTCGACTATCGCCGAGCTGGTGAAGTGATATGGCAAGGGTCACTGTCGCAAAGACCGCCGGGTTCTGCTTCGGGGTGGACAGGGCGGTAAAGCTCGCCTATGAGACCGCGGACAAGTATGATAACGTCCTCTCCCTCGGTCCGCTGATACACAATCCCGATGTGGTCGCCGACCTCGAAAAGAGGGGAGTCCGCTGTATCGACAGCCTCGACGGAGTCACCGCCTCGGACACCGTCATAATCCGCTCGCACGGCGTCGGGCCGGAGGTATACGAGAAGCTCCTCGAAGTCGGCGCAAGGGTCGTCGACGCGACCTGTCCCTATGTGAAGAAGATTCACCAGATAGTCAGCGAGCGCTCGAAGGCTGGGGACGACATTATTATCGCGGGCGACCCGAATCACCCCGAGGTCATCGGAATTGTCGGATATGCCGGAAAAGACTGTGTTGTATTCGACGACCCCGATGAAATTATGAAACATATAAGAAAAAAATATGAAAATTTTAAAAAAAGTGTTGCAATTCTTTCACAAACAACTTATAATATCACTAAGTGGGAAAATTGCAGGTCCATGTGCTCCGGCTTTCCGAACGTCACCGTATACGATACGGTGTGCGCGGCAACCGATAAAAGACAGACCGAGGCAAGGGAGCTCTCCCTTCACAGCGACGTGATGATTATCGTCGGCGGGTGCAACAGCTCAAACACCAAAAAGCTGTACGATGTGTGCAGCGAGAACGCCGAATGTTATCTCGTCGAAAATGCCGACGGCCTTATGGGCATCGACTTTTCTCATGCGAGGTCCGCAGGGATCTCTGCCGGCGCGTCAACTCCGGCGTATATTATCAAGGAGGTACAAAAAACCATGACTGAAATTCTGACAAAGGAAGAGGAGTTCAACTTCGAAGAAGCGCTTGAGCAGACCTTCAAAAAAATATATACCGGAAAGAGAGTAAGCGGCATCGTCACTGCGGTCAACCCCACTGAAGTAATCGTCGATATCGGAACAAAGCACACCGGATATATTCCCCAGTCTGAGCTTTCTTCCGACCCCAACGCAAAGCCTTCCGACATTGTTTCCGTCGGCGATGAGATTGACGTAATCGTCACCAAAATTAACGATGTAGAAGGAATTGTCTACCTTTCCAAGAAACAGGTGGACGCACAGAAAGGATATGACGAGGTCAAAAAGGCCGCCGACGAGGGCGGAATTGTCTCCGGCGTCGTCACAAACGTCATCAAGGGCGGCATTATCGTCGTCGTCTCGGGAATGAGAGTCTTCGTCCCCGCATCACAGACCGGCGTAAGGGCTGACGTCAGTCTTGACACCCTTTTAAAGCAGACCGTCAACCTTAAGATTATCGAGCTCAACGAGCAGCGCAAGCGCGCCGTCGGCTCAATAAGAAAAGTCGCCGCCGAAGAGAGAGCCATTAAGCGTGCGCACTTCTTCGAGACCGCCGTCGTCGGTTCGACCGTCGAGGGCGAGGTAAAGTCGATTACCGACTACGGCGTATTCGTCGATGTCGGCGGTGTGGACGGACTTGTAAGAAAGGCCGACCTCACCTGGGCAAGAATCAAGCATCCTTCCGACGTTGTCTCGGTCGGCGACCGCATCGAAGTCACCATCAAGGACATCGACGCCGCCACCGGAAAGGTGTCGCTGGTCTATAAGAAACAGGCCGACAATCCTTGGGACATCTTCAAGAACAACTATGAGCTCGGACAGGTTGTCGAGGCAAAAATCGTCTCAATCACAACCTTCGGCGCCTTCGCACAGATTATCCCCGGCATCGACGGACTTATCCATATTTCACAGATTGCGGACCAGAGGGTCAACAATGTTTCCGACTTCCTTGCCGTGGGCGACGTCGTCCGCGCAAAGATTACCGAATGCGACCTCGAGAAAAAGCGCGTCAGCCTCTCGATAAGAGCTCTTCTCCCCTCTAACGAAGAGGCGGAAGAAGCCGAAGAAATCGAAGAGACCGAAGAAGCCGAAGCTTCCGACGAAGCAGTCGAGACCGCCGAAGCCGAAACCGAAGAGTAATTTCAGAACAGCGGCGGCAGGGGAGTTCTCCTGCCGCGGTTTTTTTCTTGAAAAAATTAAAATTGGGTTACAGTTTTTGATTTGCTATTAACATTTTCATTAAACTGTGCTATACTTGATATTTGTGAAGCGGTTTATATCATCGAAAGGAGAGAGCGCTTTGGCGGATTTCAGGTCATTCCTAAAAAAAGCAAGACGCATTGCGCGGAGGATTTTCCGTCCGATAAAAAAGACCGTCGGGACGGTTGCAACGGCGCTTTTGTGCGTCTTTTTGGTGATTGTCATTTCGGTGACGGTCATCGGCTCGGCGTTTACAGTATATATCGTCAATCTTATGGAGGGGACTTCGGAGATTACCCTCGACAACGTCTCGTCTAACTATGCGACATATATATACGCACAGGACGAGCGCGGAAACTGGATTACCTATGACATACTGACCAGCGAGGGCGAAAAGAGAACATGGTGCAATCTCGAGAGAATCCCGCAGCATGTTCAGGACGCTTTCGTCTATTCCGAGGACGAGCGCTTCTGGAATCACGACGGCGTCGACTTTCAGGGAATTCTCGCCGCGGTCCGCGATATCCTCCTCGGGAACGCAAGAGGCGCCTCGACCATCACTCAGCAGACGATAAAGAACATCACCGGCGACAATGAAGACGACGGATATGCCGGAATCGAGAGAAAGCTCAGGGAAATCTACCGCGCGATTCAGCTTGAAAAGCGCTACACCAAGGACGATATCCTCGAGTCGTACCTCAACCTTGTCTCGCTCAACAATAACATCTACGGTGTACAGGCCGCCGCGAATTACTACTTCAACAAGGACGTCGCCGACCTCACCATCGGCGAGGCCGCCTGTATTGCCGCAATCACAAGGAGTCCGGTCGCAAACGACCCGATTGACCACCCGGAAAAGAACCTTGAACGCCGCAAGTATATTCTCGATAAAATGCTCGAAAACGGCGCCATCTCGACCGAGCAGTATGACTATGCGCTGAATGAGGAGATGCACCTTATCGGGAGCATGATGTACAGCACCGACGGTGACGAAAGCTTCGACGCCTCTTCGGTCACGGCATACGATAACTTCGACGACGTCTCGTCGTATTACGTCGACTCGGTCATAAACCAGTGCGTCGACATCTTCATGAACCGCTACGGAATCACCTGGCAGGAGGCTTATGAAAAGCTCCGCTCTGGCGGATACGAAATCTATACCTGCGTCGACCTCGAGCTTCAGAAGGAGCTTGAACGGAAATATCTCGACATGTCGACCTTTACCGACGACGAGGACGAGGAATTCCCGCAGAGCGCATTTATCTGCATGGACTACAACGGGCGTGTGCTCGGGATTGTCGGCGGAATCGGCGAAAAGGAGAGTCCTCTCGGACTCAACCGCGCGACCCAGTCGACGCGTCAGCCGGGTTCGTCAATCAAGCCGATTGCCTCTTATTCGCTCGCTGTCGAAAACGACATGATAACCTGGTCGTCACAGTTTTTGGACGCCCCTCTTCTCTTCGAGGACGCCTCCGCCGAGAACGGCTATATGGTCTGGCCGGTCAACTATTCGACTTCGAGCAGCTCGCACAACTGGTCCCGCGACTATAACTTTACCTATCAGTGCCTCCAGCGCTCGCTCAACACCACCGCGGCGCAGATTGTTGAGATGCTGTCACCGCAGGCTTGCTTTGACCAGCTCTACTATAAGCTCCATATGAGTACCCTTGAGCTCTACCGCGAGGGTCATACCGACGTCGCGCGGTCGCCGATGTCGGTCGGCGCGCTCACCAACGGCGTCACCTTAAAGGACATCACGACTGCGTATCAGATTTTCGGCAACGGCGGAAGATACTATGAATCCACCTTTATCTCCCGTATTCTCGATAACTCCGGTGAAGCCGTTTATACGCACGGGTTCGTCGGCGAAACGGTCATATCCGAGGCTTCGGCATATGTAATGAACCGAATGATGGAGACGGTTGTGTCAAGCTCGCGGGGAACCGGACGCGCCGCCCGCCTCGACGGCGTCGAGCTTATCGCCAAGACCGGTACGACACAGGATTGGCACGACGTCTGGTTTATCGGCTGTACGCCGGAATACGTCACCGGACTTTGGATTGGATATGACATTCCCGCCGACATCGGCACAAGCATCAGCTCAGCAAAGGTCTGGAAAAACGTCTTCGGTGACATCGCCGAGGCCGAGGACATCAAGGAATTCAGAGCGTCGAACTCGGTCGTACAGCGCGAATTCTGCACAGTCACCGGACTTGTCGCCGGAAGCGGCTGTTCCGACACCTCGACCGGATATTATAAGCGCACAAATATCCCCGGCGTCTGCTCGGGGGACCACGTTGCGCCGGAAGCCGCGTCGAATTCGGTCATCGTCTGCGACGGCGTTGACACCAGCCACTACGAAGAGCTTACCGGCCATCACTACACATACGTCTTCGACATTCTGCGGGACGGAAGCTATTAAAACAACTAAAACCGTCGTCACCGGCGGTTTTATTATGAAAGGAAGATTTGATGAGACTTTGCTGTCCCTGTCACTTCGGAATCGAGAGCGTCCTGAGCTTTGAAATAAAAAAGCTCGGCGGAGAGAATCTTTCGGTCAGCGACGGCCGAATCACCTTTGACGGCAGCGCAAACACCGTCGCAAGGGCGAATATCCGGCTTGCGACCGCCGAAAGGGTGCTGATTGAGCTCGGAAGCTTCACCGCAAAGAGCTTCGGCGAGCTTTTCGACGGCGTCCGCGCGCTCCCTTTTGAGGACTTTATCGGAAAAACCGACGCCTTTCCCGTCAAGGGGCACAGCTTAAAGTCCGCGCTCCACAGCGTCCCGGACTGCCAGTCGATAATAAAAAAGGCCGCGGTCGAGCGGCTTAAAAGCGTATATCACATCGAGCGGTTCGAGGAGAGCGACCCGAGGGTACAGATATCGTTTAATATCCTTAAAGACGTCGTCAGCGTCTATCTCGACACCTCGGGAGAGGGACTTCACAAGCGCGGGTACAGAAAGACGTCGAACGACGCGCCGATAAAAGAGACGCTTGCCGCCGGAATCGTCGACCTCGCAAGGGTCAGGGGCGGGAGCACCGTCGTCGACCCGATGTGCGGCAGCGGAACCTTCCTTATTGAATCGGCGTATAAGGCGCTCGGAATCGCCCCGGGACTTAAGCGGCGCTTTGCCGCCGAAAGCTGGCGGTGCTTTGACTCATCAATCTGGAGGGCCGAGCGCGAGGCCGCAGCCGGAGACGTCCGCGAAAACGGCTTTAAGGCGTTCGGCTTCGACGCTGACGACTTTGCGGTGAAGCTGAGCCGCTCGAACTGCGCCTCGGCGGGAGTGGGGGAGCGGATACGCGTTGAAAGGCGCGATATCGCCGGCTTCGTCCCGATAAGCGGCGCAATCACAATCTGCAACCCGCCCTACGGCGAGAGAATGATGGAGCTTCGAGAGGCGGAGGAGCTTTATAAAAAGATGGGCGACGTCCTGCGGCCGTCAAAGGACAACCCCTGTTACATCATCACCCCGCACGATGACTTCGAGCGCCTCTTTGGGAAAAAGGCGGACAAAAAGCGCAAGCTTTATAACGGCATGATTAAGTGCCAGCTCTATATGTACTATCTCTGAACAATCTCGCCGATAAGGCTGTCGCCGTCGACGGCGGTTATGCGGACGGATTTTATCTCTCGGAAGAGCGTATCTGTAAAGCTTCTCACCTTCACAACTGCATAATTAGCTGAATGCCCCTGATGAAAGTCGGGGGATTTTTCGCGCTCGAACAGTACCTCCTGTGTGCTCCTGACGAGCGACAAAAGATACTCCCGACGGCTTATTTTCACCGCTTCCGCCATAATTGCGGCGCGCTCGTCCTTGATAATCTGCGGGACTTGGTCGGTTCTCTTTGCCGCAAGCGTTCCCTCTCGGGGAGAATAGGGAAAGACGTGAGCGTCTGCAAAGGCAATTTGCTTTACAGCTTCAAGCGATTCCTTGAAGTCCCCGTCGGTCTCG
Source organism: uncultured Clostridia bacterium (assembly GCA_947625375.1). GTDB lineage: Bacteria > Bacillota > Clostridia > Oscillospirales > Ruminococcaceae > Faeciplasma. The sequence goes on along the minus strand of CANQOC010000001.1, from coordinate 36,229 downwards.
CCGGGGAATCCGACCATGATGTCGGTGGTGATTGCACAGGCGGGGAAAAGCTCTCTGAGGCGTTTTACAAGTGTAAAGTATCTTTCCTTGTCATATTTTCGTCTCATCTCGCGTAAAGTCTTATCACAGCCGCTTTGCAGCGAAAGATGAAAATGCGGGCAGAGCGCACGGTATTTCGCGAGCCGTCCGACGGTTCCGTCGCCGAGCTCGTCCGCTTCAAGCGAGCCGAGACGTATTCTCTCGACGCCGCTTCGGGATATCGCTTCGACGGCGTCGGCAAGGTCGCCGCCAATGCCCTTGCCGTAGTCCGAAAGGTTTATCCCGACGGCGACAATCTCGCGGTGACCGGCTTCGACGAGCCGCCTTGCCTCGGCTTCGATTGCATCAAGAGGCTTTGAGCGCGACCTTCCGCGGGAATAGGGGATAATGCAGTATGAGCAGAAGCGGTCGCAGCCGTCCTGTATCTTGAGGATTGCGCGGGTCTTGCCGCTGTACCCGAAAACGGCTTCATCAGCGGGATATAACGGCTTTTCAACAGAAATTTCAACAGCTCTCCCGCGGTTTTCAACATATTTTCCGACAAGCTCCCTCAGCTTCATTTTATTCGCCGTCCCGACGGCTATGTCCGCGCCGTCGAGCGCCTCGGCGTCCTTGGGATATGCCTGCGGGTAACAGCCGCAGAGAGCGACAATCGCCGACGGATTTTCGCGCTTAAGCCGGTGAATCAGCTTTTTAAGCTTGCGGTCGGATTCGGCGGTGACGGTGCAGGTGTTGATCACGAAAAGATCGGCCTCGGACGGCTCAGAGACGGTTATATCGCCGTGCGACTCAAAATCGCGGCGCAAAAGCTCGGTTTCGTACTGATTGACCTTACAGCCGAATGTAAAATAACAGACCTTCATTTTTTGTCCTTTCGGAATAAGAATTTGTCCGCAAATACTCTTGACAGCAAATTTGCGGACTGCTATACTGTATCATATAAATGATTTTTTAGGGGAGGGTTTAGCTATGACCACTATGAAAATAAGGCTGAGCACCATCAACGACGTAAAGGACTTTGTGAACGCCGTAACGCTCTGCGACTACGACGTCGACCTTGTCTCGGGAAAATACGTCATCGACGCAAAGTCGATAATGGGAATCCTCAGCCTCGACCTCGCACAGCCGGTCAACATGGTTGTACATACCGACGAGTGCGGCGGTTTTGTTGAACAGATAAAAAAGTTTATCGTCGCTTAAAAGCCGGCCGCCGAAGAGGCGGCTTTTGCTTTATCCGAAATAGACCTCGTGCCAGACGAGGAAGGTATATACCGTCCAGATTTTGCGCGAATTGTCGTATTTTCCCTCGCGGTGCCGGTCCAACAGCTCGACAAGCTTCTCGGTGTTGAAGAACCTCTTCGACCGCTCGGATTCAAACATCTTTCTGACCCTTGTGTAATACTCGTCTTCCTTGAGCCATACCCTTATCGGCACCGGGAAGCCGAGCTTCTTTTTGTTGGCGGTGAGGGGAGGGCACGCCGCAAGTGCCGCCTTTCTCATCGCAAACTTGGTGTTTTCCTTTGTGACGCGGTATCTCTTCGGAATCCGCTCGGCGACCGCCATGACCTTTTTGTCGAGGAAGGGGACCCTGAGCTCGAGCGAATTCGCCATCGACATCTTGTCGGCTTTCAGGAGGATATCTCCGGTCATCCACATATTGAGGTCGAGATACTGCATCTTTGTGACGTTGTCCTTGTCGGCGACGCGGTCATAGAACGGCTTTGTGATTTCCTTGGCGTCGGGGGCGTCGGTCTTTATCTTCAAAAGGGCCTTGCGCTCCTTTTCGGAGAAGATGTATGCGTTGCCGATAAAGCGCTCCTCAAGGTCTTTTCCGCGCCTGATGAGGAAGTTTAACCCGCGGTGAGCCGGAAGCTTTTCGGCCATCTTTCCGATACAGCGCCTGATTGGGCGGGGGATAAGGTTATATGCCGCAACGTCGTCCGGCTCTTTATAGATGTTGTATCCGCCGAAAATTTCGTCTGCGCCCTCCCCCGAAAGCACGACCTTCACTCGCTCGGAGGCGAGCTTACAGACAAAATAGAGCGCGATTGCGGCGGGGTCGGCAAGGGGTTCGTCCATGTGATACTGAATGTTCGGGAAGTTGGACCAATATTCCTCGGGGGTGATGACCTTCGAGATGTTTTCCTTGCCGATGAACCTCGAGAACTCCTTTGCATAGCCGATTTCGTTGTATTTCTCGTCCTCGCCGAAGCCGACGGTAAAGGTCTTGCCGACATTGGCGACCGCGGCGACATAGCTCGAATCGACGCCGCTCGAAAGAAAGCTTCCGACCTCGACGTCGGCAATCTTATGCGCTTCGACCGAGTCCTTGAAGACGTCGGATATCCTTTTGACCCATTCGTCGAGGTCGGGTTTTTCGTCGGCATCGAAGTTTATGCTCCAATAGCGCCCGGTCTCTAACTTTCCGCCGCGATAGGTGAACCAATGTGCCGGAAGAAGCTTATATACGCCTTTGAAGAACGTCTCCTCACAGGGCGAATACTGGAAGGTCAGGTAGTTTTCGAGCGCAGTTTCGTTAAGTACCTTTTTGAAGTCGGGGTGATGAAGGAAGCTCTTTATCTCGGAGCCGTACATAAACGTCCCGCCCATGTCAGCGTAATACAGCGGCTTTATGCCGAAGAAGTCGCGCGCGCCGAAGAGCTCCTGTTTTTCGGTGTCCCAGATTACAAAGGCGAACATTCCCCGTAGCTTCGGGAGCATATCCTTTCCCCACTGCTCATACCCGTGGAGAAGGACCTCGGAGTCGGTGTTGGTCGTAAAAACGTGCCCCTCGGCGATAAGCTCCTGACGCAGCGACTGATAGTTATATATCTCTCCGTTAAAGGTGAGCACAAGGTTTTTATTCTCGTTGAAGAGCGGCTGTGAGCCGGTCGAGAGGTCGATGATTGAAAGTCGGCGGAAGCCCATGGCAATCCCGCTGTCGACGTATTTTCCCTCGGAGTCGGGTCCGCGGTGCTTTATCGCGTCCATCATCTCTTCAATAATCTTTTCCGCACAGTCGGTCCTGTTGGTAAAGCCTACGATACCGCACATAAGCATATATCTCCTTATATGAATATTAAAAGCAATCAAAACACTTCCGCTCACTATTCTACCACTTTTTTCTTCGGATTTCAATAGAATAGCGGTCAATAAAGTTACAGAGCGGTTACAATTTATTAAAATTCGGGATTTTCCTTGAAAAATAACGTCGCCTGCTATATAATGTATAATAAGTATTGTAATATCGGTTCGGGGGAGTTTCGATGAACGAAAAGAAAAAGATTAGGGTCAGATACCGGCTAAGCGTGCTCTTTTTCGGAGCTGTGCTGATATTCGGCCTTGTTTTTTACAGATATATGAAGACCGTCTCGCTCGAAGACGTTCTTTCGCAGGACCGGCAGATTACGTTTTTCGACCACTCCAAAAAGGAAAGCGATGAACAGCCGGAGGGCGGCGAGGAATCCCCCGAAGAGGGCGATGGCGCCGACGCCGCTGCCGCCGAGATAGTGAATCCGATTCCCGAGAGCGAGGCCGCCGAAGAAAGCTATCTTTCGGACTGCGTCTTCATCGGCGACGCGCTGACCTTCGGTCTCGGCTCATACGGTGTGATTCCGTCGTCAAACGTACTCGCGAGCGTGTCTTTGAGCGTCATGAACATCGACACCGAGGAGGTCGACACCCAGTTCGGCGCGACAACCGTCATCGACGCGCTCGGACAGATTATGCCGAAAAACATCTATGTGATGCTCGGCTCGACCGGCGCGGCATATACCTCCGTGGCGGATATGTACGCTAACTATCAGTCGTTTCTTAATAAGGTCCGCATAGCCTGCCCCGACGCTCGGGTATACATTATCTCGACCCCGCCGGTTACGTCGGGAAAAGAGAATTCCGCCGAATCCCCGATAAAAAACGCCGACATCGATGACCTCAACACCCGTCTTCTCGGCTATGCCGACAACAACGGCGTCTGTTATCTCGACCTCAATTCGGCGTTCAAGGACGAGAGCGGCTGTCTTAAGAGCGACTATGCCGAAAACGACGGCATGCACCTTAAATACTCGGCATATACGGCTTTTAAGGACTATATTCTTACACACGTTGTAAAGTGAGGCGCGGCATGAAAAGGATTATCTGCTTTATTTTGACGGCGGCGCTTGTTCTCTGCGCCTGTGCGGGGGGATACGCCGAGCCCGACGTCACCGAGCTTGTGAACAGCATTATCGAGGGGCAGGATATCGATGAGCCTGCGTTTGCGACCGCCGAGGAGACCGCGCTTATTCTCGGGATTGACCCCGAAAAGGTCGAGGAGTCGTCATTTTGCTACAGCGGGAGCGGCGGCTATTCCGACACCGTCATTGTTATAAAGCTGTATGACGCCGAAGACGCCTCCGATACCGAAAAAATCCTCTCGGACTATAAGGCTTCAAGATACGAGGACTTCAAGGGGTATGCCCCGAAAGAGGCGGAAAAGGCGGAAAACGGAAGGGTTATTGTCCGCGGGAGATATGCCGTGCTGATGATTCTTCCCGACATCGACCTCGCGCTCAGCGCCGCCGAAGAGGCTTTTAAGGCATGACGAAGAGGATTTTGCGGCTTATTGCGCTGTTCGTTTTTATAATATGCGCGTCGACCGGCTTTGGAGCATGCGCCCCTTTGGATAAAGCGGTGGAATTTTTTTCCGACGACGGCACCGGACACATCTTTAAGATAGCAATCGAGAGCAGCCCGGAGAACCTTGACCCGCAGCTTGCGACCGACAGCTCGTCGATTACCGTCGCGAAGAACCTCTTCGCCGGTCTTATGGGATACGACGCTTCGGGGAAGCTTGTCGGCCGTCTTGCAAAGGACTATTCGATATCCGAAGACGGACTTGTATATACATTCGATATCGCCGAGGGATACAGCTGGTATGCGACGGGGGACTTTTCCGCGCCCGTCACCGCCGGCGATTTTGTTTTTGCGTTTCAAAGGCTGATGGACCCGAAGACCGCTTCGACTCATTCGGCGGAATACTTCTGTATCGCAGGCGCCGCCGCCGCAAGGGGAGGGGCAATCCCGCCCGAGGAAATCGGCGTCACCGCGACGGGGGAGTATACCCTCGAATTCCGTCTGGAGCATCCGAACGCCGAGTTTTTATATCTTCTTGCCGAGCTTCCGGCGATGCCCTGCTGCCGCGAGTTCTTTGAAAACGAGGCGGGCGGTAAATACGGTCTCGAGGCCGAGTCGACTTGTTCAAACGGCCCGTTTTACCTCAGATACTGGCTCCACGACCCATACGGCACCGAAAACTATGTGCGCCTGCGCCGGAATCCCGGCTACAGCGAAATGAGCTATGTAAGTCCCGCGGGCATAAACTATCTCGTAAATCCGGATTATGACAGCCGCAGGGCCGATTTTCTCAACGACTCGACCGAGCTGATGCTCTATCAGCCGACGCAGAGGCCGAGCTCCGACAAAAACACCGTCGCCGGATATTCCGAGGTCGCGGGAATAGTGTTCAACGAAAAAATCGCGGCGTTCTCGGACCCCGAGGTCAGGCAGGTGTTTTCATGGGCAGCAGACCGAGAGGCGCTGAGGGAAAACGTCCCCGAAATCATCCGGGACGCCTATTACGCCGTCCCGGACAGCGAAAGAATCGCGCTGCGCGGCTATTCGCCGTCGACCGAGCGCGAGGTCACCGAGTCGGACCCCGCGATGGCGGAATATAAATGGAGCTTTATCCTCGGTGAGCGCGAGCGCTCCGAGCTTATCGGCATGACTGTTCTGGTGCCGGACAGCTTTGAATACCTCGACTGCCTCGACGCGCTGACCGACGTCTGGTACGACTCCCTCGGGATTCACTTCGGCGCGGAGGTTGTAAACGAGCGGGACTATAAAAAGCGGATTGCGGACGGCGATTTCGGCATGGCGCTGGTGTTTTTGGATTCCTCCGACGCTTCGCCGCTCGGGTATATCGCCCCGTTTTCGCGCGGCGACTTCGGAATCAAGCTCGACAAGGCCTCTTCTGCGCTCGGAATGAGGGGGAGCTGCAAGACACTTTCGGCGCTCAACTATGCCTGTGCCGACGCTGAGAAACAGATTCTCTCGGAATATCACTTTATCCCGCTCTGGGAGCTTCCGACCGTCCTTGCGCTCGACGATGACGCCGCCGACATTTATCTCGACCCGTTCTCGCAGACGGTCTATTTCGAGGACGGAAAGATGTTCTGATGAAAATAAAAAAAGCCCGTTCGGGGCTTTCTTTATGATTGCTGATTATTATGCTCTTGTGACTTTTCCGGACCTAAGGCATCTTGAGCAAACGTAAACATGACACGGAGTACCGTTCTTGATGACCTTAACTCTTTTTACGTTCGGCTTCCAGGTTCTGTTGGTTCTTCTGTGAGAGTGAGATACCTTAATTCCGAAAGTTACGCCCTTTCCGCAAACTTCGCATTTAGCCATGGGGCTGCACCTCCTTTTTGTCATCATAGAATCACAAGGTATATCTTAGCAAATATTTTAACGAATTGCAAGTGTTTTCCGAAAAAAAGTTTTATTTTTTTCATTTCTTTTTTTAATCACTTGCTATTTTCGGTAAAATATAGTATTATAGAGATGTATATTTTGTAAAGGAGCGTTCCTGATGTCAACACTGTTCAGTCTTCGCGGACTCGACCTTCTTATAATGCTCGGCGTAAGGCTTGCAATCGTCTTCCTGATTCTCCCGATACACGAGCTTGCACACGCATATGCCGCCAAAAAGCTCGGCGACAACACCGCACTCTATGCCGGACGCCTCACCTTCAACCCGATAGCTCACGTCGACCCGCTCGGCGCCGCGCTTCTGATTCTCTTTGGATTCGGGTGGGCAAAGCCGGTCCCGATAAATCCCCGCAACTTCAAGAACTACCGCCGCGACACCGCAATCACCGCCGCCGCTGGCCCCGCGTCGAACCTTCTCTGCGCGGTCGTCGCCGCCTTTCTGTCTTCGGTCATAAACGCCTTTGTGACCCATTTTGCCGTCCCGACTAATGTTTATACCGTCCTCGGCTATGTATTTCAGGGGATTCAGTATTTTGCAATCGTGAACCTCTCGCTCGCTATCTTCAACCTTATCCCGATTGAACCGCTCGACGGCTCTCGGATTCTGAGCTATTTTCTCCCCGCAAAGGCGAACGCATGGATATATAAGTACAGCAACTATATCCGCATGGGTCTGTTTCTCCTTATAATCGCCGGAGCGTTCACAAGGCCGCTTTCAATCGCCATCAACGCGATTTACAGGCTGCTGCAGTACGCGTTCTTCTGGGTCGGTCCGCTGTTTGACCTTATCTTCTGACGCCGATGATGAACAACATTTCATACAGGCTCGACAGCTTTGAAGGACCGCTCGACCTCCTTTTGTTCCTTATTTCAAAGCATAAGCTCAACATCAACGACATACAGATATCGCTCCTTTTGGAGCAATACCTTGAATATATCGACGGCATTGAGGAACAGGACTTCGAGTATGCAGGAGAATTCCTCGAAATGGCGGCAAGGCTTATCCTTATAAAGACGCTGTCTCTTCTGCCGAAGCATGAGGAAGCCGCCGAGATGAAGCGCGAGCTCCAAGGGCGGCTGATTGAATACTCACTCTGTAAACAGGCTGCCGCACGCCTCCGCGAAGACTACCGCGGCGACGTCGTATTCGTAAAAAAGCCGTCGGAGCTCAGGCTTGTGAAGACGTATACGCAGACGCACAGTCCGGACGACCTCTTGGCGGCGTTCTTTGGGATATCGACCCAAAAGATGAAGAACCGCCCGGTCAACGCCTCGGTGTTCCGGCCGATTGTCTCAAAGAGGATTGTCTCGGTGACGTCGAAGATACTCTATGTCTTAAGGCGGCTTTATAAGACCGGAAGATGCAGCATGGACGGTCTTTACGACGGAATGACCGACCGCTCCGAAAAAATCGCGACTTTTCTTGCAATTCTTGAACTTACCAAGTCGGGGAGAATTTCCCTTAACGACGACAATACCGAAATAACCTTTGACCGCGCACAGCGGCGCAGCAGAACGGGGGAGGGGTAAACGCGATGCAGCTTGACGAAAAAATCTCGGTAATCGAGGCGATACTCTTTGCGAGCGGCGAACCTGTCGAGTTTGAACAGCTTGCGCTCGGCGCGGGTGTCGAAATGTCGGACATTCATAAGCTCGTGGCGCTCCTCAATTCAAACTACAGCGAGCGCGGCTCGGCACTCGAGGTCTTAAAGCTCGAGGACTCGTATCAGCTTGCGACGCGCGAGCAATACGCGCCCTATATCCGCACCGCCCTCGAACCGAAGCGCACCGCGACCCTTTCTCCGGCGGCGATGGAGTCGCTGACGATAATCGCGTATAACCAGCCGGTCACGAGGAGCTTTGTCGAAGATGTCAGAGGGGTCGATTCGAGCGGAGTTATCTCGAATCTTCTCGAAAAAGAGCTGATTGAAGAGGCGGGGCGGCTCGACGTCCCCGGCAGACCGGTCACATTTAAGACCACCGCAAACTTCCTCAGATGCTTCGGTCTCGCGTCAATCAAGGACCTTCCGCCGCTTCCGAGCGACAATTCGCAGATGACCTTTGACGACGTCGCCGAAGAGGAGTAGTTTCCGAAAATACAGCTGAAAGGAGAATGATATGACGGCACTTTGGATTATACTCGGCGTATTGGCAGCCGTTATAGCGATAATCGTTATTCTCCTGCACTTTTCTATTAAGGCATATGTCACGGCGGATAAAAAATCGCTCTCGGTGACGGTGAAATACCTCGGAATAAAGGTTTACGGCATAAACCTCCCCGACAGCGGCAAGACTGATGATGAACCTCCGAAAGACGACTCTGACGGCGGCGGAGGAGAAGATATTCCGGAATATGTCCTTGAAGAGATAAAAGAGGCCGACTCCGAACCCTTCGAGATTACCGAAAGTCCGCCGAATCCGCCGGACGCTGATGAACCCGAAAAAGCCGTTTCCGAGACGACTTCCGAAGAGGCCAAGGAGACCGAGACGGAGGAGGACGATGAAAAGCCGAATGAACCGAAGCCGACGCTTTTGCAGCAGTTCAACGAGTATAAAAAATACGTTCCGGCCGGAAAAAAGGCGTTCAGAAAGCTCTTGAATCTGATAAGATTCTATGAACTGAAGCTCAGTCTCACGGTCGGAAACGACGACCCTTATAAGGCCGGACTGAATTTCGGAAGAATCAATGCCGCGGTATATTCGCTTCTCGGACTTATATGCAGTATATTCAGCGTTAAGATTGATTCGACCGAAATAAAGTGCGACTATGAGCACAAGGTATTCAACGTATACTTTTCCACGGCAATATATGTGCGCCCGAGCGCGGTTGTCGCCCTTGCGGCATATCTCGGTGTGTACTACTTAAAAATAAAAAGAAGTATGAAAAAACTTGAAAAAACGGCAAAGGAGAATGTAAACAATGAACGAGAAGAGCACCAATCTTGAAATTCTGGTGAAGACCGCAATCGAAAAAATAAGAGAGGTCGCCGACACCGAAACGGTCATCGGAAAGCCGATTGTCACCTCTAACGGCACAACCGTGATTCCGGTCTCGAAAATAAGCATCGGATTCGGCTCGGGCGGCTCGGACCTTCCGACGAAACAGGCAAAGGACCTTTTCGGAGGCGGCGCGGGCGGCGGAGTCTCGATTCAGCCGATAGCATTTATTACCATCATGCCGGACGGAAACGTCAAGCTCTTACAGATGACGATTAACGCGCCGAAGGAAAACGCCGCTCTGGCGCTGATTCCCGACGTTGTCGACAAAATCGCGGGAATAATCTCGAAGGGAAAGACTCCCGAAGAGGGAACGTCTTCGGACGAAGCCGCGGAATAATCGCGTATTTTTTCGGACAGGCGGCACAAACTATCTTCCGTAAACGATTGGAGGATAGTTTATGGAATTTCTTAAAAAATTGGCCGTCTGTCTCATATGTCTTGTGACGATAGCGACCGTTATCTGTATAAATCTTCGCGCCGAAGAGGTTGTCACCAACGCAAAGGGAGCGATTCTCTATGAACCCTCCCGTGGGCGCGTCCTTTATTCAAAGAACATGGACGCTCGGCTTCAGATGGCGAGCACCACCAAAATAATGACCGCGATTTTAACGATTGAATCGGGCGGACTCGACGAGCCGTTTACGGTCGACAGCGACGCGATAAGGGTCGAGGGGTCGTCGATGAGTCTTCTTGACGGCGACACCGTCACAAAGAGGACCCTTTGCTACGGCATGCTTCTTCCGAGCGGAAACGACGCCGCAAACGCATCTGCTGTCGCGGTTGCCGGGAGCGTCGACGCCTTTGTCGGACTGATGAACAAAAAGGCGGAGGAGCTCGGTCTTCGCTCGACCCACTTCGTCACGCCGTCCGGTCTCGACGACAACACCGATATGCACTATTCGACGGCGTACGACATGGCAAGGCTTGCGGCTTATGCCCTTAAAAACAGCGTTTTCCGCGAAATCTGTTCGACCAAAACGGTGACGCTCGACCTCGGCGGCAGGAGCATTACTCTTTGGAACACCAATAAGCTCCTCGACAGCTGTGAGGGCGTATACGGCGTCAAGACCGGCTTTACCGATAAGGCGGGAAGATGTCTTATTTCGGCCTGCGAGCGCGGCGGTGTCGACCTTATCTGCGTCACTCTCGGGGACTCTACCGACTGGATTGACCATCAGTCGCTCTATGACCGCGGATTTTCGATGATTGAGGCGGTAATGCTCGATTCCGAGAGCTATCGCGTTCCGGCGGTCGGCTCCGACTGCGGGACGGTGGTCATTAAAAGCAGTCCGATTGAGCTTACGGTCGAAAAGGGCGACATCGGAAAGATTGAGAAAAAAGTCCTTCTGCCGCAGTTTATATATGCACCCGCGGAGGCGGGAGAAGCGGTTGGACAGATAATATATTACCTCGACGGAGGGGTGCTCGCGGTTGCGGAACTCAGAGTCTGCGAGCCGCTTTCGGCGACAAACTGACAAAAATTGGTGGGACATAAATGCAGGAACGTATACAAAAGATACTGAGCGAATGTGGGTATTGCTCGCGAAGAAAGGCGGAGGAGCTTATTGCCGCCGGGCGGGTCAGGGTCAACGGCAGAGGCTGTTCCCTCGGCGACCGCGCCGACATCGCCGAGGACATCATCTCGGTCGACGGCGTCAACGTCGATACTCCGCTTAAGCGCGAGCTTGTCTATTATATGCTGAATAAGCCTCGGGGATATGTCACCACGACGAGCGACGAGCTTGAGCGCCGCTGCGTCATGGACCTTTTGAAAGACGTCCCCGAGAGGGTGTTTCCGGTGGGGAGGCTCGACCGCAACTCGGAGGGACTTTTGATTCTCACCAACGACGGTGACTTTGCCAACCGGATTATGCACCCGTCGGGGCATGTCCCGAAGACTTACCGCGTGACGGTCAGACCGGACATCACCGAGGAACAGCTTACACAGCTTTCCGAGGGTGTCGTCATCGACGGACAGAAAACCCTTCCCGCAACGGCACAGGTCATCACCAAGGAAGAGGGCAGGGCGGTGGTACAGCTGACAATCCGCGAGGGAAGAAACCGGCAGATAAGAAAGATGTGCGAGGCGGTCGGCCTCGAGGTCGCAAGGCTTAAGAGGACCTCTGTCGGGCCTCTGCGGCTCGGAATGTTGAAGCCGGGCGAATACCGCGAGCTTACGCCGCAGGAGGTCGCGTCAATCAAAAACAGCATCAAAAAGGGAGAAAACAAAAGTGCTGCAGATAATAAAAAAAGACGGCGTTAAGGGATATGAAGACCTGCTTTCCGAGCTCGGTCTTTCGGGCGACGCAGGAATAAGCATTTCCGAGGCCGTGAACGGCGAAAGCGTCGACGGATACGGAATTTACCGCCTAACGCCCGACGGAATCACCGTATATATGATATCCGACGGCGGCGACCTTATGCTTTCGGACGGGATTTTAAGGAGCATACTCTTTCTTGCCGCTTCGCGCGGAGTCGAGCGCGCCGAGTTCATGCCGAAAAGCGTTGAATCCGCAAAAAAGCTCGGAATACTTAAGTCGGGGACCGTCCTTGAACCGATTTCCGACATCTTCGGCGGGTGCGAGAGCTGTAAATCAAAGGGATAAGTACATAATCTTAATAAAATCTTAAGCTTTTGCCTATTGGAATTTAACCGTAAAGGGTGTATAATACCGACATTAAAGGACGGGATACTTTGAAAAAGCTGAGTTTCAGCATAGCGCTCGGCGGAATCGTCTCGGCGCTTTGTATACTTATGATGTTTTCGGTCGGACTGTTTCCGGTGCTCGTATATGTCTTTCCGATGCTCTGCGGACTGCTTATGTATGTCCTCTACTATGAATGTGGGTGCAGGACCGCGATTGTGTCATATGTGAGCGTTTCGCTTCTTGCGCTTATCCTCTCGCCGGACAAGGAGTCGGCGATGCTGTTCTTGGCGTATTTCGGATATTATACCGTCCTCGACCAATATATAATAAAGCTTAAGAGCGCCGTTTTGCAGTGGGTGATTCGGCTCGGGATATTCAACGCGGCGGTTGCAGCGAGCTATTTTGTGCTGACAAAGCTCTTCACCGCGGTCACCCTCGACGACTTCGGCAAGTGGACCGTCCCGATTCTGCTTATATTCGCGAATATAATCGCTGTGCTCTATGAAATCTCGTTCAGGCGGCTGTCCGTCCTCTATGAGAAAAAGCTCAGAAAAGCCATTTTCAGAAGAAAATAAGAGGTAAAAATGAACGATAAACAAAAACGAACGGTGAGGATTGCCGCGCTGATAATCTTTATCGCCGTGACCGTCGCGCTGACCGTCGTCTGTCTTCCGATAGTGCCGATGCTCGCGAGCGACGAGGGGAGGGCAAGGCTCGAGGCTCTTGTCGACAGCAACCTTATCCTCGGCGTCGCGGTGTTCCTTTTTTTACAGGTGCTGCAGATTGTTGTGGCGCTGATTCCCGGCGCGGTGGTACAGATTCTGAGCGGAGTCCTCTTCGGCGGATTCTGGGGTTCGGTTCTCTGCATACTCGGGACATTCGCCGGCGAAGCGGTTGTGTTTTACATCGTAAGACTTCTCGGAATGCCGCTTGTCGAGGCTCTTGTCGACTCAAAGGGAATCAAAAAGCTCGGATTTTTACAGGACACAAAGAAGGTCGAGCTTGCCGTCTTCATTCTCTACCTTATACCGGTCATGCCGAAGGACGCGCTCACCTATATTGCTCCGCTGACGAAGATTAAGCCGTCGACGTTCTTTGTCCTCTCGATAAGCGCAAGAGCGCCGTCGATGATAATGTCAATCGTCTTCGGGTCGAGTCTCGGAAATGGAAATATCGTCCTCGCAATCGTTCTTTCGGCAATAGTCGCCGTGATAGGAATAGTCAGCATACTCTATAAAGACAGGATTATAAACATCTTCCGAACCGCGAAGTCGGAGATAAAAACGCGGGCGAAGTGATACTCGGGGTGACGGAAGTCGCCCTTTTTTTGATGATATATCGGAAAAATCCTTGCATTACGGCAGATTTGCTTGCGGGAAGATATATTTTTCAAAAAACTATGGCAAACGTCCGCCGATTGTGCTATAATTGTAGGGATAAAAATTTTTTGAAATGGAGAGGCGATTATGAGCAATTTCAGAATATATTCCGGCGGCGTCTGCGACATTGTCGTTGACGCGGAGGACTTCAAGGGCGTAAGAATGATTGCAGGGGAGCATGCAAGGGACATCTCGCTCGTCTGCGGAAAGCTCCCGAACGTCGTTGACTCAATCGAAAAAGCGGCCTCGAAGAGCGTCATCGTCGTGGGAACCCTCGGGAAATCAAAAATCATAGATAATCTCGCCGAAAAGGGACTTATAGACACCTCGGCGGTCAGCGGAAAGCGCGAGGTGTTCTCGCTCACCGTCCTGAAAAACCCCTTTGACGGCAGAAGCGGCATCGAGGAAGCGCTCGTCATCTGCGGCAGCGACAAGAGGGGAACGATATACGGCCTCTTCGACGTCTCGGAGAGAATCGGCGTCTCGCCGCTCGTCTATTGGGGTGACGTCGTCCCGAAGCAAAAGAGTGAGGTCGTTCTTTCGCTTGACTTGCCATTTGTCTCTAAGGTGCCGTCGGTGAGGTACCGCGGACTCTTCATCAACGACGACTGGCCGGCGTTCGGCGGCTGGAGCAAAAAGCGCTTCGGCGGCTATAACGCAAAGGCGTATGACCATGTGTTCAAGCTTATTTTAAGGCTTAAGGGAAACTATCTCTGGCCCGCGATGTGGACCGGACAGTTCTGGGACGACGGCCCCGGACTCCTCAACGCCGAGCTCGCCGACACATACGGAATCATCGTCGGAGCGTCCCACCACGAGCCGATGTGCAGAGCCGGCGCCGAGTGGCAGCATATTTATAAGAAATACGGAGACGACAACACCTGGAGCTTCATCTCGAATAAAGACGCTATCACCGAATTTTGGCGCGACGGACTCAAGAGAAGCAAGGACTTTGAAAACCTCATCACAATCGGCATGAGAGGCGAGAACGACTCGCTCCTCCTCGGAAAGAACGCAACCCTCGAGGACAACATCAACGTCTTAAGAAACGTCATCAACACACAGAATCAGCTGATGAAAGAGATTGTCGACCCTGAGCTGTCGAATATTCCGAGAATGCTCGCGCTTTACTACGAGGTCGAGGACTTCTATCACGGCGACAAGAACACAACGGGACTTAAAAACTGGGACGCTCTCGACGGCGTCACCCTGATGCTCTGTGACGATACATACGGAAATCTTCGCTTTATCCCCGACGACTCCGACCGCGACCACAACGGCGGCTTCGGAATGTACTATCACTACGACTACCACGGCGCGTCGATTTCCTATGAGTGGATGAACACCAACCGCCTCTCGAAGACATGGGAACAGATGACGATGGCTTATGACTACGGAATCCGCGACCTCTGGATAGTGAACCTCGGGGACATAAAGGGACTTGAATATCCGCTCTGCTACTTCATGGCGCTCGCGTATGACTTCGAGAAATACGGCACGACCGCGCTCAACAGCGTCGAAGGCTTTGTCCGCGACTGGATTAGGCAGCAATACGGCGACTGGTTCGACGAGGCACAGCTCGAGGACGTCTTCACCGTCCTCAACGGGTACACCAAATACAACAACGCCCGCACCCCCGAGTCGATGAATCAGAACGTATATTCTCCGATAAGCTTCAGAGAGGGCGAAAAGGTCCTTTCGGAGTGTCAGAACATCATCGACACCGCGGACAGGCTTTATAAGAACGCGCCCGAGCCGATAAAGGCGTCGGTGTTCTATGAGCTTTACTATCCCGCGGTTGCGTCGCTCAATCTTGTACAGATGTCGGTCGAAGCGGGTCTGAACGGCTTCTATGCTTCGCACGGAAGCCTTGCCGCGAATAAGTATCTCGACTGCGTCAAAAAGCGCTCGAAGCTTGACGACGACCTTCGCCGCGAATTCGATTCGCTTCTTGACGGAAAGTGGATTCATATGGCCGATTCGGCGCACCACGGGTTCAGGAGCTGGAACAACGAGGACTGGAGATATCCGCTCGTCAGCGAGGTCGTGCCGGTGCCGTCGCCGAAGTCATATGTCTCGTTCGCCGGAAGTGAGAAGTATTCAATCGGAACCTACTGGGTGTCGTCGCCGGTGCTCGAAAACCGCGAATTCATGCGCCCCGACACCGAGCGCATCACCGTAAACATCGAGACCGGAAGCTCGGCCGAGGTTGAATATAAAATCCGCTGCGACAAGCCTTGGCTTAAATTCGAGAGGACGTCGGGGACGCTTCTTCCCGAAGAGGGGATAGTCTCGGTCGATGTCTTCTGCGACCGCGCCGCGCTCTCGGGAACCGACTGCGCAAGCGTCGAGGTCGAATGTCTCTTCAAGGGCGAAAAGGTCTATGACCCAGACGAAGAGATGTATGACAAGCCGCTCGGGAAGACCACCGCAAAGATGAAGGTCTATGCCGGCGGGGAATACAGCTATCCGCCGATGACGTTTGTCGACACCGAGGGATATATCTCGATTGAAGCGTCGCACTATTCGGCTAAAAAGGGATTTGACGGCGCCGAGTGGCTCGGAATCGACCATCTTTCGAGACTCGACACCCCGGCGATGAAGATTCTGCCGTCGACCTCGAAATATCTCGACAAGGACACCGACGCATATATCGCCGACGCGCCGTATATGGAATACAGCTTTGCGGCCGAAAAAGCCGGGGAATATAAGCTTGAACTCTGGCTCAGCAACCGCAACCCCGTCGCGATTGACGCTAAGCTAAGAATCGGCGTATCGGTGAACGGCGGAGACGTCGACGTTATACACACCGTCCCCGACGGCTATAAGCCGGGAATGCACGGCAGCGCGGTCTGGGGGACCGAGGTCCTTGAAAAAATCCGCCGCGTAAAGACGAACATTGAGGTGCCCGAGGGCGTCAACACCGTCAGAATCATCGGCGGCGACCCGAACATCATTCTCGAAAAGCTTGTCGCATATCCGGTCGGGCATGAACCGGAGCGCACTTATTTCGGCGCGCCCGAAAGCTATTACACTAAGTAATGGAGCTAATTTATGGACCGTAAATTATACGCATACGAACTCTTTTTACAGGGGTGCAACTGCTCACAGGCGGTGTTCTGCGCCTTCTGCGACCTATTCGGAATGGAGAGCGACGCCGCGCTAAAGCTTGCAAGCGGCTTCGGCGGCGGACTCGGACGGCTTCGCGAGACCTGCGGCGCGGTCAGCGGAATGGTTATGGCCGCGAGCGCGATATACGGCTATAACGAGGTCAATGACCATACGCTTAAGTCCGACCACTACCGCCTTATCCAAAAGCTCTGCCTCGAATTCGAGGAGCGCGCCGGTTCGCTCACCTGCCGCGAGCTTCTCGGAATAGAGGGTCATTCCGAGCCTGAGTCGCCTCCGAGAACCGCCGAGTTTTATAAGACCCGCCCCTGTCCCGGACTTATTACCCTTGCGGCGGAAATCCTTGAAAAATACATTTCGGAGCACCCGAATGACTGACATAAAGCGGTTTGAAGAGCTAAGCTCAATGCCGCTCGAAGAGCTTCATGTCGACAACGGCGTCGGGACGCTTTCGGAAAAGTATCTTCACGTTTTTCTGAAAAACTACTTCGAGCCGATGAAGGAGTGCCACGAGGTAAAAATCGGGCGCTTCACCGCCGACATATGCTCGGGGAATCACATCACCGAGATACAGACGAGGGGATTCAACCTCCTGCGCGAAAAGCTTGAATACTACATGCTCGAGGGGTATGACGTCACCGTCGTCCACCCGATTCCGCGCATAAGAAAGATGGTCTATATTGACCCCGAGACCGGCGCGATAATACGCACACAGCGCCATCGGCACGTCGGAAACTGGTACGACGCGCTCCCCGAGCTTATAAAGATAAAATATTTCCTCGATTGGGATAAACTAACAGTACGCCTGATTCAGTTTGACGTCGAGGAATACCGCGAGCTTTCGGGCGGCGGAATAAGCGCCTCGGGGCGCCGCAAGCGAAAACGCTCGACGCGCCTCGAAAGGATTCCTTTCGCTATCGGCGACTCGGTCATTTTAGACAACGCCGCCGACTATCTTCTCTTTCTACCCGACGGTCTCCCGAAGGAGTTTACGTCGAAGGACTTTGCGTCGCGCGCCGGCGTTTCGTCCGACATGGCGAACTGTGCGCTCAATATTCTGAAGTATATGCGCACGGTCGAGCTCATCGGGAAGAGCGGTCGGCTCAATCTCTACCGCGTCAACAGATATTTTGACACCGATTCCGGCGGCAGCCTCTGACTGCTCCGGAATTTTTTGAAGCCGTTTCGGGTTCACGCGTGTCTAATAAGTACAGCGCTGCAAAAAGGGTGATTCAGTTTGAAGAACGACACAATTAAACGTGCGGCGGAGGGCGGCGGCAAGGCTTTTGCCGAGCTGTTCTCCGAAGTACAGAGCGAGCTGTACCGCGTCGCGTTCATCTATCTCAAAAACCGTGATGACGCCTTGGACGCCGTACAGGAGACCGCGTACAGGTGTTTCAAAAACATATCAAAGCTTAAGAACCGCGAGTATTTCAGGACTTGGGCAGTCAGGACGCTTATAAACTGCTGTCTCAATATGATTCGCTCCGGCAAAAGGATCGTTCCGCTCGACGATGCGCCGGTCATATCCGAGGGAGCTTCGTGCGAGAACTCCGCGCTGGCGTCGGTGACGCTCGGCATACTCATGGATAAGCTTGATGAGCGCGAAAAAAGCGTGCTCCTGATGAAGCATCTCTACGGAATGTCGTTTTCAGAGATATCGAAAGAGCTGAAACTCCCGCTCGGTACGGTTAAAACATTGCTGTACCGCGCCACAGACAGGTTGAAGAAGGAGAACTTCTTATGAAAGATGATATTTTGAATGCGCTCGGCCTTATAGACGTCCCGGAGGAGCTTGAAGCCGCGGTAAATTCCGGAATCGAAAGGGCGGCGTCGGAAAGAAGAGGTATAACTATGAAAAGAAGTGTTAAAAGGATAGCGGCAGTATGCGCGGCGGCAGCGGCGGCGGTGTGTCTTTTGGGCGTATCGGTCACGGCGGCGGTCTTCGCGGGAAACATCGGAAAGGAGAAGGCATATTCATATGCGGCGTCATATGCCGTGATTCACGCCGAGGACGGCGAAAAGGAGGAGCTTGCCGGACTTGTTGTCGGCGGAAACGTCGATGTCGGAGGCATTGACGAATCCGAGATAAGCCTCGGACTCAGCGGAATGAGACCGATATATAACGTCGGCTTCACAGCGGGGAGATACAGCTATTCGATGAAGGTCGACGGAAAGACCGGAGTCGTCCTTGAATACACAAGGTCGGACAGCGGAAAGAGCGCGGACGTTGCGGAACTGCCTGAAAATCTTGAAGTGACCGTGAACGACGCCTTTGACATCACAAGCGACTGGTTCGGACTCTTTAACGTGACCGCCTGTGAAGACAGCATGTATAAGTCGAGCAGCGAGTACGACGAAAACGGCTATACCGTTGTCGCCGAGCACGGAGGATACGCCTACAGCTGCAAAATCGACCGAAAGACCGGAAGCGTCAGCGAGGCGACAGTCACCGAAATCAAGGGCGCGAAGGACCGCCATCTTCACACCGCCGACAGCTCGTATTACGGTCTGTATAACGCGAAAAAGCTCATCTATAGGGACATCGGCTCTGTTCCCGAGCTCGGCAGTGGAGCGGCGGTGTCGGTGGTATTCTCTGCAAATACCCCCGAAAAACCGAACGGCTACGGCAGGGACGTCTATCTCGGAAGAGCCGGACTTGTGAACAGCACCGTCTCGAATGCTTATGTAATCGACGCGCACACCGGCGAGATTATCTCTGGCTCGGTCTATGACGGCGACCCGACAAAACCCGCCAACGAAGCCGTTTCGACAGATGCCCCCGAGGGAATGATAAGCGAAGCCGACGCAAAGGCGATTGCCCTCGGCGACGCGGGCGCCGAAGAGTCGAGAATAAGCGGATTCACAATCGACCTCGACGGCGGGGCATATTCCGTCGGATTTGAGTGCGGAAACGAAAGCGGAGTCTTCAGCTACCGCTACAGCATCGACGCGAAGACCGGAGAAATCCTCGACGCGCAGTCGTCGCAAATCGGATAATCCCTCCATCATGTATCATAAAGAAGCCGGTTGAAATGACCGGCTTTTTTATATATAATGAAACCGATGAAACTTTTTCGGGGCGGTCGCCGTCTAACCTGTGCAGCTGCAAAAAAGGAGGTCGCAAAGAATGGATAAAACACTTGCCGAGCGCGCAATTTCGGGGGATAGGGCAGCTTTTGCCGAGCTGTTTGAATCCGTCTCCCAAGAGCTGTACAGTGTGGCGTTTATTTATCTTCGTAACGAAGAGGACGCCCGCGACGCCGTACAGGAGACGGCTTACCGGTGCTGCCGGGGCATTAAAAAGCTCAGAAGCGCCGAGTATTTTCGGTCTTGGGCGGTCAGGACGGCAATCAACTCCTCGCTCGATATTCTCAGAAAGCGCCGAAAAACCGTTCCGCTCGATGACATATCGCTCTCCGACGGCGCTTCGTCGCCCGAGGAAGTCGCGGAGGCCAAGGAGCTGCTCGGACTTATCATGGACCGCCTCAACGAACGCGAGAAGAAAACCGTGCTCTTAAGGCACCTCTGCGGACTGAGCCTCGAGGAGATTGCAAAGGCGGAAAAAATGCCGCTCAGCACGGTAAAATCGACGCTCTATCGGGCGGTTGAAAAGCTTAAGAAGGGGGATTTATCATGAGGATAAAAGACGCAATGGGACTGATTAAGGTCCCGGACGGCATTATGACCGACATCGAAAAGGGAATCTACAGGGCGGTTAAGGATGAGCGCAGACCGCAATTCAAGGTGATTGCCGCGGCGGCCGCTGCGCTTGTGCTGATAGGCGGGGCGGCGTTCATCTTCTCGGACATCAGCTTTAATAAAGCTCCGGTGACCTATACCAACGACGACGGGTACGTCTTTCTTGGAATCGACGTTGAAAACAAAAACGCGGTTGTCGGCATGAAAAACGAAAGCGGCGGATTGGGGAATATGACCGAGCTTTCGGACTACAGAATCGAGGACGCCGGCGGAACCGAGGTCATGACCTTTATGTTCCAGTACAGCTGGCTCGACGAGGCCGACGGAAGCGTCCATGTGGTTGACCTTCCGACATCGGGCACTCTCTATGCCGACGGCGGCGGAAAGACCCACTATGAGCTTGAAACGGACTTCGAGAACATCGCCGAGGGGATTGAAGTGCAGTTCAGCCTTAAGTCAAACTATGTCGGCTCGGTCGAGGACGGAACCGCAATAGACGCCGACGACGGCGATATATCGCTGAGCTTTGATGACGGCGGCGGCCGCGAAGCGCTCAGAATCGCGCTGTCGGATAAAAAGCCGTTTTCGGACATCGTCAGCATACGTCCGAGCTGTTTTCGTGTGTTCGACGAAGCCGGCAAGCCTCTCGGGGCATACGCCGAGGGAGACACGGCAGGGGAGACGACCGTTGACGGCGGCGGGTGGAAGCTCGTCTCTAAAGAGGGGAATATCTATATCGACGGCTCGGGCGGCAAGGGCACCCTCTATATCTGCGCGTTCCGGGCGGCGCTCGGCGACGGCTCGGAGGTTGAAATCCACGGCGACTGGCTCGTCGAATTCGGGGAGTGACAGTAAAAAATCTTCCGCATGGGAAACCGTGCGGAAATTTTTTTATTTTTTTGCAAAAAGGTATTGACAGTGTAACAATGTTATGTTACACTCTATACAGTAACATTGTTACACTGACCGGACGCGGTCGGAACAACAGGGGAGGTGAGCGCTTGGACAAGCTTATTTCAAAAAAGGAGCTGCTCGAGCTGTACGGAATTTCATACGGAACGCTCTACCGTTGGAAGAGAATGGGACTGATTCCGGAGGACTGGCTTGTAAAGAAGTCCACCTTTACAGGGCAGGAGACATTTTTTAACCGCGAGCTTATCTGCCGCCGGGTTGAAGAAATTTTGGCGAAAAAAGACACTTCTTCGCTCGGAGAGATTCAGAAGGAGCTCGGGAAGAAGACCGAAGTCATGCCCAAAATCCGGATTGTGACGAATTCGGGTGACAAGCTTTTTTACTTGTCAGACGTTCGGGACGTCATCATCTATTCAGACGAAAAAGAGCGGAGCATTATGGACACCATCAGCAAAATGCTCGGTGAATTAGACACCATCGGCAAAAAGCTCGGTGCATTAGACATCATCGGCAAAAAGCTCGGTGAATTAGACACCATCGGCGAAAAGCTCGGTGAATTAAACGATAGGGAGGAATAATAATGTCGGATATCAATATTTACGGAAGCGACGATTTTACGCCGGACGGCTCGATTTACGGCTCGGTCATGATTGCCGGCGCCGGCGACATCAGGGGCAATCTTAACTGCATGACCCTTAAAATCATGGGCGCGGGCGACGTCTGCGGAAGCGTGAACTGTGAGGGCGATGTCACTATCGCCGGCGCGGGGGACATAAGGGGCGACCTTAGCTGTAAGAGCCTTAAAATTCTCGGCGCGGGCGATGTCAGCGGAAAGGTGACCTGCGAGGGAAGCGTGAATATCGCCGGCTCCGGTGACATCTCGGAAGGCGTCGAATGTGAAAACCTCATGATTTCGGGCAGCGGCGACATCGGAAAGGGCGTTGTCTGCCGCGGAAAGGTCACTCTGAGCGGCTCGGGCGACATCGACGGCGACGTCAAGGCCGACTCGGTCAGCGTAAGCGGCTCGTCGGACATCTCGGGAAGCATCAGCGCACAGAGCGTCAACTTCGGCGGAACGGCTTCGGTCAGAGGCGACGTCAGCTGTGAAAAGGCGAGAATTTCCGGCTGTTCGGAAATTGGCGGACTTCTAAACGCCGAGGAGATAACAGTTGAACTCGGCGACATTGAAATCGAGGAAATCGGCTGTACAACGCTGAACGTAGTCGACTCGGGAAATCGCGTCTCCGCAGGCAAAAAAGGCTTCGGTCTTGTCATAAACGGGAAAACATTCGGCATCGGCCCTAATAACAACGGCGAGGGTCACCTTGAGTGCAGGGTCATCGAGGGGGACGACATCTCGCTCGTCAATACGTCGGCAGAGACGGTCAGGGGGCGTAACATCAGAATCGGCGAGGGGTGCGACATCGGCCGGGTCGAGTATTCGGGCGAGCTGTCGGTCGACCCCGAGTCGGAAGTCGGGACACAGGTGAAAATCTGATTTTATGAGATTAAATCCGGAAGTGTTTTCCGGATTTTTTCTTTTGTGCGGATTCTGAAAGAAATCCTGCAAAAATTTCGGGAATTATATTGCTATTTTCGGTCAAATATGTTAAAATGACAGAAGAAATATTCAGGAGGCGGGTCGTGGGAAAGTCGGCAAAAAAAATCGGACGCCCGAACAGGGTCGTCTATTATCTCGGGTTCGGCGCCGTAAGGCTTTGGTTCCGCATTTTTGTCGGCACAAGGTTCAGGTTTGACCGCTCCGGTCTCTCCGACCTCAAAAGCGGCCCGGCGCTTATCATCGCGCCGCATATTTCGGGCATCGACCACATTACGGTCGGCGTCGCCTGTAAAAAATATACCCCGACATTCGTCCTCAGCGAGCACCTGTTCGCCAAGCCGCTGATAAGATTTATCTTAAAGAATTTTGCGCACGCCATACCGAAAAAGATGTTCTGTGCCGACGCCGGGACGATAATGGGAATCATGCGCGCAAAGAACGAGGGCAACGTCATCGTTCTCTTCCCGGAGGGGAGGATGAACGCCGTACCGAACACATATCCCGTCACTCCCGGGACCGCCGAGCTCATAAAGCGCCTCGGGATACCGGTCTACTGCGTCATAGGAAACGGCGCGGCGCTCGCCGACCCGAAGTGGTACAAGGGTTTCAGGAGGGGACTTGTCGACGTTAAGACCTCGAAGGTCTTCGACGCAGAAGAGCTGTCGCGGCTGTCGGTCGATGAGATATCCCGCCGCGTCGACGGGGTCATTAAGCACGACGACGAAAAGGCGATGGAGGGGCAGAGATATCCCGCAAAGGACACCGTAAAGGGTCTTGACGGAATATTGTACAAATGCCCCGAGTGCGGGAGCGAATACCGGCTCACCGCCGAGAATTCCCGCGTCAGCTGCGCCGAGTGCGGCTTCACGACCCGTCTTACCGACAGCTACAGATTCACGGACGGAAGATTCGGGTCAATCAACGAGTGGTTTTACTGGCAGATTGACTGCCTCGACCTCGATGAAGTCATGGAGGACGACATCAAAATCGGCGCGGTCGGCGAAAACGGCGACATGGACTATGACGCCGGGAGCGGTCACATAAGGCTCGACCGCGAAAGGCTCTGCCTTAAGGGGAGCTTTTTCGGCGAGAGCATCGACTACGAGATGCCGCTGAATTCCCTCGGCGGGACGCCCTATACCCCAAACCGCGAGTTCGACATTTATTATAAAAAGAAGCTGCTGTATTTACAGCCGAGCAACCCGAAGAGCGTTGTAAAGTGGACGACCTTTATCGACAAGTCGGTCGCAGAGCAGCGCGGGATAAAACTTTACGGTTGATATGCGCGAAAGCGCGTCAATAAATATTTTCCGAAAGGTGAGGAACAATAAAATGGTTCAATTAATGGACTCTATCACTACGATTGCGGCGGTTATACTGAAGATTGTAATAATCGTCGTCGCCGGACTCGTAATCGCAAGCATTGTTGCAAAAGTCATCAGAAGGAGCAAGAGGCTCGACGAAACCGCGAAGAACTTTTTCGCTAACTTTGCGTCGGTCGCAATTAAGATTCTTACCCTGATAACCGCCCTTATGGCTCTCGGAATCCCCGCCGCGACCTTCGTCACGGTCCTCGGCTCCGTAGGTCTTGCCGTAGGTCTTGCGCTTCAGGGTGCGCTCGCCAACTTTGCCGGCGGAATCCTTCTTGTGGTGTTCCGCCCGTTCAGGATTGGGGATCACGTCACGCTCAGCGGCACCAGCGGCATTGTACAGAATATCTCGATATTCTATACGACCCTTCTTGCCGACGACAACACCGTCGTAACTCTCCCGAACGGCACTCTTACCAACGCAAACATCGTCAACACCTCTATCAACGGCGACCGCAGACTCTGCCTTGAATACGGTCTTGCCTCCGAGAGCGATGTCGAGGCCGCAAGAGCCGCCGTCATCGACGCCGCAAACAAAAACGCCTCCGTCCTCAAGGGAATTGCCCCCGCAGTCACTGTTTCGACCCATGTCGAGGGAAAAATCACCCTTAAGCTCGCTGTCTGGACCCGCAGCGCGGACTATGCGAAGGCTTCGGAAGACCTCAACAAAGAGGTTGAAGCCGCTCTTGACGCGGCAAAGGTCGCAAGGGCATAATTATCACACGTCGGAGGAAAGACCTTGATGCTAAAAAAGTTACTGAGGTATCTTCTGTTTATCGCGCTGGCATTCCTCAGCGCCCTGTCATATCAGCTCTTTATTTTTCCGAACAGCTTTGCGCCGGCGGGATTTAACGGCATCGCGACAATGGTTCAGCACATATTCGGACTCAATGTCGGATATCTGTCGCTTATAATCAACGTCCCGCTTATTATCGCGGTGTTTATCTTCGTAAACCGCGACTTTGCGGTGAATACGCTTGTATATATCCTGACGTTCTCGCTCGCGCTGATTTTTCTCTCAAAGGTCGACCTCAGCGCAATCATGTATCAGACCGATACGGGGACAAGCACCATCATTGGGCCTCTTGTCGCCGGAATTCTCGGCGGAGCGATACTCGGGGTCGCGTTCTCGATGAATTGCTGCTCGGGCGGAACCGAGCTTGTCGCGGCGCTGATTCACAAATTCAAGCCGTCATACGACTTTGTCTGGGTGACATTTGTGCTCAACTCGGTCGTCGCGGTGCTGTCCTTCTTTGTCTACGGATTCAACTTCGAGCCGGTAATCCTCTGCGTGCTCTACTGCTATTCGATGAGCGTTGTCAGCGATAAAATGCTCAAGGGCGCAAAGGAAGCGCTCAGATTCGAGATTATCACCGACTATCCCGAGGAAATCGCGAAAGAGGTCATCGATAAGCTCGGTCATTCCGCAACGCTTATCAACGCCGAGGGCTGCTATACACACAACAAAAAGAACATGCTCATCTGTGTTGTAAATAAGCACCAGCTCGTTTTGCTGAAACAGATTCTGGCGAAATACCCCGACACCTTTGCGAACGTCTCGAACGTAAGCTATACAATCGGACAGTTCAGGTATCCGCGCGAGACCCATTCGACAATCGAATAATAAAAACGGCCGCCGTCAAAGCTGACAGCGGCTGTTTTATTACCATCTCTTTTTATCGCCAAGGATCCCGTCGGTAAAGTCTCCGACGGTTTCGCGGAGCCACTCGATGCTGTCGCCGACCCAATCGCCGGCGCGGTTGCAGCACCAGTCGCGGTTGTTGATTGCGGGAACGCAGGTCGAGAAGCCGTGATTTGCGAAGGAATATATGTGAGTCTCAAAGGGGATTCCCGCGTCGGTCAGCGCGGAAATAAAGTTTACCGAATCGCGAATCGGGATCGTTCCGTCGTTGCGGGAAGCGAAGACGAAGCAGGGACAGGTTTTTTCGTCGACCGCTTTGGACGGGTCGGGCGTCCCCCTTGCGTTCCATGTGTCGACCGAGCTTATCACGGCATATCCCAAAATCGCGGCGTGTGGGCGGTGCTTCGCCATGGTCGCGGCGCATGCCGCAAGGTGACCTCCGGCGGAAAATCCGATGACGGCGATTCGCTCGGTGTCGACGTGCCACTCCTCGGCGTTTTCACATATCGCCTCGAATGCGGCGTCATAGTCCTTTAAGGGGTTGTCCCACTCGGAATCGTCGTTGAGGGAATACCTGAGCGTGAACACCTGATATCCCGCGGCAAGATAGGGGAACGCGACCGGGTCCGCCTCGCGTTCGGAGCAATACTGATATCCGCCGCCGGGAAGGACGATTATTGCGGGGCGCTTGGTCATTCCCCAGAATTCACCGCCGACCGGCTGGAGATACGCGGTGAGGGTTACGTTTCGCTTTTCGTTAAGTGTGAGAGTTTTGATTTCCATAGTTTTCGGCCTCCTTTCTACCATTATAACGCTGCTGACGCCAATGTCAATATGTATCCGAGACGACATAGTCCTCGGCGACGTCACGAAGGTGGATAGGGGAGAGTGCGGCCGTTTCGCAGAGCAGCGCCAACCGCTCTGCCTTTTCCTTATTCGGCGTGATATTGCCGACGGAGCAGATTACGTTCCCGTCGCCGCCGACTGCGGCGATACCGTATACCGTATGTTCCGCGCCATCGACGGAACATTTTTCGCTTATAATTCTATAGTGCAGCATAGTGCCTCTTTTCTTTTCGAGGTACGGTGGGTTTTGGGTGCTTTTTATATAATAAATCAACAAAAATAACATGTCAGTCGGTTATTGTCGACAGCAAAAATATTTTTTTAAAAAATCGCTTGACAATATTTCGGACAGATGATATAATAAATAACACTCGGTGACGCGGGTGTAGTTCAATGGTAGAACTCCAGCCTTCCAAGCTGGTCGCGTGGGTTCGATTCCCATCACCCGCTCCATTTCTTTTTCCGCAGAAGATTTCTTTTGCGGAACATATTTTGCGTCTTTAGCTCAGTTGGATAGAGCAACTGCCTTCTAAGCAGTAGGCCACTGGTTCGAGTCCAGTAAGACGCGCCATATTTTGTGCTTCGGTCGCAGGCTTTGATGTGCTTGCGGCTCTTTTTTGATTTCTCCGTAAGATTTTCTGTCCTGCGGAGTCATATATACAAAAGGGGAGAAGAGGTGAGCGCGTGAGCTTTGAGGACATCTATAACACATACTTCGCCGACGTATACCGCTTTATCCTGAGAATGTCGGGTGACGCAGGCGTCGCCGAGGATATCACATGCGACACCTTCTTTAGAGCGATGCGCTCAATCGACAGCTTCAGAGGGGACTGCGACACAAGGGTCTGGCTCTGTCAGATTGCCAAAAACTGTTATTTCAGCTATAAAAAGCGGCAGAAGCGCACGGTCGCCATCGACGAGGCAGACAACATTCCGGACACAAAATCGGTCGAGGACGACGTCGCCGGAAGAATCGAGGCGGAGAGGATAAAAATGCTCCTCCACGCCGTCCCCGAGCCTTATAAAGAGGTATTCATGTGGCGGGTGTACGCCGAGCTGAGCTTCAAGCAAATCGGGCGGATTTTCGGAAAGACCGACAACTGGGCGTGCGTGACGTATCACCGCGCAAAGCTTATGATTAAGGAAAGATTGGAGGAAGAAGACGGTGAAAAATAACTGCAACATTATAAAGGACCTTCTGCCGCTTTATGCCGAGGATATGCTGAGCGAAGACAGCCGCGAGTTTGTCGAAGAGCATCTCGGCGGCTGCGAGGACTGCCGCGCCGAGCTTGAGAAAATAAAGGACTGCCCGCAGGAAAGCGAAATCCCGGACGGCGTCCCGGGATTTAAAAGCTCACTGAAGAAGCTCAGAGGTCGAATCGAAATCCTGACGGCGATGATAATAATCTTCGGCTCTGTCATCGGCGTCAGCCTGATACATCATTCATCAATCTTATATAATATCGTGATTATGCCGATTATCGGCGCCCTCGGATATGTGATAATGAAATGGCGTGCGCTTTACAATATCCCGATAATCCTCGTTTTGTCGACAGTGTTTGAAATGCTCCTGACTTTTGAAACCGATTATTGGGTCAGATATTTCGGAATGTTGATTTACTATATTCCCGCCGCCTTTGTCGGAATCATAATCGCCGCGCTCTATGCCTTTGCGTTCAGAAAGGAGGATAAGCGATGAAAAAGCATATTAAAGCGCTTAAAATCGGCGCGTTCTTCCTTGCGACAGCGATGATTGTCGGACTGATTGTCCTTGCGAACCTTTTCCTCGGAAATCCCGTCTCGCGCTTGATGGCATATAATGCCGGCAAAAAGTATATCGCCGACAACCTCGACGGCGGCGGATATGTGATTGAAAGCGTAAACTACGACTGGAAGAGCGGCGGAGGATATTCAGTCCGGCTCAGCTCAGAGAAACAGATTGACGGAAGCTTTTATCTCGACACCGATATGCTCGGGAGAATCACCGACGACATGAGCTATTACGTCACCGACGGCATCAACACGGCATACCGCCTCAGCAGCGAATACGACGACGCCGTAAACTATGTCGCTTCGCACACAGACCTGCCGTTCGAGGTCTACAACGTCTGGGGGCGGCTTGTCTTCCGCGAGGACATACCCGTCGAAGGCTTTCCGACGGCGTTTGGTGAGGATATCTCGATAAGCTCGCTCGAAGCGAACAGAATGTACAACGTCGAGGACTTCGGCGAAAAAATCGGGGAGATAAGCTTCTATTTTGCCGGCGACGTCGTGTTAAACAGCGACGAAGCCGCGGAGTTTCTCCTTAAATTCAAGGAGTCGTGCGACGGCTTCGGCGTTAAATTCAGGTGTGTATCAATGATAGGAAGCGGCGTTCACTTCGAGGAATTGCCGTATGAAGACATCTATGAAGACGGGCTTTCGGAGCGGATTGAGGCGGCGGTCAAGAGGCTCGACGACTACTTTACCGAGCTCGACATCAGAAAAGGACTTGCGGATTAGCTGCAAGTCCTTTTATACATTCTGTAAAAGTTTACTCTTTGTCATCGCCGTTGGACGGAGCCTGAGCGTCCTCCTTGCGCTTTGGTGCTTTAAAGTTAGCGAGAGGGGAGTTCTCCGCGGCATTTCGGCGGTCGGCGTCGGAGAGGTGAGTATAAATCTGTGTCGTGGCGACGCTCTTGTGCCCCAAAACTTCTTTCAGGACCATCGGGTCGACGCCGCCGTATTCATACATCAGCGTCGCGGCGGTGTGCCTCAGCTTATGGGTCGATATCCCGAGATTGCCGAGTCCGGCGCGGTTGAGCTGGTCCTCTACAATCCGCTGTACACGGCGGTTTGACAGCCTTTTATGACCGTATGAATAGCCGGATATAAAGAGCGCATCGGGTTCGGTTTCCGACTTCGGGCGTACCTTTAAGTAGTCGTTCAGCGCGGATATACAGGCGTCGTTTATATAGATGATTCGCTCTTTCTGACCCTTGCCGAAGACCCTGAGCGTCCGCGCGGATTCGCTGTAGTCGCCGATATTCAGTCCGACAAGCTCGGACAGCCTCATTCCGCAGTTCAGAAACAGCGTGATTATACAGAAGTCGCGCTTCTGATTCCTGCTGTCAATTTCTGACAGCAGCTGCCGGCTCTGTTCAAGCTCCAAAAACTTCGGGAGCTTCTGGGCCGCCTTGGGATGTTCAAGCTGTTCAATCGGGTTTGATTTTATCAGCATGGCTTTCTTTGAGAGATACTCGTAGAATTGACGGAGCGAGGACGTTTTGCGCGAACGGGCGTCGTTATTGTTGCCGCGCTTGTCGAGCAGAAAGTTCATATATTCATACGCGCCGTTGAGCGTAAAGTTTTCGACATATGACAGCGGAACGTCCTTAATTGTAATCTGTTCAAAATCGGCATTTTCCGGAACGTCGCCGTTATAGACCTTAAGATAGCGCAGGAATGTTCTGAGGTCAATATAGTATTCGTCCTCGGTGCGCTCGGTGTGATTGCGTATAACTCGGACATATGTAAGATAGTCCCGCAGATATGGCGGGCAGTCCTGTTTAAAAGCTTCTTTCATATATAAAGGAGATAATGGAGTTTTGCACTCCCCTAATGTGCACAAAATTTTTATTTTGCGCACATTTTCATATATCCCTTAGTCACTCCCCTCATTTAAGCTCGACCACGGTTACGCCGTCTTCGCCCTCGCCATAGACTCCCTTGCGGGACGACTGTACCGACGGGTGCCGGCGCAAGCGGTTCCGGACCGCGGTCTTCAGAGCACCGGTGCCTTTGCCGTGGATTATCGTGACAACCTTGTTGCCGCTCATCAGCGCGCGGTCGATGAACGCGTCGAGCTCGTACAGGCCTTCGTCAACGGTGTACCCGCGGATATCGAGCTCGAGCTCCGGACGGCGCGTCGCTCTGCTCTCAACGGTCTTCGAGACTCCTGCGGTCGGCAGCTTCTTGTTGTTGAACGTAATCTCTTTTTCGACAAGCCTCAGCTTCGAGACGTGCACCTTCGTCTTCATGATTCCGACCTGTACCATAACGCTGCCGCTCTGGTCCGGCGGAGATATCACAATGCCCTTTTTGTTGCCGTCGACGATTGAGACGTCGTCGCCCTTTTTGAGCGGTCGCGGTAGAACATATGTTTCGCCGCTGTCGGAGAGCTTTGCGGCCTCGTCATACAGGTCGTTGATTTGGCGCTTATACTGCATCTTCTGGTCCGAGACGCGCTTGGAAAACTCTTCCTTGTCCTTTGCCTTGCGGATATCCTCAAGCTCGTCCATCAGCTGTGCCGACTGACGGCTGATTCGCTCGATTATCGAGCGCGCCTCACGCTTTGCGGCCTCAATCTCCCTGTCTTTTGTCTCAAAGAGCTTTTTCCGCTCTTCGGCAATCTCGTTTTTAAGGCGCTCGGTTTCAAGGCGATACTGCTCGGCGAGCTGTGTGTTCTTTTCGAGCTGCTGACGGGTCGCTTCGAGGTTGTCGAGTATCTTTTCAAACCGTCGCGACTCCCCTGTCAGCATCTCCTCCGCGGCGCTGATGATGTCTTTATCAAGACCGAGCCGCGCGGATATTGCGAACGCGTTCGATTTTCCCGGCGAGCCGATGATGAGCCGATAGGTCGGCATAAGCGTTTTGACGTCGAATTCACAGGACGCGTTTTCGACGCCGTCGGTCTCGAGGGCGTACATCTTAAGCTCCTGATAGTGCGTCGTCGTGACGAGCTTTGCGCCGCTGTCCTTGATTCTTTCGATGATGGCGACCGCGAGCGCCGCGCCCTCGAGAGGGTCAGTGCCCGAGCCGAGCTCGTCGATGAGCACAAGTGAGCGGCTGTCGACGGTGTTGAGTATCTCAACGACCTTGTTCATATGGGACGAAAACGTCGAAAGACTCTGCTCAATCGACTGCTGGTCGCCGATGTCGACGAGGATTTTTTCAAAGACCGTGACCTTGCTGCCGTCGGAAACCGGTATCATAAGTCCGCACATCGTCATAAGCGTGAGTAGTCCGACCGTCTTAAGTATGACCGTTTTACCGCCGGTGTTAGGACCGGTGATAATCATACTGTCATACTCCCCTCCCAGCTCAAAGTCTATCGGCACGACTCTGTTCTTGTCAATCAGCGGGTGCCTCGCTTTTTTAAGGACAATCTCGCCGCTGTCGACGATTTCGGGGACCGTCGCCGCCATTCTTGCGCCGAGAGACGCCTTTGCGAAATATAGATTCAGCTGTACACAGGCGGTATAATCGGAGGAAAGCTGTTCCGAGAACGCGGCACACTCGGCGGACATCTCGGCGATAATCCGCTCGATTTCCTCCTGCTCCCTGCCCTTAAGTATCGTAATCTCGTTGTTTGCCTCGACGACCGCCATCGGCTCGATAAAATAGGTCTGTCCGCTGGCGGAGGTGTCGTGGACAAGTCCCGCGACGGCGTTTTTATGCTCCGACTTCACCGGAAGGACGTATCTTCCGTCGCGCATCGCGATGAAGTTGTCCTGTAGGCAGTCCTTGGTGTCGGCGGACTTCATTATTCTGTCGAGGCTTTCGCGAATCTTTGCGCCGGCGTTCGATATCTTTCTGCGGATTGACGCAAGCTCGGGACTGGCGTTGTCGCTGAGCTCGTCCTCGCTCAACACCGACTCGGTTATGCGGTCGTTTAGGTGCTTGTTGTCGAAGAGACATTCAAAGAGGAAGTCGAGCTTAAATTCGCCCTCAAGCTGTCTTCTCCAGGATAAAAGCGCCTCGGTCTGTGTGAGCATTTTTGAGACGTCCAAAAGCTCGCGCAGACTCAGCTGTGCGCCGGATTTCGCCCTGTTTGCGATTGACAGCACATCGGTGAAGCCGAAAAAGCTCGGACTTCCGATTCTTGCAGATGCGGAATATGCGTCAAAGGTGCGGGCATTTTCCAATCTGACGGTGTCAATGTCGGACGAAGGCTCGACCGACGCCGCGAGCCGCCTTGAAGCGTCGTTTGAACATTCGTCGGTGAGCATTTCAAGAATTTTCTGCAGTTCAAGTGTCTGATAGTGTTCGTTCATAGTATCTGTCCGTTTGTCAGCGACTTAAAAAAGTCGAGTGTCGCAAAGCGCCTGTCAAGCTGTATCTCGGCATAGCGCTCGGTGATGTTTGTGAGCGGGACAAGGTATTCCCGCGCTATGTTAAGGTTGAAGAGCTTTTGCATATCGGTCAGCGCGATATACCGAAGGTAATGCAAAAGACGCATGTCAAGCGGAACGACGTCGGTCATGTCGCGCGTACCGAAGCACATCTCACAGAAAAGCCGCCCGCCCCTTAGGTCAAACTGCATCTGAGGCGCGCTGTACCTAAGACATTCGCAGCAGCCGATAAGGTTGGGAATAAGACCGATTTCGGACATAAGCCTGAATTCAAAGACCGATTTAAGCGCCAAAAGACTGCGGTTTTTAAGTGACAGAAAGTGCAGCGAATTAAGTATAAGCCTTAAAACCTCGTTGTTCGGGGTCTCCTGTGTCGCGATAAAAGAGGTCATCTCGGCGAAATAGCTTGCGAGCGCAAAGCGTTCAAGCTCTTCGCTGAGGCTGTAAAAGGTGCGAATCGGCTCGGCGCTGTTCAGGGTATATCTCCCGCCGCTCTCGGACACGCAGTATTTTGCGTAGCAGAACAGCTGTGACACCGAGGCGTTCTTCGAGTTCGGCTTTTTGACTCCCCTTGCGAGTACCTCGATGAGTCCGCTGCCGTCGGTGAGGATATCAAGGAATTTATCGTTGTCGCCGAGGCTTCTTTCCCGAAGCACAAGTCCTTTTAATGTCGTCAGCATCTCCGTCACCGCTTTGTCTTGATGTCTTTTTATAAATAATGTAGTCGGCTATGGCGCCGGACGCCATAAACCTATCCCATAGATTTTCCGTAACGGTCACCGCTTTCGTAATATTTGTCCTCAATTATGGTTGACCGCACATTTAAAAATATGAGTGGAAAAATCAGTCGGACGAAAGACCGAAGTTCTTGATAAGTCCCTCGCGGTTCCGCCAGCCTTCCTTGACCTTTACCCAGAGCTTCAGGTTTGTCTTTATCATGAAGAAGCGCTCGATGTCCTCGCGGGCGAGCTTTCCGACGTTTTTAAGCATTGCTCCGCCCTTTCCGATGACAATCCCCTTGTGCGACTCCTTTTCGCAGTATATAGTCGCGACAATGTCCAAAATCGCCTCGCCGCTCTTCAAGTCGTGCTCGTCCATCATCTCGATGCCGACGGCGATTCCGTGCGGCACTTCGTCGGAGAGCAGCTCGAGCAGCTTTTCCCTTATCATCTCCGCGACAATCACCCTCTCGGGCTGGTCGGTGAATTTGCCGTCCGGGAAGTAGTGCGGCGACTCGGCAGCATAGCTCATCAGCTTTTCCTTGATGATATCGAGTCCGTCGCTTTTAAGCGCAGAGACCGGAATTACGTCGTCGAAATCATACAGCTTTGAATACTCGGCAATCACCGGCATTAGCGCGGTCTTGTCCTCGAATAAATCGACCTTGTTGACGACGAGAATCACCGGAGTGTTCCGCGAAATCTTTGAAAGAAGGGACTTTTCCTGCTCCCCTGCCCTCTTTTCGGCGTCGACGACGAGCAGAACGGCGTCAATCGAGCTGACCGAGCTGTCGATTGCCTTTATCATGTGCGACGCAAGCTTGTCCTTTTCTTTGAGAATCCCCGGGGTGTCGATAAAAACAAGCTGGGTCTCCCCCTCTGTGAGCACACCGGTAATCTTTGTCCTTGTGGTCTGAGGCTTCGAGCTTACCGCCGCAATCTTTTCGCCAATCATCGCGTTTAATAGCGACGACTTACCGGCGTTCGGCCGTCCGAGAATGGTTATAAATGCGCTTTTTGTCATGTTTTCAGCCCCTCGTCAAAGCAATTTTATTCAGCACCGCCTTTTCGTGCGCCCTCATGATGTCGCCGTCCGACTCGTCGATGTGGTCATATCCTAAAAGATGGAGCATCGAGTGCACCGTCAGGAATCCGACCTCGCGCTCAAAGCTGTGCCCATACTCCCGCGCCTGTTCCGCCGCGCGTTCAAGCGATATGACGATGTCACCGAGAATATGCCGCCCGGTCTCGGGGTCGACGGGATAATTGCCGCCCTCCCCCGCCGGGAACGAAAGAACGTCGGTCGCTCGGTCAATTTCGCGGTACTCGCGGTTATATTCCCTTATCGTACGGTTGCTGACAAATGTCACGTCGACCGAAGCCGGCTCGCGGAAGTCCTCACAGGAAAGCACCGCCGCACAGCAGCTGCTAATAAGCTCGCGAAGCTCTGGAGTCACTCCGAGCTTGCGCTGGCGGTTATAGATTTCGACGCTCGGGTTCATCTTCGGCGGCTCCTTTCGCTGTTATACTGCTCATAAGCCTTGACGATATCCTGTACAAGTCTGTGCCGCACGACGTCCTTCTCGGTAAAGTGATTTATGCCGATGTCCTTGACGTTCTTAAGTACCTTTATCGCCTCGACAAGTCCCGAGTTGCGCGGATTCGGGAGGTCAATCTGTGTGACGTCGCCGGTGATGACCATCTTGGAGTTGAATCCGAGGCGGGTCAGGAACATCTTCATCTGTTCCGGAGAGGTGTTCTGTGCCTCATCGAGAATGATGAAAGATTCGTCGAGCGTCCGCCCTCTCATATATGCGAGCGGTGCAACCTCGATTGACCCGCGCTCCTGCAATCTCGAAAACGTCTCGGGGCCGAGCATCTCGAAAAGCGCGTCATATAGCGGTCTCAGATACGGGTCAACCTTGTTCTGGAGGTCGCCGGGAAGGAATCCGAGTTTCTCCCCCGCTTCGACCGCGGGACGGGTGAGGATAATCTTCGAGACGGTGTGCGCCTTGAACGCCCGGACCGCCATCGACACCGCAAGGAAGGTCTTTCCGGTGCCGGCGGGTCCGATTCCGAAGGAGATAGTGTTCTCGGAAATCGAGTCGATATACTTTTTCTGTCCGAGGGTCTTCGGCTTGATGATTTTTCCGCTCGTCGTGACGCAGATTCCGCCGTCCGAAAGTCCGGCAATCTCGTCTGGGTCGGTTTCGCCGGCCATCGAGATGAAATACCTGACCTGCTGCTCGGTGATGTTCTCGCCGCGCTCCGCGACCTTTAGAAGACCGTTGACACAGATATAAGCGCGCTCGACGGCGGCGTCGGGACCGGTTATGCGAATGTCGCTGCCGCGGCTTAATATGTCAACTCCGAGCTCGCGCTGGATAATCTTTATATTTTCGTCATAGCTTCCGAACAGGCTCAGCATCGAGTCGATGTTCGTCACCACTACAGATTTTTCCGCCATTTTTAAATTCCTTTCGCAAAGCAAGATATACTGTAATTATACCAGATATTTTCGGATAATTCAATATCTGCGCCGCAAAATCTTATTTAATATATGTTAGACTACAATACATCTTGTACACCAAAAATAAAAAAAGAAGAATGTGCCCAAGTGTGGTAAAATAAGTCTGCC